>NZ_CP091716.1:5457500-6057500 GCF_022009635.1 Variovorax paradoxus
AAGATCAGCACGAGCGGAGGAATGAGCCACAGCGGCATCGACACCACCAGCGCGACCAGCGCCAGGATGGTGACGCCGAGCGAGCGGGCCACGCTGCCGAAGAAAGAAGCGCCCTTCTTCTGCTCCAGCGAGGGAAAGCGGCGATCGCCCACCAGCCGGGTGAGCGCCGGGGCCATGAAGCCGGCCACGATGAGCAGCGAAAGCACCACGATCAGCGGCGTGGCGGCGAACACCACGACCAGCGGCGCCAGCATGGCAGTGACATCACCCGAGAAAAGCCGGCCGATCCAGGCCCAGAAGCTGGCCAGCAGCGGCCACGCATCGAGCGCGCCGCGCGTCCAGGCCACGGCCGCTTCCCAGTAGAAATACCCGAGCCCCGCGGCGAGCAGCACCATCAGCCCCAGGGGCAGCAGCGACAGCACGATCACGCGCGGCAGCAGGCAATACGCGACCGCGCGCCAGAAGGAGTCGAGGAGCAGGCGCATGAGGCAGCGAGGATAACGCCTCGGACGACGCCGTCAGGGGCCGGTGACCCTCAACCGCGCCCGACCATTCGCTTCAGGCCGAGCCACTGCTGCGCCCAGAAACCGCGGCCGTAGTCGCGCACGCGGCCGTCGGCGCCGGGCTCCACCTGGTCGCGGATGCCGGTGGGGTCGTAGCGGTTCTCGAAGTTGGCGGTGCCGAACATCATGTCCCACCACGGCAGCAGCACGCCGAAGTTGTGGCCGCCGAGCGTGCTCTTGCCGTTCGATTCGTGACCCAGCCCGATGCTGTGGTGCAGCCGGTGAAAGCGCGGGCTGATCCACAGCCGCTCGCCGATGGCGCCGAAGCTCAGCCGCAGGTTGGCGTGCTGCAGGCTCTCGCTGAGCTGGGTGAAGGCCACGAAGGCGATGAACTGGCCCGGCGCCACGCCGATCAGCTGCGCCACGATGACGATGAGCGTGTCGTGGACGATGTCGTCGAGCAGGTGGTTGCGGTCGTCGCTCCACATCGTCATCTGGCGCTGCGAGTGGTGCAGCGAATGCAGGCCCCACCACCAGTTCAGCTGGTGCTGGCCGCGGTGGATCCAGTAGCCGACGAAGTCGAGCACCACGAGGTAGATCGCAAAGGCGATCACCGGCACGTCGGTCACGCCCGGCCAGACCTCGTCGAGGTGGAAGGTGCCCCACCCCGCCGTGCGCAGGCTGCCCATGGCGTCGTCGAAGAAGGGCTGCAGCGTGAAGAAGATGGCCAGCCGGAACAGGCCGAGCCGGTGGATCAGCGTGTAGAGCACGTCGATGCGGATGGCATGGCGGTCGACCACGGGCTCCACCGAACGCCAGCGCTGCAGCGGCCCGATGATGGCGATCAGCACCAGCACCTGGATGACGCCGACCAGCAGCCAGCCGGTGGCGTCGAAGGCGTCCTCCGTCCAGCCGCCGAGGCCGACGGCGAACACCAGCGGCTGCACCACGGCCTCGAAGAACCAGCCTTGGAGGGAGGAAAAAGCGTCAGTCAGCCAATCGATCACGGCACGAACTCAGGGGTGGGATGCGATCCAGGCGCGGTAGTCCGGGTGCTGGCGCAGCGTTTGGAAACAGAAGCCCTTGGCCTTGAGGCCGACGATCAGCGGCTCGAGGTTGGCCGGCGCCCACGGGTCCTTGCGCGACCAGATGCCCAGGTGCGCGAGCAGGATGTCGCCGGCGCGGATGGTGTCGAGCGCCTGCGTGAGCAGCTTCGCGTTGCTGAATTTCTCGCTCGGCAGTTCGTCGCCGAGGAAGCCGGCGGGCGCCCAGCCGACGTACTTGTAGCCGCAGCTCTCGGCGGCCGCCAGCAGCGCGGGCGAGGTCTTGCCGCCCGGCGCGCGGTACAGCGGCAGCGGCTTCTTGCCGGTGATGGCCGCCAGCCGGTCGGACGACTTGCGGATGTTGGCGCAGTACTGGGCCGCGCTCCAGGTCGATTCCTTGCCGTCCTGCGGGCCGGCCGAGGGCCGGATGCGAAAGCTCGGCGGCGTGGTGCCCTTGACGTCGGCGCGCCAGTAGGCGTGGTCGTAGGTGTGGGAGCCGAATTCGTTGCCTTCGGCCGCCCTTGCCTTCCACCAGGGCGCCCAGTGGTCGTCGAGGCTGTCGCCGTCGGTCTGGGTACGCTCGGCGGCGGCGAAGAAGGTGACGCGCACGTTCTGCCGCTTGAGCACGTCGGCCACCAGCGGGGCGATGCCCATGTGGCCGGTGTCGAAGGTCAGGTAGACGGGCTTTTCGCAGGTGGCCGCCTGCTGCTGGGCCCAGGCGCCCGGCACCACCGTGCCGCAGGCCAGCGCCAGCAGCACGGCCGCGCTGGCGCGCCTACGTGCGTTTGCCATGGTCCAGCGTCCAGACGCCATGCGGGGAACGGCCCACATTGACCTGCCGCACGACCTTCTGGGCCACGAGGTCGACCACGGTGAGCTTCTTGGCCCAGCGCGAGGTCACGTACAGCGTCTTGCCGTCGGCCGACACGTCCATGCAGTCGGGCCCGCCGGGCACGGCATAGCTGGCGACGACCTTGAGCGTCGTCAGGTCGATGCGGCTGATGGTGTTGGCCACGCGGTTGCTCACGAACACGGTCTTGCCGTCGCCGGCCGAGCGGAAGGCGTGGGCGCCCTTGCCGGTGGGGATCTTGCCGACCAGCTTGGGCTGCGCGCCCTCCACGTCGAACACCTGCACGCCGTCGCCACCGGTCAGGCCCACGAGCAGCGTCTTGTCGTTGTGGGTGCCGAAGATGTCGGCGGGCATCGGGCCGGTGGCGGTGCGCCACTTGACGGTCTGCGAAGGCAGGTCGACCGCGATCATCTCGTCGCTGTCCTGCATCGTCACGTAGGCGATGGTGCTGGTGTTGTCGATCCAGATGTGGCTGGGCGTCTTGCCGGTGGCGATGCGCTTGGCCAGCTTCAGGTCCTTGCCGTCCCAGCGGTAGACGTCGACGTGGTTCAGGCGGTTGCCCGCCGTGACGAACCACTTCATGTCGCGCGAGAACTGCAGCTGGTACGGATCGATGATGCCGTAGACCACGCGCTGCACCTCGGCCGTGCGGGGGTTCAGGAAGGTCAGCGAATCGCCCGCCGAATTGGCCACGATGACCGACTTCTCGTCGGGCGTCATGTAGATGTGGTGCGGCTCCTTGCCGGTGGTGATGCGCTGCTTTTCGCTCCAGTCGACCGGATTGATCACGCTGACGCTGGCGTCCAGCGAGTTGAGCACGAAGATCGGAGGGGGCTCTGCCGCAGCGGCGGCGGTGTTTACCGCCAGGGCCGTCATGCAGGAAAACAGGAAGGCCGCGATGCGGCCGTTCGGGCGGGCTGGAAGTCGCAAGGGAAGGTTCCGAGAGAGAGCTGGCGATCTTAACGGCCGAGCATTAAGACTGGCTGACCGGAACGCCCGTCTTTCTCCCTGCCAGCTTGGCCCGTTACTTCGAAAGTTTGCCGGGCTTGGCCGGCGCGCGCAGCGCCGCGACCTCTTCGGCCGTGAGCCAGCGCCACTGCCCCGGTGCCAGGTCTTCGGGCAGCGCGAGATCGCCGATGCGCGAGCGGTGCAGCCCCTCGACCCGGTTGCCGACCGCGGCCAGCATGCGCTTGACTTGGTGGTACTTGCCCTCGGTGAGCGTGAGCCGCAGGTGCAGCGGGCTGTCGGACTCGCAGGCGGCCGCGCGCACGGGCTTCGGATCGTCGTCGAGCACCACGCCGGCAAGCAGTTTGGCGATCTGCGCCTCGTCCACCGGGTGCTTGGCCGTCACCTCGTAGACCTTGGGCACGTGGTGCTTGGGCGAGCCCATCTTGTGGATGAACTGGCCGTCGTCGGTCAAAAGCAGCAGGCCAGTGGTGTCCTGGTCGAGCCGGCCGATGGCCTGCACGCCCTGCACCGCCCCCTTGTTGGGCCGCAGGCGCAGCGGCGACGGCAGCAGCGTGTAGATGCTCGGGTAGGTCGAGGGCTTCTGCGAGCACTCTGTGCCGGCCGGCTTGTGCAGCATCAGGTAGGCCTTCTCGTGGTACGCCCACGGCGTGCCCTGGACCGTGTAGAGCAGGCCGTCGGGGTCGAGGTCGGCGAAGGGGTCGGTCACGGCCTGGCCCGCGATGGTCACGTGGCCTTGCTGGACCAGGCCCGCGCACACGCGGCGCGTGCCGAAGCCCTGGGTGTAGAGGATGTCTTGCAGGTGCATGAAAAATGAAAAAAGCGGCCGTGCCGACAAGGGCACGACCGCCTTCTAGTTTGCCGCAGTCTCAGTAGCCCGCTGCCAGGCCGGTGTTGCGGCGCGGATCGTTGGCGCCGTAGAAGCGGTTGTTGCCGACCGGCTTGCCGCCCAGCGACGGCGCGCCGACGATGATGGCCGCGAGGTGGTTGGCCGGCTGCGGCACGCCCAGGTTGTGGCCCATGTCGGTCAGGATCTTGCGCGTGTCGGGGCTCAGCGCGTAGGTTTCGACGTTGGTGACGTCAGGCAGCCACTGCTGGTGGAAGCGCGGCGCATCCACTGCTTCCTGCACGTTCATGCCGTAGTCGATGGCGTTGATCATGGTCAGCATCACCGCGGTGATGATGCGGCTGCCGCCCGGCGTGCCGACCACCATCACGGGCTTGCCGTCCTTGGACACGATGGTCGGGCTCATCGAGCTCAGCGGGCGCTTGCCCGGCTCGATCTTGTTGGCCTCGCCCTGCACCAGGCCGTAAAGGTTTGGCACGCCCACCTTCGAGGTGAAGTCGTCCATCTCGTCGTTCAGCAGCACGCCGGTCTTGGCCGCGGTGATCTTGGCGCCGAACCAGTCGTTCAGCGTGTAGGTCACCGAGACCGCATTGCCCCACTTGTCGGCGATCGAGTAGTGGGTGGTGTTGCTGCCTTCGTGCGGCGCGACGCCGGGCTTGATGTCCTTCGAGACGCCGGCCTTCTTCGGGTCGATGACCGCGCGGATCTTCTCGGCGTAGCCCTTGTCGAGCAGGCGGTCGAGCGGGTTCTTCACGAAGTCCGGGTCGCCCAGGTAGCTGTTGCGGTCCACGTAGGCGTGGCGCATGGCTTCGATCTGGTAGTGCACGGCCTGCGCCGAGTGGTAGCCCAGGTCCTTGAGCGGATAGCCCTCGAGGATGTTGAGCATTTCGCAGATGATCACGCCGCCAGAACTGGGCGGGGGCGCCGACACGACGCGGTAGCCGCGGTAGTCGCACTCCACCGGCGCGAGCTCGCGCGTCTTGTACTGGTCGAGGTCGGCCTGCGTGATCAGGCCCTTGCCGCCCTGGCTGGACGCCACGATGGCATTGCCGACCCAGCCCTTGTAGAAGCCGTCGGTGCCCTTGGCGCTGATCTCGCGCAGGGTCTTGGCCAGGTCCTTCTGCACCAGCTTGTCGCCCACCTTGTAGGGCTCGCCCTTGTTCAGGAAGATGGCGGCCGAGGCCGGGTCTTCCTTGAAGTCGGCCGTGGCGGTGCCGAGCAGGTCGATGTCGCCCTGCTCCAGCGCGAAGCCCCTGTCGGCCAGCTGGATCGACGGGGCGAGCAGCTCGCCACGCTTCATGGTGCCGTACTTCTCGCGTGCGTACTCCATGCCCGAGACGCTGCCCGGCACGCCCACGGCGAGGTGGCCCTTGGTGCTCAGGCCCTTGATGACGTTGCCGTCCTTGTCGAGGTACATGTTGGCCGTGGCGGCCAGCGGCGCCTTCTCGCGGAAGTCGAGGAAAGTCTTGCGGCCGTCGGCCAGCTGGATGGTCATGAAACCGCCGCCGCCGAGGTTTCCCGCTGCGGGGTACACCACCGCCAGTGCGTAGCCCACGGCCACCGCCGCGTCGACGGCATTGCCGCCGCGCTTGAGCACATCGACGCCGACCTTGCTGGCCAGGTGCTGCGCACTCACGACCATGCCGTTCTCGGCCGCGACGGGCGCCACCGATGCGGCATTCGATGCGCCGGCAGCCGCCAGTGCGAGCACCGCCGTGACGGCGGCGCGCAGCCTTGGGGTCCAGTGGATCTGTTGCATGTGAGAGTCTCCTTTGTAGGCGTGGTGTTGAAGGAAAACGGAGGTGTCCGGGTCAGCTCGTGAGCAGCGCCTTGCGCCGCAACGTGTCGAGCGCGAGCGCGACCTGCTGGCGCGCGAACGCCCTGACCGCGGACGGATCGGTCAGCGGCTTGTCGTTCTGGACGAAGCGAAGGCGGTCGCTGCGCACCTCGGCCTCGAGATGCTCGGCGAGCGCGTCGTGCGAGTTCGTGCCGTCGAGCAGCGGCAGCAGGCTGCGTTCGAGCAGCGTGAGCACCACGGGCTCATGCCACTGGTTGCAGGCATTGGCGTTCGCGCCTGCCGCCGGCGCCAGGCCGGGCGCGCTTCGCACGGCGGGCAATGCCCTCGGCAGGCCGGACACCGACGCCGCGGCGGGCACCGGCGTGCGGCGAAAGCGCAGCGCACCGAGGATCAGCAGTTCCTCGAGCATCGACATGACCGCATGGTCGACCGCGGCGGGCGGCTGGCCGACGAGCCGGGCTACGCCCGCAATCAAGGCATCCACGGGCATCGATGCCGGATAGGCCGCCTCGAGCAGCCGTGCCACTGCCTTGTGAACGGGCAGCCGCAGCGTGACGGTCAGGCCGCGGATCGCGTTGCAAGGCTGCTCGCGGGCATCGAGCGTGAATTCGCCGCCGCCTTGGGCGGCGAACAGGCCGGCGACCTCGAGGGCACGGATGCGCGCGGGGTCCAGCCGGTAGCGGATGTCCCCGGCACGCGCCTGCCCCACCAGCAGGGTCTGCCTGAACGTGCGGTTGACCAGGAAATCGAGGTACTGCTCCATCAGCACCTGGCTGCCGCCGCATTCGCGCAGCAGCGGCTCGCGCACCTTCTCGCCGTAGTTCTGCACGAACATGGTCGAGGGCTCGGCGTCGCACAGGTAGGCCAGCCCGCGGGCCTCGGCCCGTGCGACGAATTCCTTGAAGTAGCACGGTGCGTTGCAGGGCTCCAGGAACTCGTGCAGCAGGTAGGAGCTGTTGGCGCTGCGCACGATCGGCATCGTTTCTTCGAGCGTCTTCTTGAGCACGCTGTCGGCTCGGGCCGATTCTTCGAGGAATTCGAGCATGCCGCGTGCATAGGCGAGCTTTTCGTCGGGCGTGTCGCGCGGGCCGCCGCGCAGGATCATGGCATCGCGCACGATCTCGCGGGCCTTCCAGCCGGGGTACACGTTGTAGCTGACGTAGGCCACGCCATTGGGCGCCAGGTTCTCGGCGCAGATGCGCAGGATCGCGTCCTGCACCGGGCCCGGCACCCAGCTGTAGACGCCGTGGCAGACGATGTAGTCGAACTGGCCGAACGAGGCGTCGATTTCCGCGATGTCGAAGGCCTTGAGCTCGATGTTCGACAGCCCCGCCTGCGCGATGGCCGCCGCGCCCTGCGCCACCTGCACGGAAGACAGGTCGAGGCCGACCGCACGCGCGCCCGGATGGCGCGCAGCAAAAGGAATCAGGTTGCCGCCGGCGGCGCAGCCGAGTTCGAGCACGCGGGCTTCAGCGGGCGCAGGGGTGTCGAGCCCGAACAGGAACGCCAGCGCTTCCAGGTGCTCCATGGCCGACTGGGGGAACGGGTGCGATTCGTAGGGCACCGCGTCGTAATAGCGGGTCAGCGTGGAGGTCAGGGAATCCGGCACGAGCATTCTTGTGATGTAGCAGCGGCCGACGACTATAGCCCCGGGCACAGGCAAAAAAAACCCAGCCGGAGGGCTGGGCGTGAAAAAGCCTATCTGCTGGCAATGCATCAAGGCCCCCGCGCAGGTTGACCGGCGGGGGACGGTTTACCCGTCAAGGAGAAAGTGGGGACCGGCGCATGCAGGCGGCGATCTGGAGAGTGGTGGGCACGTTTTGCACGCTCGCAGTTTACTGTATATTTGTACAGCACTTCAACAAGGATGCCGACCATGCCAGAGCCCGAAGCAAGCACCGCCCCTTCCAACCACGCCCTCACCGAGGCACTGGCATGGATCTCCAAGTTCGCGCATGCGTGGAAAGCCATCGAGCCGGCACCGGGAAGCCTCAGCATCGACGGCTTCATCATCTGGGGACCGGTGCTCTATGAAAAGCACAAGGGCGAAGACCCGGTGCAACTGGCGCGGCAGTTGTTCGGCCGCTCCGGGGACTATTCCAGATACCTCTATCCCGGTCGCAACATGGGCTCAGGCGTCGCCGGGTCTTAGAATGACCCGATGAATTGGCGCACACTGCTTCCGCTTGCCTTGGTCCTCGCCGGCTGCTCGACACCCCCCAACGAGGTCATGCAGGTGCGCCCCGGCGTGCTGCGTGCCATGACCTATGTCCAGGCATCGGACTACTGCGACGTCAAGGGACAGTCGCCACGCTGGCTGGGCAAGGCCCCTGCTGAACAGGGCGTTCTGTTCGAGTGCAACTGAGGGCTTTCGCCGATCGGTTCCGCGCCATCTGGTTCATTCGCCGAACCAGAACATCAGCCAGCCCCCGATCGCGGCAAGCATCGCGGTAAGGGCTGCAATATCGAACTGGCGAGCGAACGCCAGCGAACGCAAACGACGAGTGCTGTTCGACATTCATCAAGGTCCTCGTTTCACGGACACTCCCCTCGCAAGAGATTGCGCCATGGGGAGCCGTCCGTCAATCCGAAGATAGTTTGCGCTCGTGCGAAGAATGGCCCGGGTATTCCCAGGGGTCGGCGCTTCAGTCGGCCTGCAGGCGCTCCGCTACCTCATGCCTGCCGAACTCGCGCACGGAGGCCAGGCGCTCCAACTGAGCCGCCCGCGGCCGTGCCTTGCCTTGCTCCCAGTGGTAGATCGTCTGGCCCGACACCCCGACGAGCTTGCCGTATGAGGCAGCAGACAGCCCCAGCTTGCTGCGATGCGACGCCAGGCGGCTTGGGCTGAAGCGCCGCTTGGGGCCCGCTTCGGCAGTCTCTTCTGCATCGCGAACCGCGGCGCGCCGGCCGGAACCATTGGCAACGTTGCGCAGTTCCTTTTCCAAGGCACTCACCTGGCGACGCAAGGCAGCGATCGATGCCCTGTGGTGGAGGGAGGCCTTCTTCAGCGTCTCGATCTCCGCTCGAACCTCTTTGCGGGCCACGCGCGAGATTTCGGCTTTAAGGATGGATGCAATGTTTGGCATAGCGCGATTGTGCCTAGCTCGAGTACATGATGAAGAACAGACGCTAACCCAGGTCCGAACGCTTGCAATCGAAGACCACGTTCGACTCGACACCCCGCAGTGCAGGCACCTTGCCAGCAAAGCTCACGTTGGCGGCAATCAAACGCCACTCACCGGCCTTGAACAGCTTGAAGAGATGCGTGACTTCGGCCCCGACAGCCGGACTGGCGTTGAAGACATAGACAGGCTCGCCGGATTGGGTCTCGTCCATGTTCAGGAGCTCGGCCCTCATCTTGCCCATGGTCTCCGTGTCTTTTGTCCTTGAGCGCACGATGTCCATGTTGACGGTGCGAGAGTGCTCGTCGATGGCGATCCTGCGGATCCAGTGGGCAGGCGCGGAAGCCGAGGAAGGGGTTGGAACGCATGTGATGGTTCCCGCTGCGCATGCGCCTGCGGCGGTGAGCAAAAGCGCCTGAAAGGCGAGCCGGCCAGGTTTGAGGGTCATCATCCTTGTTCGGCCTGCATCAAGAGACCGCGAGTTGGCATCGGGCCGACTCTACCTCTGCCGCGGCACGCACGAGGCACTTCAGGCATCGCTTCTGCCGTTGCCACCCCGCTTCGCGGCCCATTCGATGGCCATGGCTTTCGCACGCTCGAGCGCTTCGGGCACGCTGCTCCCTGCGGTCGGGTCGATCTTGAGCATGCGGATGTCATTGCTCGGCGGAGCCCTGTAGCGGAGCACGGCCTGGAAAGACCCGGAAGGAAGTTTTTCCGCACTGCACAGGAAGCTCCACCCCGCATGCGGAAATTCAACCATTTCATCCATGGCAACCACCGCGAGCGAAGGCTTGCCGGCCATGGGGCGCGTTGTCGAAGTTCTTGGCGCGTTGCATTCTGATCCCCTTGTCTTTGGTCAAGCCAAGCTACAGCGCGCACCATACCGTGCGATGTAGGAGACAGCCGCCGCAAGCGCAGGCATGTGGCTCGCTCTCGCCACAATGAAAAATGCCCCGCTGGGCGGGGCATCTCGGTTCAGGCACCCGGCAGACCGTCTGCACAGACTGCCGGAGCCTTGTTCTGCAAAGCGACGGGAAACCGCCGCAGTGCGTCACTTACTTCTTCTTGGCGGCCACGGCCTTCTTGGCGGGAGCGGCAGCCTTCTTGGCGACTGGCTTTGCAGCAGGCTTGGCGGCCTTTGCAGCCGGCTTGGCAGCCACGGCCTTGTTGTCGGCCTTGCGCTTGGCGGCCTTCGGGTCCACGGCGGCCTTGAAGGCGGCGCCCGGCACGAACTTCGGCACCTTCTGTGCGGCGATCTTGATCTTGGTGCCGGCGCTGGGGTTGAAGCCCGAACGTGCGGCGCGCGCCACTTGCTTGAAAGTGCCGAAGCCGACGATCTGCACGGCGTCATCCTTCTTCACGGCAGCAACGATCGTGCTGGTGATGGTCTCGAGGACGCGCGCGGCTTCCGCCTTGCTGAGGTTGTGGGCGGTAGCGATTTTTTCGACGAGTTCGATGCGGTTCAACTGAGTTCCTAGTAAGTTAATTTCGCCATGTTGCCTATGGCGGCGCAGCAACGAATACAAGCTGCAAGCGGGGCGGAGTTTATTCGACTGCGAGAGGGCCTATGTAAAGCAGCCACATAAAGTGGTGTCCAAGGGTCTGCCTCAGAGGGAACGAGCCCTCGGTTTCGAGGGTTTTTTCCTCGACAGCGCGCTATCGATGCCGCCATGGGACCTGCGAGATCGATGCCCAGTTAAGACTCGCGTCAAAGTTTGGATGAAGGCCAACATGCGTCGCATGCTGATGCGATCGAATCGTGCTGCTAGAGCACCGATTGCTTGCCGGGAAATTAAGGGAAGACCGAGCTGCTGATCACGGAGACCAACCGAGTGCGGGTTCCGAAAAGACAAAAGGGTTAGCAGACTCTCATCTGCTAACCCTCGTCGGAACTGGCGGAGTGGACGGGACTCGAACCCGCGACCCCCGGCGTGACAGGCCGGTATTCTAACCAACTGAACTACCACTCCTGGTAGACAACGTTCACTCGTTTTACCGAGCCAAGTGTTGCCACTTGTGCCTGCTTCACTTGCGTGAAACTGGCGACCCTACGGGGATTCGAACCCCGGTAGCCACCGTGAAAGGGTGGTGTCCTAGGCCTCTAGACGATAGGGTCAAAACCTTAGGAACCGTGCTGCGATCAGCACTTATCTTCAACTCTCTCGACACTTAATGGTGGAGGTAAACGGGATCGAACCGATGACCTCTTGCATGCCATGCAAGCGCTCTCCCAGCTGAGCTATACCCCCGTGTGGGTGTCGAGCCTCGAATTATAGCCCGTTTTTCAGGCCTTTCTCAATCTTTCGATAACTTTTTCTTTGGAAAAAATCTCTAGGACTGAATCGAGGGACGGTGTCTGCGATGTTCCCATCACAAGCACACGTACTGGCATCGCTAACACTGGCATTTTCATGCTGTGTGCTGCGAGCACTTCCTTGATCATAGCTGAGATTGAGGCCTTATCCCAGGTCGCAGTTATCAATTTTTCTGCGAGTGTTGCGATTGCGGGTTTAACGGCCTCCGTGATGTGCTGTGCACGGTCCTCTTCCGTCACCGAAATGTCGGCGTAGAACGCAGCAGCCCAGTTGGCAAGCGCTACCGTGGTGTCGCAACGATCCTTGAAGAGCGCGCAGATCGCGGGCAGGCGTTCGTCTGCAACGATGCCCTTCTTCTGCAGCTGCGCGGCGACGAGCGGAGCAAGCTCTTCACCGCTCCTGGCCTTGATGTATTGAGCATTCACCCAGGCGAGCTTGGCGGCATCCCACTGCGCGGGACTCTTCGACAGATGCGAACCGTCGAACCAACTCACCATCTGCTCGCGCGTGAAGAGCTCGTCGTCGCCATGGCTCCAGCCGAGGCGCGCGAGGTAGTTGAGCATCGCTTCGGGCAGGTAGCCGTTCTCTTCGTAGGCAGTGACGCTCACCGCGCCGCGGCGCTTGGAAAGCTTCTGTCCATCGTCGCCAAGAATCACCGGCACATGGCCGAACTGGGGCAACGGTGCTCCGAGCGCACGGAAGATGTTGATCTGCCACGGCGTGTTGTTGATGTGCTCGTCACCGCGGAACACGTGCGTGATGTTCATGTCCCAGTCGTCGACCACCACCGCGAAGTTGTAGGTGGGTACGCCATCGGGCCGCAGGATGATGAGGTCGTCGATCTCGCGGTTGTTGATGGTGATCTCGCCCTTGACGAGGTCGTTCCACGTCACGTCGCCTTCGGGCGGGTTGCAGAAGCGCACCACGGGCGGCACGCCTTCGGGCACGGGCGGCAGCACCTTGCCCGGCTCAGGACGCCAGCGACGGTCGTACAGCGTCTTCTCGCCGCGCGCGCGCTGTGCCTCGCGCATTTCATCGAGCTCGGCGGGCGTGCAGTAGCAGTGGTAGGCCGTACCGGCCGCAAGCATCTGCGCGATCACTTCGCGATACCGCTCCAGGCGCTGCATCTGGTAGATCGGGCCTTCGTCGTATTCGAGGCCGAGCCAGTGCATCGACGCGAGGATCTGGTCGGTCGAGTCCTGCGTGGAACGGGCCACGTCGGTGTCCTCGATGCGCAGCACGAATTCGCCGCCGTAGTGGCGTGCGTAAGCCCAGGAATAGAGCGCGGTGCGGGCCGTTCCCAGGTGAAGAAAACCCGTGGGGGACGGTGCGATGCGGGTGCGTACTTTGCCGGTCATTTCGTTATCGTGGATTCAGGGTGCTCAGGCCGCGCAAAAGATCGGCCTTGATGTCTTCGGCGTGCTCCAGGCCGACCGCAAGGCGGATCAGCCCCTGGCCGATGCCCGCTGCCTGGCGCTGCGCCTCGGTCAGGCGTCCGTGCGAGGTGGTACCGGGATGGGTGATGATGGTCTTCACGTCGCCGAGGTTGGTGGCAACGCTCACCACGCGCGTGCTGTTGATGACGTGGAACGCGTTGGCGCGCGCGGTCTCGGGCGTGTCGCCGACCACGTCGAACGACACCACCGCCCCGCCCTGCCCCGACTGCTGCTGCATGGCCAGTTCGTGCTGCGCATGCGAGGCCAGTCCCGGGTAATACACGCGCGCGATGCCCGGCTGCTTCTCGAGCCACTGCGCGATGTCCAGCGCGTTGGCGCAATGCGCCTTCATGCGCACGCCCAGCGTTTCGATGCCCTTGAGCACGACCCACGCATTGAACGGCGCCAGAGCCATGCCGGCGGTGCGCACGATGGGCCCGAACACGTCGACGATGAGCTTCGAAGGACCGCAGATCGCGCCCGCCATCACCCGGCCCTGGCCGTCGAGGTGCTTGGTGCCCGAGTGGATGACGAGGTCGGCGCCCAGCGCAGCCGGACGCTGCAGGATCGGCGTGCAGAAGCAGTTGTCGACCGCCAGAAGCGCGCCCGCGGCATGCGCCACGTCGGCCAGCGCGCGGATGTCGCAGACCTCGGTCAGCGGATTGGTCGGCGTTTCGGCGAACAGCAGCTTGGTGTTGGACTTGACTGCCGCACGCCATTCGGCCACATCGGTCTGCGAAACGAAGGTGGTCTCGACGCCGAACTTGGCGAACTCCTTGCCGAACAGGTTCAGTGTGGAGCCGAACACCGAGCGCGAGCAGATCACGTGGTCGCCGGCCTTCAGCAGGCCCATGCACATCATGAGGATCGCCCCCATGCCGGTCGATGCGCCGATTGCGGCCTCGGTGCCTTCGAGCGCCGCGATGCGCTGCTCGAAACTGGTCACGGTCGGGTTCGAGGTGCGCGAATAGGTGAAGCCCGGCTCGGTGCCCGCGAAGCGGCGCATCGAGGTTTCGGCGTCGGGCTGCACGAAGCCGCTGGTCAGGAACAGCGCGTCGGAATGCTCGCCGTACTGGCTCGGCGCAAGGCCTGTGCGCAGCGCGAGCGTTTCGGGATGCAGGCCGGGCGGCAGGGGTCTTTCGTCAGTCACTTCGTCGACTCTTATTCGCTGTGGTTGGGAAGCGCGAGGCGCGAAGAGTCTTCTTCGGTCTCTTCGATGCGGGGCCGGTTGCCGTTCATGCGCGAGATGGCTTCGGTGTCGATGTCGCCGGTGACGTACACGCCGTCGAAGCAGGAGGCATCGAAGCCGTCGAGCTTGCCGTTGAGCGAGCCGATGGCGCGCTTCATGGCGTCGACGTCCTGGTAGATCAGCGCGTCGCAGCCGATGAGTTCGCGGATTTCCTCGATGGTGCGGTCGTGCGCCACCAGCTCGCCCTTGGTCGGCATGTCGATGCCGTAGACGTTGGGGTAGCGCACCGGCGGCGCGGCGCTGGCCAGATAGACCTTGCGGGCGCCGGCGTCGCGAGCCATCTGCACGATTTCACGGCTGGTGGTGCCGCGCACGATGGAGTCGTCGACCAGCAGCACATTGCGGCCCTTGAACTCGCTGGCGATCACGTTGAGCTTTTGGCGAACCGACTTCTTGCGCACGCCCTGCCCCGGCATGATGAAGGTGCGGCCCACGTAGCGGTTCTTCACGAAGCCTTCGCGGTACGGCACGCCCAGCAGGTGCGCGAGCTGCGTGGCGCTCGGGCGGCTGGACTCGGGAATGGGGATGATCACGTCGATCTGGTTCGGCGGCACGGTCGAGACCACGCGCTTGGCCAGCGTCTCGCCCAGATTCAGGCGCGCCTGGTAGACCGAGATGCCATCAAGCACCGAATCAGGACGCGCGAGATACACGAATTCGAAGATGCAGGGGTTCAGCGTGGGCGCCTCGGCGCACTGCATCGAATGCACGTTGCCTTCGAGGTCGATGAACACGGCCTCGCCCGGAGCGATATCGCGCTCGAACACGTGGCCGGAGCCTTCCAGCGCGACCGATTCGCTGGCCACCATCACCGCGCCGTCGGCGCTGCGGCCCATGCACAGCGGGCGGATGCCGTACGGGTCGCGGAAGGCAAGCAGGCCGTGGCCGGCAATGAGCGACACCACGGCGTACGAGCCGCGCAGGCGCTTGTGCATGTTCTTGACCGCGGCGAACACCTCGGCCGGGTGCAGCGGCACGCCGCGCGACGAACGCTCGATCTCGTGGGCCAGCACGTTGAGCAGGACTTCGGAGTCGCTCTCGGTGTTGGTGTGGCGGTGGTCGGTGGAGAACAGCTCCGAACGCAGCGCGTGCGCGTTGGTCAGGTTGCCGTTGTGCACGAGCACGATACCGAACGGCGCGTTCACGTAGAAGGGCTGGGCCTCTTCCTCGCTGTATGCGTTGCCGGCGGTCGGGTAGCGCACCTGGCCCAGGCCGACGTTGCCCGGCAGCGCGCGCATGTTGCGCGTGCGGAACACGTCGCGCACCATGCCCTTGGCCTTGTGCATGAAGAACTTGCGCTCGAGCAAGGTCACGATGCCTGCCGCGTCCTGGCCACGATGCTGCAGGAGCAGCAGCGCGTCATAGAGCAGCTGGTTGACGGGTGCGTTGCTGACAACGCCGACGATTCCACACATGAACGATTCCTCTCAGGGCAGGTAGCTTGCCAACTTTTCAGGCAGCGAGGGTTTGAGGCCCTGCAATGCCGCATCGAGAACAATGGCGCTGCGCGATTCGTGCCACCAGGCACTGTCGCTCAACACCAGCAAATGAACAACGACCGCCAGCACGAGCAGGGCCACCGCCCCCCGTGCCGCACCGAACGCTGCTCCCAAAATACGGTCCACCGGCCGCAGGCCCACGACCGTGATCAGCTTGCGCGTGAGCGAGGCCACCAGGCCCACGCCGAACGCCACCGCCACGAACACCAGCACGAAGGCCAGCGGATAGCGCCAGGCGGCCTGCGGGTCTCCGAACGGCAGCCATGCCGCCACGCCTGAAGCCAGCCACTGGGCGGCGATGAATGCGGCCACCCAGCCGATCAGCGATATCACCTCGAACACCAGCCCGCGCATCAGGCCGAGCAGCATCGACACACCGATGAGCGCAACGGCGATCCAGTCGAGCAAGGCCACGGCAGCTGGCGAAGGTTCTTACAACGTGAGGATCGCGGCCGACAAAGACAAGCCCTTGACCTTCTCGGCGGCGCGGTCGGCCTCGGCACGCGAGCTGAAGGGACCGACACGCACACGCGTGCGTTCGCCGTCGGCCGTCTTCGCGACGTGCACATAGGTCTTGAGACCGGCCCGCTCGAGCTTCTGGCGCACTTCGCGCGCCTTGTCGGCATCGGCGAACGCACCGACCTGCACCACGAAGCGGCCAGCGGCCTCGTCGGCCGCGGCGGGCTTGGGCGTGGCGGCAGCGGCGGCCGTGATGGGCTTGCCTTCGAGCAGCGCGCGGGCACGGGCGCCGTCGTCGACGGCCGCGGCGGGCTTGGGCTTGACCTCGGGCTTGGGTTCCGGCTTCGGCTTGGGCTCGGGTTTGGGTTCCGGCTTGTGCTCTGGCTTCGGTTCGGGTTTGGGCTCCGGCTTGGGTTCGGGCTTGCGTTCCGGAACCACGGCGGGCGGCGGTGTGCTGGCGGCCGGCTTGCCGGGATCGATCTCGGTGCCGTCGGCGGTCTCGGTGATCATGCCGCCGGCCGACGAAGCCGAGGCGACGCGCGACGAGCCCGAGCCGCTGTCGGGTGCTGCCGGAGCGGTGCTCACGGCCGGCGCCGGCGTGGCGGGCACGGGCAGCGGCTTGACCTTGTTGCGATCGGGAATCTCGATGGGAATGTCGACCGACACCGGGCGGGGCTGCGTGTCGAACAGCAGCGGAAAGCCGATGACGCCAAGCAGCACCAGCACGGCCGCGCCGAGCAACCGGTGGCGCGCGCGCCGACGCATGGTTTCGACACTTTCCGCCGGCGCGGCGGCGGGGGCGCTGCGTCCTTCGTTGCCTTGCGGGCCGCGCGTGCGGAACTTGAAAAACGCCATGAAGTTCGATCCCTGAAGGAGTGCAGCGAGGTGGTGCCCGGTGGTGCCGAGGGTGTGTGGACAGCCCGGCGATCAGCCGCCTGGCAGCAGGTGTTTGGCTTGCAGCCGGGGGGTGCCGTTTTCGAGCACGCCACCCACGGTGAAGAACGATCCGAAGACGACGATTCTATCAGCGGGCCCTGCCTGCTCGATGGCTGCGCGCAACGCCTCCATCGGGCCTGCGTGCACGCTGCCCGAGGCGTCGGTACGGGTGTTCTGGGCCTGCCAGCTGGCCAGCAGGTCGGCCGCCTTGGCGGCGCGCGACGTGGGCAGGTCGGTGAAGTACCAGCGGTCGATCAGCGGGCCGATGCGCGCGAGGATCGGCGCCAGGTCCTTGTCGGCCATGACACCGAACACGCCGTGCGTGGTGGGATAGAAGCCCATCGCGTCGAGGTTCTCGGCCAGCGCGGCG
Organism: Variovorax paradoxus; assembly: GCF_022009635.1. Lineage (NCBI taxonomy): Bacteria > Pseudomonadati > Pseudomonadota > Betaproteobacteria > Burkholderiales > Comamonadaceae > Variovorax > Variovorax paradoxus. Next base: position 5,474,894 of record NZ_CP091716.1, read on the forward strand.
ACGGCGTGGGCGTTGTGCGCCACGTCGAGCACCAGCGCGGGCTCGCCCGGCACGATCTGGAAGCGGCCCGGCAGCTCGACCATGGCCAGCCCGTTGCGTACCGCCTGCGCGGTGATCGGCAGTTGCGGCCGCAGCGCTTCCAGTGCCGCGAGCACGCCCGCCGCGTTGATGAGCTGGTTGGCGCCGCGCAGCGCCGGATAGGCCAGCCCGCTGTAGCGCCGGCCGCGGCCCGACCAGCCCCACTGCTGCTTGTCGCCGGACACGTTGAAGTCGGTGCCGAAGCGCCAGAGATCGGCGCCGATGGCGTTGGCGTGGTCGATCACGCTCTGCGGCGGCATCGGGTCGCTCACGACGACCGGCTTGCCCGCGCGCATGATGCCGGCCTTCTCGAAGCCGATGCTTTCGCGGTCGGGGCCGAGGTACTCCATGTGGTCGAGGTCGATGCTGGTGATGACCGCGCAGTCGGTGTCGATGATGTTGACCGCGTCGAGCCGGCCGCCCAGGCCGACCTCGAGGATCGCCACGTCGGGCTTTTCCTCGATCATGCAGTGCAGGATGCCGAGCGTGGTGAACTCGAAGTAGGTCAGCGGCATGTCGCCGCGCGCCTTCTCCACCACTTCGAAGCTTGCTATCAGTTTCGAAGCATCGACCGCCTCGCCCTTGAGCCGCAGCCGCTCTTCGAAGCGCACCAGGTGCGGCGAGGTGAAGACCGCCGTGCGATAGCCCGCATGGGTGAGGATCGACTCGAGCATCGCGCAGGTCGATCCCTTGCCGTTGGTGCCCGCCACGGTGATGACCGGGCAGCCGAAGCGCAGGCCGAGGCGCTGCGCCATCTCTTTGGCGCGCTCGAGCCCGAGCTCGATGTTCTTGGGATGGAGTTGCTCGGCGCGAGCGAGCCAGTCGTTAAGGGTTTCCATTGAGGCCGGGATTGTCGCCGACCCACGGGCCGGGGCATCATCGCGGCCATGACAACCCTATACGGCATTCCGAACTGCGACACCGTCAAGCGCGCCCGCGCCTGGCTCGACGAACATGGCGTGACCTACGCCTTCCACGATTTCAAGAAACAGGGCGTGCCCGAGGCCGAGCTCGACCAGTGGCTGAAGAAGCCGGGCTGGGAGGCCCTGGTCAACCGCAAGGGCACCACCTGGCGCAAGCTGGACGAGGCCACGCGCGAAGGCGTGACCGACGCCGCCACCGCCCGCCCCGTGCTGCTGGCCAACCCCAGTCTCATCAAGCGTCCGGTGGTCGACTGGGGCCCCAAGAACCCCGTCACCACGGGCTTCGACGCCGATGCATGGGCCGCTGTGAAGGCCGTGTAAATGCCGGAACCCGCCTCGTCAGGGGGCGTCCAACCGCCATCTGCAGGAGAGACTTATGAACAGACACGTTTTTCGCACCCTTGCCGGCCTCTCGATGGCCGGTGCGCTGGCGGCTGGCACGGGCCTCGTGCACGCCCAGCAGCAGCAAAGCCAGGTCGTCCAGGCGCGGGTGATTTCCGCCACGCCGATCCGCGAAACGACTGGTAGCGATGTCAGCTACAACGTTACCTACGAATACAACGGCCAGCAGTACACCACCCGCATGAGCACCCGGCCCGGCGCGACCATCGCGGTCCAGGCATCCGCCTACGGCGTGACTTCGCCAGTGGCACCTCAGGGCCAGGTCCAGACCTACCCGGTGGAGGCCAGCGGCAGCGGCGGCTCCCCCTGGGACAACGTCGTGCCCGAGCCCGGCGTGGTGGTCGGCGCGGGCAATCCGGCGCCCGTGTATGTGCAGCCGGCGCCCGTCTACGTGCAACCGGCGCCGGTGTACGTCGATCCCTTCTATGGCTACGGTTATCCCTATGCCTATCCGCCGGTCGGCATCTCGCTGAACCTGGGCTATTCGCGCGGCTGGGGCGGCGGCTACTACCGCGGCGGCTGGGGCGGTTTCCGCGGCGGCTGGCACCGCTGAGCGGGCGGGGCTCGTCGAGCCCCTAAAATCGAGGACTTTCCAACCCTTGACGGGTGCGCCGCTGGTGCGGTGCGTCCTCGATTCGCCGACCGCTCCCGCGCCGGCGCCACCCAATGACGACGACTACCGACACAATCAACAGCGCCGCAGTGGCCACCAAGGCCAATGTGTACTTCGACGGCAAGTGCGTGAGCCACAACCTCACGCTCGCGGACGGCACCAAGAAGTCGGTCGGCGTGATCCTTCCGTCCACCCTCACCTTCAACACCGGCGCGCCTGAAATCATGGAAGGCGCCGGCGGCAGCTGCGAATACCAGCTCGCGGGCACCAGCGAATGGATCGCCTCGGGCCCCGGCCAGAAATTCAGCGTGCCCGGCAACTCCAGCTTCCAGATCCGGGTCACCGGCGAGCCCTACAGCTACATCTGCCACTTCGGCTGAACCGGGACCTGACATGTCGACCATCCTCCAAAACGTACCCGCCGGCCAGAAGGTCGGCATCGCCTTCTCCGGCGGCCTGGACACCAGCGCGGCGCTGCACTGGATGCGCAACAAGGGCGCCATTCCCTACGCCTACACCGCCAACCTCGGCCAGCCCGACGAGCCCGACTACGACGAGATCCCGCGCAAGGCGATGCTCTACGGCGCCGAGAACGCCCGCCTGATCGACTGCCGCGTGCAGCTGGCCAACGAAGGCATCGCCGCCCTGCAGGCCGGCGCCTTCCATGTGACCACCGCCGGCGTGACCTACTTCAACACCACGCCGCTGGGCCGCGCCGTCACCGGCACGATGCTGGTGTCGGCCATGAAGGAAGACGACGTCCACATCTGGGGCGACGGCAGCACCTACAAGGGCAACGACATCGAGCGTTTCTACCGCTACGGCCTGCTGACCAACCCCAACCTCAAGATCTACAAGCCCTGGCTCGACCAGGTCTTCATCGACGAGCTGGGCGGCCGCGCCGAAATGTCGGCGTTCATGCAGCAGGCCGGCTTCGCCTACAAGATGTCGGCGGAGAAGGCCTACTCGACCGACTCCAACATGCTCGGCGCCACGCACGAGGCCAAAGACCTCGAACACCTGAACAGCGGCATCCAGATCGTGCAGCCCATCATGGGCGTGGCCTTCTGGAAGGACGAAGTCGAAGTCAAGCGCGAAACCGTCTCGGTGCGCTTCGAAGAAGGCGTGCCCGTTGCGCTGAACGGCGTGCGCTACTCGAACCTGGTCGACCTGATCCTCGAGGCCAACCGCATCGGCGGCCGCCACGGCCTGGGCATGAGCGACCAGATCGAGAACCGCATCATCGAAGCCAAGAGCCGCGGCATCTACGAAGCCCCCGGCCTGGCGCTGCTGTTCATCGCCTACGAGCGCCTGGTCACCGGCATCCACAACGAAGACACCATCGAGCAGTACCGCGACAACGGCCGCAAGCTCGGCCGCCTGCTCTACCAGGGCCGCTGGTTCGACCCGCAGGCCATCATGCTGCGCGAAACGGCACAACGCTGGGTGGCGCGCGCCATCACCGGCGAAGTGACGGTCGAACTGCGCCGCGGCAACGACTACTCGATCCTGAACACCGAGTCGGCCAACCTCACCTACAAGCCCGAGCGCCTGAGCATGGAAAAGGTCGAGGGCGCGTTCACGCCGCTGGACCGCATCGGCCAGCTGACGATGCGCAACCTGGACATCGTCGACACGCGCGAGAAGCTGGCGATCTACACCCGCACCGGCCTGCTGTCGGCGAGCGAAGGCGCCTCGCTGCCGAAGCTGACGAACGACGGCGACGCGAGCTGATAGCCTCTTGCCTCCTCGCTGAGGGGGCAGACAGAAACGACAACGGGCCCTTCGGGGCCCGTTTTCATTGGCGCGCAGGTTTTCAGTCCCCGCCACCACCTCCACCGCAGCCGCCGCCACAGCCACCACCGCCGTCGGACGAGCCGCCGCCATCGCTGGAGCCACCATCGCCGCTGCCGCCGCTCGATTCACTGCCGCCGAAGCCACCGGCATCGCCCGAGCTGCCGCCATCCGACGAGGACGACTCCCCGAAGCTCGTACCGCACTGAGCGTCGGAGCCGATGTACCGCTCGACCGCGCGGCAGTCGGGCACGTAGTGGAAGCCGCCGTCGATGGCGAACTTGATGTCCAGCGCAAACAGCAGCGGCAGCCGTGCCGGCTTGCGCGGATCGATGCTCTCTTCCTTGCAGGCCCAGTACCAGGTGCGGCGCAGGCCATCGTTGCGCCTTGCGTCGCGGCCCAGTATTTCGGCCGGGCTGTGATGCAGCATGCCGCCGAACGCCGCCTTGCACCAGTTCTGGTAGCCCTGCGTGTGCAGGATGAACTCGTGCCAGGCCGTATCGACCACCTTCGAGGGCATGGCCACGAACTTGCGGTCGCTGCGAAGATGCGCCATGAAGAACTGGCGCAGGCCGCGCAACACCAGTTCGGCGTCGCGCCGGCTGAGCTGCGGATGCGCCTCGCACAGCTTGCCGACAAGAAAAGGCGGCAGCCGCGCTTCGCGGATGAACTGGCGCCGCAGGCTGGCTTCGAGAAACTTGAGCACCGCCGAGAACAACAGCGCCAGCACGACCACCGCCACCACCGAGCCCCACCGGCGCGAGCCCAGGAACATCGCGAGCAACGCCACCAGCGGCACCGCCCGGCGGGCCCACACCAGCGCGGCAATGCGCCGCCGGTAGTTCAGCTGAAGAAAGTCGAGGTCCATGCCCCGGGGCTCAGACCACCACCGGCTCCGGCTCCAGCCGGATGCCGAAGCGCTCGTACACGCTGGTCTGGATGGCCTTGGCGAGCGTCATCACCTCGCCGCCGGTCACCGGGTTCTCGGCGCCGCCGCGGTTGACCAGCACCAGCGCCTGCTTTTCGTAGACGCCGGCATTGCCCACCGACTTGCCCTTCCAGCCGCAGGCATCGATGAGCCAGCCGGCCGCGAGCTTGATGCTGCCGTCGTCCATCGGGTAGTGAACGATCTTGGGGTCGCGCGCGATGATGTCCGCGCACTGCTCCGGCGTGACCGTCGGGTTCTTGAAGAAGCTGCCGGCGTTGCCCAGCACGCGCCAGTCGGGCAGCTTGGCGCGACGGATGGCGCAGATCCATTCGAAGATGTCGAGGGCGCTCGGCGTGAAATTGCCGGTTTCTTCCATCTTGCGCTCCAGGTCGAGGTAGCCGACCACGGCCTTCCACGGCTTGGGCAGCCGCAAGCGCACCCGGGTGATCACCGCGCGGCCCGCCAAGCCGAAGTCGTTGGGGCCGCTGCGCACATGCTTGAACACCGAATCGCGGTAGCCGAAGGCGCATTGGGCGGCGTCGAGCGTGAAGCTGCGGCCGGTTTCCAGGTCGTAGGCATCGAGCGACTCGAAGCGGTCTTGCAGTTCGACACCGTAGGCGCCGATGTTCTGCACCGGCGAGCCACCCACGGTGCCGGGAATCAGCGCGAGGTTTTCGAGCCCCGGATAGCCGCTGCGCACCATCCACTCGACCGCGTCGTGCCAGGTTTCGCCCGCGCCGGCCTCGACGATCCAGGCGCGCGGGGTTTCCTCGACCAGCCGCAGGCCCTTGATCTCGACCTTCAGCACCAACGGCTTGACGTCGCCCGTGAGCACGATGTTGCTGCCGCCGCCCAGCACGAAACGGGGCGCGTCGCGCCACTGCGGATCGGCACGCAGGGCCACCAGATCGGCCTCGCCGGTGATGCGCGCAAGATGCTGCGCGCGTGCGACGATGCCAAAGCTGTTGTAGGGCTGCAGCGGGACGTTGGACTCCACGATCATGGGAGAATTGTCGCATCCAGCATCAGTGAATTCAGGAGAGAGTCAATGCCGTCCTTCGATACCGTCTGCGAGCCCAATCTGCCCGAAGTGAAGAACGCGGTCGAAAACACCGCCAAGGAGATCGCGACGCGCTTCGACTTCAAGGGCACGGCCGCCGCGGTCGAGCTCAAGGACAAGGAGATCACCATGATCGGCGACGCCGAGTTCCAGCTCGTGCAGGTCGAAGACATCCTGCGCAGCAAGCTCACCAAGCGCAGCGTCGACGTGCGTTTCCTCGACAAGGGCGACGTCCAGAAGATGGGCGGCGACAAGGTCAAGCAGGTCATCAAGGTCAAGAGCGGCATCGAGAGCGAGCAGGCCAAGAAGATCACCCGCATCGTGAAAGACAGCAAGCTCAAGGTGCAGGCCGCGATCCAGGGCGACGCGGTGCGCATCACCGGCGCCAAGCGCGACGACCTGCAAGCCGCCATGGCCCTCATCAAGAAGGACGTGCCGGACATGCCGCTCACGTTCAATAATTTCCGCGACTGAGCCCCGCCCCATGAAAGCGCTCGTCGTCGCGGCGCAGCTCCTGGCTGCGGCCGCCGTGGCGCACGCCGCCGGTTCGGTCACCCTGACCGGCACCATCGGCAGCCGCGCGATCCTGATCGTGAACGGCGCCCCACCCAAGACGGTGGCGGTCGGCGAGACTTTCCAGGGCGTGAAGCTCTTGTCGCTTCAGTCCGAGCAGGCGGTGGTCGAACTCGAAGGCAAGCGCGTCAACCTGCGCATGGACACGCCGGTGAGCATCGGCGGCGGGGGTGGTTCGGGCGGCAGTGGCAACCGCATCGTGCTGCCGGCCGACAGCCGGGGGCATTTCATGACGCAGGGCACCATCAACGGGCGCGCCGTCACTTTCATGCTCGACACCGGCGCCACCAACGTGGCCATGTCGGCCGCCGACGCGCAACGCATCGGGCTGGACTACAGCAAGGGCCAGCCGGTGCAGATCGGCACCGCCAACGGCGTGGCCCAGGGCTACCGGCTGCGGCTGCAGTCGGTGCGCGTGGGCGATGTCGAGGTGTACGACATCGACGCCGTCGTTTCGCAGCAGTCGATGCCCTTCGTGCTGCTGGGCAACAGCTTCATCAACCGCTTCTCGATGCGGCGCGACGCGGACCAGATGGTCCTCGAAAAACGGTACTGATTGCTCGCCCCCAGGCTGCGCGCACTTCGTGTCGCTCCGCCAACCCCCTACCAGGGGCGGGCCGGCCGCTTCGGGCGGCCGTGCGCGGCGGCCCCTTGAAAAGACCCGGGCCGATCAGGCCTGCGCGGCGGTGACGACGATCTCGATCTTGTAGGCCGAGTTGGCCATCTGGGCCTGCACGGTCGCGCGCGGCGGCGTGTTGCCGGCCGGAATCCACGCGTCCCACACCTCGTTCATGGCCGAGATGTCATTGATGTCGGCCAGGAATATCTGCGTCATGAGGATGCGCGACTTGTCGCTGCCGGCCTCGGCCAGCAGGCGGTCGACCATGGCGAGCACTTGCGCGGTCTGGCCGCGGATGTCCTGCGTGGTGTCGTCGGGCACCTGGCCGGCGAGGTAGATGGTGCCGTTGTGAACGGCGGTTTCCGACAGGCGCGGGCCGACGTGGAAGCGGGTGATGGAAGCCATGGTGTTCTTTCAGTCCTTCTTTTTCTTGGAGCCGAGCTTCGACTCCGTGCCGGCCGCGAGCCGGCGGATGTTTTCGCGGTGCCGCCAGATCAGCAGCAAGCTCATGACGATAAGCGCAACCAGCACCGTGCGGTCGAGCGGCCAGGCAATGCCGCCGCCGATCAGGTAGTAAGCCGGCGCGAAGAACGCCGCCACCAGCGACGACAGCGACGAATAGCGGAAGAAGATCGCGATGATCAGCCAGGTGACGCCGGTGGCCAGCCCCAGCCAGGGCGCGATGCCCACCAGCACGCCGGCGGCCGTGGCCACGCCCTTGCCGCCCTGGAAGCTGAAGAACACAGGGTACAGATGGCCCAGGAAGGCCGCCAGGCCGGCCAGCGCCGCGACGCCCGCCCCCAACCCCCACTGCCCGCCGAACTGGTGGATCAGGAATACCGGCACCCAGCCCTTGAGCGCGTCGAGCAGCAGCGTGGCCAGCGCCGCGCCCTTGTTGCCCGAGCGCAGCACGTTGGTGGCGCCGGGGTTCTTGCTGCCGTAGCTGCGCGGGTCGGCCATGCCGAGCGCCTTGCTCACGATGACCGCGAAGGACAGCGAGCCGATCAGGTACGACACCACGATGGCAATGAAGGAAGGCAAGGTGAAACTCAAGACGGCACTCCGCGGGGGATGGTTGTTGTTCTGTTCGGCGCCGGCTATTCTGCCAGCGCACATTGCACGGGCTTGGCGCCCAGCAGGTCCACGCACACCCGCGGATCGATGCCGATCAGGTAGCCCCGCCGCCCGCCGTTGAGCACGATCCTCGGCAGCTCGAGGATGGCGGACTCCACATACACCGGCATCTCGCGCCGCGTGCCGAACGGCGAAGTGCCGCCCACCATGTAGCCGCTGTGGCGCTGCGCCACCTCGGGCTTGCACGGCTCGACCGACTTGGCGCCGATCTGCCGCGCGAGGTTCTTGGTCGACACCGTGCGGTTGCCGTGCATCAGCACGATCAGCGGCTTGGCGTCCTGGTCCTGCATGACCAGCGTCTTGATGACGGTGAACGGATCGAGCCCGAGCATTTCGGCGCCGCGCTGCGCGCCGCCGTGCTCGACGTATTCGTAAGGGTGCTCGGTGAAGGCGATCTTGTGCGCGCGCAGCAATTGCGTGGCGGGCGTCTCGGAGGTATGGGTGCTTTTCTTGGCCATCTCGGTGGCAATTGCAGGTTCAGGATCACTTCAGAAAACTTGGAGTTCCACGGCAAGAATTTGCCGAACTACATCGAATTCCGGTCCGACCATGCAGCATACGACAGCCCCGGTATTCAAGGCCTCGTTCCACCTCGGGCGTTGATGCACCGCCCCAACCTGATTGCGCTCGTGCTGGCCGTGGTGGCGATGCACGCAGCCGTGCTCTGGCTGCTGCTGGGCGCAACGCAGCCGCACAGGCGCATGGCCGATACGGCTCGGCGCGTGGTGATGGAAGTGGTGCAGGTTGCCCCGCCCGTCATGAAGGCCGAACCACCGGCACAGCAAAAGGAAGCGACACCGCGCGCCCCGGCTCCGGCAGCTCGCGCAACCGCGAGGCGTGCGCCCCTGCCCACCCGAAGCAATGCGACGACGGCTCCCGCCGCACCGGTCGCGGCCGACGAGCCATCGCAAGCGGCAAGCCCCGCACCAGCCAAACCGCTGATCCTTCATTCCGAAAGCACCCGCCGCGCCCTGCGCGACATCGGCCGTGAGCGTTCCTTCGCCGACCGCGCCGGGCAAGACCTCAACGGCAACCCGCGCTCCACCTTCGATTCCCGGCTGAGCGCCGATGTCGCCGCCTCGGCGCGCGGCGACTGCATGAAAGGCCAGTTCAAGGGCAGCGGCATGGGCCTCTTGAGCCTGCCCGCCCTGGCGCTGGCCGCGGCCAACGGCGACTGCGGCCGCTGACTCCGGCAAGCCTCAGGCCGCCGGATCGCGGATTTCCCAGCGGATCTTGTCGATCTCGGCCAGGATCTCGGCCGACAGCGTGGTGCCGTACGCGTCCAGATCCTCGTCCAGCTGCGCCACCGAGGTCACGCCGATGATCGTGCTCGCCACCTGCCACTTGGTGTAGCAGAAGGCCAGCGCCAGTTGCGTCGGCGTCAGGCCGTTGTCGCGCGCCAGCTGGTTGTAGCGCTTGGCCGCGCGCAGCGAATCGGGGCGGCCCCAGCGCTGCTTGCGCACCGACTCGTAGCTCGAGATGCGCGCGCCCTTCGGCGCGTCGGGGCCCTCGATGCCGCTCTGGTCGTACTTGCCGGTGAGCAGGCCGAAGGCCAGCGGCGAATACGCCAGCAGCGACACGTTCAGCCGGTGCATGGTCTCGTCCAGCGCGTTCTCGTGGCCGCGGCTGATGAGGCTGTACACGTTCTGCACCGTCGCCACGCGCGGCAGCCCGTGCTGCTCGGCCAGCCGCACGAACTCATGCACGCCGTAGGGCGTTTCGTTCGACAGGCCGATGGCGCGCACCTTGCCGGCCTTCACCAGCTTGCCCAGCGCTTCGAGCTGTTCGAGGATCGGCGTCTTCGAGCTTTCCTTGGCCGGGTCGTAATACATGTTGCCGAACAGCGGCACATGGCGCTCCGGCCAGTGAATCTGGTAGAGGTCGATGACGTCGGTCTTCAGGCGCTTCAGGCTCGCGTTGCACGAAGCCTCGATGTCCGCAGCCGTCATGCCGCTGCCTTCGCGCACCCAGGGCATGCCGCGCGACGGGCCCGCGACCTTGGTCGCGACCACCAGCTTCTCGCGCGCGCCGGGATTGGCTGCGAACCAGTTGCCGATGATGGTTTCGGTGACGGTGTAGGTTTCCTTGCGCGTGGGCACCGAGTACATCTCGGCGGTGTCGATAAAGTCGACGCCGCGCTCGAGCGAGCGGCTCAGGATGGCGTGCGAAGTGGGTTCGTCGACCTGTTCGCCGAAGGTCATCGTGCCGAGGCAGATCGGGGTGACGTGCAGGTCGCTTTGACCGAGTTGGATCTTTTTCATGCGCGGGATGCTACCGTCCCCTCCCGCCTCCCGCTGGCCGGGGGCAATAAACCCGGGCGGCGCCTGTCCTGTGGCGGACTGCGCGCCCGCAAGGGCCTCCTTATCATCGGGCGCCATGTACCAAGCCCTCCGCCCCTCCCGCAGCGAATTCGTGCCCGTGCGCAACCTCAGCTACCACGTGCGCCTGTGGGGCCAGCCCTCCGACGCGCGCCCGCCTCTGGTTTTGGTGCACGGCTGGATGGACGTGGCGGCGTCGTGGCAATTCGTGGTCGACGCGATGGAAGAAGACCGCTTCATCATCGCGCCCGACTGGCGCGGCTTCGGCCTGACCGGCGGCGGCGGCGTCGACAACTACTGGCTCGCCGACTACCTGGCCGACCTCGAATGGCTGCTCGACCACTACGCCGGTGAAGGCGAAGGCGCCCGGCAGATCGACCTCGTCGGCCACAGCATGGGCGGCAATGTCGTCATGCACTACGCCGGCGTGCGGCCGCAGCGCATCCGCCGCCTGGTCAACCTCGAAGGCTTCGGCATGCCGGCGCGCAAGCCCGAGGAGGCGCCCGCGCGCTACGGCCAGTGGATCGACGAACTCAAGCGCCTGCACCGCGGCGAGATGGCGCTGGCCGGCTATTCGGGCGTGGAGGGCGTGGCCCGCCGCCTCATGAAGACCAACCCGCGCCTGACGCCCGACAAGGCCAACTGGCTCGCCAGCCACTGGTCGGTGAACCATGCGCAGCCCGACGGCGGCGAGCGCTGGCAGATCCTGGGCGAGGCAGCGCACAAGATCGTCAACGCGCACATCTTCCGCGTGGACGAGACGCTGGCGCTCTACGCGCGCATCACCGCCCCGCTGCTGATGGTCGAGGCCTCCGACGACAGCCTGCAGGGCTGGTGGAAGAACCGCTACACGCTCGAAGAATTCCACGAGCGGCTGAAGTCGGTACCCGCCGCGCGCATCGAGCGGCTGGAAGACGCGGGCCACATGCTGCACCACGACCAGCCGCGGATCGTGGCGCGGATGATCGAAGACTTCCTCGCTGACTGACCGACCCGGCCGGCCGCTCAGCCGCGGCGCGGCTCGCTGTCCAGGCTCGCCATCTGCGCCGCCGCATAGCGGTCGCCGGCGGCGGCGCCCTTGGGCACGGCGCGCTCGATGGCCGCCAGGTCATCGGCGGACAGCTTCACGTCCAGCGCCCCGAGCGCCTCGTCCAGCCGCGTGCGCTGCCGCGCGCCGATCAGCGGCACGATGTCGTCGCCCTGCGCCACCACCCAGGCGATGGCGATCTGCGCCACCGTCACGCCCTTGGCATCGGCGATCTTGCGCAGCGCATCGACCAGCGCCAGGTTGCGGTCCACGTTCTCGCCCTGGAAGCGCGGGCTGTGCGCACGGAAATCCTTGGCGCCCGCGCTGTCCTTCTTCCAGTGCCCGCTGATCAGCCCGCGCGAGAGCACGCCGTAGGCGGTGATGGCAATGCCCAGCTCGCGGCAGGTGGCAAGGATGTCGTCCTCGATGCCGCGCGAGATCAGCGAATACTCGATCTGCAGATCGCAGACCGGATGTACCGCCGCCGCCTTGCGGATGGTCTGCGAGCCCACTTCCGACAGGCCGATGTGGCGCACGTAGCCCGCCTTCACGAGGTCGGCGATGGCGCCGATGGTGTCTTCGACGGGCACGTTCGGATCGAGCCGCGCCGGGCGGTAGACGTCGATGTGGTCCACGCCCAGGCGCTGCAGCGAGTAGGTGGCGAAGTTCTTCACCGCCGCGGGCCGCGCGTCGTAGCCGACCCAGCCGCCGGCCGGGTCGCGCATGGCGCCGAACTTCACGCTCACCAGTGCCGCGTCGCGCTGCGAACCCTTCAGGCCTTTCAGCGCTTCGCCGATCAGCATTTCGTTGTGGCCGCTGCCGTAGAAGTCGCCGGTGTCGAGCAGGGTGATGCCCGCGTCCATGGCGGCATGGATGGTGGCGATGCTTTCCGCGCGGTCGGCCGGGCCGTACATGCCCGACATGCCCATGCAGCCGAGGCCGAATGCGGAGACCTTGGGGCCTGTGGCGCCGAGTTGGAGTGTGTTCATGGTGGCTGTCCTTTCAGAGGGGCCGCATGCGGTTGCGAGCGGCATGGGCGGTAGTCTGGAAGGAAATCGTCTGTTCGATAATCCGCCCGCCGCCGCACAGGTTGTGCGGAAAAAAGCACAATCGCGCCATGACCGAACCCGACCTCTCGGACCTGGGCGCCTTCGTGGCCGTGACGCGGGCGCGTGGTTTTCGCGGCGCGGCGGCCCTGCGCGGCGTGTCGCCCTCCTCGCTCAGCGAGGCCATGCGCAGGCTGGAAGCGCAGCTGGGCGTGCGGCTGCTGAACCGCACCACGCGCAGCGTCACCCCCACCGAAGCGGGCCAGCGCCTGCTCGACCGCATCTCGCCCGCGCTCGACGACATCGCCGGCGCGCTCGACACGCTCAACAGCTTTCGCGACAGCCCCACCGGCACGCTGCGGCTGAACGTGCCGACCATCGTGGCGCAGCGCGTGCTGCCGCCGCTGGTCAGCCGCTTCCTGCACGCGCACCCCGGCATCACGCTGGAAATCGCGGCGAACGACACCTTCATCGACGTGCTCTCGGCCGGCTTCGACGCCGGCATCCGCTATGACGAGAGCATTGCCCGCGACATGATCGCCGTGCCGCTGGGCCCGCGCACCCAGCGCTTCGTGGCCGCCGCTTCGCCCGCCTACCTGGCCAGGCACGGCACGCCCAAGCACCCCTCCGACCTGCTCGAACACGCCTGCATCGCCCACCGCTTTCCGAGCGGCGTGCTCGCGGCCTGGGGCTTCGTGCGCAAGGGCAAGGCGGTGAAGATCACGCCGACCGGCCCGCTGGTCGCCTCGATGCCCGACCTCGAGCTGCACGCCGCCGAAGCGGGCCTGGGCCTGATCTACACCTTCGACGAATACCTGCGCCCCGCCATCGAGCGCGGCACGCTGGTGCCGGTGCTCGAAGACTGGTGGCAGAGCTTTTCGGGGCCGTTCCTGTACTACCCCAGCCGCACCCACATGCCCGCGCCGCTGCGGGCTTTCGTCGACTTTCTCAAGCGCGAAGGCCAGCCTGGCTGACGGATGGTCTGCGGATATTTGCCGAGCGGATAACCAAGCGCGCGAATCTTCGTTCGCACGGCAGGCAGCGCGGCCTAGAGTGCCCAGCTCCCTTTGCTCCCCGGAGTTGCCTGTCATGCGTTTTCCGTTGCGCGCGCCCTTGCCGGCACGCTGGTCCGCCTCGCTGCTCGGCAGCCTTGCGCTGGGCCTGTTCCTCCATGTGTCGGCCCAGGCCGCCGACCTGCGCGTGGGCTTTATGCCCGGCCCCTATCGCGACGCCTTCACCAACGGCATCGAGCCCCAGCTGAAGAAGCTGGGCTACGCCGTCAAGTACGTGGAATTCAGCCAGGGCGTGCAGCCCAACGACGCGGTGGAGCGCGGGCAGATCGACGCCAACATCTTCCAGCACACGCTGTACCTGAACGCCACCAACAAGCAGCAGGGCTTCGACCTGGTGCCCATCGTGCATGTGCCGACACCGCCCATGGGCCTGTACTCGCAGCGCCACAAGTCGCTCGACGCGGTGCCCGACGGCGCCACCGTCACGCTGCCTTCGGACCCGGTGAACGCGGCGCGCGCGCTCAACATCCTCGCGGCCGTCGGCTGGGTCACGCTCAAGCCGGGTGTGAGCCCCATCGCGGTGTCGGAGCGCGACATCGCGACCAATCCCAAGCGCCTGAAGCTCGTGCCGCTCGAAGCCGCGCAAGCCCCGCGCTCGCTGGCCGATGCCGACATCGTCGCGGTGCAGGGCAACTTCGCCGTGGCCTCGGGGCTGAAGCTCACCGAGGCGCTCAAGCTCGAGGACATGACGCTGCCCTACGTGAACGTGGTGGCCGTCAAGCGCAGCAACGAGAACGCGAAGTTCGCGAAAGACATCGCGGCCGCCTACCAGTCGCCGGAGTTCCAGCGTTTCTTCAAGGCCAACCCGAGCTGGGCCGGCTACCGCCTGCCCGACTATTTCTCGCAATGAGCCACTCGACAACCAAGCCCCGACAGCTGCACCTGAACGTCAACATCCTGCACTCGGGCTTCGTGCCCTCGGCCTGGCGCCTGCCGGAGAGCGACCCGTGGGCCTTTGCGGACATCCAGCACTACATCCGCACCGCCCGGATCGCCGAGGCGGCCAAGCTCGACGCGGTGTTCCTCGCGGACAACGCGGCCATCGTCGACCAGATCCACTTCCGCCCGATCACCGCGCTGGAGCCCACGGTGCTGCTGGCCTGCGTGGCGGCCGCCACCACGCACATCGGCCTGATCGCCACCGCCTCGACCAGCTACAACGAGCCCTACAACATCGCCCGCCGCTTCGCCACGCTCGACCATGTGAGCGGCGGCCGGGCGGGCTGGAACGTGGTGACCACGGCCGACCTGCCGTCGGCGCGCAATTTCGGCCTCGACGCCGTGCCCGACCATGCCAGGCGCTACGCACGCGCCTCGGAGTTCACCGACATCGTGAAGGCGCTGTGGGACAGCTGGGAAGACGACGCCTTCGTCGGCAACAAGGCCGCGGGCAGCTTCATCGACACGGCCAAGGTGCACGCCATAGCGCACCGGGGCGAGCACTTCGCGGTGCAGGGGCCGCTGAACCTGCCGCGCCCGCCGCAGGGGCACCCGGTGCTGGTGCAGGCCGGCGCGTCCGCCGACGGGCGCGAGCTGGCCTCGCGCCATGCGGAGGCGGTGTTCTCGGCCTCGCAGTCGTTCGAGGAGTCGCTGGCGTATGCGCGCGCCCTGAAGACCCGCGCCGCCGAACTGGGCCGTGGGCCTGACGCGGTGAAGGTGCTCGCGGGCCTGACGACCATCGTCGGCAGCACGGAGGCCGAGGCCCTGCGCCGCCGCGACGAGCTGGTCGACCTGATTCCGTGGGACTACAGCCTGACGCGGGTGGCAGGCACCCTGGGCATCTCGCCCGAGCGCCTGAAGCTCGACGAGCGCCTGCCCGACGACCTGCCGCTGCCGGCCAATGGCAACGGCAACCACACTTTTTTCAACGCCGTGGTGGCGGCAGGCCGCACGCACGGCTACACGGTGCGCCAGCTGATCCGCGAACTGGCGGGCGGCGGCGGGCACCGCGTGATCGTCGGCACGCCGGAGCAGATCGCGGACGACATCGAACGCTGGTTCAAGGCCGGCGCGGCCGATGGGTTCAACCTGATGCCCGATGCGCTTCCGCACGGGCTGCAGGACTTCGTCGACGGCGTGGTGCCGATCCTGCAGAAGCGCGGAATCTTCCGCAAAGACTACGAGGGGCGCACTCTGCGCGATCACCTCGGGTTGGCGCGGCCTGGTGGGCGGGCTGCGCAGCGGCTGGCGGCGTAGCCGCTCGTTCGCTCGCTCACTCCTCGTCGGCGTCGTTCCCGGTCAGGGACAGGACTTCTTCGACGAAGGCCTCGAAGAGCGGCAACGAAGCAGGCAGGCCGTCGAGCGACTCCGCCTCGCCCGCATCGAAGAAATGCGGCTTGCCGGCCGGCATGGCCGCCCACTCGCCGGCCTCCAGCAGCAGCCCCAGATAGCCATCGGCGGTAGGCACGTAGAACAGCCCCGCGCTGTCCAGCACGCGCTGCCCCTTCTTCTTGCCGCGCCCCCAACTCACGCCCTGCCCGGCCAGATGTTCGGTGATCCAGCCGTCGCACACATGCGTGTCGCGCCAGCTTCCTTGGGCATCGAATATGGCCAGAACGGGCATGGGGTGTCCTTGGTCTGAGGAAGGGAGAAATGGATTACTGCAGGAAGCTGGGCTTGGCGTAGCCCTGGAACTTGCTGTCGACCACCGCCTTGAACTCCTTCGAGCGGTAAGCCTCGGCGATGTCCTTGGCCCACTGGGTGTTCTTGTCGGCGGTCTTCACGGCCACCACATTCAGGTAGTAGTCGGGCGTCTTCTCGAGCACCACGGCCTCGGTGAGCTTCAGGCCCGACGAGATCGCGAAGTTGCCGTTGACGATGGCGTACTCGGTGTCGCCCAGCGAACGCGGCAGCTGCGCGGCTTCGAGCGGAATGAACTTCAGCTTCTTCGGGTTCTCGGCCACGTCCTTTTCGCTGGCGCGCAGCGGATCGATGCCGGCCTTGATGGTGATCAGCTTGTTCTGCTCCAACAGCACCAGCGCGCGGGCCAGGTTGCTCGGGTCGTTCGGCAGCGTCACGCGGTCGCCTTCCTTGGCTTCGGCCAGCGTCTTGCGCTTGGTCGAGTACACGCCCATGGGGGCGATCGGGCCTTGCACCAGTTCGGTGATGTCGAGCTTCTGGTCGGCCGCGAACTTCTTCAGGTAGACCTGATGCTGGAAGAAGTTTGCGTCGAGCGAACCCTGGGCCAGCGCCAGGTTGGGCTGCACGTAATCGTTGAACTCGACCAGCTTGACCTTGTAGCCCTTCTTTTCGAGCAGGGGCACGATGCCGGCCTTGAGCTGGTCGGTGTTGGAGCCGGCGGTGCCGCCGATCACGAGGTTCTTCTTAGCGGGGTCTTGCGCATGGGCCTGCAGCGAGAGGCCGCCCAGAGACAGGACAGACAGCGCGGACAGCGACAGGGCGAGAACGGAACGGCGCAGGAAAACGGTCTTCATGAGATGAAAAAGCTAGCTAGGGAGAAAGAAAGAATCAACGCTTGTCGAGCCTGCTTGCCGTGGTGTTGCCCACGAACTGCAGGATCTGTACCAGCACCACGAGCAGCGCCACGGTGAGCACCATCACGTCGGTCTGGAAACGGTAGTAGCCGTAGCGGATGGCCAGGTCGCCGATGCCGCCGCCGCCCACCACGCCGGCCACCGCCGAGTAAGACAGGAAGCTCACGGCCAGCACCGTCAGCGCCAGCACCAGGCCCGAACGGGCCTCCACCAGCAGCACGCGCCAGACGATCTGCAGTTCGGTCGCGCCCATCGCGTGGGCCGCCTCGATCACGCCGCGCGGCACTTCGCGCAGGCACTGGTCGACCAGCCGCGCCAGGTAGGGAATGGCCGCGAACGACAGCGGCACCGCGGCCGCCAGCGGGCCGATCGACGTGCCAGCGATCACCCGCGTGAACGGCACCAGCGCCACCAGCAGGATGATGAACGGGAACGAGCGCACCGTGTTCACCAGCCAGTTGAGCACCAGGAACGCAGGCTTGTTCTCCAGCGACTGGCCGGGGCCCAGCAGGAACAGCAGGATGCCCAGCGGCCCGCCGATGAGCACCGCCGCCGTGAGGCCGATGGCCAGCATCATGAAAGTCTGGCCGGTGGCGACCCACAGCTCGGGGAGGATGGGGGCGATGTTCTCAAACATAGGCGGGCTCCTTGGCGGCAGCGGCCGTCGCGGCGCGGTCTTGTTGTTGCTGCTGAGCCTGCTGCTGTTCGCGCACGTCGCGTTCGCGTCGGCGCACCAGTTCGTCGATCTCGCGGCCCAGCGCGGTCTTGCGCTCCTCGTTCGGCGCCTCTTCGACGGCGAACTGCTCGATCAGGCGGCCCTTCTCGAGGATGGCCACGTTGCGGCACAGCACCTCGACCACCGACAGCTCGTGCGTCACGATCACGATGGTCACGCCGATCTTCTGGTTGATGTCGCGCAGCGTCTCCAGCAGGGAGCGCGTGGTTTCGGAGTCGAGCGCCGAGGTGGGCTCGTCGCACAGCAGCACCTGCGGGCGCGGCGCCAGCGCGCGGGCGATGGCCACGCGCTGCTTCTGGCCGCCGGACAGCTGCGCCGGGTAGGTGTCGATCTTCTCGGCCAGGCCCACCAGGGCGAGGCACTCGCGCACGCGGGCATCGATTTCGGCCTTGGAGTGGCGGCCGTGGATCTTCAGCGGGAAGGCCACGTTGTCGAACACCGTGGCGTTCTGCAGCAGGTTGAACTGCTGGAAGATCATGCCGATGTTCTGGCGCGTGTCGCGCAGTTCGCTGCGCGAGAGCGTGGTGAGGTCGCGCCCGCCCACGAAGACCTGGCCCGCGTCGGGCCGCTCCAGCAGGTTGATCAGGCGCAGCAGCGTCGACTTGCCGGCGCCGCTCTTGCCGATCAGGCCGAACACGTCGCCCTGCTGGATCTCGAGCGACAGCGAGTGCACGGCGTCGAACACCTCGCCACTGGGCAGCGCGAAGGACTTCTGCACGGATTGCAGGCGGATGACCGGTGCCGCGCTGCCGCGGCCCGCATCGGGCGAAGGATGGCTCATTGGGAAGAAGCGCGGCCAGCGAGGGCGCCGGACACGAAGGTTCGCGAAAAAGGTGCCGAGTATGAAAACAAAAGCGGCAGAAGGGAACGAAGAAAAAGGATGCTGTTTATATCGCAAGCGGCATAAGAAAACCTCGATGCGCGCCATACACGCCATATCGATATGCCTATTGGTTCGTTCCCAATCGCTTGCTGCAATGCCACATTCGCGCCTTCATTTTTTCGATTCCGCACTGTCATGCATTCCACTTTCCGTCGCCGCAGCCTCTTCGCCGTCACGCTGGCCGCAGCCCTTTTCGGCGCCGGCGGCGCTGCCCTGGCCCAGGACAAGAACAACATCAAGGTCGGCGTTTCCGTCGGCAACGGCGAGCAGATCTTCGAGGTGGTCAAGAAGGTCGCCGCCAAGGACGGGCTGAACATCCAGGTCGTGGTGTTCAACGACTACCAGCTGCCCAACGCGGCGCTGGCCTCGGGCGACCTGGACGCCAACGCCTTCCAGCACCAGCCCTTCCTGGACAACCAGATCAAGGCGCGCGGCTTCGACCTGGTGCCGGTGGGCCTGACCATCACCGCGCCGCTGGGCTTCTATTCGCACAAGATCAAGTCGATCGACCAACTGGCGGACGGCGCCTCCGTCGGCATCCAGAACGATCCGTCGAACGGCAACCGCGCGCTGTTGCTGCTGCAGCAGGCCGGCCTCATCACCCTCAAGCCCGAGGCGGTGAAGAACAACAACGCCACCCCGCTGGACGTGGTGACCAACCCCAAGAAGCTGAAGCTGGTGGCGCTGGACGCCGCCCAGCTGCCGCGCTCGCTCGACGACCTGGCCATTGCCGCCATCAACAACGATTACGCGGAGAAGGCCGGCCTGTCGTTCAACAAGGACGCCGTGATCAAGGAGTCGCCCAAGAGCCCCTACGCCAACCTGATCGCCGTGCGCCGCGCCGACAAGGACAAGCCCTGGGCCAAGCGCCTGGTGGCCGCCTACCAGTCGCCGGAGGTGAAGAGCTTCATCGAGACCCAGTTCAAGGGCTCGCTGATTCCCGCGTTCTGATGACCTTCTCCCTCCCCCGCTGGGGGAGGGCCGGGGTGGGGGCAAGCGGCGCTCGCGCGAAACGCCCTGCCCGCCCCCATCCCAGCCTTCCCCCAGCGGGGGAAGGAGCAATACGGGGGCGCTCCCTGGCCGTTCACCGGAGCATGAGAAAATGCCCGGTTTCCCCGAACACAGTCAGGACACCCCATGGACGCAGAACAGATCAACCAAATCGGCGCAATGCTCGCGGACCTGAGCGTCCGCACGGTCGATTTACGGAGGTATCTTTGACTACGATGCCAAAGCTGAACGACTGAGGACAGTCAACGCATCGCTCGAAGACCCGAACGTCTGGAACGACCCGAAGAAGGCCCAGGAACTGGGCAAGGAAAAGAAGTCGCTCGACGACGTGGTCGTCACGCTCGACCGGCTCACCAACGGGCTGTCGGACAACACCGAACTCTTCGAGATGTCGAAGGAAGAAGGCGACATGGACGGCCTGCAGGCCATCGCCGATGACGCCGCCGTGCTCGAAGCCGACATCAAGCAGCTCGAATTCCGCCGGATGTTCAACAACCCGGCCGATCCGCTGAACGCCTTCGTCGACATCCAGGCCGGCGCCGGCGGCACCGAGGCCTGCGACTGGGCCAGCATGCTGCTGCGCCAGTACCTGAAGTACGCCGAGCGCAAGGGCTTCAAGACGCAGATCGAAGACGAAACGCCCGGCGACACCGCCGGCATCAAGGGCGCGACCATCAAGGTCGAGGGCGACTACGCCTTCGGACTGCTGCGCACCGAAACGGGCGTGCACCGCCTGGTGCGCAAGTCGCCGTTCGACTCGTCGGGCGGGCGCCACACCAGCTTTGCCAGCATCTTCGTGTACCCGGAAATCGACGACTCCATCGAGATCGAGATCAATCCGTCGGACGTGCGCACCGACACCTTCCGCGCCAGCGGCGCCGGCGGCCAGCACATCAACAAGACCGACTCGGCCGTGCGCCTGACGCACATTCCGACCGGCATCGTGGTGCAGTGCCAGGACGGCCGCAGCCAGCACAGCAACCGCGACGTGGCGTGGAAGCGCCTGCGCTCGCGCCTGTACGACCACGAGATGCGCAAGCGCCAGGAAGAGCAGCAGAAGCTGGAAGACAGCAAGACCGACGTGGGCTGGGGCCACCAGATCCGCAGCTACGTGCTGGACAACAGCCGCATCAAGGACCTGCGCACCAACGTGGAAGTCTCGGCCACCCAGAAGGTGCTGGACGGCGACCTCGACGTGTTCATCGAAGCCTCTCTCAAGCAAGGCGTGTAACCCCGATGAGCCTGAAAAGCCCGACGGACGGTGGCAAGGTCGAAGCCTTCATCTTCGACATGGACGGCACCATGATCGACTCCATGCCCTGGCATGCGCGGTCGTGGGTCGAATTCGCGCAGAACCACGGCGTGAAGCTCGACGTGAGCGAGATCCTCGCTCGCACCACCGGCCGCACCGGCACGGAGAGCATGCGCGAGCTGTTCGAGCGCGAGCTGTCCGACGCCGAGTGCCAGGCCCTGGTGCACGAGAAGGAAGAGATCTACCGTGCCATGTTCCACGACAACTTCACCGAAGTAGCGGGCTTCACCGCCTTCGCCAGGGCGGCCGAGACGCGCGGCCTGAAGGTGGCCGTGGGCACGGCGGGCGACAGGCACAACATCGAGTTCGCCATGTCGCGCCTGAAGATGGACCCGCTGCCGCTGGCCATCGTGGGCGGCGACGAGGGCTTCACCGGCAAGCCCACGCCCGCCATCTTTCTCGAAGCCGCGCGCCGCATCGGCGTGGCGCCCGAGCGCTGCATCGTCTTCGAAGACGCGCCCTTCGGCATCGAGGCAGCCCGCCGCGGCGGCATGCGCGCCGTGGCCGTGTGCAGCACCCACACCGCAGCCGAACTGGCAGGCCCCCACGTGATCGCCGCCGTTCGCGACTACAACGAACTCGCCCATTCAAATTTTCTGGAGACCCTCGATGCTGCAGCGTGACGCCCAAGGGCAACCCATTGCCATTCGCCGCGAAGACTACGCCGCGCCGGCCTACTGGATCGACACCGTCGACCTGACCTTCGACCTCGACCCCGCCAAGACCCGCGTGCTCAACCGCATGCAGATGCGCCGCAACCCCGAGGTGCCGGTGCAGCCGCTGCGCCTGGACGGCGACGAGCTGAACCTGGCGCGCGTGCTGGTCAACGGCCAGGGCGCGTCGTTCCGCATGGAGGGCGACCAGCTCGTCATCGACGGCCTGCCCGATGCTTTCGAGCTCGAACTCTTCACCACCTGCTGCCCCATCAAGAACACCAAGCTGATGGGCCTGTTCGTGAGCGAAGACACCTTCTTCACGCAGTGCGAGGCCGAGGGCTTCCGCCGCATCACCTATTTCCTCGACCGCCCGGACGTGATGGCGAGCTACACCGTCACGCTGCGCGCCGCCAAGGCCGCCTACCCGGTGCTGCTGTCGAACGGCAACCTGGTCGAGCAAGGCGAGCTGCCCGAAGGCCGGCACTTCGCCAAGTGGGTCGACCCGTTCAAGAAACCCAGCTACCTGTTCGCCCTGGTGGCGGGCAAGCTGGTGGCGCGCGAGCAGCGCATCAAGGCACGCAGCGGCAAGGAACACCTGCTGCAGGTGTACGTGCGCGCCGGCGACCTCGACAAGACCGAGCACGCGATGAACTCGCTCATCAACTCGGTGCTGTGGGACGAAGCCCGCTTCGGCCTGCCGCTGGACCTGGACCGCTTCATGATCGTCGCCACCAGCGACTTCAACATGGGCGCCATGGAGAACAAGGGCCTGAACATCTTCAACACGAAGTACGTTCTGGCCAACCAGGCCACCGCCACCGACGCCGACTACAGCAACATCGAAAGCGTGGTCGGCCACGAGTACTTCCACAACTGGAGCGGCGACCGCGTGACCTGCCGCGACTGGTTCCAGCTCTCGCTGAAGGAAGGCCTCACCGTCTTCCGCGACCAGGAATTCAGCCAGGACCTGTGCGCCGACGCCTCGGCCCGCGCGGTGAAGCGCATCGAAGACGTTCGCGTTCTGCGCACCGCCCAGTTCCCCGAAGACGCGGGCCCCATGGCCCACCCGGTGCGGCCCGACAGCTACATCGAGATCAGCAACTTCTACACCGTCACCATCTACGAAAAGGGTGCCGAGGTGGTGCGCATGATGCAGACGCTGGTCGGCCGCAAGGGCTTCGAGAAGGGCATCACGCTCTACTTCGAGCGCCACGACGGCCAGGCCGTGACCTGCGACGACTTCGCCCAGGCCATCGCCGACGCCAACCCCGAATCGGAACTGGCCCGCCTGCTGCCCCAGTTCAAGCGCTGGTACAGCCAGGCCGGCACGCCGCGCCTTGCCGCCCACGGCGTGTACGACCCGGCCAACCGCAGCTACACCCTGAGCGTGGTGCAGAGCTGCCCGCCCACCCCGGGCCAGCCGGCCAAGGAACCCTTCGTCATTCCGCTGAACGTGGGCCTGCTCGACGCCAACGGCCGCGAACTGCCGCTGCAGCTCGAAGGCGAAAGCGAAGTCACGCGCGGCACGCGCACCCTGGTGCTGTCGCGCGCCGGCGAGCAGATCACCTTCGTGGGCCTGGACGCCGAGCCGGTGCCTTCCATATTGCGCGGCTTCAGCGCGCCGGTGATCCTCGACTTCGAGTACACCGACGCCCAGCTGCTGACCCTGCTGGCCAACGACCCCGACCCGTTCAACCGCTGGGAAGCCGGCCAGCGCCTGGGCCTGCGCGCCGCGCTGCAGGGCATCGGCGCCCTGGCGACCGACACCACGCCGGTGCTGAACGACGCCTACAT
Organism: Variovorax paradoxus; assembly: GCF_022009635.1. NCBI lineage: Bacteria > Pseudomonadati > Pseudomonadota > Betaproteobacteria > Burkholderiales > Comamonadaceae > Variovorax > Variovorax paradoxus. The sequence continues at coordinate 5,498,368 of NZ_CP091716.1, forward strand.
CGACGCCATGCGCAGCGTGCTGCGCAACCCGCAGCTCGACGCCGCCTTCAAGGAACTGGTGCTCACGCTGCCGTCGGAAACCTACATTGCCGAGCAGCTCGAAGTGGTCGACCCGCAGCGCGTGCACCTGGTGCGCGAAGCCATGCGCGCCCAGCTGGCCACCGCCCTCTTCGCCGACTGGCAACAGGCCTACGAAGACAACCACGACACCGGCGCCTACAGCCCCGACCCGACCTCGTCGGGCCGCCGCGCGCTGGCAGGCATGGCGCTCAACTTCCTGTGCCTGGCGGCGCGCTCCTCCGGCGACGTGGTGTGGCCGGGCAAGACGCTGCAGCGCTTCAAGGACGCGGGCAACATGACCGACCGCTTCAACGCGCTCAACGCGCTGGTGTCGTCGGGCCACACCCTGGCGGCGCAGGCGCTCGCGCGCTTCCACGCCATCTTCAAGGACGAGGCGCTGGTCATCGACAAGTGGTTCTCCCTGCAGGCCGGCGCCAGCGACCGCGGCGGCGACGTGCTGCCGCTGGTCAAGCAGCTGATGAAGCACCCCGACTTCTCGCTGAAGAACCCCAACCGCGCGCGCAGCGTGATCTTCAGCTACTGCAGCGCCAACCCCGGCGCCTTCCACCGCCCCGACGCGGCCGGCTATGTGTTCTGGAGCGAGCGCGTGATCGAGCTCGACGCCATCAACCCTCAGGTCGCCGCCCGCCTCGCGCGTGCCCTCGACCGCTGGAGCAAGCTGGCCGAGCCCTACCGCAGCGCCGCGCGCGAAGCCATCGCCCGTGTGGCCGCCAAGCCCGACCTGAGCAAGGACACGCACGAGGTCGTGACCCGCGCTCTTGCAGGCAACTGAAGAAGAACCCCGAACCCGGAAGACACATGGCTCAAAAGATTTCCCTCACCCGCTACCTCGTCGAACAACAGCGCGCCGACGGCCTTATTCCCGGCCAGCTGCGCCTGCTGCTCGAAGTGGTCGCTCGCGCCTGCAAGAGCATCAGCCAGGCCGTCAACAAGGGCGCGCTGGGCGGCGTGCTCGGCACGGCCGAGAGCGAGAACGTGCAGGGCGAGATCCAGAAGAAGCTGGACATCATCGCCAACGAAGTGCTCATCGAGGCCAACGAATGGGGCGGCCACCTCGCGGCCATGGCCAGCGAGGAAATGGAATCCATCCACGTGGTGCCCAACCGCTACCCGCAGGGCGAATACCTGCTCATGTTCGACCCGCTGGACGGCAGCAGCAACATCGACGTGAACGTGAGCATCGGCACCATCTTCAGCGTGCTGAAGAAGCCCGACGACCACCCTGGTGTGCAGGAAAACGACTTCCTGCAGCCCGGCACGCAGCAGGTGGCGGCCGGCTACTGCATCTACGGCCCCCAGACCACCCTGGTGCTGACCGTGGGCAACGGCGTGGCCATGTTCACGCTCGACCGCGAGCAAGGCAGCTTCGTGCTGACGCAGGAAGACATCCAGATTCCGGCCGACACCAAGGAATTTGCCATCAACATGAGCAACATGCGCCACTGGGACGAGCCCGTGAAGCGCTACATCGACGAATGCCTGGCCGGCAAGGAAGGCCCGCGCGGCAAGGACTTCAACATGCGCTGGATCGCCAGCATGGTGGCCGACGTGCACCGCATCCTGATGCGCGGCGGCGTCTTCATGTACCCGTGGGACAAGCGCGAGCCCGAAAAGGCCGGCAAGCTGCGCCTGATGTACGAGGCCAACCCCATGAGCTGGCTGGTCGAGCAGGCAGGCGGCGCCGCCACCAACGGCAAGCAGCGCATCCTGGAGCTGCAACCCACCAAACTGCACGAGCGCGTGAGCGTGATGTTGGGTTCTAGAAACGAAGTTGAGCGATTGACGCAGTACCACGCCGAGAAAGCCTGATTTTTTGTCTATAATCTGAGGCTTCGCCGGTGTAGCTCAGTCGGTAGAGCAGCTCATTCGTAATGAGAAGGTCGGGTGTTCGATTCATCTCTCCGGCACCAAATAAAAGCCCCTGATTCGCAAGAGTCAGGGGCTTTTTCCTTTCCGGCCCTTAGTCAAGCCAGCCGCGAAATCAGGTTGGTTCAGACGCCTCTAGAACCCGAAGTCTTTCCCTCAGCATCAGATTCTTTGGCTGAGCGTGCTCGCCATAGTGGACTTCTCTATGGCATGCAGGGCAAAGCGCCGCAACAAATTGCGGGTGATCAGGGCCGCCGTCAGACAAGCGAGTGGTGTGGTGCGGCTCTAAGTACGGCAACCCATCGCTTCGACGAAAAGGCGCAGGCTCCTTGCAAAGCTCACAGACACCGGCCGCACGCTGCAGCACATAGTCGCGTACTGCTCGGCTGCGCTCGTATATCGTGCGGCTCCCCTTTTTGCTGTCTTCCAAGCCATTGACCTTAGAAGCGGCAATTGCCCGACGTCTCGAATCCTGAAGCGTCATGTGCTTCGCAGGCTCATCTGCCGAGGCAAGCTCGAACTGCTCCAGTCGCGTGACAGGCACGAGTCTAAAAATGATTGCCCTGCGGGAATTGCCGTCTACATCCGGCGCAATGACCCACTTGTGATCCTGATAGACAAATTCACCAAGATATTTTTGTCCCTTGCCCTTGCCGACGGCATGAAACAGGTGCAGCGCCTTGCCATGGCTTGAATGGTTCAGCACCGCCAAGTTGCCACGGACAAATTCCATGTCGCCCTTTTGGCCTTCACCGAAGTAAAAGAAGGTGCCCTCCTCGTCGAATCGGTCGGCGTAGCCATAGCGATCGCCGCTTCCGGTGAACAGGAAGGTCACGGGGGCCTGTGCGGAATTAGATATGCCACCCTGCCGCCCCCCTCCATAGACCAAGTGGAGATCCTGCAAGCGGCGATAGATATGCCCCAGCGTGAAGGTCGGGGGCGTTTGAGCGTCCCCCATCTCAATTCGCAACGAAATCAATCTGCGCCGACCGTCCAAGGGTCAATTCAACGGAGTGACAGGACTCACTTCGAGCCTGTACTCCCTGAATTGCACAGAAATTGACGTTCATCACCCGCTCCAAGTTAACGATTGGTGACATACTTTAACGTCAACGTCCGCCGCAGTTAACGATTGCCTCGCAGACGCGCTGTTCTTAGATGTAAGCAAGACCGCTCGCTGGCATCGCATTGGCCATGAAAGACGCAAAAACCCCACATGACTGACGCCAGCAATTCGACGTCAAACACGGCACTCGTAGACCTCTCACAACTCGCAGCACACCTGGAGCAGTTTGCAGACGAGCGCGATTGGGCCCAGTTCCATTCACCCAAAAACTTAGTAATGGCACTGACCGGCGAAGTCGGCGAACTGAACGAAATCTTCCAGTGGATGCCGGAAGAAGCCTCCAAGGCGGCTGGCCAAGACCCCCAAACGGCTCGCGCTGTGCAAGACGAGATCGCGGACGTCTTGCTCTATCTCGTTCGCCTGTCTTCCGTACTGGGCGTGGACCTCAACGCCGCCGTTCAACAAAAGCTGAAGGCAAACGCCCTGCGCTACCCCGCAGACAAGGTACGCGGCAGCAGCAAGAAGCACAGCCGGCCTGAAGCCGGCGAATCTGGGAAGGATTGATGTGATCGTCTACGAGGCAGACAAGAAGCAATTTCTCAGCGACAACAACGACCGGGATATCGAAGACGTCATCCTCGCCAAGTACCTCGGAGCCACCGGCCGCAAAGTGCCGGCGGCAGAGATGAGGTCATGGCGTGATTCGCTCGGCTACATGTCAAAGGTACTCAGTGACTCTGAAATTCCGGACGACGTCGGCGTGGCCGTCGAACTGCACATCCCGCAAAGCTCCAAACGCATCGATATCAGCTTGACCGGTCGAGGTCACGACAACGCGAAGAACGTCGTCATCGTCGAACTAAAGCAATGGGACAAGGTGAAGTCCTCTATGAAGGACGCACTGGTCAGCACCTACCTCGGCGGCGGACACCGCGAAGTCGTGCACCCCTCGTACCAAGCGTGGTCCTATGCCTCTCTGCTGGAGGGCTTCAACGAGGCCGTCTACTCCGGTGGCATCGCCGTACAAGCCTGCGCTTATCTGCATAACTACGAGCGCGACGGCGTCATCGACTCGGACCACTACGCCGATTACATTGCGAAGGCACCGCTGTTTCTTCGGGGCGAGACCGAACGAGGCTTGCTGCGCACCTTCATCAAGCAGCACATCAAGTTCGGCGACCCGAAGGTGCTCTACGAACTGGCTAACGGCCGCATACGGCCATCAAAGGCGCTCAGCGACAGCCTTGCAGGTTTGTTGAAGGGGAACGCCGAATTCATCTTGATCGATGATCAGAAAGAGGTTTACGAGCACATCTTGGCCGCAGGCCGATCCGCATCGAGCGCGAGTCCCAAGGTAGTGATCGTCGAAGGCGGACCGGGGACTGGCAAGACAGTGCTCGCCATCAACGCATTGGTCACCCTGATGGGTGCCGGCCTCAACTGCAAGTACGTTTCGAAGAACGCAGCGCCCAGACGTGTCTATGAGACCAAGCTCGTGGGCACGATGAAGCGCACGCACTACGCCAACCTCTTCACGGGCTCTGGTGGCTTCATCGATACGCCCGCCGATCAGTTCGACGTGTTGATCGTGGATGAGGCGCATCGGCTGAACGAGAAGAGCGGCTTGTACGGAAATCTCGGCGAAAACCAGGTCAAGGAACTCATTGCTGCCGCCAAGTGCACGGTGTTCTTCATCGACGAAGACCAGCGCGTAACGCTGAGCGACATCGGCACCAAGAAGACCATCCGTGAATTCGGTGTTGGCAAGGGCGCTGAGGTGTCGGAGCACGAACTGGCCTCGCAGTTCAGGTGCAGCGGCTCGGACGGATACATCGCTTGGCTCGACAACACCCTCGATGTACGCGAGACCGCCAACAACACGCTCACGACAGCCGAGTTCGACTTTCAAGTATTCGGCACACCCGGCGAGCTGCATGAATCGATCGCGGCGAAGAATACGGCAGGTACGGCACGCGTGGTCGCTGGCTACTGCTGGCCGTGGACCAGCAAGAAAGACCCGAAGTCCTTCGACATCGTTATTGGTGACTACCGCAAGCGCTGGAACCTAGACGTCGACGGAAGCCTGTGGATCATTGCGCCGAACTCGATCAACGAGGTGGGCTGCATTCACACCTGTCAAGGTCTGGAGGTGGACTACATCGGGGTCATCATCGGACCAGATTTGATCGTGCGAAACGGACACGTCCAGACCGTGCCGGCAGCACGAGACCGCTTCGACAAGACGCTGCGCGGCTACAAGACCCGCTTCAAGAAGAACCCCGAAAGCGCCGCTGCAGAAGCGGATCTCATCATCAAGAACACCTACCGCACACTGATGACACGCGGCATGAAGGGGTGTTACGTCTACTGCAGCGACGAAGAGACCGCCAACTACTTTCGCGAGCGGCTGTCACCCGGCGCGCTCGCTGCGGCTTCGCCATAGAGAGGGTCGGCGCAGCAAAGTGCGCGCCGACCGATCTCCTCAGGCGCGTTGCTGATCCATCGCATGAAGCCTTTGCAGCAGCTCCTGGGCGAGCCGGGCGATGTCGTCCGCCAAGTCGGACGCGAGCCACATGAGGTTGTCTCGATGCCGCTCGCCGATTTCTTCGAACCAGCCACTCCGGTCGCCGTAGCAGCAGCTCAGCAGAGATTGCATTTGGGACAACTTGTTCTCAAGAATGTCCAAGGCGTCGGGCCCAGTGGCGATGTGGTGGGATGAGGGCGTGTTTTGCCCGGCGATAATTCGATCAGCCATTTGATGTGCTTGCTTTCCAAAGTACGTGCACGTTGATTGGTCAGACGGCCATGGTGTTAGCGCACCTTGGCCGTCGCCTTTTGTGCCTCACATCGACATCGCGCGGTGTGCATCGATGTCCCGCCGTGAGGCGCGGCGACCGACAAATGTAAGAAGAGAAATGCCGCATTGGCACGCTGTGGCGCACGAACAATGCGTATCCGCGCAATTTGCCCGCACCCGGAACTCGCCGCTATCGAGGCATCAGCTGCTGTAGTTCCGCGCAGGTTAGCTGAAGGCCATCAGCGTGCATTGCCAACGGCACGCCAAGCGTCTTTTCCAGGCTCTTGAGCCACCGGAAGAAATCGACGGTGTGAGCTTCGTCGGCCTCGGTCATCTCGAAAATTCCGTTGCTCGCATGCGATCGCTGGACGAGCTCGATGAGCGAGACGAACGACGCCAAATCCTTCGCGATGTCGGCAGTGTCCAGTGCACGCATATCGCGGATCAGGCCCAGCTCTTCCTGCATCGGCATCACGGTCGGCCGCGTTGCCCAATATGCCAACAGCTTGCCGGGGGCCATCGCGGTCATGGGCCTACAGGCTCTCGAAGAAGTAGGCCAGCACTGTGCCGTCGGCGAATCCCTTATCGAACATTTCGTCCGAAAGAGACCGCGCAGCATCATCGAAGGAAATTTGGTCGAACTTCCGGTCTTGCAGCACCTTCACGATCGGTGCACACAGCTTGGCAAGCTCCGCGTGATCGACAGCAAGCTGCTTCACACCGCCGGTCATGACGTACGGCAAGACCACGAAAACGCGCAGGTCGAAGCGGACATAGAAGCGCGCCTGCATTTCCTTGCTGAACTCGCATTCGATCAGATGCGAGTACCGATCGTTAGCGGGGCCGCGGCCTGTGGCGTGCGCCGTGGCTGCACCGAAGGCGTGGAGCACTTCGGACAGTTCGTGAGCGGGCGCATCGGGCAGCGGCCCGAAGTCTCTTGCGGCGGCGAAAGATTCGAGTTTCCGGATAGTCGGCGTCATGGCAAGTTCAGGGGCGAATCAAGCGATCTCGTGTCGACAGGCTCTCGCACAAAGTCGCGGGCATCAGTCACAGAACGCCGCAAGCCCCATGCCCCGTTCCTCGGCACGATCAAGAATCCCCCGAATCGCCTTGAATGCAGCGGTCTGCCCGCTATGAGCGCCAAGCGAGCTGGTGTTCTCGTCGAACACACGCTGCATCGTCACGATCTGCTCGAGGGGCAGCAGAGAGTCATCGAAGTAGGAGAGGTTTGCGCCCGCCTGCCCGCACTGGTCGAACACAACGGCCAACGAGCGATGCGCATCGAAGTCGATGGAGCCCGCATGCACCAACCCGCGCGGGTCCTTGGGCATGGTGCTGCATGAAGATGGGACGAAGTAGATGTCGAGCATTGGTGCATCGGGGCCACATTCAACACCGCAGCATCAGGGGGTAGCAGTCCTCGAACGATCCCCTGCTGGGACAGATCGAGCGCATCTGGTCTTCGGTGTCGCTACCTCGATTATTCGTTTTTCAAGCCGCTGCCGGCGGCATATCTGGTAGAGAAGTCCTGGTATATCTCGGCGATTTCCGGGTTGCCGTTGTCCTTGCAGATCAACAACAACTTCGCCAAGGCATCCGGCAGATCCAGAGTTACCAGCAATTCAGCCAATCGCCTGTACAGAAACTCGTCGTCGCTCGAAAGGTACTCGTGAAGTCGGCGATCCAGCGAGCTCTTTATTGTTTTCCTGCTCTGGAGAAAGTGAGAGGAATACTGCAGAAGCACGGCCCTTGCGATGATGAGATTGTCGATATTTCCGTCCACTGCGATGTCCAAGACTACGGGAGCAATCTCGGCCAACTCCAGATCGCTCAACCCGGGGGCATCGTCCTTCAGGAACCTGAGCGCAGCAGCCTGCTCCGAAGTGGTGTTCAGGGCCAGCAGGATGGTCTTCTTGAAGTCAACGTGCTTTTTGAAATTGAATCGACTGACAAGAAGAGCGTTTTCCGCCTCCTTCACGAGGCGCCACTCGTCAGGAAAAGCATCCGGATCATTCATTTTTTTCCTGCATGCTGCCAAGGCAGAGATTCGAACAAAGCCTGGAATTCTGTAAACGGCATATCGCGGGTCGGGAACACCGTCGCATGCCCCGGTCCGCGGGGAGAGTTCGGAATCACATCGGAGCCGTCCCGCACTATATCGATTCCGCTCGGCATCTTGGTTCCTTCCGGGATCTCGTGGTAGTGCCCGCTCAACGGCGATTTTGTCGGGTCAACGGTGGTCGATGCCCCCTCCGGAAATTGCTTTCCGGCCTGCGACTTGACCATGCCGTCGGCATCTACCGCAATGTCTTTTCCCGGTCTCGGCGCTCTGGGCTTGCTGGCGTTGCCGAAGGCGCAGTATGAAAGCCCCAGCGGATCGATCCACCGGCTTGGGTTGGGCGCGTATTGATGAAGGTTCGAGCCCCCCATCAATCCGATCGGGTCGGGTCCGATAAACCGCCCGATGTCCGGATCGTAGAACCGGAAGGTGTTGTAGTGCAGCCCCGTGTCCCTATCCAGGTACTGGCCCTGGAAGCGCAGGTTCTGCTCGATGGCCTGGGGCACCGTGTCGGTCGATGCAACGGCGCGGCCATTCAGGGCCGTAACCTCCCACTGCTCGGTAACGGTCGCGCCCCATGTCCTGTAGCTCGCGCGCCAGCACAGCTGGCCTTCGGTGTTGCTCAGTTCTTCCGGCAGGCCGGCAGTGTCGTTGTGGAAGTGAAAGACCTGTGCCGTGGCCGATGCCTCGGCCGGCTCGGCCTTCGCGTCGAGCCGGGCCATGAGCACATGGCCACCGGGCTCGTACACATAGCTCACCACCTGCGAGCCCCTGCGCTCCTCGATCAGCCGCATCCCCTCCCAGATGAACCGCGTGCTGCCGAACGCATCGTGCTTCGCCACGCGCCGCCCCATCGCGTCGTAGTCGAAGCGCGTGAGTTGCGTGGTGGCTTCAGGCGTGCCCGGGCGCCGGGTGGTGTGCACGGCCACGAGGCGGCTTTCCTCGTCCCACTCGAAGCGCTGGTCGGTATGCCTGCCTGCCCTCTTGCGCACAAGCCGGCCGTGGCCGTCGTAGCTGTAGCGCTTGTCTTCGAACACGCGCACGAGGTTGTCGCGCACATGGCCGGGCGCGGTCGATGATGCGTCGAGCAGGTTGCCAGCAGGGTCGTAGGCGAAGCGTTCGCTGTTGGCGGCGGCCGCGCCGCGCACGGTCTGCTCGATGCGCCCGGTGGCGTCGAATCTGTGCGCTGTGGTGCCCTGCAGCGAATGCCGGCTCTGCCGCAGCTCGCCCACCGGGTCGTAGCTGTATTCCTTCATCAGCCCGTCGAGCAGGCGAGCCCCGGGGGTGCCGGCGCTGTCGATAGCCTGGCGCCAGCTCGGGTCTTGCGTGGTGAAGGCCGTGTCCAGTCCGCCGGCCCGGCACCACGACGCGGCGCGCCGGCCCAGCGGGTCGAGAACGAAACGGGTGTGCAGCGCGCCCTGGCTGCGCGCCACTTCGCGGTGCAGGTCGTCGCGCTCGATGTCGCTGATGAGCTGGTGCACCTCGGGTGCATTGCCGTGCTGGTGCGACAGGTTGACCTGGTGCAGGTGGCCCGAGCCGTAGTACAGGTAGTTCAGCGCGCGCTGCACGCCCGGCTGCGACGCGATGGCGGGCAGCACGGTCTGCGTGCGGTTGCCGAGTTCGTCGTGCGCGTGGCGCAGGGTGTGCGTTTCGCCGGTGGTCTCGTCGATGGCGGTTTCTTCGATGAGGCGGCCGAGCTTGTCGTAGGCGAACACGGTGCGGTGCAGCGCGCGCGGTTCGTCGCGCGTGCCGGGTCGCGGCGCCTCCAGCTTGACCGCTTCGGTCAGCCTGTCGAGCAGGTCGTACGTGTAGCGGTAGTGGTGGCTCCCGGTGCGCTTTGCGACGAGGCGGCCCACGGCGTCGCGCAGCAGTTCGGTGCGCAAGGGCCGGCTCGCGGCGGGCCGTGGCCCGGTGCCGTCGTGCAGCGCGAGGTCTTCGTCGCCGATGCCCGGCACATGGGTGATGCACACCGGCCAGCCGTTGGCGTCGTATTCGACCTGCACGCGCGTGCCGCCCACGCGGCGCTCTTCCACCACGCGGTCGGCGGTGTCGCGAATGAACTCGAAGTGCAGGCCGTTCTCGTTGACGAGCGACTGCAGGCGCTGGGCGCTGTCGTAGTGCCATGCGATGCGGCGCCCTTCGGCGTCCTGCCGGGTCAGCGGCTGGCCGCGCAGGCCGAATGCGAATTGCGTGCTGCGGCTCAGCGCATCGGTGGCGGCCACGATGCGGCCGGCCGCGTCGCGGCGGAACGACTGGTGGCTCTGGTCGGGCAACGACACCGACAGCAGCCGCCCCATGGCGTCGTGCGTCAATCGCGTGCGCTGGCCCGCGGCGTCGGTCACGGTCTGCAGGTGGCACCAGCCGTCGTAGGTGTAGCGCGTGGTCTTGCCGGAGCAGTCGGTTAGCGAGACCAGCTGCGCGCATTCGTTCCAGGCCATGCGGTTGGTGCCGCCCTTGCCGTCGGTCACGACGATCGGGAGGCCCCGCCTGTCGTAGGCGTACTCGGTCGTGCGGCCCAGCGGGTCTGTCTCTCGCACCAGGTTGCCCTGGTCGCTGTAGGCATAGGTCCAGGTGCTGCCGTCCGCCAGGGTCTCGCGCCAGGGCTCGCCGAACTCGGTCCAGCCGGTGCTTTGCGTGCGGCCCAGCGCGTCGGTGCGGCTGCTCATGAAGCCCATGGGGTCGTAGGTGCAGCGCGTGGTGGCGCCGCCCGGCTCGGTGATGGCGACGAGCTGCCGCAGCTCGTTGTACTCCGCGTGCCATTGGCGGCCCGCCGCGTCGGCGTAGTCGGTGACCTGGAGGTCGGCATTCCAGTGCCAGGCGAACTCGCGGCCGAGCTGGTCGACGACCAGGGTTTGGCCAAGGGCCAGCGCATCGTCCGCGGCGGGGGGCATGCGGCGCACGGTGTAGCTCTCGCCGTCGTTGGTCCAGTGGCGGGCCACGTGCGCGTCGCCGGCCGTGCCTTGCCACTCGTAGCGGCACTCCAGCCCCGCTGCGTCGGCGTGGAAGTTCATGAGGCCCTGGGCGTCGTAGCCGAAGCGGCGCGCCACCGCGCCGTTGCGGTCGGTCACGTCGAGCAGGCGGCCTTCGCTGTCGTGGCGGTAGGCGACCAGCACGCCCGGCAGTTCGCCGGGTGCGCCGGCGGCCAGGCGCACGGCACGCAGTTGGCGGCTCTCGCCCGCGTAGTCGAGCGCCAGCAGGCGCCCGGTGCTGTCGGTCAGCTCGGCCAGCCGGCCCAGCGCGTCGTGACGCAGGTCGATGAAGTTGCCGTTGCGGTCTTCGATCCGCGCGAGCTTCAGCGTCTGCGCGTGCGCCTCGCCTTCCGCTGGCGGCGCGAACATGAAGAACAACCCGCCCGGCACATGAATGAAGTAGTGGCCGCCTTCGGTGCGGCAAAGATCCAGCCCGTCGCGCAGGCTGTACTGACGCGTGCCGGGCTCGATGCCGGGCAGCACCATCGGCCGGCGCTGTTCGTCGATGAGCGTGACGATGGGCTGGCTTTCTTCGTCGCTGCCCAGGCGCAGCTCCATCGCATAGGGCAGGCTCCAGCCCTGCCCCAGCGCGCCGTCGCGGCGAAGGTCGTGGCTGCTGTAGAAGCGCTGCCACGCAATGGGCAATGGGCCGGGCAGCGTGAAGTCGAGCTCGCTCTCGCCGCCCAGGAACTTGCCGCCCGTGGCTGCATGCACCGGGTTGCCGAAGGAACTGACCAGGCCATGGATGCCCATGCCCAGCCCCACCGCGCCTTCGATCAGGCAAGGCAGCGCATTCTTGCCCTGGCGCGCGAGCTTGGGCAGGCAGCGCAGGCCGCGATAGATCATGACCAGGTTGAAGATGGTCACCAGCACCTTCGAGATGAGCGGCACCTCGTCGGCCACTTCCCGCACGCGCGCGGTCGGGCCACCGATGAAGACGGTGGGCGAGCCTTCGCTCACCTTGGCGCCGCACTCGGTGTGGTCGTCCTTGCGCGAGGCGACGCCCATGTTGACAAACACGGTCTCCGCGCCTTCGGCCAGGAGGATCTGCGGCGAGTCTTTCTTGCAGCTCACGGTGTCCATCGGCATCTCGGGCGAGGCGCGCGCCGCGCCTATGGCCTTGCTGTCGATGAACACGTCCGACGATCCGCTGGTGATCATGCCGGTCACGGTGAGGGTCTCGGGCACCAGCGCGTCGGCAATCGATTCACCCAGGCTCGCGCCCAGGTAGCCGCCTGCCATGCGCGCGCCGACCACCACGGCGCCCGCCACCAACGGCCCCGCGAGGCCCCCGGTGCCGACCACCGCGGCAGCCGCCACGCCCACCGCGAAGCCCACGGCAATGCCGCCGATCAGGCCGCCCGCGAACTTGGCCCAGAAGCGCGCATGCGCATTGGTGTGGGCAATGGGGTCGTGCAGCCGGGCAGCGGGTTTACCGTCCATGGTTCGCCGGTGCCTTCGTCAAGGTGTCAGGCCCTCGCCTGGAAGCTCTCGAGCGTGCGCCGCCACAGCGCGAGCGCGTCTTCGTCGAAGGGCACGGGGCTGCTGGCCGTGAGAATGAGCACGGCCTTGCCGGCCGGGTCCTGCGGCAAGAGGAACACGGCTTGGCGCTGGTGCAGTGCCTGCCCGTTCTGCCTGAACTGCGTGACCAGTTCGATGGCCCGCAGGCTGGCGATGGCCGGGCCCACGGCGATGTCGGTGCGCGACACCTCCTTCAGCTGGCTCACCTGGCGCGTCAGGTCGTTCATCTGCCGGCTGACGAACTGCGCCAGGCTCTCCTGCGCGCGCAGCGCGTCGCGGCTCACGATGAGCGTGGTGCCGGAGCCGTCGGGCATGGCCAGCACGTTCATCGAGCGGTCGATGCGGCCGTCGTCTGGCACGTCGAACCGGCCTTCCTGGATGTGGTACTTCATCGGGCTGCTTTCTTTCGCGGTGTTCTAGTCTTACTGTGTCATAAATGACATAATTCGATTTTCCGGACTTCGAGCTGGAGGATCGATGAATGCAGCAGAGCGTTTTGATCGGTATCTTGAGCACCTGAGCGAAGGCCTTGGTCACGCTGACCGGCACGCCGGCCTTCGCGGTTACTGCACGGGCTTGATGCTTCCGCTGTCACGCAAGAGCGTGGAGCCCATGGCCGCGCGGGTCGATCCGATGCACGCGAGCGCCCGGCACCAGTCACTTCACCACTTCGTGGCCAAGGCCGAGTGGTCCGACACCCAGATGCTGCGACGCGTGTGCCAGTGGGTGATGCCCAAGATGGACTTCAGCCAAGGCGGCTGGTGGATCATCGACGACACCGGATTCCCGAAGAAGGGGCGCCATTCTGTTGGTGTCACCCGTCAGTACTGCGGGATGCTGGGCAAGCAGGATAACTGCCAGGTGGCAGTGAGCATCTCCCTTGCAAGCAGCCAATGCAGCCTGCCCGTGGCTTGGCAGCTGTACCTGCCCGAGGACTGGGCTTCAGATCCGGAACGCCGCGCCAAGGCTGGTGTTCCCGACGAAGTGCGCTTCGCCACGAAGACGCATATCGCGCTGCAGCAGTTGCGCACGCTGCTGGATGAAGGCGCACCGCGCTATTGCGTGCTGGCCGATGCGGGCTACGGGGTGGACAACGCCTTTCGCCAAGCGCTCAGCGACATGGGCTTGCTCTACGCGGTAGGTGTCACATCTGCCGTGGTGGTCTGGCCGCCTGGCGTTCAGCCGCTGCCACCCAAACCTTACAGCGGCATGGGCCGCCCGCCAGTGATGCCCCGGCGCACGGCGGCGCTGCAACCCGTGAGCGTCAAGGCATTGGCGCAGTCCCTGCCAAGCCGAGCGTTCCAGAACATCAGCTGGCGAGAGGGCACCAACGACACACTGAACGGCCGCTTCGCGGCCGTGCGAGTGCGCCACGCTGGAGGCAATACGGGCAAGGCACGTCTGCGCCCCGAGCAGTGGCTGCTCATCGAGTGGCCGGCAGGCGACGCTGAGCCAAGCAAGTACTTCCTGTCCACCCTGCCAGAAGACACGCCGATCGACGAGTTGGTCGGCGTTGCCCATCAGCGCTGGCGCATCGAGCGCGACTACCAGGATCTGAAGCAGGACTTCGGTCTCGGCCACTACGAGGGCCGAGGGTGGCGGGGGTTCCATCACCATGCCGCCTTGAGCATCGCGGCCTACGGGTTCCTGATGGCTGAACGCCTCGTCGCCGACAAGTCTGTCGGCGGCAAAAAAAACTTCATCCAACGCCAGGTGCCTGCCCTTCCCAAGGATTACATCCCCCGCGGCAGTCCTGCGCGCACAGCGCCACGTGGCGACGTCGATCACGACGCTGCGCCATCGACTGAGCTATCTGTTGATCGCTCGTCTTGGCCAGTGCCCCTGCTGCGGAAGGGCAGACGTAAAGCTACTCTTGTGACACAGTAAGACTAGGCGGGGTCGAAGGCGACGAAGGCCAGGCAGCCGGGGTTGCGCTCCGCGAAGCCGAACGACAGCCGGCCCCAGCCGAGCGTGGCCGTGTAGCTGGTCGATTCGTCGAGCGAGCGGCCGCGCGGCACGTCGGTGATCTCCAGCGCGGGGTAGTGCTGGCGCACCTCGGCCAGGGGCACGCAGCGGCCCTTCAGCTCCAGCACGAGGAAGCCCGGGTGCGCGCCTTCGCGCTTGATGCGCAGGTCGATGCGCGCAAGCCCGGTGCCATCCGAAAGGCGCACCGGCGAGCCTTCGAAGAACTGGAACACGGTGCCGCCTTCGGCATGCGTGTCGCTCAGGGTGGTCGACAGCGTGCGGCCGACCTTCTGCACGGAGAACGGCAGCTGCGCGGCCAGCGCGTCGATGCTTTGCCAGAGCGTCATGGTCATGGCTTGCTGATTCATGGGTTCAGTGCTTGCCGGCATATTTCTTGTCGTAGGAATTGCCGTAGTACTGCGTGTACTGCTCGCCGGTGGTCGATGTGTTGAGCGTGCCGTAGTACTTGCCGGCCGCGGCCCTGGCAGCCTCCCGGGTGCCGCCCTTCACCATGCCGTTGTAGGCCTCGTTGAAGGCTTCCACGTTCGCGGGGTTCGCGCCCTTGAGGATGTCGACCTTGGCCGCGCGCCAGACCTCGCGCTGCACCTGGATCTGGTTGAGCGCCGCCTCGCCCTCGGAGCTGAGCATGCTGTTGACGAACGCGGTCTTGGAAGACATGTCGGGCTTGAAGCGATACGAATAGACCGCGTGCCCGACCTCGTGCGACAGCGAGGCGGCCGTCTTGTAGGGGTCGCTCGCGTTGTTGCTGTCGATCACGATCTTCTTCACGGCGGGGTTGGTGTCGGCATATGTGCCTCCGCCCGCCGCGCCATAGCCGATCTTCCATCCCTGCCCTTGCAGGAACTTGACCTGCCTCTGCAGCGTGGGCGACCGCGCCGCGATGGCGTCGACCCCTTTGCCGAGGCCCGTGGTCACGTAGCCCGGCGGCGCGGCCGCGGGCACGGCGTGCTCCGACGCCTCGGCCGACGTGGCTGCCGCTGCGGGCGCCACGGGCACGCCGTCTTCCACCACCGCTTCTTCAGGCGCGCTGCCAATGGGCGCGTCGCAGTTCAGGAAGATCTTGCTGCCGCGCTGGTCCAGCTCGCCCGTGAAGTTGACGAGCCCCTTCACGCCGTTGATGTTCACCGTGCCGTCGGCCAGCAGCACGATGGACGACTTGCCGCAGATCAGCGAGATGCTGGTCTTGCCGGTAACGAACACGTCCTGGTCGGCCGCCTGGATCACCACCGATTTGCGGCCGGTGATGTTGGCGTTGCTGTCGGTGGAGGTCATGGAGGCGTCGGTCTTCGACACCAGGTTGACGGCTCCCGCGCTCGCGTGCGAGACGATGTCGCCGCCCGACACCACGTTGACCTGCCCGCCCTCGCTCACCTGCGTGAGCATGCCGCCCGTGACCAACTGCGTGAGCTGCGCGCCGGTGGTCAGCGTCATGGCCGAGGTGGCGCGCACCGACACGCTCTGGCCCGAGCTAAGCACGATGGGCTTGGGGCTGATCATGGTCTGCCCCTCGGGGCTCACGATGGAGACCACGGGCTTGTCGATCTTGCGCGAGAGGTCGAGCATCTGCTGCGCATCGGCCATCGCGGGGTCGGGGTTGTCGGAGACGCCAGCCTCCGGCGCGCCGCCCGCAGCGAGCGCCGCCACCGCCTGCGAAACGCCGCCTGCCGCCTGCACGCCCTGCACCAGCCCCATCAGCGTCTGGTTCTTGCCCTGGGCCATCGCGCCCACCAGCGCCTTGGTGGCCGCAATGGCTTGGCCGGAGGCCTGCATCAGCGCATTGCTCTGCGCCAGCGTGGCGCCCATGTGCTCGTGGCCGTCGGGGTTGTCGCGGGAGGTGCGCTGCGCATAGTCCTGCGTGTAGGTGGTCAGCAGCAGGCCCTTGTCGGCGCGGATGGAGCCCCACTCGTTGGTGCGCAGCTCGAAGCCGTAGCTGCGCTGCACGCCGGAGCCCTGGTTCATCAGGTAGCCCATGTGCAGGTGGGTGTTGCCGTGGTCGGTCGACAGCTCGATGTGCTCGGTGCCGCGGCTGTCCTCGAAGCGCAGCATGTGCTTGCCGCCGCCGCCCTTGCTCCAGTTGGTCTGGAAGCCGGTCTGGGTCTTGTGGCGCGGCAGTTCCCACGGCGGCATCTGCGCGGCGTTGTAGACGCAGCCGGTGACGATCGGGTAGTCAGGGTCGCCGTTGAGAAAGTCGACGATCACCTCCTGCCCGATGCGCGGGATGTGCATGGCGCCGTAGTTGCTGCCGGCCCAGGTCTGCGAGACGCGGATCCAGCACGAGGAGTTCTCGTCGCGCCGGCCGTAGCGGTCCCAGTGGAACTGCACCTTGATGCGGCCGTATTCGTCGGTGTGGATCTCTTCGCCCGCGGGGCCGACCACCACCGCGGTCTGCGGCCCGGTGGTGCGCGGCCTGGGCGTGACGCGCGCGGGGCGGAATGGAGCGCTGTCGGGCAGCACCTCGAAGGTCTGGCGGTAGCTGGTGCTGCTGGTCGATTCGCTGTAGGCCGCGTCGGCCGCGCCGGCCACGCGCAGCGCGTTTTCCTGGAAGTCGTAGGTCACGGCCTCGATCAGGTAGCGGCGGTTGTCCTCGGCGTTGGGGTGGCGCGCCAGCTCGAACAGGTAGCCCGGCGCCATGTGGCGCAAGTTGCCTTCGGCGCTCACCAGTTCACGGCGCCCTGCGAGCTGCTCCAGGCGCAGGCGCGCGTAGTTCTCGCCGTCGCCCAGTTCGGTGTAGCCGCCGGGCCAGTCGTAGATCTCGAAATCGTCGCGGCTGTGGCCGGCCGGCTGCTGGCGCACGGTGTCGATCTCGGCGTTGGGCTTCCTGAAGTCGTAGTCGTCGGCCGCGAAGTTGCCCGACGCGATGTCTTCCGAATGGCTCCAGCTGTCGATGAAGTCCTGCTCGAGGATCTGCGCGGCCAGCACGCCCGCGTGGTACGGCACCTTCACCGGGCCGCTGGGCACGGGGGTGTGCGAATCGGCGCCGTCGCACAGCACCAGCTGGTGGCTGCCCTGCGCATGCGAGAAGAAGTAGTAGATGCCCTCCTGCTCCATCAGCCGGCTGACGAAGTTGAAGTCGCTCTCCGAGTACTGCACGCAGTAGTCCCAGGTGCGATAGTTGCCGCTCAGGCGCGCGTCGATGGCAAAGCCGTAGGGCGCGAGCACCTCCTGCAATATCTGCGGCGCTGTCTTGAACTGGAAGATCTTGAAGTCGGAGCGGCGGGTGGCGTACCACAGCCACGGGCGCAGCGTGGCTTCGTACACGCACATGTCGCCGTCGTCCTTGCCCACGTAGGCAAAGCGCGTGACCTGTCCGCTCAGGAAGCGCTTGCCGGCGCCGCCAAGCTCGGTGGCAAGGTTCACCTCGATGCTCATGTCTTCGCCCAGCATGCGCCTGGGCTGGATGTTGGGCATGTCGCTGATGAGCCGCACGCGATGCTCGAACAGTGCGGAAATGCGCTCCTGTCCCGTCATCGAACGGAACTTCAGGCGCTCGCCCAGCGCGCTGTGGGCGATGAAGCTGCGGGTCATTCGTGGAAGGCTCCCTGGTCAACGTGTCCGTCGAAGGGAGATCAGGCTTCCTTGTTTTCCTTGATGTTCCAGGCCAGCACCGTCTCGGCGCCCTTGCCGCCCTTGTCGGTCTGCTCCCAGTACTGCTGCTTCACCTTCGCGGCCTGGAAGGCGTACTGCACGAACACGGCGTCGGAACCCTGCTCGGCCGTGTACTGCACAGAGGTGACCAGCACTTCCTCGAGCGTGACGCGCGTGTACTCGATCTGCGAGCCGCCGGCCTTGCACACCGACACTTCCACCTTGCTCAGGTGCTTGCCGCTCGCGCAATTCTTCAGCACTGAGGGCGCGGCCTTGTCGATGCGCGCGATCACCTGCAGGTCGTTGAAGCTGGCCTTGCCCACGCCGCCGCCACCGCCGCTGACCATGTTCCCGGGCTGCGTCGCGCCCCAGGCGAACGACTTGATGTCGCTCCACTCCTTGTGGTTCGAATCCTTCGATTCGCCGTTCGCGCCTTCGACGCGCATGAACATGTCTACTGCCATGAGATCAACTCCCTGAGAAATTGCGTGCCCATCGAGGACACCGTGGAACCAGCCGCCCTCCCCTTGCGGAAGGACGGCAGCGAATCACAAGCGGATGGCGCCGGCGCTGGTGACACAGCGGGGTCGGCGCATCGAATTCGCCCGTACCTTAAGCCAGGCACCCGCGGCAGGCCAGTGCCAAACGGCATGCGCAGAAAGAACTACAGGCACTGGCTGAATTACTCAAAACGGATACGGTGCGCCCGCCACGCGCTCGCACCCCACATACCGGCTCCCGATTTCCAGCAGCCTGGACGGGTTCTCGATACGCAATTCCATCAGCCGGATGCCCGATCGCTTGGGCACCCAGCAGCGCCACGTCAGGAAGACCGACGCCGGGCCAGGGTTCGTCATGTCCACGTGAACGCCGTCGAGGGCCATCTCCAACACTTCAGCGTCTCCATCGTTGCGATGCACGGCGGCGGACAAGCGCACGCCGGGCAGCCAGACCTGGATGTGCGCGTGGTCGGGGTGCATGTGAAGAAGCTGCAGTTCCTCGTCGCCGTTCAGGCGTTCTTCGTGAATGAGGCCCGGCGCGGCGTATTGGTAGAAGCGGTAGTCGAAGTCGTCGGGCAGCAGAGGATGCTTTGCCTCCAACCAGGCATCGTCGAAGGTGCCGGTGAACTGCTGGCGCGGCCGCCATACCGGGGGCAGCGGGCGGAAGCCTTGCGGCACGTAGTCGCGGCGGCGCCAATCGAGAACCGGGTCGGCGGGGTCTTCGATGCAGGGCGCGGGAATGTCGGCATCCATGGGGCTGTGCTGCGCGTCGACGATGCCGCATCCGACGGGGTTGTGGCGGTGGACGTCGACGGGCGTCTGCCCGTCGCCCGTGCCGGGTATCGCTCCCCCGAAAGCGCCCCGCCAGTCGAGCGCCACGGCCTTCACCGGTAGGGCCGGCGAGAGCACCCACTCCTTCTTCTGCCCGGACGCCTTGTCCTCCTCGTCGCCCTCTTGCTTCGCGGCGCATTGCCAGGCTCTAGGGCCGTGCACCCGCACGACTTTCTCGAGCTTGCCCAGGCGCACGCCGGCAAGCCACGAGCGAGCCTCCACGCCATGCGGTGCCCAGCTCGCGCCCAGGATGGTGAGATCGGCCGCCGGCTTGAAGGGCACGATGTCGCAGGTCCGCATCAGCAGGCCGCTGGCGGGATCGCCCTCGTAGCGGTCGGCGAGTTCGAGTTCGTCCTGCCGGGGTGCGAGCACGAGCGGCGCATTCGCCACGACATGGAAGCTGCCGCGCACCGCCAGCACGGCCATGTCGGCGCCGTCGCGGTGGAACTGCGAAAAAGCCAGTGCGGAAAAAGGCGTGTGGTTTTCAAGATGAGGAGCCATGCCAGATGCCGCCGGATCAGTGGAACAGGAATGAAAGCGGGAGAAAGCGCCCGGGCCTCGCCAGTCACCGTCGCAGCAGGGTGAACACCATGCGTTCATCCTCACGCCTGGTGGAGAGAAACTGGACGGGCAGCGAAGGCAGCACGCGCAAGATGTCCGAGAAGGCTGTGGGATCGTCCGTCGTGAGCACAAGAACCTGCCCCGGCGTGCTGCGCCCGACGGACTTTCGAAGCCTCAGTATCGGCACGGGGCAGCGCGTGCCGCAGGTGTCGACATGAAGGGCTTCGCCGTGACCATCGCCGGTCGCGCCATCGGGTACAGACGGCGCAGGCCTCGCAGGCAGGAAGAGATGATCGCGCGGGTCCGTCACGGTCTGCCGCTCGCAAGCGTGCCCGCTGCGCCGAGCGAGCGGAAGTCGGGCATGGTCAATATGCGCTGCAAATGCAAGCCTTCTATGCCCATCATCGAAGGCTTGAATACCACGCCCACCACGCGACCATCGGGCAGGTAGTGAACGATGCGGTGTTTGCCATTGCGCAAGTCGACCGGGCGCCCGAAAGCCGTGTCGTCGGACAGCTTGCGCCGAGCGCCTTGCGGTGTTTCGCCGCGAGCATCGAGGCCGAACGGCAATGGCATTGCGGCGGCATCGATCTGAATGTCGTAGAGCACCCAGGCCTGGGGATCGGCGACAGGTACGCGCTCGGAGAAAGGATGGAGCAACGTGATCTTCAAGCCGCGCGAAACGCTTGCGTAGTCTGCCTTTGCGGCAAGCGCCGCCGGTGGGCATTCGACCGGTGTCAGCTCGGCCCACGCAGCGAAATCGGGCAACCATTCCGCGATGCCGCAGCAACCGATGCGCTGCGACGCTTCGGTCACCCAATCGATGTCACGCTTCCACAGGCCCATGGAGCTTCAGCGGATCGGTGGATTGCCGGGAAATGCGATGCGCTCCCAACGCGTTCCGTCGAAGCGCACGATGTCGGCATAGCCGATGGACCACAACATTCCGTCGACTACCTGCAGGATATGACCGTCGGAATGGTCTGGATCGAGACCGGTGCGGATGCGCTGGGCCTTTCCGTTGGCATGGAGATAGAGACCCGTCTCCGTCGCAAGGAAAATCTGCCCGTCGTAGCTGGCGATGTCGACATAGCTTCGGGTGTCGTCGATCTCCGAGACATCCTTGAATCCATCGACGCGGTTGCCGTGCAAAACGGTTCCGCGCCGACCGCAAGCCCATATCGAATCATCGCTCTCGACATGAATGCTGCTGATCGACGCAAAGCCGGATGCCATGGGCGTCCAGCCATGTTTGTTCCCACAGAACAGCACGCCATCGTTCACGTTCGAGCGCCAGCCCCCGACGTAGACCTCCTGTGCGTTGGGGCCGGCGATGGCTGCGAGGCTCAGGTCGTCCTTGTCACCTTTGCCTTGCAGCAGTCCCAGATCCATATGGCCCCAGGCTCCCGCTTCCGAGCGTCGATAGACCTGACCGCCGCCGCCGCAAGCGTGAAGGTGGCCGCCAATCTGAGCGATGGCCGTCATGTAGCCCCAGCCTTCGGAGTCATCGCGCCACAGGCCCGAGCCCACGATGCGCTCGGTGATGGCTTCGCCGCCTGGCGGCAGATGCATCACGTCGCCTTCCTTGGAAAGAAAGACGAAAACGGGTTCCGCTCCCTGGCGCTGCTGGAAGCGCGTTCCGTCGGCGATCGTGGTCGGCAGGTCGAAAAAATGCCACGCCGGATCCGTACCCTCTCTGTATCTGCAGAGGCGGGCGAAGTCATTGAAGCGATCCTGGCTGTCGGAGCAGGCCAGGAACAGGTGATTGCGCGCAACAGCAACCGCCGCTTCGAACTGAAGCCGCATCGCGCCGGGTCGGGTCAGTGGCTGCATTGCCATGTATTCGTCTTCCTTTTATTCACCGGACCACATCCGCGTCAGCGCCTCGCGCAGTTCGGCATTCGTCTTCATCATTCCCCGGCCGAGCATTTCCTGAGGAACGTCCTTGAATGCATCTCTCACCGGCTGCTCGAACTGGCGTTTGCAGTCGGGCTTGACCTGGTCGAGAGCGTCGATGGCAACGTCCATCACGTCCTTCAGCGTAATGGTTCCGTTGCTTGCGAGCTTTGCACGCATGCCCTTGGCAATCTTGTCATGCACCTGTGTGTGATCTTCCTTGTTCAGGCAGATCGAAGGGCCTTTTCCCAGCGAGGGCGCGCCGGGCATGCGAACCCCCGGGTCCAGGCGCGTGCCGACACGCAGTATGAAGTCCGGAATGATGTGGTGCGCGGCCTCTCCCTCCGAACACTGATTCTCGTCGTAAGGCTCGGGTTCGCATTCGTCCTTGTTGCCTGTGATGCGTCCACCGTCCTTGCCTCCGCCACCACCGGTCTCTGGTGTCATTGCCGGCGCGGTGGTCGTCTGCTGCTGCTGCGGGCGCGCACGCAGTTCTTCGATCTGTCGTTTCACCGACGTGCGGACCTCGGCGTCGAATGCCCTGTACTCCGGGATCCACAAGAAGCTGCTGTTGAGGCGCCCTTCCTTGTAGGCCGTGAGCTGCTCCAGAGCCTGATCGTAGATGGCCTGTTCCTGAGGGTTCTGCGGGTCGATGCCTTCCAGAACGCCGCGCGCGTCGTAGGCGGCTTCGACGTGGTCTCCAATGGGCTTGAGCAGGAGGATCACCCCGATCCATCCGGCCCCTTTTCCTCCCTTGCCTGTCGGCGCAGGAACTTTCGTGCGAGGCATGGCGACCGGGGGGCGCCATGTCGGCGCATCGGTCACGATGGGACCTTTGGGGCTGGTATCGAGAAAAGCCAACCTGACCGGCTGCTCGTCGAGCGCTGTGCGCAACAGCGAGCCGAAACTCGCGGTGCTCGCGGCACTCATGATCCGGGCCCTCCCCGTCTTCTCCTTGTCCGATTCGTAGTATTCGATCACCGCCTTGTCGGCCTGTGCCCTGGCCAGCAGCGTCTCTGCTTCGCTGTCGTCGATGCCGCCGCCATCCTCAGGCGGCCAGTAGTTGCCACCATCCTTCTTGTAGATCAGCTCGCCGACGGTGTTGCGCTTGTTCATCCAGAAGGTGTCGCCGTCGCGCACCAGCCACTGGCCGTTGACACGCACGACGGTGGAAGCCGTCTTCGGCTCCGCGATGTCGCCCACCGTCCCCGACTGGATGCCGGTAGCCGTGCCCGGCTCATCGCCGGTGACGTGGGTGACCACGCTGTCGAACTTGAATGCCTTGAGTCCTGTGAGATAAACGTTCTGCGAGGTATTGGCGTCATCGCCGAGTGCGCCGGTGATCTGGTAAGGGATGGGCGGCGTCGACGAACCGATCGGCGTCTTGCAGACGTCGGGCGCGGTGCACACCACGATCGCCTTTCCCACGTCACGGCCGGCCTCAGGCGGTGCAACACTGGCAGGCGTTGGCGGTGCCGGCTTGCCCAGGATGACAGCTACACGCGCTATCCGCCCTGTCCCCAATCCCGAAAGTGGAGAATTACCCGACGTGCCAGGAATGGATGCCGATGCACCAGCTTTGGGGTTCAGCGCCATGAGCAGGCTTTTCGTCGCCGCCTCAGCAAAGGTCGATGACCTTGCCGTTGATCCGCACCGCACCGGTGGCGCGGAAGTCGAACTTGGCGCCGGTGAGCGTCACCTGGCCGTCTTTCGTCATCTCGAGCCGGCTCTTGCCCACGGTGATGACCAGCTTCTCGCCGACATCGAGCGAAAAGTCTTCGCCGATGGTTTCGTTCTTGCTCTTGCCTACGGCCACCGTCTGCGTCAGTCCGACCAGCGATGTCTTGGCGATGCCGACCTCCTCCGACGAAGTGAGCGCGACGAAGCGGTTCATGTTCTGCAGCACCGTCAGCAGCTCGTTGGCCTTGATCGTCTCCATCCGGTTGTTGCCGATGGTGATGGTTTCGTCATGGCCGACCGTCTCCGTGCGGTCGTGCTTCACATGCACGGTCTCGTCGTGGTCGATGGTCTTGCTGCGGTCGTGGCCGACCCAGTGGGTTTCGTCGCGCTCGACCTCGATGTCCTGGTTGCGCTCGGCGTGCAGCCACACCTGCTCCTGCCCCTTCTTGTCCTCGAAGCGAAGCGCGTTGGCATTGGCGTCCGTCGCGCCCTCCGAACTGCGCGTGAGCAGGCCGCTTTGCGTCGCGTTGTCGGGCAGTGTCCAGGGCGGCATGTTGTCGGCGTTGTAGACGCGCCCGGTCACGATGGGCCGGTCGGGGTCGCCGTTCTCGAAGTCGACGATCACCTCCTGCCCGATGCGCGGTATCTGGATGCCGCCGAAGTTGGTGCCGGCCCAGGGCGATGACACGCGCACCCAGCAGGAACTGTTCTCGTCCTTGGTGCAGTAGCGGTTCCAGTGAAAGCTGAGCTTCACGCGGCCGTACTGGTCGGTCCAGATCTCGCGCCCGGCCGGGCCGGTGACGATGGCCGTCTGCGGGCCCGAGGTTCGCGGGCGCGGTGCATTGGGCGCGGGTGCGCGAAAGACCTTGCCCGACGAGATCACGTCGAAGTCCACCCGGCATTCGAAAACCTCCTGGCCGCTGGCCTCGCCGGGCTCCTGCATGTGCAGGCGTGCGTCGGTCACGAGGTACTGGCGGTTGGATTCGCTCTGCGGATGCCGCTCGAGCGTGATCAGGCAACCCGGCACTACGGCGCGCAGGTTGCCCGAGCCGCTGGCGCGCTCGCCTTGGCTGCCGACTTCTTCCATGCGCGTGCGCACGAGCTGCTCACCTTCGGACTCGACCGCGTAGTCGCCCGGCCAGCCGTAGCGCTCCAGGGTGTTCTGCGCCGTCTTGCGCGGCATGGCGCTGACCTGCTGCAGGTCGGCCTTGGGCCGGGTGAAATCGAAGTCGCTCGTGACCCAGCGGCCGCTTTGCAGCGCTTCGCAGGCGTTGAAGCTGTCGCAATGCTCCTCGCGCACGGTGTCTTCGGCGGCGTGGAAGGGAATCGTCTCGTAGGCGGCGTTGGCGAATGGCTTGTGCGCGGCCATGTCGTCCACCACCACGAGCTTGTGTGCGCCTTCAGCGTGCTCGAAGTAGTAGTACAGGCCCCACTCGTGCATCAGCCGGGCCATGAAGTCGTGGTCGCTCTCGCCGTACTGCACCTGGAATTCGCGCGGCGGGTAGTTCTGCGAGGCGCAGATCTCGAACGGAAAATCGTACTTGCCCAGCGTCTGCGAAAGAATCGCGAGCACGGTCTGGTTCTGGAAGATCCGGAAGTCGTTGGTACGCGTGGCCAGCGTGAGCCAGGGTTCGATGACGGCCTCGTAGAGCGCGCGCCGATTCTCGAGCCGCAGAAAACGCACGCGCGTCACCAGCCCCGAGATATGCCGCTGCGAGCCCCCCGCGCCGGGCCGGCCGTCGAGCCGGATATGCACCGTCAGGACTTCGCCAACCAGCTGCTTGATGGCGACGTTGGCCGCCTGCCGGCCGCTGTAACCGCTCTGCTCCGGCGTGGCCAGTGTGAGCGTATAGCGGAACAAACGGCTCAGCCCTTCGTCTCCTTCGATGCGCACCGGCTCCAGCGCCGGCTCGCCGCCGAGCGATGGCATGGCGGAGGATGAAATCCGCAGCGTGCGGCCTGACTCCACGGTGCCCGTTGCCATGACGTTCTCCCTGAAATTTCAATTCGATGTCGGCCGAAGACCATGTTCGACCTGAACTGTGACAAATCGATTGAAGTGGGCGCTTTTTCTTTGTGGCTTCGATTGATGAAAATGAAATAGAAGAAGAACGAATTAAAAAAGCCCGTCATCGACACGATGACGGGCTTGGGAGTTGGAACAGTGCAGCAGGTGTCAGGTGGCCGTGCCGGCCTCGTCGAGCCAGCTCGCCACCAATGCAGGCACCACGTCTGTGGCCTTGCCCTGCAGAAAGGTGAAGCCATGAGGCACGGCCTCCATGTCGAGCGCAACCAGCACCTTCTGCGCCGAGCGCCGTGCATACCGCACCAGCGAAGCGGCGGGATTCACGGTGAGCGAAGTGCCCACCACCAGCACGCGCGACGCGCTTTCCACATGCGCCTCGGCCGCGTCGAAGTTCTCCACCGATTCGCCGAACCACACGATGTCGGGCCGCAGTTGCGTGCCGTCTTCGCAGAGCTGTCCCATCGAGATCGGCTCGCCGTCGACGCGATAGCGCTTCGGCTGCGGGCCTGAAGAGCCGCGCACATAGGCGAGCTGGCCATGCAGGTGCACCACGTTGCGAGAACCCGCGCGCTCGTGGAGCGCATCGACGTTCTGCGTGACGATGACCACTTCATAGGCCTGCTCGAGCGACGCGATGGCCATGTGCGCCGCATTCGGCTGCGCCTGCCATGCCTTCTGCCGGCGCTCGTTGTAGAAGGCGAGCACCGCCTCGGGGTACTTGCGCCAGCCCTCCGGACTCGCAAGCTCCTGCCATGCGTAGGTGTTCCACAAGCCCTTGGCATCGCGGAACGTGGGCAGACCGCTCTCGGCGCTCACGCCGGAGCCGGAGAGGACGACGATTTTTTCGGGTTGGGTATCGGGTTTCATCTTTTCACTCACTAGTTTGATCCAGAAAGGATTCGGCGACGCTGAAGATCGGTCGAAATCTATGGAGGCGCGATCCGGAGTCGAACCGGACTTCGCGGATTTGCAATCCGCTGCATTGCCGCTTTGCTATCGCGCCGGAACTTGAATGGCGCCCCGCAGGGGAATCGAACCCCTGGCTTCCTCCTGGACAGGGAGGCACTCTGGCCACTGAGCTAGCGAGGCGAAAAAGAAAAGAAGAAAGAAAACTGGCAGGCCCTCAAGGATTCGAACCTTGGATCCCGGGATCAAAACCCGGTGCCTTGGACCACTAGGCGAAGGGCCAGTAAAGAGTGAACGAACGAAAAGACGCAAGGGAAGATGGTCTGGGTGGCAGGATTTGAACCTGCAGCCTCCTGCTTCCAAGGCAGGCCGTCTACCAGATTGACAGTACACCCAGAGAAAATCGGACCGAGAAAATTTGGTGCCCCAGGGGAGACTCGAACTCCCAGAATTCCGCTTCTAAGGCGGACACGTCTACCAATTGCGTCACCGGGGCTGATGCACGATGTATGTGCGTGAGGCGGCAGCCGCTCCAGTGGCCGGCTTCGCCTCGATGCTCGCGATTTTTTAAAGAGCGTTCACGGAGCCTTGGCCCCGTGCCATGCAGCGCGATCACTGCCTGAGAAAAAAGTGGTGAATGAAAAAAGCAAAAGGCCCGAAACCTTGCGGTGTCCGGGCCTCTGCTGAAGAGAGCTTGGGAGGTCTGCGCCTACGCGCGCCCTCCACCCGGTTGCATTCGATCCTCGCAATCGCACGGCCACGGATTGGCTTGCGGCTGCTGCACGAGGTTCGGGTTCTGTTCGAGTTGCCGCAGCGACGGCAGCAGGCTCAGGCCGGCACCCGCATGCGACGCGACACGCACGAACACGTTGCCCGATGCGGGGCAGGTGCTGTAGATGCGGATCTTTGCGGTGTTCACGATGTGTGCTGTTGGCGTTGAGTGGGTTGGACTGTAAATAGTCTTTACTCAACCGTCAACAACTGTGATCAACTTTTTTTTGAAGTACTGTTGCGGCAGTACTTCAGCCCTCGTTCATTTCCAGGAGCCCGCATGGCGTCTTCGTCTCTCGCTGCACACCCGCACTACGACCGTCTGATCGCCGCAGCGCGCGGCTTGCCGCCGTTGCGCGTCGCGGTGGTTCATCCGGCCAATGCCGTGTCGCTGGAGGCGGCCTTTGCGTCCGCCGCGCTGGGCCTCATCGCACCGACGCTGGTCGGCCCGCGCGCGAAGATCGAAGCGGCTGCGCAAGAGGTCGGCATCGATCTCTCGAACATCGCCATCGTCGATGCGCCGCACAGCCATGCCGCGGCCGATGCGGCGGTCGCGATGGCCTTGCGCGGCGAGGTCGATGCCCTGATGAAAGGCAGCCTGCACACAGACGAGCTGATGGGCGCTGTGGTGCGCCGCGAAGGCGGCCTGCGCACTTCGCGCCGCATCAGCCATTGCTTCGTGATGGACGTGCCGGGCCATGTGCAGCCGCTGATCATCTCGGACGCGGCCATCAACATCGCCCCCACGCTCGAAGAGAAGGTCGACATCGTGCAGAACGCGATCGATCTGGCGCACGCGCTGCAGATGCCCGCGGTGCGCGTGGCCATACTGTCCGCGACGGAGACGGTCAACCCGAAGGTGCCGTCCACGCTCGATGCCGCCGTGCTGTGCAAGATGGCAGACCGGGGCCAGATCACCGGCGCGGTGCTCGATGGCCCGCTGGCCATGGACAACGCCATCGACGCCGAGGCCGCGCGCATCAAGGGCATCGCCTCACCGGTGGCGGGCCGCGCCAACGTGCTGATCGTGCCGGACCTCGATGCCGGCAACATGCTCGCGAAGAGTCTGACCTTCCTCGGCGGCGCCTATGCGGCGGGCATCGTGCTGGGCACGAAGGTGCCGGTGATCCTCACGAGCCGCGCCGATTCCGAATCGGCCCGGCTCGCATCGTGCGCGGTCGCATCCATGCTCGCCAAGGCAGGCCGCGACAAGCTCATCAAGGCAGTCGGCTGAAGGGCCGCGTCAGCGCGCGCCGGCCACGATGGCAATGCCCCGGATCTGCCCCGCGCCCGGCGCGGACGCCGGCTTCGGATAGCGCGACGGCGCAAAGCGGTGCAGCAACTCGGCCTCCCGCACCTGCGCAGCTTCGAGGTTCGCGAGCTTGACGTGGCCAAAGCCGCGGATCGACATCGGCAGCGCGGCAATGCGCGCTGCCAGCGACTGGTTGTCGGCCGACAGCTCGCCGGCCATCGCATCGAACAACCCGTCGAAGTGCGAGATCAGCTCGCGCTCGGCGCGCCGCTCCCCGGTGCGACCGAAGGGGTCGAACGCGGTGCCGCGCAGGCGCTTGCCGTGTGCGAGCCAGCGCATCGCGGGAAGCATCCAGCTGCCGACGCGGATCTTTGCGGGCGCGCGCCCATGCGATCCACGCGCCACCACGGGCGGCGCCATGTGGAATTCGAGCTTCAGCTCGCCTTCGAATTGCTCCGAGAGCTTCTTCAGGAACGCGCCGTCGGTGTAGAGGCGCGCCACTTCGTACTCGTCCTTGTAGCTCATGAGCTTCAGCAGGCTGCGCGCAGCATTGCGCGTGAACGGCAGGCTCGAGTCACCGCCCTGCAGCGCCGCTTCGCGCGCCTGCAGGCCGCGGATGCGCTTCTCGAAGCGATCGGCCCAGGCGGCGTTCTGGTAGCCGGTCAAATGGCGGCGCGCATCGGCGATCAGCATGTCGAGCGGCCGTTCGTCGGCCTGCGATGACTGCGCATCGGCGGCCGGCGCGGCGCGCAGCTGGTCGAGTGCCGCAGGGTCGCCCGCGGCCAACCGGCCCAGCGAGAACGCCGACTGGTTCGCGGCCACCGCCACGCCGTTGAGTTCGATCGCATGCATCAGCGCTTCCAGGCTCAGCGGCACCAGCCCGCGCTGCCATGCATAGCCGGTCGCGACGATGTTCGCCGCCAGCGTGTCGCCGAGGAACTCTTCCGCCAGGCTCTGCGCATCGAAGGTCTCGACCTGTTCTTCGCCGGCAACGAAGCGCATCTTCTCCAGTAGCAGGTCCACGTGCAGGTCGGCGTCCGGGTTGCGCAGCGACTCGGCCACCGGAATCTCGTGGATGTTCGCGAGCACCCGCGTGCGGCCGTGCCGTACGGTCTGCAGCGCATCGGCCGACGCGCCCACCACCACGTCGCAGGCCAGGATGGCATCGGCCTGCTGCGTGTCGATGCGCACCTGGTGCAGCCGCTCGCGCGAATCGGCCAGCCGCACGAAGCTCAGCACCGAGCCGCCCTTCTGCGCGAAGCCCATGAAGTCGAGCACGCTGGCGGCCTTGCCTTCCAGGTGCGCGGCCATCGCGATCACCGCGCCGACCGTCACCACGCCGGTGCCGCCCACGCCGGTCACGAGCAGGTCGTAGGGCGCGTTCCATGCATGCGCGGCCGGATGCTGCAAGGCCGCCACCCGGTGCAGGAAGGCGTCGCGGCCCGCCGCCAGCGCGCCGCTCTTGCGGCGCAGCTTGCCGCCGGTCACGCCCACGAAGCTGGGGCAGAAGCCCTTGGCGCAGGAATAGTCCTTGTTGCAGCTGGTCTGGTCGATCTTGCGCTTGCGGCCCATTGGCGTTTCGTGCGGCAGCACGGCCACGCAGTTGCTCTGCACGGTGCAGTCGCCGCAGCCTTCGCACACCGCCTCGTTGATGAACAGGCGCTTGGGCGGATCGGCCATCTCGCCCTTCTTGCGGCGGCGGCGCTTCTCGGCGGCGCAGGTCTGTTCGTAGATCAGCACGGTCACGCCCTGCATCTCGCGCAGGCGGCGCTGCACGTCGTCGAGCGCGGCGCGGTCGTGGAACTCGGTGCCCTGCGGAAAGCGGCCCTTGATGTCGTCGTACTTGCCGATGGCGTCGCTCACCACCACCACCTTGCTGACGCCCTCCGACTCCACCTGCCGCGCGATGGCGTCCACGCTGATCACGCCGTCCACCGGCTGGCCGCCGGTCATGGCGACCGCGTCGTTGAACAGGATCTTGTAGGTGAGCGTGGCCTTGGCCGCCACCGCCTGGCGGATCGCGAGGTAGCCCGAGTGGTAGTAGGTGCCGTCGCCCAGGTTCTGGAACACGTGCGGCGTCTTCGTGAACATGGCGTGCGAGATCCAGTCCACGCCCTCGCCGCCCATCTGGATCAGTCCCGCCGTGCTGCGGTCCATCCAGTTGGCCATGAAGTGGCAGCCGATGCCGGCGCGGGCGGTGGAGCCCTCGGGCACTTTGGTGCTGGTGTTGTGCGGGCAGCCCGCGCAGAAGTAAGGCAGGCGCTTCACGGCATCGCTCGCGTTGCCGAGCAGCTCGGGCGGCGTGAAGTCGCGCACATGCTGCAGGTGGTCGCCCAGGTCGCGGTTGTCGGGGAAGTGCACGGCCAGCCAGTGCGCGACCAGCTCGATGAGCCGCGAAGGCCGCAGCTCGCCGAGGGCCGACACCAGCGGCTGCCCCGCGCGGTCGTGCTTGCCCACGAGCACGGGCCGCGCATCGGCGGGCGCGTTGTAGAAGATGTCGCGCAGCTGCGTCTCGACCACGGCGCCCTTCTCCTCGACGATGAGGATCTCTTCGAGCCCCTTGGCAAAGGCCTTGATACGCGTCTGCTCGACGGGAAAGCTCAGGCCGATCTTGTAGAGCCGCACGCCTGCGCGCGCGAGCTGCTCCGGCGAGAGTTCGAGCCGGCGCAGCACTTCCATCAGGTCGTGGTGCGCCTTGCCGCAGGTGACGATGCCCACCTTGGCGTGCTCGCTCACGATCACGTCGCGGTCGATGCTGTTGCGCCTGGTGAAGGCGGCCACGGCCGCGAGCTTGTCTTCGAGCCGCGATTCGATGCGCAGCGACGGCAGGTCGGGCCAGCGGTAGTGCAGGCCGTCGGCCGGCGCCTGATGGCCGGTGGCGGCGCGCACGGTGTCGGCGTCTTCCCAGGCCTGCACGCGCGCGTTGACCACGTCCAGGTCCACGGTGCCGGCGCTCTCGACCACTTCCGACAGCGCCGCCATGCCGACCCACGCGCCCGAATAGCGCGACAGTTCGTAGCCATAGAGCCCGAACTCCAGGTACTCGGCCACGCACGAGGGCTGCATGACCGGCATGCGCCAGGCCATGAAGGCATGGTCGCTCTGGTGCGGCATCGACGACGACACGCAGCCGTGGTCGTCGCCTGCCACCACCAGCACGCCGCCGTGCGGCGACGAGCCATAGGCGTTGCCGTGCTTGAGCGCGTCGCCCGCGCGGTCCACGCCCGGGCCCTTGCCGTACCACATGGCGAACACGCCGTCGACGGTGCGCTCGGGGTCGGACTCGACGCGCTGCGTGCCCAGCACCTGCGTGGCCGCGAGCTCTTCGTTCACCGCCGGCACGAAACGGATGCCGGTCTCCTTGAAGCGCTCGCCCGCCTTCCAGATGGCCTGGTCGACCATGCCCAGCGGCGAGCCGCGGTAGCCGCTGACGAAGCCCTGGGTATGCAGGCCGCGCGCGGCGTCGCGCCAGCCCTGCATCACCAGCACGCGGATCAGCGCCTGGGTGCCGGTGATGAAGACCGAGCCCGAGGGGGCCCAGAGGTTGTCGGAAAGCTGGTAGCCGGGCCGTCTGAGTGCGGTCGCGTTGTGTGGGGCGTTCATGCCCGGAATTGTTCTGCGCCCCCCTGCGGAAGTGCTTCTTCAATGCACTAGCACAGACCCTTGTTTGGAGAAGAATCCTCTCGAAACAAGCCAATAACTGTGTTTTTTACTTCCCGGACGACAAGTTTTCATTGGCGGCGTTCGTCGGCCGCCTTGAGTTCGAGGTAGGTCGCGCGATCCACCTCATGCAACTGCCTGGGGTATTTCTCGTTGGCGGCATACCAGGCGCTGCGGCGGCCGGTCGCATCGGGCGCGGCAAGAAATGCCTCCACGGCGAGGAAGTAGCGCATGGCATTGCGTTCGAGCAGGCCGTGCGTGCCCCGGATGTAGTCGGTCTCGCCGTCGGGCGTCTTTCCCGCGACGGTGAACCCGACCTTGGAATGGCCGAATGTCGCCAGGTAGGCCTGCATGGCCGCCGCCGTCAACACGCTCTCGTCGTAGGCGTACGAGAAATGCAGGAAGCTGTGCGTCGCGTCGACCGGCACCGCCTCGAACACGATGCGGTAGTTGCTGGTGCCCAGGGGCCCCCGCGCCGCATCGAGCGTCAGCAGCATGTGCCGCGGCGAAGCCTCGGACACGCGGAAGTCGAAGGCCAGCTGAAAGGCGCTGTCGACCGGCCGGTCGTACTTTCGCACCACGCTCAGCAAGATCACGGGTGCGCCGGATCCGTTCGATGCAACGCTGCATGCGCGGTTGTTGATATGCAGCAGCATGGCGCCGCACCACGCCTCGGGCTTGCCGAGCGAGGCGGAAATGGTCGCCATCGGATGGTCGACGATGGCATACACCTCGCCCTGAAGCCCGTGCGCCGTGTCGCTCGCGTGCAGCAGCACCGGGCGCTTCAGCGGCGAACGGTCCAGTTGCTCTCGCAGTATGAGAAGCCTGGCCGACAACGCATCTGCATCGGATGCATGCGCCACGGGAGCCGCGAGCACCGCGGCAAGAATCAGCGCCATAGCGGCGGCACCGCGCAGGAAGAGGTTGTGCAAGGCATGCATGTTTCCGCAGTGTCGGGGCCCATGACTTAAGAAGCACTTAACCCCGTCCTCAACCTCCATCGAATAGCACGCGCACCGTCAGCCCGGTGCCGCCCGGGCCGTCGTGCAGCGAGACGCTCGCGCCATTGCGCCTGCCCAGGGCCTTGACGATGGCCAGTCCGAGCCCGCTGCCCGACGGGTCGCCCTCGCGCACATGTTCGCCGGCGCCTCGGTAGAAGCGGTCGAACACGCGCTCCCGCTCGGCCATCGCGATACCGGGGCCGTCGTCGCCGACCCACAGCATCGGCAGGCCGTCGTCGGCCAACGACGCGCCGACGTCGACCCGGCCGCCGGCCGGCACGTAGTGCAACGCATTGCGCACCAGGTTGTTGAGCACCACCTGCAACTCGTGCGGGTCCGCGTCGACGCTCGCCTTCGAACGCGCCTCGGCGCCCAGGTCGATCCGCCGCAGCGACGCGGTACGGGCGAACGCCGACACGGTATCGAGCACCAGCCGGTCGAGGTCGACCGGCTCGCGCTGCAGGCCCCGTTCCTCGATGGCGTCGGGCGCGGCGCGCGAAAGCTGCAGAAGCTGTTCGACCAGCCGCTGCAGCCGGTCCATGCCCTCGCGCGCATCGCTCAGCGCGGCCGCACGCTCCGATGCATCGCGCGCCTGCTCGAACAGATCGATCTGCAGCCGCACCGCGGTCACGGGGGAGCGCAACTCGTGCGCCGCGTCGGCAATGAACTGCTGCTGCGTGGTGAATGCGTCGGCAACCCGTTTCATCAGTCCGTTGAACGCGCCCACCAGGGGACGCAGCTCGCCGGGCATCTCGGCGCCGTCGATCGGCTCCAGCGTCAGCGCGCTGCGTTGCGCGATCTGCGCCGTGGCCTCGCCGAGCGGCACCAGCCCGCGGCGCAGCGCGATCACCAGCAGCGCCGCGATCAGCAGCGCGAGCAGCAGCAGCGGCACGAGCAGCTTGGAGGCGGCTTCGACCGCCATCTGCTGGCGCGCCGCCGTGCGCTGCGCGGCCAGCACCACGAAGCGTTCGTCGACCACCGTGAAGCCGCGCCATTCGACGCCGTCCAGCATCAGCCGGCGCGCGCCGGGCTCCGGCAGAAAGGGAAATGCATAGGCGCTGTCGGGGCCGTCCAAGGCGCTGCCGTCGCGCCGCCAGACGCGCGTGACCAGGTCGCCCTGGTCGGGCCCGGGCTCGCCGGGCGGCCGCGCGGGCGTCACCGCCAGCAACTGGCCGCTCGCGTGAAAGCGCGCCACCGAAGTCGCGACCTCGCGCAGGTTGGCGTCGAGCACTTCGTTCATCTCGTCGAGCACGAACACATAGCTCACGAGCACCAGCAGGACCGAGCCGAACGCGAGCGCGCCCAGCGTCCATTGCAGCAGTCCGCGTCTGAGCGAGCGCAAGGTCAGTCCGCGACGCGGTAGCCCACGCCGCGCACGTTGACGATGGCCGAGGCGCCGAGCTTCTTGCGCAGGTAGTGCAGGTGCACCTCGACCGCATTGCTGCCGACCTCCTCGCCCCAGCCGTACATCGATTCCTCGAGCTTCTCTTTCGACAGCACGGTCCCCGGGCGCTGCATCAATGTTTCGAGCAGCGCGAACTCGCGCGCCGACAGCGACACCGGCGCGCCGGCCTGCGTGACGGTGCGGCGCAGCGGATCGAGCACCAGGTCGCCGGCCACCAGCTGCGACGAACCGCTGCCCGCGCGGCGCCGGATCAGCGCACGCGCGCGCGCCACGAGTTCGTCCATGTCGAAGGGCTTGACCAGGTAGTCGTCGGCACCGGCATTGAGGCCGGCGATGCGCGCGGCGACCGCGTCGCGCGCGGTCACCACGAGCACCGGCAGGTGGTTGCCCTGGCGCCGCATGCTCTCCAGCAGCGCCATGCCGTCCTTCACGGGCAGCCCCAGGTCGAGCACGGCGAGGTCGTAGGCCGCGTCGCGCAACGCGAGCTCCGCGGCCGCGCCGTCGTGCACCCAGTCGACCGCGAAGCCGGCATTGAGCAGCCCCTGGCGCACCGCCTTGCCGATCATGGGGTCGTCCTCGACGAGTAGCAGACGCATGGGTGATGAAGCCTCAGTCCAGGTGCAACAAGCGGAGCGCCGCGCGCTCGCATGCATCGTAGCGCGCCCAGAGCGGTTTGCTCCATGCTTCCAGCGCGGGCCGCAGCACCAGCGCCAGCCCGGCACCGGCCGCCGCGACCGGCAGCGCGCCCACCACGTCGAGCGGAAAGTGCACGCCCAGATAGACCCGCGCCCAGCCCGTCAGCAGCCCCGCCCCCAGCAGCGGGAACACCAGCCAGGAACCGCGCGCCGTGCCCAGGGCCGCGAAGGCCAGGCTCCACAGCAGCGTGACATGGTCGCTCGGCAGGCCCGGATCGTCGGCATGCGCGAGGTACTGGTGCCCCAGGTGCAGGGCGAACGGTCGCGGCGTCGGCAATGCCAGGCCCACGAGTTGCGCGATGCCGAGGGCCAGCGCGGCGGCCACGGCAACGTGCACGAGGTCCTGCCGCACCGCTCGGCCGCCGCGCACCCAGAGCACGAGCCAGGCCACCGGCACGACCAGCACGAGCCACTGCGCCACGACGTGCGCGAGCGCCAGCGTGGTCCAGGCGGGTTGCGCGCCGGCGTTGATCAACTCGAAGAGATGGATGTTGTCGAAGTTCATGCAGGGGCCGCATGTTCGCGGCGCGTCACTTAACGCGGACTTAAGCCCCTCGAATCCCTGCGCGACGCGGCACCTTAAGGCTTCGATAAGTCGCGGACGGGGAAGCTGCGGGCACGACGGATCGACATGACAGCCTCTTCACATCACCCCCACCTTCCCCGCACACCGCTGCTCGCCGCGCTCGCGTTGAGCGTGGCGCTCGGCGGCTGCGCCACCTATCGCGGCGCGCCGCTGCCCGATGCGCCCTCGTTTCCGGCGACCGTGCCCCAGGCACGCCTGGACGGCATCGACGGCGCGCTGCCAATGCTTGCAGCGCGGCCGTTCGACGCGACCGACGGGCTCGACTTCGACGAGGTCGCCACGCTCGCGGTGGTCAACAACCCCGACCTGCGCATCGCGCGCAGCGCGGCCAGCGTGTCGGCCGCGCAGGCTTTTGCCGCGCGGCTGCTGCCCGACCCGCAAGTCAGCCTCACGCGGGACTTTCCCGACGTGACGGGCGCCGGCATCACGAGCGCCTTTGTCGCGGGGGCAAGTTACGCCATCAATGCGCTGATCACGCACGCGGCCACCGCGGAGGCCGCCAGCGCCGACGCCCGGCAAGTGCGCGGCAACCTGCTGTGGCAGGAATGGCAGGTGATCGCGCAGGCGCGGCTGCTGTTCGTGCGACTCGATGCCGCACACCAGCGGCACGACCTGCTCGAGCGCACTCGCGCGCTCATGGCCGACCGCTACCGCCGTACCGCCGAGGCGCTCGCGGCCGGCCTGCTCACCGCCGACGCGGTGACGCCTCACCTTGCGGCCTTGCAGGATGTCGAACGCCAACTGCACGACCTCGAGCGCCAGACCAACCAGGCCGACAGCGACCTGCATGCCCTGCTGGGCCTCTCGCCCGACACCGCGCTGCGCCTGCAGGGCCGAGCGTCGCTGCCCGCGTTCGACACCGAATCGGTGCGCGCCCATGCCGACGGCCGGCTCGCCGCGCGCCCCGACATCGCGGCGCTGCGCGAGGGCTATGCCGCGCAGGACGCACGCCTGCGCGTGGCGCTGCTCGGCCAGTTCCCCGCACTCACGCTCGGCGTGCAACGCTCGCGCGACACCAGCAACACCTTCACGCGCGGCTTCGGCATCACGCTGGGCCTGCCGATCTTGAACGGCAACCGAGGAGAGATCGCCGTGCAGAACGCAACGCGCGACAAGCTGCGCGCCGAATACCAGCAGCGCCTGAACGCGGGCGTGACCGACATCGCGCGCATCACCGCCGAGCAGGCGATCAGCCTTCGCCAGCTTGCCGACGTCGAAGCCGCCATCGTTCAACTCGAAGGCGGCGTGCGGCGGGTGCGCTCGGCATGGCAGGCAGGCAACGCGGACGCGCTCGCACTCGCGAGCGCCGAGACCGCGCTGCTCGCGAAACAAGGCGAACGCATCGATGCGATGCAGGCCATCCAGGAGCAGCGCGTCGGCCTGCTCACGCTTACCGGCGGCTACGAGCCCGCCTCCAAGGAACACGCATGAAGAAGAATCGATTTTCCCGCCGGGTCACTGCCGCCGCCGTGGCGGCCGGCGTGCTGCTCGCGGGCGGCGCGGCGCTGATGCTCAAGACCGGCGCCGCGGGCAAGACCGCCGCCAGCCAGCCCGCGCAGGACGTGGTGGCCAGCATCGCGTCCGTTGCCGCCGTTCGCACCCGCGTGCCTGTCAGCGTGACGGCATGGGGGGACGTCGCGCCGGCCCAGTCCGAGTCGATGAGCCTTCCGCGCGCGGGCCAACTGGTGGCGTTGCCGGTGGTGGTGGGCCAGCGCGTTCGCAAGGGCGCGGTGCTGGCTCGCGTGGCTGGCGATCCGGCCTCGGAGACCGGCTACCTCGGCGCGCAGAACGCATTGAGGCTCGCGCAGGGCGAGAGCCAGCGCGTGCAGGCGCTTTTCAAGCTGCAGCTGGCGACAGTGTCGCAGGTCGAGGCCGCCCGCAAGACCGAGCAGGACGCCCAAGCCGCGCTCGACGCGCTGCGCAAGACCGGCGCGGGTGCCGGCGAAACGGCCGTGACGGCGCCCTTCGACGGCGTGGTGATGAGCATCGGCGCGGCGCTTGGCGACCGGCTCGCGGCCAACGCGCCGATCCTTCAGCTCGGGCGCGTCGACATGCTGCGCGTCAACCTCGGTATCGAACCGGTGCGGCGCGCGGCGGTGCACGTCGGCGACGACGTCAGCCTGACGGCCCTGCCCTCCCGAACGGGCGACGGCAACCCGGCCCAGGCACAGGTGGCGCAGGGCCGCGTCGCGAGCCTGCAGGACCTGGTCGATCCGAAGACCCAGCTGGTCAACGCCGTGGTGCAGGTGCCCGCCGCGTCGGCGGGTTCGCTGGTGCTCGGCATGCGCGTGCAGGCCGGTATTTCCACCGGCAGCGTCGACGGCTGGCTGGTGCCGCGCCTGGCGGTGCTCAACGACGACCAGGGCGACTACATCTACCAGGTGCGCGACGGCATGGCGCATCGCGTGAGCGTTCAGCCGCGCGCCGAGGTGCACGGGCAGGTTGCCGTCGACGGCGCCATCGACGCGGCGCTGCCCGTCGTGTCGGTCGGCAACTACGAGCTCAAGGAAGGCATGAAGGTCCGGGAGGGTGCCAAGTGAAGGCGGCGGCATGGCTGTCCGCGCATCGCCGTTCCGTGCTGTTCCTGGTGGCGCTGCTGGCGCTGGCCGGCGCGCTCGCCGCGTTCAGGCTGCCGGTGTCGCTTTTTCCGACGGTGCAGTTCCCGCGGGTGTCGCTGTCGCTGGACGCCGGTGACCAGCCCGCGAACCAGATGGAGCTGCAGGTCACGCGGCCGGTCGAGGAAGCGGTGCGCAGCATCGCCGGCGTGACCAACGTGCGCTCGACCACCAGCCGCGGCAGCGCCGAGGTTTCCGTGAGCTTCGACTGGGGCACCGACATGGCGGCCGCCACGCTGCAGGTCAACGCGGCGGTGGCGCAGATCCAGGCGCAGTTGCCGCCCGGCACGCGCGTCGCGGCGCGGCGCATGGACCCGACGGTGTTCCCCATCATTGCCTACAGCCTGACCTCCGCGAGCCTGTCGCCGACCGCGCTGCGCGACCTTGCGAGCTACCAGCTGCGGCCGCTGCTGTCGGGCATAGCGGGCGTGGCCACGGTGCAGGTGCAGGGCGGCGCGTCGGAAGAGGTGCGCGTCACGGCCGATCCACGCCGGCTGCAGGCTTACGGGCTGTCGATGGACGACCTGTCCAAGGCGCTCGCGGCCGGCAACTCGCTGAGCGCCACCGGCCGCCTGGAAGACCACTACAAGCTCTACCTGGTGCTGGCCGACACGCGGCTGGCCGGCGTCGAAGACGTGCGCCAGACCGTGGTGGCCAACGGCGCCAATGGCGTGGTGCGCATCGGCGACGTGGCCAGCGTCGCGCGATCGACCACGCCCGAGTGGCAGCGCGTGACGGCCGACGGGCGGGATGCGGTGCTGCTGTCGATCCGGCAGCAGCCGGGCAGCAACAGCGTGCAGATCGCGGCCGACGTCAAGGCCGCGCTCGACGGCTTCGCGCCCCAGTTGCCGAAAGACGTGCATGTGGCCAACTGGTACGACCAGAGCGAACTGGTGACGGCTTCGGCCAGCAGCGTGCGCGATGCCATTCTGATCGGCGTGGTGCTCGCCGCGCTGGTGCTGGTGGTCTTCCTGCGCAACCTGCGCGTGACCGCCATCGCCGTGGTGGTGGTGCCTGCCGTGCTGGCCATCACCATCGTCGTCCTGCAATTGCTGGGCATGAGCTTCAACATCATGACGCTGGGCGGCATGGCGGCGGCCGTGGGACTGGTGATCGACGACGCGATCGTGATGATCGAGCACATCGAGCGCCGGTTGGCCGAAACGGCCGACTCCAGTGGGGGCGCCGCGGGCGCGCGCCTGGGCGTGGTCGACGCCGCGATGGAATTCCTGCGCCCGCTCGCGGGCTCGAGCGCGGCCACGCTGGTGATCTTCGCGCCGCTCGCGTTTTTGTCGGGGGTGACGGGCGCGTTCTTCAAGGCGCTGTCGCTCACGATGGCCTCGGCGCTGGCGATCTCGTTCCTCGTCACCTGGCTGGCAGTGCCGCTGCTTGCGCACTTCCTGCTCGGCAGGCAGCACAGGCCGGCGCGGGACGACCGCGTCACGCGCTGGTTCAAGCTGCGCTATCGGCATTGGCTCGTGCGCTGCATCGCTCGGCCCTGGGTGCTCGTCGTGTGCGTGGCGCTGCTGCTCGGCGCGGGCGGCTTCGCTTTCAGGCAGGTGGGCACTGGCTTCATGCCGTCGATGGACGAAGGCGGCTTCATCCTCGACTACCGCACGCCGCCGGGCACGGCGCTGTCGGAAACCGACCGGCTGCTGCGGCAGGTGGAGGCCATCGTGCGCGCCACGCCCGAAGTGCAAACCTACTCCCGCCGCACCGCCACCGGCCTGGGCGGGGGGCTCAGCGAGACCAACCAGGGCGACTTCTTCATCCGCCTCAAGCCGGGCAGGCGGCGGCCGGTGCAGGAAGTGATGCAGGACGTGCGCAACCGCGTCGAACACCAGGTGCCGGGCGTCAACGTGGAGCTCGCGCAGTTGATGGAAGACCTGATCGGCGACCTGACGGCGGTGCCCCAGCCGGTCGAAGTGAAGCTGTTCGCGGCCGACCCGAAGCTGCTGCCGGGCGCGGCCGAGCAGGTGGCGCAGCGTATCGCCAAGGTGCCCGGGCTGGTCGAGGTGCGCTCGGGCATCAATCCGGCCGGTGACGCCATCGCGGTGCACGTGGACCGGGTCGCCGCGGCGGTCGAAGGGCTCGACCCCGACCAGGTGACGCGGGCGCTGCAGACGGCGCTGGCAGGCTCGGTCGCCACCTCGTATGCGCAGGAGACCAAGATCGTCGGCGTGCGGGTCTGGACGCCGGCGGGCAGCCGGGCGACGCAGGCGCAGCTCGACGACCTGCCGCTGCGCGCGCCCGACGGCCACCTGGTGCCGCTGCGCCGGATCGCCACCTTCGAAACACTGAGCGGGCAGCCGCAGATCACGCGCGAAAACCTCAAGTCGATGATCGCCGTCACGGGCCGCATCGAGGGGCGCGACCTGGGGTCGGTGGTGCAGGACGTCAAGCAGACGCTCGCGGCCGGCGGCGCCTTGCCCGGCGGCGTCTACTACGAGCTCGGCGGTCTCTACCAGCAACAGCAGATCGCGTTCAAGGGCCTCATGACCGTGTTCGCGGCGGCGGCGGCGCTGGTGTTCCTGCTGCTGCTGTTCCTTTACGAGAGCTTCGCCGTGGCGGCTTCGATCCTGTGCACCTCGCTGCTGTCGGTGTCGGCCGTCTTCATCGGGCTCTGGCTCACGGGCATCGAGCTCAACATCTCGGCCATGATGGGCATGACCATGATCATCGGCATCGTGACCGAGGTGGCGGTGTTCTATTTCTCCGAGCAGCGGCAGCGCCACCGCCCGGGCCGCGACCTGCGCCGCAGCCTGGTGGGCGCCGGCCAGTTCCGCGCGAGGCCGATCGCCATGACGACGCTCGCCGCCATCCTCACGCTGCTGCCGCTGGCACTTGCCATCGGCGCGGGCTCGGAAATGCAGCAGCCACTTGCCGTGGCGATCATCTCGGGGCTGGTGGTGCAGTTGCCGCTGGTGCTTTTCTTCATGCCGACGCTGTATGCGTGGATCGAAAAAGCGCGATAGGCGCGGATACCCCTGATTCGTTCGGCGACACACTGCGGAAGCGCTTCTTCAATACACTAGCTTCGCCGCTTGTTTGAAGAACAATCTTCTCGAAAATCGCCATGAACGTTGGTTCTGTTTCCCTTGATGAGCATTGCCTCAAGATTCTTTCTGCCCTGCAGCATGACGGCCGGCAGACCGTGCAGCAGATTTCCGAGACCATCGGGCTGTCGCCCACGCCCTGCTGGAAGCGCATCAAGGACATGGAGGCCGCCGGCGTCATTCGCGGCTACACCACGCTGGTCGACCCGGAGCAGGTCGGCCTGCATG
Source organism: Variovorax paradoxus (assembly GCF_022009635.1). NCBI lineage: Bacteria > Pseudomonadati > Pseudomonadota > Betaproteobacteria > Burkholderiales > Comamonadaceae > Variovorax > Variovorax paradoxus. The sequence continues at coordinate 5,539,967 of NZ_CP091716.1, forward strand.
TGTCGGCCGTGGCCGAGGTGAACCTCGACCGCCACAGCGAAGCGATGGTGCAGCGCTTCGAAGAGGCGGTGGCCGCGAGCCCGCAGATCATCCGCTGCGTGTCGGCCACCGGGCCGGCGGACTACATCCTCAACGTGACCGTGCCCGACATGAAGCACTACGAACGCTTCCTGCACGAGGTGCTGTTCAGCCTGCCCGGCGTGACGCATGTGCGCTCGAGCATCGTTCTGCGCGAGATCAAGTCCGAAACCGCGCTGCCGCTGGACCACCTGCTGCCGGGCACGCCAGGCAAGCCGCGCGCCACGGGCTCGCGCAGAAGCTAGACGCCGCCCAAGGGTATCGGCGTGGCGTGCCGGCGGCCGTGTGGAGAATGACCGCATCCCTCGCCCCGACCGCGTCTCGACCATGCCCCTGCCCAAGCCCCTCCTGCTGCAACGCGCCTATCTCCTGCTCATCGCCGTGCTGGTGTTCGTCGGCTGCTGGGTCGCGCCCATCGACGCTCCCGCGCGCGCCCAGGTCAACGACGGTCTCAAGCGCGCGCTGACCACCTTTGCGGCGGCGCGCGCGCTGGGCGCGGTGGTGTCGGTGGCACAGGGCACGCAGGTCGACGCGACACCGGGCGGCGTGGGCGTGAGCTTCGCGCCGGGGCAGGCGCTGAAACCGCTGAACGAGCTCATCGAGCAATTCGCGGCGGTGATGCTGGCGGCCAGCGTGTCTTTCGGCATCCAGCTGGTGCTGCTGAACATCGGCGCGCATCACCTGATGTCTTACTTGGTGTGCGGCGTGGCGCTGGCGTGGATCGCGTGGCGCTGGCGGCGCGGCAGTTCGCCGCGCTGGCTGCAGTCGGCGCTGATCGGCCTTCTGCTGGTGCGCTTCGCGGTGCCGCTGGCGGCGGTGGCAAACGAAGGCCTCTACCGCGCCTTCATGGCCAACGACTACCAGGCCGCGCTGTCGGGCATCGAGCAGTCGCCGGCCGCCGTGGTCGACGCCACCAAGGAAGCCCCGGCGGCGCAGGAGGGCTGGCGCGACCGCATCGAGCGCTGGCTGCCCAAGCTGCCCGACCTGAAGGCCACCTACGAACAGATCCTGAAGTCTGCCTCCGACTGGGCCGAGCGCATCGTGAAGCTCATCGCCCTCTTCGTGCTGCAGACCATCGTGCTGCCGCTGGTGTTCCTGTTCGCGGCATGGCGGCTCGCGCGGGCCGCGATACGCGAGCCGGTGCGCAAGTAAGGCTGCATCGCCCGGCTGGCTTCGACTTCAGCCGCGCAGTTCCGCCATCGGCCGGCGTGGCACCAGCACAGTGAACGCGCACCCGCGGCCGCCCGGCCCATGCGCCAGCTCGACGGTGCCGCCCATGCGCTGGCAGGCCTGCCGCGCAATGGCCAGGCCCAGGCCCGTGCCCTGCGTCGACGTGCCGGCGCCGCGATGGAAGCGCTCGAACACCAGCGCATGCTCCTCGCGCGGAATACCCGGCCCGTTGTCGACCACCGACAGCAGCAGCCCGTCCGCCGATTGCCGCAGCGTCACGACGATCTGGCCGCCCGCGTCGACATATTTCAGGGCGTTGTCGAGCAGGTTGCGCAACACCGATTCGAACAGCGGCACCGGCAGATCGAAAGCCAGGCTGTCGGGCGACTCCAGCACCAGCTCCAGCCGCCGCGCATCGGCGTCCTTCGAGGCTTGCGCAAGGTGATGCCGCATCAGTTCGGCAACATCGATGCGCTGAACGGCGGGGCGCTCGCCACCGTCCATGGTCGCAAGCTCCAGCAGTTGCTGGATCAGGTGCGAGCCGCGCGCGATGGCATGCGTGAGATGCCGGGCTGCCTCTTCACGCTCGCGCGGATCGGAAGACCGCGCCAGCACATGGGCCTGCGCGCCGATCACCGCGAGCGGCGTACGCAACTCGTGCGCCGCGTCGTTGACGAAGGAGCGCTCGCGCTCCACCTTGCCGCGCAACTGCGCGAGCAGCCCCTCGATCGCCTTCACCAGCGGCACCAGCTCCGCATGGCGCGGCTCGAAGCCCAGCGGCGACAGGTCTTCCGCGCTGCGCGTGTCGATGCGCTCTCCGAGCACGCGCAACGGCTTCAGGCCCTGGGCGGCGGCAATCCACACCGGCGCCAGCACGAACGGAAACGCGATCAGGAAGGGCATGAAGATCGAGCTGCCGATGAACATCAGCACCCAGGAAAGCCCGCCGTTCGGCTCGGCCACCCACACCGTCCATCGCTCGCTGCGCCCTTCGTACAGCCAGTAGCGCTGGTTCTCGACCACCGCGTCGACCATGCGGTCGGGCTCGCCGCGCAAGGTCCGCCCCGCGATGCCGGGCGACTCGTACAGCAGCTTTCCTTCGCGGTTCCGAAGCATGAAGACCACGTCGCCCGGCAGATCGGCCTCGGCAACGCGCATGGCGTTGATCTGCCGCGCCAGCGCGTCGATCACCGCCGCGGCCACGTCCTCGCGCTGGATCTCGGCGAGCGTGGTGTTGAGTTCACGGCCCACCCGCACCACACCCGAGTCGGTGTGCATGGTCAGCCGGAAACTCACGTACAGATAGACGACCACCGCGAGCCATGCCAGCGTGAAGGCGAGCAGCAGCGACAGCGCCACGCGCCGAACCAGGCTGCGGCGAAGCAGCCAGTTCATGACGCGAGCATGTAGCCGACGCCGCGCACGGTCTTGATACGCTCGGCGCCGATCTTGCGGCGCAGGTTGGACACATGCACCTCGATCGCGCCGAAGTCCACCGGCTCGCCCAGCGGGTCGAGGCGCTGCGACAGCGAGCCCTTCGGTATCACGGCACCGGGCTCGCGCGCCAGCTCCAGCAGCAGCTGGAACTCGCGTGGCGACAGGTCGAGCGCGGCACCGGCGAGTCTCACCACATGGCTGCGCGGCTCGATGTCCAGTTCACCGAACGACCACACGTCGCTCGCCTGATGGGCATAGCGCCGGCGCACGGCGTGGATGCGCGCCACCAGCTCGGGCGTGGCGAATGGCTTCACCACGTAGTCGTCCGCACCGCCGTCGAGCCCGGCCAGGCGGTCCTCGAGCGCCGAACGCGCGGTAATGACCACGATGGGCACCGTCACGCCCGCACGGCGCCAGCGCGACAGCAACTGCAGGCCCGAGCCGTCGGGCAGGCTCACGTCGAGCAGCACGCAGCCGCAGGCGTCGCCTTCGAAAGAGCGCGGCGCGTCGGCAATGCGGCGCAGCCACTCGATGCTGAAACCCTCGGCCTTCAGGGCCTGCGAGAGGGCGCGACCGAGGTCCAGGTCGTCTTCGATGAGCAACAGATGCATGGCCGGATTGTCCGGCCGGAACCTTAAGCATCGCCAAAGGTTGGCTGTCGAACAATGCGGCCTCTTCCCGTTCTTTCCTCTCACCTGTACCTTCAGTTCCCGCCATGCCGAAAGCATGGCAAGCACGCACGGAGTCGCAAGCTGTGACGACATTCTTCGCTGACACCCGGCGCCGGGCACTCCCGGCAATGTTCGCGGCCGCCGCGCTCGTTTCGGGCTGCGGCAAGGACGACAGTGCACCGGCCGTGACGCACGGGCTGGCCACGGCGGTGGCCGGCCACGTCACGCCGGCGGGCGACGAACTGGGAACGGAAGGGCCCGAGGCCTCGGGCGGCAAGCTGCTCTTTGCCATCGCCGCCGATGCCAAGGCCATGACGGCGGTGATCGCCGCCCGGCTGATCGAGCGCGGCCTGATTCGCTGGGACACGCGCCTCGCCGAGGCCCTGCCGGAACTGCGGCGCGACATGCTGCCGGCCTACCGCAACGCGACGCTCGAAGACCTGCTGGCCCACCGCGCCGGCGTGGCGCCCTTCACCACCGAAGGCGAGTTGCGCCGCTTCGTGAGCCTGCTGCCCGCGCAACCCGAAGCTCGGCTTTCCACCGACACCGGGCGCCGCCTGTTTTTCGCCCACTGGCTGCTCGGCCAGCCACCCGCGGCCGACGCCGGCTTCCTGTATTCCAACGCGGGCTACGCACTGGCAGCCGTGATGCTCGAGCGCGCGAGCGGCAAGGACTACCGGGCGCTCTTCGAGCAGGAAGTGGCACGCCCGCTGGGTATCGCCGGAGCGTGGCGCCAACCTGGCGCCGCCGATGCAACGGGTGCCGGCAGCCTCGCGCTCTGGCGTGACGCGATCACGCCGGCCAGCCTGTTCGCCACCACCCCATCGACCTATGCCGGCTGGCTGCGCTGGCACCTGCGCGCACTGCAAGGCGACAGCACACCCCTGCCCGCGGGTTACGTGCACCGCCTGCGCGATCTGGCGCCGGGCGGCTACGCGCTCGGCTGGACCGGTGCGATGCGCAACGGACGCCCCGTTCTGCGGCATGCGCGCGGCACCGAACGGGTGATGGCCGGCGCACAGGCCGACGCGGTGATCGACGCAGCGGGCCAGAGCGCGAACTTCGCGCTGGCCCGCATCACGCAGGCCGGCGACGCGGGCGAAAGCGGCTCGCGCGCCTCCGCCCTGCTGGACCGCCTGCTGGCGAGCCGCGACAGCGAAACGCCCGCCGCCGCAGCGGCCGGGTCCACCGTGCCATTCCTCGCGCAATGGCGCTGCCGCCTCGCCGGCTGCAGCCTGGTGATGCGGCTGCGCCGCAGCGGGCTGCTGCGCGCGCTGCTCCGATAGGCCGTGCGGGCCTGCGGCACGGCCAGCAAGAAGCCGTAGCAAACTGTGGCCTGCCAAAGCCACCAAGGAGCCCCGTGATGCGCATCCGAGAACTCGCCACCGGCCTGCAGTTTCCCGAAGGCCCGATCGCCATGGACGACGGCTCCGTGCTGCTGGTGGAGATTGCCCGCGGCACGCTCACGCGCGTGCGCGCCGACGGGCTGGTGCAGGTGGTGGCCGACCTGGGCGGCGGCCCGAACGGCGCGGCCATCGGGCCCGACGGCGCGGTCTATGTGTGCAACAACGGCGGCTTCGCATGGCACACAGAAGCCGACGGGTGCCTGCGGCCCGTGGGCCAGGCCGGCAACTACTCGGGCGGGCGCATCGAGCGGGTGAACCTCGCCACCGGCCGCGCCGAACGGCTGTACGACGCGGTGGAAGGCGGCGCGCTGTGCGGCCCCAACGACATCGTGTTCGACGCGCACGGTGGCTTCTACTTCACCGACCTGGGCAAGGTGCGCGAGCGCGACATGGACCGCGGCGGCCTGTTCTACGGCCATGCCGATGGCGCGGCGGCCAGTGTGATCGCGCGGCCGGTGATGACGCCCAACGGCATCGCGCTGTCGCCGGACGGCGGCACGCTCTACTACGCCGAGACCGAAGGCGCGCGCGTCTGGGCCTTCGACATCGCGGCGCCGGGCAGCGTCCGAAAGGACGGCTGGCCGTCGCCTCATGGCGGCCGCATGCTCTGTGCGTCACCCGGCGGCCACTACCAGCGCTTCGATTCGATGGCGGTCGATGCGCTCGGCAATCTCTGCGTGGCCACGCTGATGCATGGCGGCATCAGCATCGTGCCGCCCGATGGCGGCGCGGTCACGCATGTGCCCCTGCCCGACCGCTTCACCACCAACATCTGCTTCGGCGGACGCGAGCGGCGCACGGCGTACGTCACGCTGTCGGGCAGCGGGCGGCTGATTGCCATCGACGACTGGCCCACGCCCGGCCTGAAGCTGAACTACGAGGCCTGAGCGGCTCGATCGCTCAATCTCGCGTGAACCGCTGCACGCGCTTTCCGTTGTCGACCTCGCCCGCATAGAGGTTGCCGCGCGAGTCGATCGCCAGGTCGTGCACCCAATGGAACTCGCCCGCGTAGCGTCCCGGCCGGCCGAGCGTGCCCGCCACCGCGCCTGTCTCGCGGTCGAGCGTCAGCACCTGGTTGTTGCGGCCATCGGCCATGAAGATCCACTGCTGCCGCGGATCGCGCGAAAGCACCATGTCCCACACCGAGCCGTTGCCCGCCGTCGCGGGCTCGACCATGAACTCCTTGACGAAGCGGCCGTCCTTGCGGAAGACCTGCACGCGGTTGTTCAGGCGGTCGCACACATAGAGCAGCCCGTCGCGCGCCATGCGCACGCAGTGCACGGGCGTGCCGAACTGCTGCAGCTGGGCCTGCGTGGGCGGCAGCGTCCGGCGCCCCTGCGGCGGCTCGGCGTCGCTGGGCGGGCGGCCGTAGGCGCCCCAGTGGCGCTTGTAGGCGCCGGTGTCGGCATCGAACACGATGACGCGGCGGTTCTGGTAGCCGTCGGCCACGTACACCTCGTTGGCGGCCGCATCGACCTCCACGCCGGCGGCCTTGCCCAGTCGCGTGGTGTCGCCGTTGCCTGTTTGCGGGCCGATCTTGCCGATCTGCATCACGAACTTGCCGTCGCGCGTGAACTTGAGCACCTGGCCGTCGTTGTCGCCATTGCCGGTGATCCACACGAAGCCCTTGGCATCGACATGGATGCCGTGCTCGTTGCCCGGCCAGTCGTAGCCTGCACCGGGGCCGCCCCAGGAGCGCAGCAGCCGGCCGGCCGTGTCGAACTCGAGCACGGGCGGCGCGGGCAGGCAGCACTTCGATTGCGGCGGATTCTGGGCGGCGCCGGCCTCGTCTTCCGACAGGCTGCGCGGACGCTGCAGCACCCAGATGTGGTCTTCGGCATCGACCGCCACGCCGCTGACCTGGCCGAGGATCCAGCGGTTGGGCAGCGGCCGGGGCCATGACGCGTCGACGCGGAACGTGGGCGCGGCCCCTACGGCCGCCGTGGGAGGTGGCGCCTGCGGCCCGGATGCAGCGCAAGCCGCAAGGAGCAGCGCGGTTGCCGCGCCGGTGATCGCAAGGCACAGGCCTCGCGCGGGAACGAATGCGATGGGCTTCATCTGTCCTGTCTCCTTTGATTCCGAATTCAAAAGACCGCGGACAGCGCCCTGTCGCGCGCGAGCTAAGACACGACCTGATAGTAGAGGTTCTGCGGGTGCCTGGCCTGCGCAAAGAAGAACCAGCGCTCGGCCAAAAGGCCCGGCGCCTGCACCAGCACCGCGAGCAGCCAGGGCCACGCGGATGCGCTGAAGATGCCCCACAGCACCATCAGCGCGGGCAACGCGAAGGCCAGCAGCAGGAAGCCGATTTTCATGTTCCCGAGCGCCGCGAGCGACACCCCATGAAAGAACTCCCGTGTGTTGAACGACCCGGCCGACATGCCCATCGACTTCTGCACCAGCTTCTGCGTGCGGATGCCGGTGGCCGACTGCAGCGTCGACTTGTGGCGCAGGCGTGCATTGCGTCGCAACGCGCCTCCACGCGCCGCCCATGCGGCCAGCGTGGCGACCAGCGCCCAAGGCCCGAATACCTGCACGAAGCGCGCCTCGCCGCTCGCGGCCGCCATCGCGCAGGCCAGCACCAGCCCCGACGACAACCCGATCAGCGTGAAGTTGACGATGGTCAGCGGATGCGCCCATTCCTCGATGAAGCGCAGGCAGGCGTAGATCATCGCGGTGCAATACCAGAGCAGCATCGCGCCGTACAGCACCAGCAGCGGCAGCAGCCATGACCACGGCGCGCCGATGCCCAGCCGCAGCGACAGCCACCACAGCGCCACCAGCGCGATGAACACCGGCAGCACGATGACCTCGCGCGACATCCACGAGGTGCGCCACATCAGCACCGCGCGCCACGCGCGCGTCTTGCGGCCCAGGTGCATGAAGGACGCGGCGAGGCCGGCCACCAGCAGCACCTCGGCCACGCCCAGCGCAATGCCGAGGAAGCCCGGCGCGAGGTCGAGCCCGAACAGCACCGCCAGCGCCAGCGCGAACACCAGCCCCTGCGCGGCACCGGCCAGCGTGGTGAAGAAAAGAATGGAGAACGCGGGATGCATGCGGCTATTCCTCCGAAGCCGTCGACTGCCTGATGTGCCTGGGCAGGTACTGGTTGGCCGGGCTGGTTTCCCATTCGGGCATCAGCTGGTAGCCGCCTCGTTCGCGGATGGCCTTCGACACCTCGGAGTCCGGGTCCTTCACGTCGCCGAAGATGCGCGCGCCGGTCGGGCAGGCCTTCACGCAGGCCGGCTTGCGGTCTTCCTTGGGCAACTGCTCGTCGTAGATGCGGTCCACGCACAGCGTGCACTTGGTCATGACCTGGCGCTCCTCGTCGAGTTCGCGAGCGCCGTAGGGGCAGGCCCATGCGCAGTATTTGCAGCCGATGCACTTGTCGTAGTCGACCAGCACGATGCCGTCTTCCTTGCGCTTGTAGCTCGCGCCCGTGGGGCACACCGGCACGCACGGCGGGTCTTCGCAGTGCAGGCAGCTCTTTGGGAAGTGGATGGTCTCGGTGACGGGAAAGGCGCCGGCCTCGTAGGTCTGCACGCGGTTGAAGAAGGTGCCGGTGGGATTGGCGGCATAGGGGCGCTCATCGGCCAGCGGGCCGGCGCTGCCGGAGGTGTTCCATTGCTTGCAGGACGTGACGCAGGCGTGGCAGCCGACGCAGACGTTGAGGTCGATGACGAGGGCGAGTTGCTTGGCGAGTGTTTCGCCTTGTGCGGCGCGCTGGGTTGCAGTACTCCCTCTCCCGCTTGCGGGAGAGGGTCGGGGTGAGGGTGCAACGGCCTTCATCACGCCAAGGCTTCCAATTCCAGCGCCGCTCCCCTCACCCCAGCCCTCTCCCGCAAGCGGGAGAGGGGGCAATACCGGAGCCGGGGACAGCAGATCCTTGAGCCACTGCATCATTTCTTCCCCCTCCCCGCAAAATACGTCAACACACTCGCCGCCTTCCCCAGCACACCCGGTACCACCGGCATGCTCTCGATCTGCGGATAGCTTTCTTCAGGCTCGCCGGGTTCCGCCGGCCGTATGCGCACCCGCACGTCGTACCAGCCGGCCTGCCCGGTGATCGGGTCGGAGTTGCTGATGGTGCCGCTCGCCGTGCCTTCGCAGGGCAGCTCCTCGCTGATCAGGTGGTTCAGCAGGAAGCCCTTGCGCGCCTCGTCCGCGCCCGGCGCCAGTTGCCAGGCGCCGTCCGCCTTGCCGATGGCGTTCCAGGTCCACACGGTGCCGGGCTCCACAGCCTCGCTGTAGCGCAGCATGCAGCGCACCTGGCCCCAGCGGCTCTCGACCCAGCACCAGCCGCCGTCGGCAATGCCCGCCGCCTGCGCGGTCAGCGGGTTCACGTGCAGGTAGTTGTGGCTGTGGATCTGCCGCAGCCAGGCGTTCTGCGAATCCCACGAGTGATACATCGCCATCGGCCGCTGCGTGAGCGCGTTGAGCGGAAACGCCTCGAGGTCGGTCGCGGCTTCTTCCAGCGGCGGATACCAGAACGGCAGCGGATCGAAGTACTTGTCGATGCGCTCGCGCAGCGCCTCGGGCGGCTGGCGCCCCGGGCTCTTGCCCTGCGCCGCGAGCCTGAAGCTCTGCAGCGTGTCGGAGTACAGCGCCAGCTGCACCGGGTCGTTGCGCTGGCGCCAGCCCTTGTCCTTGGCAAAGTCCAGGTACTCCCGGTTCCAGTTGCGCATGTAGTGCATGGTCTCGGGCATGTGGTACTGGAAGACGCAGTTGTTCTGGGCATAGGCCTCCCATTGCTTCGGGTTTGGCGCGCCGCGCAGGTGCTCGGTGCCGTCCTTGCCGCGCCAGCCCATGAGAAAACCGATGCCCGGCTGCGGCTCGAAGTTGACGACGAAGTCCGGGTAGCCCGTGTACTTGCGCCCGCCCTCCGGCGTGGTGAAGGCCGGAAACTTCAGCCGCGAAGCCAGCTCGATCAGCACCTCCTGGAACGGGCGGCACTCGCCCGTCGGCGGCACCACCGGCACGCGCACCGAATCGACCGGCCCGTCGAACTCCGAGATCGGCCGGTCGAGCATGCCCATCACGTCGTGCCGTTCGAGATACGTGGTGTCGGGCAGCACCAGGTCGGCAAAGGCCACGGTCTCGCTCTGGAAGGCGTCGCACACCACCAGGAAGGGAATCATGTGCTCGCCCTTGTCGTCCTTGCGGTTGAGCATCTCGCGCACGGCCATGGTGTTCATGCTCGAATTCCAGGCCATGTTGGCCATGAAGATCAGCAGCGTGTCGATGCGGTAAGGGTCGCCCTTCACCGCGTTGGTGATCACGTTGTGCATGAGCCCGTGCGCCGACAGCGGGTGCTCCCACGAGAACGCATGGTCGATGCGGATCGGCGAGCCGTCGGGGTTGATGGCCAGCTCGTCCGGGCTGGCCGGAAAACCCAGCGGCGCCGCGTTGAGCGGCGTGTTCGGCTGGATCATCCCGGGGTCGTTGAAGGCCCGGTAGTTGGGCACGATGTGGCGCGGATACGGCGCCTTGTGCCGGAAGCCGCCCGGCGCGTCGATGGTGCCCAGCACGCTCATCAGCACCGCCAGCGCGCGCACCGTCTGGAAGCCGTTGGAGTGCGCCGCCAGCCCGCGCATCGCATGAAAGGCCACCGGCCGCGCCTGCGTGCTCTCATGCTTCTTGCCCCAGGCGTCGGTCCACGGAATCGGCAGCTCGAAGGCCTGCTTCAGCGCCGTCTCGCCCATCTCGCGCGCCAGCTTGCGGATGCGCGCGGCGTCGATGCCGGTGATGGCCTGTGCCCACTCGGGCGTGCAACTGGCCACGCGCTCGCGCAGCAGCTGGAACGACGGCGCCACGCGCGTGCCGTCGGCCAGCGTGTAGTGGCCTTCGAGCGCCGGGTCGCAGCCCTCGGCAATGCCTTCGGGGTAAGCGTTTTTCACGCTGCCGCTGGCCTTGTCCCACACCAGCTTGTTGTGCGGGTTGCGGCCGTCGCCGGGCGGGCCGCGCTGCGGGTCGGGGTCGAAGGCGAACAGGCCCTGGCGCTCGCAGTCGTCGAGCACCACGAGCTGCGGCGCGTTGGTGAAGCGTTTGAGGAAGGCATGGTCTACCAGGTCGCTTGCGATCAGCTCGTGCAGCAGCGCCATGAACAGCGCGCCGTCCGTTCCCGGCTTGATGGGAATCCACTCGTCGGCAATCGCCGAATAGCCGGTGCGCACCGGATTGATCGAGATGAAGCGCCCGCCCGCGCGCTTGAACTTGCTGATGGCGATCTTCATCGGGTTGCTGTGATGGTCTTCGGCCGTGCCGATCATCACGAACAGCTTGGCGCGCTCCAGGTCCGGCCCGCCGAATTCCCAGAAGCTGCCGCCGATGGTGTAGATCATTCCCGCGGCCATGTTGACCGAGCAGAAGCCGCCGTGCGCCGCATAGTTGGGCGTGCCGAACTGCCGCGCGAACAGGCCCGTGAGCGCCTGCATCTGGTCCCGCCCGGTGAACAGCGCGAACTTCTTCGGGTCGGTGGCGCGGATCTTCGCGAGGCGCTCGGTGAGCAGTTCGTAGGCGCGCTCCCAGCTGATGGGCTCGAACTCGGCCGCCCCGCGCTCGCTGCCGGCCTTGCGCAGGAGCGGCTGCGTGATGCGCGCGGGCGACACCTGCTTCATGATCCCCGACGAGCCCTTGGCGCAGATCACGCCCTGGTTCAGCGGATGGTCCGGGTTGCCGTCGATGTAGCGCACCTGCGGGCCCTTCTCGCCCTCGCGCAGATGCACGCGGATGCCGCATCGGCAGGCGCACATGTAGCAGGTGGTGGTCTTGACCGTGGTGTCGGCGGTGGGCGTGGGCGCCGACAGCGGGTCGTGCACGGGCTCGCGGGACAGGAAACTGAACACTGTCGGTCCTTTGTTTTCAAGCGTGGCACGGCCGATGTTAGGCATCCCCCATCAAGCGGAAAAGCGCAGAATATCTCTCACCATGACCGGAAAAACAGATCAGTCCTCCGCGCAGCGCCTGCGCCTGAACCTGCGCCAGCTGGTGGTTTTCGTGGCCACCGCGCGCGGCGGCAGCACGCGCGCGGCGGCGGACCGCATCGCGCGTTCGCAGTCGGCCGCGAGCAGCGCGCTGGCCGACCTGGAAACCTCGGTCGGCGTGCTGCTGTTCGACCGCATCGGCCGCCGGCTGGTACTCAACGAGAACGGCCGCGCCCTGCTGCCCAAGGCGCAGGCGCTGCTCGACCAGGCGGGCGAGGTGCAGGCCCTCTTCAGTGCCGAGCACGCGGCGCCGCTGCGCGTGGCGGCGAGCTTCACCATCGGCGAATACCTGCTGCCCGAGCGCGTTTCGCAATGGACCGCATTGCACCCGCAGAGCCAGGTGCGGCTGCACATCGCCAACACGCGCGACGTGATCGAGGCGGTGGCGGGCTTCGATGTCGACGTGGGTTTCATCGAGGGCCCACAGACCCACCCCGACCTGGTGGTGCGCGCGTGGCGCAGCGACGAACTGGTGATCGTGGCCGCGCCGGGCCATGCGCTCGCGGGCCGCGTGGCCACGCACAAGCAGTTGTCGCAAGCCACCTGGGTGCTGCGCGAGCACGGCTCGGGCACGCGGCAGGTCACCGATGCCTGGCTGATCCAGAACCTCGAGCAGGTGAACGTGGGCTTCGAACTGGGCAGCACCGAGGCGATCAAGCGCGTTGTGGCATCGGGCACCGGCCTGGCCTGCCTGTCGCGCTACACGGTGGCGCAGGCGCTGGAAGACGGGCATCTGGTCGAACTGCGCACGCGGCTGCCTGCAGGCGTACGCAAGCTGGCGACGGTGATGCACCGCGACAAGCTGCTGGGCGGCGCCACCGCCGACTTCCTGCGCCACTGCGGCGCGACCGTTCCGCGCACGGCCACCGCTGCGGCCGCGCGCTGAGCGCTCAGCCCATGTGAAGCACGCGCGCCGTGTGGCGCGCGATCACGGCTTCTTCGTCGGTGCGCAGCACCCAGGCGCTGACGGGGCTGGCGGGCGTGGTGAGCCGCGCAGCTCCGCCACGGTTGGCGGCGGCATCGGCTTGCACCCCCAGCCAGGCGCAGTCTTCGAGCATGCGTTCGCGCAGCGGCGCGTCGTTCTCGCCGATGCCGCCGGTGAACACGATGGCATCCACGCCGCGCAGCGCGCCTGCCAGCATGCCCATGTGCTGCACCACCTGCTCCGCGAAATGCCCGATCGCCTCGGCCGCCGTGGGCTCCGCCGAAGCAGCCAGCGCGCGCATGTCGCTCGACACGCCCGACATGCCCAGCAGCCCCGATTCGCGGAACAGCAGCTTCTCGACCGCATCGACCGACATTCCTTGCGAGCGCATCAGATAGGGCACCACCGCCGCATCGATTCGGCCGCAGCGCGTGCCCATGGTCAGGCCATCGAGCGGCGAGAAAGTCATGGTCGTCGCGACCGAGCGGCCGTTCACCATGCCGCACATCGACGCGCCGTTGCCCAGGTGCGCGACGATCACCCGGCGCTGCGCCAGCTCCGGCGCGATGCCCGCGAATTGCGCGACGATCGATTCATAGGAAAGGCCGTGAAAGCCGTAGCGCCGCACGCCCGCGTCGTGCAACGCGCGCGGCAGCGCGAAGCGGCGGTTGACCTCGGGCTGCACTGCATGAAAGGCGGTGTCGAAGCAAGCCACCTGCGGCACGCCTTCGAAGGCGGCCATCGCGGCGCGCACGCCGGCCAGGTTGTGCGGCTGGTGCAGCGGCGCCAGGGGTTCCAGCTTTGCAAGCGCATCGAGCAGCGCCGCGTCGATGCGCACCGGCGCCACGAAGTCCGTGCCGCCGTGCACGATGCGATGCCCCACCGCCGCGATGCGGCCGCCCTCGCCCTGCCGCGCATGCCACTCGAGCAATGCGGCCAGCGCGCCCTGGTGCGATGCACGTGCACCTTCGAGTGTTTCGTCGAGCAGCGTCTTGCCCTGTGCATCGCGCACGCGCAGCCGCGCCTTCAGCCCCGCGCCAAGTCCGTCCGCCTGGCCCGACCAGCGCGCCGACGGTAACGCGTCGCCATCGCCGCCCGGGTGTGCCGCATCGAACAATGCGACCTTGATGGACGAGGAACCCGCGTTGAGCGTCAGCAGCGAATCGGTCATGTGTTCTTCAGACGTAGTCCTTGTACTTGTCGAGGAATCGTACCGGCTTGGACAGCGCGTCTCGGCGGAACGGGTCGCCCAGCTCGCGGGTGCACATGATCTCGATGACGCAGGTCTTGCCTTCGTTCATCTGCATGTCGATGGCTTTCTTCAGCGCCGGGCCCACGTCCTCGAGCTTGTCGACCACGATGCCTTCGGCGCCCATGGCCTTGGCGATGCCCGCGAAGCTCTCGCTCTCCAGCTCGCCGGCCACGAAGCGGCGGTTGTAGAAGTCGACCTGGTTCTTCTTTTCCGCGCCCCACTGGCGGTTGTGGAACACCACGGCCGTCACCGGAATGTCGTGGCGCACCGCCGTCATGATTTCCACCATGCTCATGCCCCAGGCACCGTCGCCTGCGTAGGCCACGGCCGGGCGGTCGGGTGCCGCGCACTTGGCGCCGATCATGGTGGGCAGCGAGTAGCCGCAATTGCCGAAGCTCATCGGCGCGAAGAAGCTGCGCGGCTCCTCGAAGCGCAGGTAGCTGTTGGCGATGGCGTTGATGTTGCCGATGTCGGTCGAGACCATCACGCGCGGCGGCATGGCCTTCTCCAGCTCGCGCAGCACCTGGCGCGGGTGCAGGTAGCTGCCGCCGGTGGGCGTCTTCTCGCCCTTGGCTTCCTCGATGGCGTCGAGGCTGAACTGGTCGCGCTCGTGGGTCCACTCGTCGAGTTCTTTTTCCCACGCGGCCTTCTCGGCCTTGATCTTGTCGGCGCGCTCGGCCTTGGTGGCGTCGCAGGCCAGCGTCTTTCCTTGCAGGCGCTTGAGCAGTTCCTTGGCAGTGGCCTTGGCGTCGCCGTGGATGCCGACGGTGATCTTCTTCACCAGGCCCAGGTTGGTGTGGTCGGCCTCGACCTGGATGATCTTCGCGTCCTTCGGCCAGTAGTCCATGCCGTGCTGCGGCAGCGTGCCGAAGGGCCCCATGCGCGAGCCGAGCGCGAGCACCACGTCGGCCTGCGCGATCAGCTTCATCGCGGCCTTGGAGCCCTGGTAGCCCAGCGGGCCGGCCCACAGCGGATGGCTCGCGGGGAAGGAGTCGTTGCGCAGGTAGCCGTTGGCCACCGGCGCGCCCAGGCGCTCGGCAAGCGCCTTGCACTCTTCCACCGCGTCGCCCATGACCACGCCGCCGCCCGAGAGGATCACCGGAAACTTGGCGGAGGCCAGCAGCTCGACGGCCGCGTTCAGGCTGTTCTCGCCGCCCGCGCCGCGCTCCACGCGCATCGGCTTCGGGATCTCGCACTGGATCTCGCCGTAGAAGTAGTCGCGCGGAATATTGAGCTGCGTCGGGCCCATTTCGGAGATGGCGCGGTCGAAGCAGCGCGCGGTGTACTCGGCCATGCGCTTGGGATTGTTGACGTGGCCCTGGTACTTGGTGAACTCCTGGAACATCGGCAGCTGGTTGGCTTCCTGGAAGCCGCCCAGGCCCATGCCCATGGTGCCGGTCTCGGGCGTGATCATCACCACCGGGCTGTGCGCCCAGTAGGCGGCCGCGACGGCGGTCACGCAGTTGCTGATGCCGGGGCCGTTCTGGCCGATCACGAGGCCGTGGCGGCCCGACACGCGCGCATAGCCGTCGGCCATGTGGGCGCCGCCCTGCTCGTGCACCACCGGAATCAGTCGGATGCCGGCGGGCGCGAAGATGTCCATCGCGTCCATGAAGGCCGAGCCCATGATGCCGAAGATGTCGGTCACGCCGTTGGCGACCATGGTCTCGACAAAGGCCTCGGAGGGCGTCATCTTCTGCACGCCCTTGACGGCTTCGCGGGTGGGGGCTGCGGCTTGCTTCTGGCTCATGGAAGGCGTCTCCTGAAGGGATGAGGGGCGGTGGATTGCACCCGAAAAGTCGGAACGACTTGTTCCGGAATTCATTCCGGCGGAATATAGGACGGCATCGGCACGGCGTCAAACAATTTACAAAAAACGGTACGCCTTGTCTCTTTTTTTGTAAAACACCTATGATCCGCGCCATGAAGATCGTCAAAGGGCTCCCCGTGGAAGCCGCCGAACCGGCGGGCGACACGCCCACCATGCGCCTGTTCGCGCTGCTCGAAGTCATGGCCGCGAAAGACCAGCGCTATTCGCTGCAAGGGCTGGTGGAAGAAACCGGCCTGCCCAAGCCCACGCTGCATCGCATGCTCCAGCAGCTCGAGGGCGCGGGGCTGCTGCAGCGCGAAGGCGACGGGCGGCACTACGGCATCGGCACGCGGCTGCGCCGGCTGGCCGAGAACCTGCTGCTCAACGACAGCCTGCACGGCGCGCGCCACACGGTGCTGCGCCAGCTGGTGGAGGAGATCGGCGAGAGCTGCAACCTCACCGCGCTGTCGGGCAGCGAGGTGGTGTACCTCGACCGCGTGGAGACCGCCGCGCCGCTGCGCTTCTACCTGCATTCGGGCTCGCGCGTGCCGGTGCACTGCTCGGCCAGCGGCAAGATCTTTCTCTCGCAGATGAGCCTGGCGCAGCGCCGCCGGCTGCTGTCGAACGCGCCGCTCGAAACCTACACGCCCCGGACACTGACCGACCCCGAAGCGCTGGAAAAGGAAGTGCAGCGCATCCGCAAGGACGGCTACGCCATCGACCACGAAGAGTTCCTGCCCGGCCTGCTGTGCATCGCCACGCTGGTGCCTTCGGGAGACGACGCGCCTTCCAACCTGTGCATCGCGGTGCAGGCGCCGGTGATGCGGCTCGACGCGGCCAAGGCGAAGACCCTGCTGCCCGCGCTGCAGCGCGCGGCCAAGGCGCTGAGCCGCATCGACGCCGGCGCGGCCTCTTCCGACCGCGCGCAGGCCTGATTCCCCCTCCTTCCAGAAAGCCCACCGTGACCGACACCGCCGAACTTCGCCCAGACCGGATGCTCAGCGTGCGCGAGGTGTTCGGCATCGACACCGACCTGCGGGTGCCCGCCTTCAGCGAGCGTGACGACCATGTGCCCGAGGTCGATGCGGTCTACCGCTTCAACCCCGACGTGACGCTGGCCATCCTCGCCGGCTTCATGCGCGACCGGCGCGTGATGGTGCAGGGGCTGCACGGCACCGGCAAGTCGACCCACATCGAGCAGGTGGCGGCGCGCCTGAACTGGCCCTGCGTGCGCCTGAACCTCGACGGCCACATCAGCCGGCTCGACCTCGTCGGCAAGGACGCCGTGGTGCTGCGCGAAGGCAAGCAGGTCACCGAGTTCCAGGAAGGCATCGTGCCGTGGGCGCTGCAGCGGCCGGTGGCGCTGATCTTCGACGAGTACGACGCGGGCCGGCCCGACGTGATGTTCGTCATCCAGCGCATCCTGGAGCGCGACGGCAAGTTCACGCTCATGGACCAGAACAAGGTGCTGCGCCCGCACCCCTTCTTCCGCCTGTTCGCCACCGCCAACACGGTGGGCCTGGGCAACCTCAACGGCCTGTACCACGGCGCGCAGCGGCTCAACCATGCGCAGATCGACCGGTGGAACATCGTGGCTTCGCTCAACTACCTGCCGGCCGGGGAAGAAATCGCCATCGTGCAGGCGCGCGTGCCTTCGTTGACCGGCGAGGCGGGCACGAAGCTGGTCGCGTCGATGGTGGCGGTGGCCGACCTCACGCGCAAAGGCTTCGCGGCGGGCGACCTGTCGACGCTGATGTCGCCGCGCACCGTGATCACCTGGGCCGAGAACATCGAGATCTTCAAGGACCCGGCGCTGGCGTTTCGCCTCTCGTTCGTCAACAAGTGCGACGACGCCGAACGGCCGCTGGTGGCCGAGTACTTCCAGCGCTGCTTCGACCGCGAGCTGAAGGAGTCGCACCAGCTCTCGCCGGATTCGCGCGAATGACCTCGAAGCCCGCGAGCGCGATGCAGCGCCGCGTGCGGCAGGAAGAGCTGGTCGCGGAGCTTTGCGCGGGCGTGGTGCGGGCCTTCAGCGGCGAGCGCGACCTGCACTTCCGCGGGCGTCGGCTGCACCGTGGCCGCATCGCGCTGCCGTGGTTCGCGCCGCACCTGCATCCGTCGCCCGACACCGACGACTTCGCGTCGTTTCGCGGCGTGGCCGACGGGCTCGCGCTGCGGCTCACAGAATCGGACGCGGCGCTGCATGCAACGCTGCAGCCACAGGAGCCCGTCGAACGCATGCTGTTCGAAATGCTGGAGCAGTTCCGCGTCGAGGCGCTCGCGCCCGATGTCATGGCCGGCATGCACCGCAACCTGCGGCACCGGCACGAGCAATGGTCGCTCGCCTTCCATCACTCCGGGCTGACCGATACGGCGCGCGGCCTGCTGCTGTACGCCGTGGCGCAGATCTGCCGCGCCCGCGTGAGCGGCCAGCAGGTGGTGGAAGAAACCGAGGACATGCTCGAAGCCACGCGCTTCGCGCTCGCGCCGCTCATCGGCCATGCCCTGGCCGGGCTGCGAAGAGACCGCGCCGACCAGGCCGCCTATGCCGTGCACGCCCTCGCCATCGCGCGCACCGTGGCCGCGATGCTGCACGAGGCAGGCGAAGAAGGCGGCGATGCCGCGCGCGATCCGCATGTGGACGACAAGCGCAGCGTGTTCAGCCTGGTGGCCGACATGGACCAGGAGATCGTCGAGCGCTTCACCACCGCCGAGTCGGGCCGCAGCGCCGTGCTCGACGACGCGGGCGGCGCCTATCGCGTCTTCACCACCGCCTACGACCGCGAACACGACGCCGCCACGCTCGCGCGCAAGGAAGTGCTCGCGCAGCACCGGGAAAAGCTGGACCGCCGCATCGCCGCGCAGGGCGTGAACATCGCCCGCCTCGCGCGCGAGCTGCGCGCCCTGCTGGCACAGCCCGAACGCGACGGCTGGGACGGCGGACAGGAAGAAGGCCTGATCGACGGCCGGCGGCTCGCGCAACTCATCGCGTCGCCGGGCGAGCGGCGCCTGTTCCGCACCGAGCGAATAGAACCGCTGGCCGATTGCGTCGTCAGCTTTCTCATCGACTGCTCGGGCTCGATGAAGGAGCACGCCGAATCCGTCGCGATGATGGTCGACGTGTTCGCGCGCGCGCTCGAGCAGGCAGGCGTGGCCTGCGAGGTGCTGGGCTTCACCACCGGCGCATGGAACGGCGGCCGCCCGCAGCGCGAATGGGTGCGCGCCGGCCGGCCACCCCACCCCGGCCGGCTCAACGAGCGCAGCCATCTGGTCTTCAAGGCCGCCGGCACGCCCTGGCGCCGCGCGCGCCCCGCGATGGCGGCGCTGCTCAAGGCCGACCTGTTCCGCGAAGGCATCGACGGCGAGGCCATCGACTGGGCCTGCGCGCGGCTGCGCCAGCGCGGCGAGGCGCGCAAGCTGCTGCTGGCGATCTCCGACGGCTCGCCGATGGACAGCGCCACGCACCTGGCCAACGACGCGCACTACCTGGACCACCACCTGCGCGACGTGGTCGCGCGCCAGGAGCAGCGCGGCGACATCGCCATCGCAGGCATCGGCGTGGGCCTCAATCTGAGCCCCTACTACAGCCGCAGCCATGTGCTCGACCTGGCCAGCAGCAGCGGCAACGTCATCTTCCGAGAGGTGATCGACCTGATGGCCGGGCGGCATCGCCGCTGAGGCGTTTAGGCCTACATCCAAGTCCCCGATTGACAAGGGGCGCCCCGGCTTCATACATTGCGTTTCACATCCGGGAACGTCGTTCCAATATTTGGAACAGCAAGGAGTCTCATGGATTCAACGCTTGCCAAGGGTCTTGCCGCCATCGAGTGGATGGCGCGCCAGCAGCGCGACTGCCGCGTCACCGACCTGGCGCAGGCCTTCGGCATGGCGCGCAGCAACGCGCACCGCACGCTGCAGACGCTGGTCGAATGCGGCTGGGCCGTGCAAGACCCGGACACCAGCGCCTACCGGCCGAGCCTGCGCCTCTTCGAGCTGGGCGCGCTGGTGGGCGAGGCGGCCGACGTGGGCGCGCTGCTGCGGCCGCACCTGGCGGCGCTGGCGCAGGCCACGGGCGAGACCATCCACCTGGCGGTGCTCGACGGCGCCGAGATCGTCTACCTCGA
Organism: Variovorax paradoxus; assembly: GCF_022009635.1. NCBI lineage: Bacteria > Pseudomonadati > Pseudomonadota > Betaproteobacteria > Burkholderiales > Comamonadaceae > Variovorax > Variovorax paradoxus. The sequence goes on from NZ_CP091716.1 coordinate 5,559,820, forward strand.
CAAGTTCGACAGCCCCCTGCCCGTGGCCGCGTACTCGCGCGTCGGCGGCCGGGCGGCGGCGTACTGCGTGGCTTCGGGCAAGGCACTGCTCGCCGCCGCGTCGCTCGACGTGCCCGCGCTGCGGCAGCGACTGGGCACGCTGGTGGCGCACACGAAGAACAGCATCACCGACTTCGACACCCTCCTTGGCGAACTGGAGCGCACGCGCTCGCGCGGCTACGCCGAGAACCGCGAGGAATGGCGCCTGGGCGTCTGCGGCCTGGGCGTGCCGGTGTTCAACGCACGCGGCGAGGCGGTCGCGGCCGTCGGCATGAGCGTGCCCTCGATCCGCTTCGCGCGCACGCAGGCACGCGAGCTGGCCGAACGCATCACGGCCTGCGCGCGCGACGCGAGCATCACGCTCGGCTATCGCGCGAGCGCCGGGCCCGCCGCCACGAACACCACAAAGAGAAGGAGACTCGAATGAAGCTGTTCTTCGCCCCCTGGCTGCGCGCGGGCCTGCTGGCCGCCGCGGCGCTGTCGCTGCCTTTCGCCGTGCAGGCGCAGCAGAGCGACTACCCGAACAAGCCGATCCGGCTGGTCGTGCCCTACCCGCCCGGCGGCGGCACCGACGTGATCGCGCGCATCGTGCAGGAGCGCTTCTCGGCGCTGCTGGGCCAGCAGGTGCTGATCGACAACCGCGGCGGCGCGGCCGGCGCCATCGGCACAGAGCTGGTGGCCAAGTCGCCGCCCGACGGCTACACGGTGCTGTTCACGCTGTCTTCGCACACCATCAACCCGGCCATCTATCCCAAGCTGGGCTTCGACACCGCGAAAGACTTCGCGCCGGTCGCCATGGTCGCTTCGCTGCCGCAGATCCTGGTGGCCAACACGCAGTTCCCGGCCAGCACGGTGGCCGAACTGGTCGCCATGGCCAAGGCCAAGCCGGACAGCATCTCCTTCGCGTCGGTGGGCAACGGCTCGCCGGGGCACCTGGCGGGCGAGCTGCTGAAGCTGCGCACCGGCACGCAGATGACGCACATTCCCTATCGCGGCGGCGGCCCGGCCGTGACCGACGTGATGGGCGGACAGGTGCCGCTGCTGTGGGTGTCGATTCCGGCCGCGGCGCAGTTCGTGAAGGCCGGCAAGCTCAAGGCGCTCGCGGTGTCGACCACCAAGCGCAGCGCCGCATTCCCCGACGTGCCGACGATGCAGGAAGCCGGCATTCCCGACTTCGACGTCGACTCCTGGTACGCGGTGTTCGTGCCCGCCAAGACACCGCAACCCGCCATCGACAAACTCAACCGCGTGATCAACACGGTAGTGAAGGAACCCGAGATCCGCGACAAGCTGCTGGCCCAAGGCAGCGAAGGCGTGGGCGGCACGCCGGAGCAACTGGGCAAGGTGGTGACCACCGAGCTCGTGCGCTGGCAGAAGCTGGCAAAAGAAGCCAGCATCAAGGTCGATTGATCGACACGGACAGATTCATGGAACATTCACCCTCCTCCTCTTCTTCCCCCATCGCCGAGCTGGTGGCGCGCGCACGCGCCGCGCAGCGCATCTACGAGACCTGGACGCAGGCGCAGGTCGACACCGCCGTGGTGGCCGCGGGCTGGGCCATCGTCGAGCCGGCGCGCAACCGCGAGCTGGCCGAACTGGCCGTGGCCGACACCGGCGTGGGCAACGTGGAAGACAAGGTGCGCAAGAACCACCGCAAGACCTTCGGCCTGCTGCGCGACCTGCACGGCGCGCGCTCGGTCGGCGTGATCGCGGAAGACCCGGCGCGCGGCATCGTCGAGATCGCGCGGCCCGTGGGCGTGGTGTGCGCCATCACGCCGTCGACCAACCCCGGCGCCACGCCGGCCAACAAGATCATCAATGCGCTCAAGGGCCGCAACGCGGTCATCGTGGCGCCCTCGCCCAAGGGCTGGTCGACGGCGGCGCGGCTCATCGAGTTCATCCACCGGCAGTTCGACCGCATCGGCGCGCCGCGCGACCTGGTGCAGCTGCTGCCCGCGCCGGTCAACAAGCAATCGACCGCCGAGCTGATGCGCCTGTGCGACCTGGTGGTGGCCACTGGTTCGCAGGCCAACGTGCGCGCGGCCTACGCGAGCGGCACGCCGGCCTTCGGCGTGGGCGCGGGCAACGTGGCGGGCATCGTCGACGAGACGGCGGATGTGCAGGCCGCCGCCGACCGCATCGTGCGCTCTAAGACCTTCGACAACGCGACCAGCTGCTCGTCGGAGAACAGCCTGGTCATCGTCGACGCTGTGCGCGCGAAGATGCTCTCGGCGCTGAAGGACCGGGGCGCGGTGATGCTCGCCGACGCGCAGAAGGCCACGCTGCAGAAGCTGATGTGGCCCGAGGGCAAGCTGTCGGCCGCCGTCATCGGGCAGTCGGCACGCGCGATCGCCGAGCGCGCGGCCGCCGTCGATGGGGCCAACCGCGCCGCATGGATGGCAATTGCCGAAGCCGACCCGCGCATCCTCATGGTGGCCGAGGACGGCGTGGGCCACGACCATCCGTTCTCCGGCGAGAAGCTGAGCCCCGTGCTCGCGGTGTACGCCGCGCGCGATTTCGACGAGGCCGCCGCCACGGTGGCGCGCATCTACTCGTACGAAGGTGCTGGCCACTCGGTCGGCCTGCACAGCGCCGTGCCCGAGCGCGCGCTGGCGCTGGGGCTCACGCTGCCGGTGTCGCGCGTCATCGTCGACCAGGCGCACTGCATCGCCACCGGAGGCAGCTTCGACAACGGCCTGCCCTTCTCGCTGTCGATGGGCTGCGGCACCTGGGGCAAGAACAACTTCTCCGACAACATGAACTACCGCCACTACCTGAACATCACGCGCGTGTCGCGGCCGATTCCCGAGGTGGTGCCGAGCGAGGAAGAAATCTTCGGCGCCTTCTTCGCCAGCCACGGCGCGAAGTGAGCACGGCGGCATGACAGCCCCCGCCACCACCGTCCATGCGCTGATCGAGCAGCAGGCGCAGCGGCAGCCGCACGCGGTGTACGCGCGCGCCACCGAGACCGGCCAGCACCTCACCTACGGCGAACTCGCGCGCGGCTGCAGGCGCGTGGCTGCCGTGCTGCACGGCGCGGGCGCACGGCCGGGCGACACGATCTCCGTCGTCATGCCCAACGGGCTGCAGACCTTGCGGCTGCTGTTGGGCGCGATGCATGGCGGTCTGCGCGTGAACCCGGTCAATCTGCTGTCGCAGCCAGAGCAGATGCGCTACGTGCTCGCCCATGCAGACTGCCGCGTGGTCTGCGTCGCGCCCGAATGGGAAGCGCGCGTGCGCGAGATCGTGCAGGCCTTCGACAGGCCCGTGACCGTGCTGGTGGTCGACCCGGAGGCCGAGGTGTTGCCGGGCGAGACCGAAGCGCCCGCCGTCGCCGTGCCCCCGCCCTTGCCCGATGCCGTCGCGCTGTTGATGTACACCTCGGGCACCACCGGCATGCCCAAGGGCGTGATGCTGTCGCAGCGCAACCTGGCGGCCAACGCATACGCCATCAGCGCGGAACATGGGCTGCGGTCTTCCGACCGCGTGCTCGCGGTGCTGCCGCTGTATCACATCAACGCATTCACCGTGACCATGCTCGCGCCGCTCGCGCATGGCGGCAGCCTGGCGATGCCGCCGAAATTTTCGGCCGGCCGCTTCTGGGAACAGGCCACGCAGACGCAGTGCAGCTGGATCAACCTGGTGCCCACCATGATCTCCTACCTGCTCGAGGGCCCGAAGCCGCCGCTCGCGCAGACGCTGGCCATACGCTTTTGCCGCTCGGCATCGGCCGCGTTGCCGCCGGAACACCTGCGCGCCTTCGAGCAGAAGTTCGGCATCGGCATCGTCGAGACCATGGGCCTCACCGAAACCGCCGCGCCTTCGTTCTCCAACCCCATGGACCCGGCGGCACGCAAGCTGGGCTCGGTGGGCCGTGCATCGGGCTGCATGGCGGGCGTGGTCGACGCGAAGCTCTCTGCCGTGCCCGACGGCGTGACCGGCGAGCTGGTGATCCGCGGCCCCAACGTGATGCTCGGCTACTACAAGAACGAGGAAGCCACCCGCGCCAGCTTCACGCCCGACGGCTGGCTGCGCACCGGCGACCTCGGGCACCGCGACGAGGACGGCTTCTTCTTCGTCACCGGCCGCATCAAGGAGCTGATCATCAAGGGCGGCGAGAACATCGCGCCGCGCGAGATCGACGAGGCGCTGATGCGCCACCCCGCCGTGCGCGAGGCCGCGGCCGTGGGCGTGCCCGACCGCCACTACGGCCAGGAGATCGGCGTGTGCATCGTGCTGCGCGAAGGCTGCGCCTGCACCGAGGACGAGCTGCGCGCCTTCGGCGCCGAGGCGCTGGGGCGCTACAAGACGCCCGGCCACTACCGCTTCGTGAACGACCTGCCGCGCGGGCCTTCGGGAAAGGTGCAGCGCCTGAAGCTGCTGCCGCTGTTCCAGGCATGACCGCCGCCGAACTGCTGGTGCCGCCGCTGGCACCGGCTACGCTCGCCTATAGCCTGTGCGTGGTGTTCGCGGCCGGCATCGTGCGCGGCTTCGCGGGCTTCGGCTTCTCGGCCATCACGGTGGCGGGCATGTCGCTGGTGGTGTCGCCCGCGCTCGTGGTGCCGGCGATCTTCATGCTGGAAATCCTCGCCAGCCTGAGCCAGTTGCGCGGCATCGCGCGCGATGTCGACATGCCCTGGCTCAGCTGGCTGATGCTGGGCAACCTCATCTGCATTCCCATCGGCGTGGCGCTGCTCGCATGGCTGCCCGAGACGCCGCTGCGGCTGCTGATCGGCGCGCTGCTGATGTCGGCAGCCTTGCTGCTGCGCGCCGGCGCCCGCCTCACGCTGGTGCCGACGCGCGGCGTGCGGCTGTCGGCGGGGCTGGCCTCGGGCTTCATCAACGGCGTGGCGGCCATCGGCGGTATCGCCATCGCCGTGCTGCTGAGCACGGTGAAGATGGCGCCCGCCACATTGCGCGCCACGCTCATCGCGCTGCTGCTGTTCAGCGACGTGGTGTCGCTGATCTGCGCGGCGCTGATGCCCTCGTCAGTGCATGCATCCGGCAGCCTGCTGGGGCCGGACACCCTCAAGTGGGCGCTGTGGCTGGCCCCGGCGATGCTCGCGGGCATCTGGTGGGGACAGCGCTCGTTCAAGGGCGTGTCGCCGGAGCAGTTCAGGAAGCATGTGCTGAATCTGCTGATTGCGTTGGCGACGGTGAGTGTGGTGCGGTCGGTGGCGGGGTTGGTCGGTTGAGCAGCCAGCGTTACTTGGCAGCCACCATCTCCCCCGCGTCATAAGCCTCGCAGTAGTCCTTCCAGTCCTTCACCGCCTGCGCCGTGCACTGGTGCGCCGCAGCCATCAGGTCCTTGCGCCAGGACTTGGCCGAGCCGCCGAAGTCGATCAGCGCATCGGCGATGGCGGAGCCCTGACGGCCCGAACTGCGCAGTTGGGCCCAGGCCATGAGCTGGCCCATTTCGTCGGTGACGCCGCGGATCTGGTCGAGGGATGTGCGCTTTACGTCGAGGTTCACGCGGTCTTCGCTGGGCTGCAGGCCTCGCAGCACGTAAGGGGTGGACGACGACTTGGTGCCGTCGACGATGGGTTGCAGGAACGCCATCGACACGGCCTGCATGCGGCGCTGCAGGCCCACTACGCGGTGCGCCTGCGACGGCCATGCGGGTTGCGCAGTCTTCAGGTAAGGCGCGAGCGATGAAGGGAGCGCCTCCTTCAGGTCGAGCAGGTAGTTGCCGTCGGGCGAGCCCTTGCCTTCGACCAGGATGATGTAGCGGTCCACGCCCAAGCTGCCGGTGCCGGCGATGCGCCTGGCCACGTCGAGCACCTTGAAGAACTCGGGCTTGTCCTGCGTCGCGGCATAGGCGCCCACCAGCTTGGTCACGCGGTCGCGCTGCGCGTCGCTGGCGGCGAGTGCGTGCTTGCCGTCGATGCGGATGGCGCGCCCGTGGCCCTTGCGGTCGGTGCGCTTGTCCAGGAAGGCGGGTCTCGTGCGCGCCTTGAGGGTGTCCAGCAGTTGTTCGATCAGGCCGTCGGCGTTGTCGCGGTCCACCCAACGGGCCTTGCCCAGCAGCAGCGCGCCGACGTATGCGTCGAGGGCGGTGTTGCACAGCGCATCGGCGTCGTCGGTGGTCGCGCAGAGGCTGTCGCCCGCGATGAGGATGCTCGACAGGAAGCGCACGAGTTCCCATGTGACCGGCGCGAGCGCGGCTTCGTCGAAGTCGTTGAGGTCGAAGTAGGCCAGGCGGTTGTCGCCCTTGTAGCTGCCGAAGTTTTCCAGGTGTGCGTCGCCGCACACCCAGCCGGCGGGCGCCTTGCCGGCGAACAGCGGGTCCGAGGGCAGGCGCTGGTAGAACAGGTGGCAGGTGCCCCGCAGGAACACGAAGGCGTTGGTGCGCATGTTGGCGTACTTCATCGCCAGGCGGTCGGGGTCGCGGCCGGCGTTGTAGTTGCGGATGGTCTCGGCGACGTTCAGCATGCTTGCATTCCCCTTTCATTCGCGAGCGCGCGACGCGCGCCCTGTCATGGCGGATTCTGAACCCACCGACGCGGCGTGGATGCGGTAACGCAGCTTTACGCGGCCGATACGCGCACGGCGTCCACGACGGCCGATGAAGGCTCGTTGTTTCAGGCATGCGGTGCCATTCCGGCACGCAACAGCTTCACACCAAGGAGTGCATATGTTCCACCGTCATTTCATCGCCCTCGCCCTGGCCGCCGTGTCGGTCGCCAGCGTCTCCACCGGTGCATTGGCCGAGACCCAGTGGCAGAAGGACCATCCGCGCCGCACCGAGGTCAACCACCGGCTGGCCAACCAGGACCGGCGCATTCACAACGAAGTGAAGACAGGCCAGATCACCCGCGCGCAGGCAGCCGGCCTGCATCATGAAGACCACCAGATCCGCCGCGAAGAGCATGCGATGGCCAGCCAGAATGGCAGCCACATCACGCGCACCGAGCAGCGCGCGCTGAACCAGCAGGAAAACGCGGTCAGCCAGCAGATCGGCAAGTAATTACCCGGGCGGCGTTGCCGGGCCTCAGGGCCTCAGAGCAACGCCGTCATCTTCCCGGCCGCAGCCTTCAGCGCGTCGATGCGCTTCAAAGCATCGTCCATCGACATGCGCGCGGTCGGCGCATGCACGGCCAGCGCGGCGCGCACCGCGCCTTGCGCATCGCGCACCGGCACGGCCACCGCCACCAGGCCGGCAATGAACTCCTCCCTGTCGCACGAATAGCCTTGCCGGGCGATCTCTTCGCACTCGGCATGCATCGCTTCGGCGGTGGTGATGGAGTTGGCGGTCATGCGCTCCAGCGGCAGGCTGCCGATCAGCGCGTCGCGCTCTTTCTTCGGCATCTGCGCAAGAAAGAGCTTGCCGCTGGCGGTGCAGTGCAGCGGCACGTGCGAGCCCACGTCGAGCGTCAGCCGCAGCGGCCATTGCGCTTCCACGCGGTCGAGGTACAGCACCCGCGCGCCGTCGAGCGTGGTGAGGTTGCAGGTCTCGCCGACCTCGCGCACCAGTTCCGACAGCACCTCGTGGCGCAGGCCGCGCACCACGCCGTGGTTCAGCGTGTCGAAGGCCAGCTTGCGCAGCGCGGGGCCGACGCTGAACGAGCGCTCGTCCACGTCGCGCGCCAGAAAGCCGCCGGCCAGCAATTGCGTGCAGATGCGGTGCGCGGTGCCCTTGGGCAGGCCGAGCTGCGCGGCCAGGTCGGCCAGGGTGAGTGCGCGGCCTTCGTTGGCCAGGAGCGCGAGCAGGCGCAGGCTGCGTTCGGCCGACGAACCGGAGGCGGATGCGGACTCCGGCTCTTCGATGGAAACCACTGCGGCGGGCGGGCGCGCGGAACGGGGCATGCGGGTAAACCTTAAAAATGGAACATTGCGTTCCGAAAATCATTAGCCTAGGATGCGGCCGAGCGAAGCGATTGTTCCACTCCCCGAAGCAACAGGCGCCCATTGCATGTCTGAAGAAGAGTTCGACTACATCGTCGTCGGCGCCGGTTCGGCCGGTTGCGTGCTGGCCGCCCGGCTGAGCGAAGACCCGGCCACGCGCGTGCTGCTGCTCGAAGCGGGGCCGGCGGACCGCTCGCTCTGGATCCACCTGCCGATCGGCTACGGCAAGACCATGTGGAGCCCGACCTACAACTGGCGCTTCGAGACCGACCCCGATCCCAACATGAACGGCCGGCGCATCTACTGGCCGCGCGGCAAGACGCTGGGCGGCTCCAGTTCGATCAACGGGCTGATCTACATCCGCGGCCAGCGCGAGGACTACGACCACTGGGCCGCCCTGGGCAACCCCGGCTGGAGCTACGACGAGGTGCTGCCCTACTTCGTCAAGTCCGAAGGCAACCAGCGCGGCGCCGACGCCTTCCACGGCGCCGGCGGGCCGCTGAAGGTCTCGGACATCGCCGCCAGGCACGAGCTGATCGAGGCTTTCATCGACGGCGCGCGGCAGACCGGCGTGCCGCGCACCGACGATTTCAACGGCGCCACGCAGGAAGGCGCGGGCTACTACCAGCTGACCACGCACAAGGGCTGGCGCTGCAGCACCGCCAAGGCCTACCTGACGCCCGCCGTGAAGCAGCGGCCCAACCTGCGCATCGAGACCGAGGCGCTGGCGGGCAAGCTGGTGCTCGAGGGACGCCGCGCCGTGGGCATCACCTACCGGCAGGACCGCGTGCTCAAGACCGCGCGCTGCCGCGCCGAGGTGCTGCTGTCGGCGGGCTCGATCCAGTCGCCGCAGTTGCTGCAGCTCTCGGGCATCGGGCCGCGCGCGCTGCTCGACCGCCTGGGCGTGCCGGTGGTGCACGAGCTGCCCGGCGTGGGCGAGAACCTGCAGGACCATCTGCAGATACGCCTGGGCTACGAGTGCACCAAGCCCATCACCACCAACGACCAGCTCAACTCCTGGTTCGGTCAGATGGGCATGGGCCTGGAATGGCTGCTGCGCCGCACCGGCCCGCTGGCGGTGGGCATCAACCAGGGCGGCTGCTTCATGCGCGCGCTGAAGGACGATGCCGGCCGGCCGGTGGCGGCCACGCCCGACATCCAGTTCCACGTGGCCACGCTGTCGGCCGACATGGCGGGCGGCAAGGTGCACCCCTACTCCGGCTTCACGATGTCGGTGTGCCAGCTGCGGCCGGAGTCGCGCGGGCACATCCGCATCCGCTCGCTCGACGCGGCCGATCCGCCGGAAATGCAGCCCAACTACCTGGCCACCGAACTCGACCGCGCGACCACCGTGGCCGGCGTGAAGGCGGCCCGCGCCATTGCCGAATCTCCCGCGATGCGGCCCTACGTGAAGCGCGAAGTGAAGCCCGGCCCGCAGGCCGCGAGCGACGCCGAGTTGCTGGAGTTCTGCCGCAACAACGGCGCCACCATCTTCCACCCCACCGGCACCTGCCGCATGGGCGGCGACACGCTCGCGGTGGTCGATGCGCGCCTGCGCGTGCACGGCGTGGCGGGGCTGCGCGTGATCGACTGCTCGGCGATGCCCACGCTGGTGTCGGGCAACACCAACGCGCCCGCCGTGATGATGGCCGAGAAGGCCGTCGACCTGATCAGAGAGGACGTGAGAGCGGCAGCCGCCGCGCACTGAGTTTTTTGCAGACCCAAGGCCCGCAGAGGCCGCCACGACAAACCTCATCGGAGACAAACATGAGTGCAAGCGACGAGAAAGCGATTCGCAGGGTGGTGGTGTCGGCGCTGGTGGGCGCCACCATCGAGTGGTACGACTTCTTCCTGTACGGCGTGGTGGCCGGCATCGTGTTCAACAAGCTCTACTTCCCGGGCAGCGACCCGGTGGTGTCGACCTTGCTGGCCTACACCACCTTTGCCGTGGGCTTCGTCACGCGGCCGCTGGGCGGCGTGATCTTCGGCCACTTCGGCGACAAGATCGGCCGCAAGAGCATGCTCATCATCACGCTGATGATCATGGGCGTGGCCACCTTCCTCATCGGGCTGGTGCCCACCTACGCGCAGATCGGCATCGCGGCGCCGCTGCTGCTGTTGCTGCTGCGGGTGGCGCAGGGCATCGGCCTGGGCGGCGAATGGGGCGGCGCGGTGCTCATGGCGTACGAATACGCGCCGAAGGAAAAGCGCGGCTTCTATGCCTCGCTGCCGCAGATCGGGCTGGCCATCGGCCTGTGCCTGGCCTCGGGCGTGGTGGCGCTGCTGTCGTCGCTGCTGACAGACGAGCAGTTCCTGTCGTGGGGCTGGCGCATCGCCTTCCTGATCTCGGGCGCGATGGTGATGGTGGGCATGTACATCCGCCTGCACGTGAAGGAAACGCCGGAGTTCGCGGCCGTGAAGGCGCGCAACGCGGAGCTGCGCATTCCGTTCATGGACATGATCCGCCGCTACCCGGGCAACGTGCTCAAGGGCATGGGGGCGCGCTACATCGACGGGGTGTTCTTCAACATCTTCGGCGTGTTCTCCATCAACTACCTCACCAGCACCATCAAGATCAGCCGCACGGAGGCGCTGCTGGGCGTGATGGCCTCGGCGGTGGTGATGTGCTTTGCCATTCCCTTCTTCGGCCGCATGTCGGACCGGCTGGGGCGGCCGCAGGTGTACATGTGGGGTTCGCTCATCACGGCGGTGTCGGCGTTCCCGGGCTTCTGGCTCATGACGCACAGCGGCGGCAACGTGCTGCTCATCTGGCTGTCGATCATCATTCCCTTCGGCATCCTGTATGCGTCTGTCTACGGGCCGGAGGCGGCCCTTTTCTGCGACCTGTTCGACGCCAAGGTGCGCTACACGGGCATCAGCTTCGTCTACCAGTTCTCGGGCATCTTCGCCTCGGGCATCACGCCGATCATCGCGACGGCGCTGCTGAAGTCGGGCGGTGGCGAGCCTTGGCAGATCTGCCTGTATGTGCTGTTCGCGGGCGTGGTGTCGGCGGTGTGCGCCTGGATGATCGGGCGCAGCGCCTCGCCGGCGGATGCGCCGGTGGCCGTGGCCTCGCGCTGACGACCTAGCCGTTCTTTCTCAGGGAGCCCCGCCCATGGCGAGCGCGCGCATCACGGCCGCCGTGCGGGTCTCCACGCCCAGCTTCACGTACACATGCTCCAGGTGCTTGTGGACGGTGCGCGGGCTTATCTCCAGCAGCGCGGCGATCTCGGCGTCGGTCTTGCCGCGCGAGAGCCAGTGCATGACGTCGCCCTCGCGGGGCGTGAGGGCAGCGGGCGGCGCATCGGGCAACGGCGCATCGGCGCGGCAGGCCAGCCGGTACAGGAAGGCCACCGCCACCGCATGCTCCAGCCCCACGCGCCGGTAGTAGTCGGCCTGCAGTTCGGCGCGACGGAATTCGCGCCAGCCCGGCGCCTTCGCCGCGATGCGGCGGACCGCGCGCGAGCCGCTGCCGTCGCGCGAGCCGTGATGCCGCACGGGCGAGCCCCAGGACTCCAACTGCTCCAGCAGGCGAAGCGCAATTGCGCAATCGTTGCGCGTCAGGTGCGTCATGGCATGCCCCTTTCACGGTGGGTACGCATTGCTGCGTATGGCGCCAGCACGCATCGGAACGCAGGATGCTCGCGGGCTCCTTGCCGCAAATTCAGTATAGGCAGGCAGGGAGGGCGTGCGAACCGCTCGCCGACGAAAGCCCGTTCAACCTGAGGAGCTGCCATGTCACGCCAATACATCGACTGCCGCGAATACCCGAGCACGATGAACTGCAGCGTCGCGCTCTCGGCAGACACCGAGAGCGAATTGCTCGACGCCGCCGTCCAGCATGCCGTGACGGTCCACGGCCACACCGACACGCCGGAATTGCGCAAGCAGCTGGCGAGCATGTTCAAGGCCGGTACGCCGCCGCTGCAGACCGCGCCCGCGCAGAAGGCTCCGGCCTGACGCCCCCTCCAAAACTGAATACTTTTGCATCCATCAAGAAACATCGGTTACTTGTGGATGCAGTTCGGCGCAGGGCCCTGCCACGGGCCCGTGCAGGGTCTCTAAAGCACCCCTGTTGCACGCCGATACGCCCCTGGCAGGTACCCCATTCCGGGCATATCGCCAGCCTGTACGCGTACTTACATTTTTGGCTTGAAGTTTGAGATTTGCGGCCTGTGGAGGAGCAAGGGAGAGCTTGCTGCTGCATATGGGCGCCTGCACGAAACAAGCCACTAGTGAAGAAGACGCCATGAACAAGATTTTCCGCACCCTCTGGAATCCGACGCTCGGCACCTGGGTGGCCGCGCCTGAAACTTCGCGCGGCCACGCGCGGTCATCGAGCAAGGGCCGCGACCTGCGGGCCGTGGCCATGGCCGCGCTCTTTCTGGGTGCGGGGCCTGTGCTGGCCGCAGGCGGCGCGGGCGGCCAGCCCGTCGGCGAAACGACGCTCAACGGCGGCAGCGGCGGCAGCAACGGCAGCGGCGGCAACGGCGGTCTGAACGACTCGACCCTCAACGCAAGCGGCGGCAGCGGCGGCTCGTCGACGCCTTCAGGCGTCACCGCCGGGTCGGCCGCCAGCATCGGCAGCTTCGGCGGCGCCACGCCGGGCTCGGGCGGCGCGGCCGGCAGCGGCAGCACCACCGTCAGCCCCGGCGTGATCCGCGGCGCGGACGGCGGCGCGGGCCAGGCCCAGACGGGCGACGCCAACAACGGAAACGGCTACGGCGGCGGCGGTGGCGGCGGGTTCCAGGGCGCGACGATCGGCAACAACGTCGGCACCTCTTCCAACAGCTACACCGGCGGCAACGGCGGCGCGGGCGGCAACGGCTACTGGGCGGCCGGCGGCGGCGGCGCGGGCGGCTACGGCTCCATCCTCAACGGGCCGCTGGGCAGCTACACGGCCACCGGCTCATCGACCGGTGGCGCGGGCGGCAGCGGCGGCAATGCGTTCTCGCAGAGCGGCGGCGGCGGCAGCGGCGGTGGCGGCTTCTACCTGAACGCCACCACACCGGGGCTCACCTTCGGCAACACCGGCACCATTGCCGGGGGTGCGGGCGGCGCGGGCGGTTCCGAACTGGCGACGCCGCGCGACAACGCCTCCGGCGGCGGCGGCGGCGCGGGCGGCCACGGCGCCACGCTGGCGGGCAGCACCGTGCTGGTGACCAACACCGGCCAGATCACAGGGGGCGCGGGCGGCGCCGGCGGTTCGGCCGGCGGCGCCGCGGGTGGCATCGGCACGCCCGGCGGCGGTGGCGACGGCGGCATCGGCCTTTGGTCCACCGGCAGCGGCGCGACCATCACCAACACCGGCGGCATCACCGGCGGCGCAGGTGGCGCGGGCGGCGCCAACAGCAACGGCGGCGCGAGCGGTGCCAACGGCGCGGGCGGCGTGGGCGTGATGGGCTCCAACCTTGCCATCACCAACAGCGGCAGCATTGCCGGCGGGCTGGGCGGCGACGGCGTGACGCGCGCCTCGGCCGTCGAATTCACCGGCGGCAGCAACAGCCTGACGCTGAACACGGGCAACGTGCTGACCGGCGCGGTGGCCATCGACAGCGGCGCCACCGCCAGCGTGATCGCCGGCGCCGACGGCCTGAGCGTGGGCAGCGCCCTGCTGCTCGGCGGCACCGGCACCTTCGACACCAACGGCCACAACCTGAGCTGGACCGGCCCCATCTCCGGCGCCAGCGGCCTCGTGAAGAACGGCGCCGGCACCTTGACGCTGAGCGGCACCAACACCTACGCCGGCAGCACCAGCGTGAACGCCGGCACGCTGGCCGCCGGCGCGGCCAACACCTTCAGCAGCGCGAGCGCCTTCACGGTCGGATCGGGCGCCACGCTGGACTTGGCGGGCCACAGTCAGACAGTGGCGTCGCTCGCCAACAGCGGCACGGTCTCGCTGGTGGGCAGCGCGCCGGGCACCACGCTCACCGTCACCGGCCCGTGGGTGGGCAACGGCGGCACGCTGCGGCTGGGCACGGCGCTGGGCGACAGCAGCAGCGCGAGCGACCGGCTGATCCTCAGCGGCAGCACCGCCATCGCCAGCGGCACCACCAACGTGCAGATCACCAACCTGGGCGGCCTGGGCGCGCTCACCTCCGGCAACGGCATCGAGGTGATCAGCGCCATCAACGGCGCCACCACCACCGCGCAGACCACCAAGAGCGCCTTCAGCCTGGCGGGCGGCCACGTGGACGCCGGCGCCTACCAGTACCGCCTGTACGCGGCCGATGCAAGCGGCGCGGGCGACAACTGGTACCTGCGCTCGACCATGACCGTCGACCCGGTGACCGGCACGCCCGTCACCGGCGGCGGCACGACCAGCACCGGTGGCAGCGGCGGCGGCAGCACGAGCGGCGGCGGCGTGGTCGTGCCGACCTACCGCGCCGAAGTGCCGCTGTACGCCGCGCTGCCCGAGCAGCTGCGCCAGTCCAACCTCGCGATGCTGTCCAACCTGCACCAGCGCGTGGGCGACGACACCGGCGTCAGCCTTTCGGGCGGCACCAACACGGCCACGCCCGAGATGGGCTACCGCCAGGCCTGGGCCCGCGTCATCAGCACCGACCGCACCATCGGCCAGAGCGGCACGGTCAGCCCCGGCAGCAGCGGACGCCTCACCGGCTTCCAGGCCGGCACCGACCTGTGGGCCAACCCCAACTGGCGCGTCGGCGTGTACGTGGGCGAACTGGAAGGCGACATGCGCGTGAACGGCTTCGTCGGCGGGCTGCAGAACTCGCTGGCCGGCACCAACAGCCTGCACAGCGAGTACCTGGGCGCCTACGCCACCTGGAAGAACGACAGCGGCCTGTACGTGGACGGCGTGCTGCAGGCCGGACGCCACCGCTACACCGAATCGCCCACGCTGGGCTTCTCGAGCACCGGCAAGGGCAACAGCCTGCTGGCGTCAGTGGAGGTGGGCCAGGCATTCGCCATCGCGCGCGACTGGGTCATCGAGCCGCAGTTGCAGCTGGTGCGCCAGCGGCTGGACCTGGGCGACAGCAGCATCATCGGCGCGCTGGTGCAGCAGAACAATCACGACGGCTGGCTGGCGCGCGCGGGCGTGCGTATCAAGGGCGAGATCGCCACGCCCGCCGGCCGGCTGCAGCCCTACGTGCGCTTCAACGTATACCGCAGCAGCAGCGGCACCGACGTGGCGAACTTCATCGGCCCGGCCGGCGCCACCCCCATCGCCACGCGCACCGGCGGCACCAGCACCGAGCTGGCGACCGGCGCCACGCTGCAGCTCACGCAGAGCGCGAGCCTCTACGCGGAAATCGGCAAGCTGTGGTCCGCCGGTGGCGACACCCGCATCAGGAGCGGCATCGACGCCAGCGTAGGCATGAAGATCCGCTGGTAGTCGCGCGCCGCATCAGCGCGGTCAGCGCGGTCAGCGCGGCGCCGCGCCCCGGTCGGAGCGGACGGTGGACACGACCGACAGCACCGCGTCGATCACCGCCTGCGGGTCGTCGAACTGGATGTCGTGGCCGGCGTTCGGCAGCAGCCGGTGCACGCTGCGCGTAGACCAGCCCGCCATTTCCGCGTGCATCTGCTTCCAGATGGCCTGCACCTGGGTGCCCTGCTGCGGCGTGATCTTCATGCCGCGCAGTTCGGCCTCGGTGTAGGGCGCCATGGCCGTCAGCACCACCAGCGGTCGATGGCCCAGGTTCCTGAAGCCGCCGGTCTCGGCGAGCGTGGCGTCCATGGCGTCGCCTTCCACCAGTTGCGTGCGCATGGACTTGGGCGCGAAGGCGCGAACCGCCTGCGCGTCATGCGCCGTCTGGTGCGGTGCCTGCGACAGCAGCATCGAGGCCGCCGCCCGCAGCAGGCCCGACCACGCCAGCGCCACGCCGATGCGCGACTGCAGCGACCGCGTCTCCACCATGTAGGCCGCCACGCGCGCGACCTGGTCCGGGTGCGAGGGATCGACCAGCACCAGCCCCGCCACCTCGTCGCCGAAATGCTGCGTGAAATTGACGGCGTAGAGCCCGCCCATCGACTGCCCGACCAGCACGAAGGGCCCCTGCTCGCCCGCGCGGGTCAAGGCCTCGTGCAGGTCTTGCGCGACCTGCCGGGCACTGTAGGGCGCATTCGAAGGGTCGCTCCACATCAGCCCCGCGCGACTGTACGAACAGGTGCGCGTATGCACCGCGACCTGCGGCTGCACCGGCGCCCAGCTCAGCGAGCCGTCGATGCTCAGGCCCGACTCGAACACCACCGTGGGCGAACCGCTGCCGCGGCAGTCGAGCTGTATGCGGCGGCCGCCGCCCACGTCGATCATCTTGCCGGGCGGCGGAAAGTCGCGTACCGCGCGGTAGCGGCCGAGTTGCTCGTACACCACGCCCGCGAGCACGGCGACCGCGAGGCAGACCACGCCAGCCAGGACGATGCGCATCAACATACGTTTCAACGAGGGCTTCACTGCAGCAGATGGTGCCACCGCCGGCCCGCCGCCGCCACGGCCCTACTTCAGCCGGTAGCTGAGCTTGCGGTTGCCGCCGACGGTGGAGTCGAGCCCCAGCCATTCGCCCTGCTGCGAATACCAGACGTCGATGGGCTGCGCGTCGGTCGCGATGCGCCAGCGCGTGGCCTCCACCGGCTGGCCGCGCACTTCCACCGTGCCGCTGCCGGCCTTGCTGATGCGCACCGGCTCGATCTTGCCGCTCTGCGCGTTCAGCAGCCGGGCCTGCGTGCGGATCGCGGGGTTCCAGTAGGCAAAGCTCATCACGCAGCCGTCGACCGACTGCGTGCCCTTGGGCGTGACCACGGCCAGCACGTCGTCGCCCGTGGGCTCGGCGCTCACCTTCTCGGGCGTGCCGTCGTCGTCGGTCTTCGAGTTAAGCCGGCGCAGGCAGTCGCCGCGCCACAGCTCGGTAGCCTCGTGCCGGTAGCGGTAGACCGTCACGCCCAGCAGCTTGACCGCGAAGCGCGCCTCGCTCACCAGCTTGCGTTCGCCGCCGGTGGTGGCCAGCGCGAAGCGGTGCTCGCCGATGGGCGAGTCGTCGAGCAGTACGCGAAAGTCCCATTCGCCACCGGCGGGGCCGGCGGCCGAGGCGGTGGCCGCCCCGTTCGACAACGCTGCCAATGCGGCCAGCGCGCAAAGCCAGTGCTTCTTCTGCATCGTCTTTCTCATGGCGCCTTGTGGTGATCGGCGCGCACCGGCCCCGGAACGAAGGCGTTGGTGCGCGCGATGTAGTCGCGATACGCCGGGCGGCGCTCGCCGATGTCGCCCTCGAGCATGCTCACGCCCGAGACCTTCAGCAGCAGCCATGTCATGAGCAGCGGCGACACCACGCTCCACGCCCCGCCCCACCCCGCGCCGCCGATGGCCAGCAGCCACAGCCCCCACCAGACGCAGGCCTCGCCGAAGTAGTTGGGGTGGCGCGTGTAGCGCCACAGGCCGCGGTCCATCACCTGGCCCTTGTTCTTCGGCTCGGCCCTGAAACGCGCCATCTGCGCGTCGCCGATCGCCTCGAAGAAGATGCCGAACAGCGCCAGCAGAATGCCCAGCGCGTCCAGCGCCCCCAGGGGCCGCGCCGCTGCGGCGCCCGGCAGGAACGGCGCCGAGACGACCCACGCCAGCACCGCCTGAAGCGCGAACACCAGGTACAGGCTCTTGAAGCCGAAGTTCGGCTGGTTGCGCGCCCGTATCGCCTGGTAGCGCCGGTCTTCCCCGTGGCCCCAGTTGCGCCAGGTGATGTACAGGCACAGCCGCACCGCCCACGCCGCGCCCAGCACCGCCATGCACAGCCCGCGCACCGTCTGCACCGGCAGCAGCACGAAATAGACAAGCCCCGCGCCCACGATGTAGACCGGCCACATGCGGTCGATCAGGCTCGCGTCATGGCGCGCCAGGCTGGCCAGCCAGGTCAGGAATGCCAGCGACGCGGTCAAGACCAAGCCGGCCAGCGCCAGGCCCACCATGCCGCTCATGCGCCCCGACGTTCAAAAAGATAGTGACTCACCCACCAGCGCTGCCCGTGGTCGAAGCCGAACAGCTCCGCCACCGACATGAAGAACAGCCGCCAGCGCGTCCACCACACATTGGCCTCGGCGCCGTAGGTGGCCTGGAACAGCGGGCGCAGCGTGTCGCGGCGCTCGTCCATGTTGCGCAGCCAGGCCTCGGCCGTGCGCTGGTAGTGGCTGCCTTCCCAGCGCCAGCGGCGCAGCAGGCGCAGGTCGTCCTGGCAGTGCAGCGCCAGGTCGTCGCTGGGCATCATGCCGCCGGAGAAGAAGTACTTGCTCATCCAGTCGCTCGGGTCGCGCACCTCGAAGGGGTACGGCGCCTCCTTGTGGGCGAACACATGCATGAAGAATCGCCCGCCCGGCCGGAGCCAGCGCGCCACGTTGGCAAAGGCCTGGGGCCAGTTGCGCAGGTGCTCGAACATCTCGACCGACACCACGCGGTCGAAGCGCTCGTCGGTGTCGAACACGTTGATGTCGCGCGTCAGCACCCGCACGTTGCCCAGGCCGCGCCGGGCGGCCTCGGCCTCGATGTATTCGCGCTGGGAATTGGAATTGGAAAGCGCCGTGACGCGGCTGCCCGGGTAATGCTCGGCCATCCAGAGCGTGAGGGAGCCCCAGCCGCAGCCCAGCTCCAGCACGTCCTGCCCGTCGGCCAGGCCGGCGCGCTCGCAGGTGGCGGCCAGCGCGGCGGATTCGGCCTCTTCCAGCGTGCGGGTGCCCTCGGGCCAGTAGCAGCTGCTGTATTTGCGGTGGTTTCCCAGCACTTCGCCGAAGAAGGCGGCCGGAACCTCGTAGTGCTGCTCGTTGGCCTTTTCGGGCAAGGGGGCCAGGTTGGCCGCGCCCATGCGGGCGACGAAGTCTTGCGTCAGCTCGGCCACCGCCAGCGCGTTGCCGGAATGCAACTCCGCGAGCCGGTCTTTCAGCAACCGGCGGATGCCCCGGCGGACCACCGGGTCCGGCACCAGGCCCTTTTCGACCCAGCGGATGGCGAATGCGATGTCCTGCGGCATGACTTTTCCTCGGCTGAAGGCACGCCGGAATGCGTGCCCTTGACACCCGTACGCGGCAAAGCGGCTTCTGGATGCACCCTGCCCCTTGGGCTCGCATGGTACGGCGCCAGCCGGAGAAACTGTGGCAGACTCATCCGCGATGGCCGGCTTCTGCCTGAGGACATGAGCGCCGGCGCGGTGCTCGCCAGGCGGCCCGAACGGCTTCTGCACCGTGAACAACCTCCCCGCCTTTCTCCCGTCGCACCACAACCTGTGGGCTGTTGCTGCGTCCCTGCTCCTTGCAACGCTCGCCTCCTATGTAGCCCTTGACCTGTCGCGCCGGGTCCGGCATGCCAGCGGACGGCCGCACCTGCTGTGGTGGGCCCTGGGCTCATTGGCCATGGGCACGGGCATCTGGTCCATGCACTTCGTCGGCATGCTGGGTTTCTCGCTGCCCATATCGCTCGGCTTTTCGGGCGGGCTGACCCTGGCCTCCTGGGTGGCCGGCGTCATGGCGTCGGGCGTCGCGCTGTGGGTGGCCAGCGAGGCCGACTACGGACTGCGCCGCATCGCCATCGCCTCCCTGGCCATGGCGGTCGGCATCTGCGGCATGCACTACATCGGCATGGCCGCGCTCGACATGGCGCCGCCCATCGTCTGGCATGTGCCCACGGTGCTGGTGTCGCTGCTGATCGGCCTGGGCGCCTCGGCCGCGGCGCTGGTCATCTTCAAGTACCTGGGCAATGCCCACAGCACCTACCGCGTGGCCTTTCAGTTGCTGGCTTCGGTCGTCATGGGCATCGCGATCTGCGGCATGCACTACACCGGCATGGCGGCGGCGAACTTCCCGGCCGATTCGGTTTGCCTGAGTTCCGGCCAGTTGTACGGCACGGGGCTCACCGCCATCGTCGGGCTGGCCTCGGGGCTGCTGCTGCTCGGCACGCTCTTCACATCGATTCTCGAATCGCGGCTGCAGCTGGTTGCCAGGCGCCTGTCGAGCTCGCTCGAAGAGGCCAACGCCGAACTCACCCAGGCCAACCACGAGTTGCAGAAACGCGCCTTCACCGACGCGCTGACCGGCCTGCCCAACCGCGTGCTGTTCGAAGACCGCCTGCGCCACGCCCTGGCGCGCATGAACCGCGCCAACCAGTTGCAGGTCGAGGAATGCATTGCCGTTCTTTTCGTCGACCTCGACGGATTCAAGCCCATCAACGATTCGTTCGGCCACTCGGCCGGCGACCGCATCCTGTGCGTGGCCGCCGAGCGCCTCGCCCGCAACACGCGAGAAAGCGACACCGTGGCCCGCATCGGCGGCGACGAGTTCCTACTGCTGCTCGAAGGCGTGCACGACCGCGCCGAATGCGCGGAAGCCGCCAACCGGGTGCTGCGCGCGCTCGGCGAGCCTTTCAACGTGCAGGGCAAGCTGCTACAGATCGCGTGCTCCATCGGCATCGTGCTGCACCCCGAACAGGGCGAGCCCGACAAGCTCGTGGCCAATGCCGACGCGGCCATGTACGAGGCCAAGCGCGCGGGCGGCGGCAACTACGTGATGTTCGAGTCGCACATGGGCGCCGACGCCGCCAAGCAACTGCAGTTGCAAAGCGACCTGCGCCGGGCGGTCGAGCTCAAGCAGTTCGAGCTGTACTACCAGCCCAAGATCAACGGCGTGGGCGACAGCATCAGCGGCGTGGAAGCGCTGGTGCGCTGGAACCATCCGCAGCACGGCCTGATCGGCCCCACCGAATTCATCGGGCTGGCCGAGCGCTTCGGCCTCATCGTGCACCTGGGCGACTGGATCCTCGACGAGGCCTGCCGCCAGATCGCGCAATGGCAGGCGCAGGGCACGCAAATGTGCGTGGCCGTGAACCTGTCGGTCATGCAACTGCGCGAGGTCGACTTCGTCGCGCGCGTCGAACGGGCGCTGCTGCGGCACAACGTGCCGGCGTCGCTGCTGCTGTGCGAGATCACCGAATCCGTGGCCATGGAAGACATCAAGGCCACGCAGCGCACCTTAGAAGGCTTGGCGCGCGTCGGCGTGTTCTTGTCGATCGACGATTTCGGCACCGGCTATTCGAGCCTGAGCCACCTGCGCAAGCTGCCCGCGCGCCAGGTCAAGATCGACCGCAGCTTCGTGCAGGACCTGCAGACCAAGGAAGACGCCCGGGCCGTGATCGACGCCGTCATCCGCCTGGCCCACGCGCTGGGCCTGAGCGTGGTGGCCGAGGGCGTCGAGAACGAAGCCCAGCGCGACATCCTGCTGGCGATGGGATGCGACGAGCTGCAGGGTTTTCTGTTCTCGCGTCCGCTGCCTGCGGGGGATTTGCTGGATTGGTTTTCGAACCGGTACGCGGAGGCGGCTTAGCTCAGGTCCAGGCACTTTTCTCAGCGATCACGACTCGGTGAAGCCGAAGACCAATGGCCGCTGCCTATCGCATCGCCACGATCACATGCGCCTGGATCTTGCCGACCACTGGGCCTTCGCCATGAAGACGGGCAATCGCCTGTGCCGCGCGATCGGTGGCCAACTCGAGCGAGCCAGCATCGCGCGCTTCGATCTCGTTGCGCAGCGGCGTTCCCTGGCAGTAGGCAGTGGCCACGTCGCGCGCCGAGGGCGAGCGGCTGAGCTTCTCGCGCGTGTCGATATGGATGCTGGCGAAGCCTGCGCGGCGCAGGTCTTCGCGGATCAGCGCAACGTCGTGATAGCCATGCGGCGTGCGCGCCAGGAAGCGCGGAGGGTCTTGCGGGAACAGCTCGGCCATGGCGTTGGTGACCTCGTCGGCAAAGGCGTTCTCCTCGATGCGGTCCCACACGCTGAAGACGAAGCGCCCGCCCGGCCTCAGCACGCGGCGCGCCTCGGCATAGCCGGCGGTGCGGTCGGGGAAGAACATCGCGCCGAACTGGCAACAGACGACATCGAAGGAGGCGTCTTCGAATGGCAGCTTGAGCGCGTCGGCCTGTTGCCATTCGATGTTGACGCGGCCATCGGCAGCCTGCCGGCTGGCGGCGTAGTCGAGCATGGGCTGGTTGAGGTCGGTCACCACGTAGCGCGTGCCGGGGGCTAGCCTGGGCGCAAGCGCTCGTGTGACCACGCCGCTGCCTGCCGCCGTTTCGAGCACCGAGCCGGGCGAATAAGACGCGACCAGTTCCGCCATGTCTACGGCATAGGCCTCGAAGATCAGGGGGACCATGAGCGTGTCGTAGAACTTCGGGATCGAACCTGCAAATACCTTGTCGATTTCGGACATTAGGGTCTCCTCTTGAGAACTTGGTCTAGAACATGCCTCTAGTCGGCCTCTTGTGGATGCCCATTTCTGCGTTATTCGGACAAATTTCAATGAGCGCTCCGACTTATGGCGCTTTATAGCGTTGCTCCATGGGCCCCCAGTTGGGCCCGCCCGCACTCCACGCAGATCTGCGTGGGCAAATATGTTTAACCGATATCAAAAAATTCCACTCATCTATGGCGAGAGGCGACAACTGTAAGTTACAGTAATCGTCGGTACGATGATTAAGGCGTTGATAAAAGAAGGCGGATAACAATGGCCACAGGAACAGCAGCCAAGAAGGCACCTCCCAAGAGAGGCCTCCACGGTACCTCGAATTCGCATCGCTTTGAGCCGGCAAAGCTTGATTCATTATTTGTTGTGTTGGACGCCATTGCATGGCTAGACGCGCCAACGAGCGGAGAGGTCGCGCAGTTCGCAGGCATTGATCCGCGCACAGCCGGAAAGCTGCTGAAGAACGCTAGCCAGATTGGTCTGGTCGACGCAGTCGCGTCGGGGTATGTCTTAGTACTCCCATACCCCTACAAAGGCTCTCAGGACCAAAAACAAGCAGTGGTGAAGGAAGCGCTTGTACGATTGCCACTTCTGACGGGTGTAAGACAGTTTCTGAGACTCGGAGACAAGACCGAGGTCGCGCTACGAAAGGCCGCCACTGTGGCGGGCATCGTGCCATTTAGTTCGGCGGACCTGAACCCGCTTCTTGAATGGGCGCAATCGCTAGGCGCGTTGCAGCCAAGTCTCATTGCCGAGGATTTGGTTGACGCTGCTGAGAGCAAGAAGGAGCGCCGCCACATTGAAGAAAAGGATCAAAGAGTTGCCTTTTTGTCCCACAGCTCCGCCGACAAAGCGTTCATTCGTCAACTTGCAGCTGACCTCACAGCGAACGGAATCAGCGTGTGGCTCGATGAACAACGGATTCGCGTTGGCGACTCGATTCCGGAGAAAATCGCTCAAGGCTTGGCAGAGTCTGACTTTTTTCTGATCGGCATGAGCCACAAGTCGAGCGAGTCGGCATGGGTGCAGAAAGAGTTAAACAATGCACTTATGACAGAGGTGAAACGGCGCAATGTCCACATCTTGCCGCTCAAACTTGATGACACGCCGATGCCTCTGATTATTGGCGACAAGAAATACGCCGACTTCTCAAAGTCGTACAAAGCCGGCCTAGATGAATTGCTTACCGCTTTGAAGGGAAGCGTATGACTACATCGCCGACGAAGAATGTGCGTCAGATGCCCAAAGGAGGACGAAAAGGTGGGAGCGTCTTTCCGCGCGTATCCCTTGTCGATGCCATCAGCTACGCTCACAAACTGGTCAGCAAAACACACACAGCGCCGCAGCCTCAGGACGTGATCCTATCGGGAGTCGTAGGATCCAAGGGTGGAATTGGTGCAGTTCGCATGTCTGCGCTCAAACAGTACGGTTTTCTCAAAGGCGATGTCAAGACGAATTTCTCTGCCGATACGCTCGCAAAGAAAATCTCTGCTGCCCCGCCCGATGAGTTGATTGCGCTATACCGTGAGGCTGTGCTCAAACCGACAATCTTCAAGAAGTTGTTTGACACTTTTCATGGAGACACCGTCTCCAAAGCAAAGTTGAAGCAGCGGGCTGCCGATCTGAAAGTACACCCGGACGAAACGATTTCCTGCGTTGATTTATACGTAGGGGGAATGACTACCGCCGGACTTGTGACTGTGGAGGGGGATCAAGTCAAACACCTTGCATCCAGCCATGTAACGGCGCAATCGGTCATAGCTGATTCGGATGACGATGGCGTGGAATCATCAGATAGCGATCCCGAAAGCGAGGAACTCAACGAAGCAGCAAACGGTATTGATGCAAATGAAGGCACTCCGCCGAATGCCTCTGACGGTGCTCGCGCAATCAAGCCCAAAACGGCAAAAGAAAATTTTGAAAAAGGACCGCGGGCAGTATTTAACGTGAGTGTCACCCTCGACTCTAGCCTCGACATTGACAAGCTTCAGAAGCAATTGGAGCTGCTCAAGCGCTTCGGAGCGATCTGATTAAGAGTAGCGCAGCACACATTTAGCCTCTGTACTCGCGCGCAGAACGCAAACGGCCGGCCCATCACAGATGGGTCTATTTTTCCTCTCAAGCGAAGCTTTTCTCAGCGATCGAGCCAGGGGCCTACGGGTCGATAAAAATTCCTCGCGAATCACTTGAGACGTCCGCCATCAACTACCGATCCTCGCTTTCGCCGTAAAGCGATAACAACTATGCCCTTGGATGAGGTGCGCAACGTGTGCGAAATTGAGAGCAATCACAACTCACGGTCAGATGTATCGCGGCGTACCGAGAAGACTAGAGATGCGAATGCGGCTAGTTAGGCCATGTCGATCTACCGCAGCTTTGATGCGGTAGATATCTTCCGATTTTAGGGAGGGACCGAGATAAATCTCTTCAACTAACGTATCGAGATCGAACTCGACGAACACCCCCTTCTCCGGCACTTGGACGCCGAACTCTTCTGCTTGGCGGACCGACACAACAAGCCTGAATTCCCGCTCCCAAGAGAACGCCATGTGTTTGACGTAGAAGCGGTCAAGCATGCTGAGCTTGAGACGCTCTTTGAGCAGATCGAAATATTTCACGTTTCCCCCGAAGAGGTCTTCGTGACCAAACTGAGGCTGAATGCGATAAGGCTTGGCTGCATCCTGAATGCGTTGCGGTGTACTCCTTATGGCGACACCCTTATGAAGGTCGGCATAGAGCTTCCACATCGCGTCACTTTCATAGTCAGCGCGGTGCCAACAACTCACTTTCGTCAATCGCCTCAACTGTTCAAACGCGGCCTCCCCAGAATCCATGTCGGCGTAGCGAGGGTCGACCGGAAAGTCTGCAGGCATAACAGCGACGGCCCCTTCGAATTTGTCCTCGAATTCACGGGCAGACGAAAAATACAAGCGCCCTGAGTCCAATAATCCAACAAAGCGCTCTGTCTTGAAGTAGCGCCAGAGTGGCTCATCCCAATCGAATGCATCGCCAATAACTCTCATATATCCCTCCACACGAACTGGAGGAGTGTACGTACCTATTAAGAGACATGGCTTGACAAGCAAAGGCGTTCAGGAGGAATACAGCGCGATGTCCAATCTGCTAGTGCAAGCGCTTCAGTATCTGTTTTCTCTGAGAGCGCCCCGCCTCCCTTAACAGCTTTCGCTGCAAGACGAAAATTTACGACGAACCTCAAGAGGCTCTCTCGGGAGCCAAGCCGCCCTTGGAGGCTTGACTCCCGAGTCCTTTCATCTGACCGTACTCGTCTCCTGAAACAACGCCACCGCCTCCCGCGCCAAATCCGAAGCAATCCAAAGCAGATTCTCCCGATGCGCCTCCCCCGCATCCTGGAACCATCCGTCTCCGGCGCCGTAGAAGCACCACAGCAGCGAGTTCAACTGCTCCAACTTGTTCTCGAGAAGATCAGACGGCCCCGGTGTAGTGGGAGTGGTCGCGTCCGCGGATGCCGGCCTTGCGGGCCCGGCCATAATTCGTCCAGCCATTTGGTGTGCTCTCTTTCCAAAGTATTTGCACGTCACTTGGTTAGACGGTCAGGGTGTTCGCGCACCTTGGCCGTCGCCTTTTGTGCTTCACGCCTGCATCGATGCGCGTTGCACCTGTAGCAGGGCGTGGAATCACAAGGGCATTCACTGTAGAGAAAACCAGCCCTGCGCGAGAAAAACTTCTGCCCAGAAATTCTCGAATGGCGCAGGTATTCGCGATGCGACCGCCAGCGGCCGGTCAATCAGCTCTGCCCAAACTTCCGCGCATGCTCCACGGCGTACTTGATCAGCTCGGCCTGCCCCTCGATGCCGAGCCGCCGCTTGATGCTCTGCCTGTGCGCCTCCACCGTGCGCACGCTCAGGCCCAGGTCGCGCGCGATCTGCTTGCTCGATTCGCCCCGGCCCAGCGCCGAAAGAATCTCGCTCTCGCGCGGCGTGAGCAGCGGCCTCGGCTCCTGGGTGCGAAAGAGCTTCTTCGACACGGCCGGGCTCAGGAAGGTGCCGCCCGCGGACACGGCCTCGATGGCCGCCACGATCTCCGCCGCCGGCGCGTCTTTCAGCACGTAGCCGCGCGCGCCCGCCTGCAGGGCCTTCTGCACGTACTCGGGGTTGTCGTACATGCTGAGCATCACGATGTGCGGCGCGCCCTGGCGCTGCAGCAGCAAGGCCGCGAGCTCGATGCCGTTCATGTCCTTCATGCCGACGTCCATCAGCATCAGGTCGGGCCGCACGCTGTCGATCTGCGCCAGCGCCTCGGCGGCGCTGCCGGCCTCGCCGACGATCTCCAGGTTGGGCATGGAGCCGAGCCGGGCGCGCAGGCCGTCGCGCACCAGCGGGTGGTCGTCCACGAGAAAGAGTCGAATGGCCTGCGTGCTCATGCGGATGCGGCCCTTGCGTTGCGGGCCGGCACTTCAGCCTCGATGGAGGTGCGGCCTTCGTTGGAGCACATGATCAGTTGTCCGCCTATGGCTTCCATGCGCTCGCGCATGTTGCGCAGGCCGATGCCGCGGCGCGGGTCGAGCTGCACGGCCTCTATGTCGAAGCCGGTGCCGTCGTCGCTCACTTCGAGGCGCACGCCGTCTTTCTCGTCGAAGGCCAGCGCCACGTGCACATGCTGCGCATTCGCGTGCTTGCGCACGTTGGTCAGCGCCTCCTGCGTGAGGCGGAAGAGCGCGGTCTTCACCTCGGGCTGCAGCTCGAATGCTTCGCCCTCGATCATCATCGACGCATCGACGGCGCCCTCTTCCCTGAATTCATCCACCAGCCGCTCCAGCGCGGCGGGCAGGCCCAGGGTGTCGAGCAGCGCGGGGCGCAGCCGGTGCGAGATGCGGCGCACCTCGATGAGCGAATCGTTGAGCCGCTGCAGCGCCTTGGGCAGCGCGGGCGGGGTGGGCTGGTGCCGGCTTTCGAGCGACTCGACGGCCGATTCGATGAGCAGCTTGGCCGACACCAGCGTCTGGCTGGTGCCGTCGTGCAGCTCGCGCGCGAGGTGGCCGCGCTCTTCTTCCTGCGACTGCACCACGCGCCGCGCGAGCAGGCGCAGCTTGGCTTCAGCCGTGCGGTGTTCGCTGAGGTTCAGCAGCAGGCCCGCCGCGCTGACCACGCCCAGGCACAGCGCGGCAATGCCCGCTATCCACAGCAGCGTGGCGGTGACGTTGGCGTTCATCTGCCGGTCGAGTGTGTCCATGGTCGACTGGATGTCGTCCAGGTACAGGCCGGTGCCGACCATCCAGTTCCAGCGCGGCATGGCGGTCACGTAGCCGAGCTTGGGCGCCAGTTGCGCGCTCGACGGCTTTCGCCATTCGTACTCGACGTAGGCGCCGCCTTTTTCCTTCGCGCCCTTGATCAGTTCCTGGATGGTGTAGCGGCCGTGCGAATCGCGCATGCCCCACAGGTTCTGGCCCACCAGCTCGGGCTGGCGCGAATGCATGAGGGAGTTGCCTTCGAGGTCGTACACGAAGAAGTAGCCGTCGTCGCCGTAGTTGAGCGCGGCCAGCCGGCGCAGCGCCTCGTTGCGGGTGGCCTCGTCGTCCTTGCCGGACTCGTACAGCGGCAGCAGGTTGCTCACGGCCAGGTCGACATAGCTGCGCAGCTCGCCCCGGCGCTGGGCCATGTAGCTGCGCTCGATGAGGGCGCGCTCGCGCTGGGCCAGATCGTGCTCCTGGTGACGCACGGCAAGGGCCACCAGCACCAGTGCGATGAGCAAGGGCGCGACGGCGAGCGCAACGATCTTGGTGCGAAGATTCATCGGGCGGCAAGCCTACCACTGCGCCTTTTCTGCGCCGTTTCTGCGCTTTGGGGCGCCGGGTCAGGTGTCGGTGGGCACCTGGTCCCAGTTCTTTCCGCGCCCCACCATCCAGCTCAGCGCATAGCGGCGCTCATGGACGATGCCCGCGTCCAGGTGCGAGGGCACGGGCTGGCGGCGCAACCGGGCGTCGTGCACGTACCAG
This sequence comes from Variovorax paradoxus, assembly GCF_022009635.1. Classification (NCBI taxonomy): domain Bacteria; kingdom Pseudomonadati; phylum Pseudomonadota; class Betaproteobacteria; order Burkholderiales; family Comamonadaceae; genus Variovorax; species Variovorax paradoxus. The sequence goes on from NZ_CP091716.1 coordinate 5,587,908, forward strand.
TGCTCGTCGACGAGCCGGCATTCCTCTTCGCTCACGTCGTCGGCCGCAATGAGGCGGGCATTGGCGACGAACTCGGCCGGCGACTTCATCGCCTGCTGCACCAACGGGATCTTCCAGGGGTCGGCACGCTGGTTCGACGGCGGCAGCGCGGCGATGCCGCGCAGGCCCCAGACCATGGGCAGCATGGCTTCGGCGCGCCAGCCTAGATCGATGATGGCCTGCTGCTGCGGGCGCTCGTCGACCATGAAGGCTTTTTCCGCTTCGGAGAAGAAGGCGTCGATGCCGTGCGCCCGCGCCCAGGCCAAGCCTTTCTGGGCGATGTCTTCCTTCTCGTTGGCGCGCCATACGACGGCAAGCAATGCAAGCAGGCGCTGCGCGACTTGCTGTGCGGTGCGCGGGGTGTCTTCTTCCTCGTCGTCTTCATCGCTGGCGACAGGGTTCAGAAAGAGATCGAGAGAACGCGCGATGAGCGCCTCGCGCTCGGCGGGGCGGCCCCTGCACTGCCAGAACAGCTGGTAGATGCCCCAGCGGTGCTTCTGCCCGTTGGCATCGGTCCACGTGATGGCCGACCGCGTCTGGTCGCCGTACCAGACGGCGCGGGCGCGCACATGGCGCGCGTCGGGTAGCGCGCGCCTGACCTGCTCCATGCACTGCTTGCTGAGCGCGAGCACGCCTTTCTTGACGGCGTCGCGTTCGTTCTGCCGGTCCCACCACTGGCGAAGCAAGTTCATGGGGCCGCAGTTTATTGCGGCGCCCGCCCCTGCTTTTTCAGGCGGCCGGTGCGGGCACGGCACCCCGTTTGAATTCGGTGGCGTAGTACAGCAGCGCCACCAGCACATAGCCGCCGCCCAGCAGGCACAGCCCGCCCCAGCCATGGAAGGCATACACGGCCGCGGCAATGCCCGAGGCCACGGCGGCGCAGATGAAGATGAAGGTCATGAACAGCCCGTTGAGCCGCCCGCGCAGTTCCGGCGCCAGCATGAAGAGGCTGCGGAAGTTCAGCACCTGGCACAGCTGCACGGCGCCGTCGAGCAGGATGCCCGCCGCGACCAGACCGGCCAGCGAGTGGTAATGCATGGCCACGGCGCCCAGCACGAAGGAGAACAGCGCCACGGCAATGGCGATGCCCGTGGCCGGTCGGGTCAGCCCCCGGTCGGCCAGCCGGCCGGCGATGGGCGCCATCAGCGCGCCGGCGGCACCGGCCAGCGCAAAGGCCGCGATGCCGCCCTGCCCCATGCCGAATTCATGCGCCAGCGCCAGCGGCACTGCCGTCCAGAAGGCCTGGAAGCCGGAGAACATCATTCCCTGGTACAGCCCGCGGCGGCGCAGCACCGGCGTGTTCCACACGATGCCCGGCAGCGAAGCCATGGTGCGCGCATAGCCCACCGACGCATGCGGGCGGCGCTGCGGCAGCACACGCCACAGCACCACGATGAGCACGGCCATCAGCACCGCCGACAGCCAGAACACCGCGCGCCAGCCCAATGCGGAGGCCACCATGCTGGCAAAGGGCCGCGCCAGCATGATGCCGCCCAGCAGCCCCGCCATGATGTTGCCGACCACCTTGCCGCGCGTGGCCTCGGGCGCCAGGTGCGAGGCAAAGGGCAGCAGCACCTGCGCCGCTACCGCGCACGCGCCCACCACGAAAGAAGCCGCCAGGAAGGTGACGGCCGAGTCGGAGAGCGCAATGCCCACCAGCCCGATCACCGCGCCGAAGAGCGCACCGACGATCAGCCGCCGGTTCTCGACCACGTCGGCCAGCGGCACCAGCAGCAGCAGGCCGGCGCCGTAGCCCAGTTGCGTGAGCGTCATGATCAGGCCGGCCAGGCCCGGGCGCAGTTGCAGCGTGTCGGCAATGGGGCCGATGAGCGGCTGCGCGTAATAGATGTTGGCCACGCACAGGCCGCAGGCCACGGCGAAGACGAGCGTCAGCAAGGGCGTGAGGCCGGCTGGCGACTTGGGGGCTTTGGAGGTTGAAGACACGAGGAATCCCGGTTTCGAGAGGGCAACCCATAGGGTTATCCCGAGGGCCGGGGACCATAGCACGGAGAGCCGATTTCTGCAGCCGGCCTCCGAGGCAACCCTGGATTCAATCCGTGCTGGTCGGACGGCCCGAGGCCACCCATGCGTCGAGCCCGCCGGTCAGCGGCAGCGCCCGGCGCGCGCCACGGGCCAGCAGCACGCGCGCGGCCTGCGCGGCCGAGACTTCGTTGGGGCAGTTGCAGTACAGCACCACGTCGCGCCCGAAGGCGTGCGACAGGTCGATGTTGCGCTGCTGCAGCGCCTTCAGCGTGTACGGCATGGCCCCCGGGATGCGACGCGGATCGACCTGCATGCCGGCCTTGCCGCGCACGTCGATCACCAGCGGCGGCTCCTCGCCGCTCAACAGCTCGTGCAGCTCATCGACCGAGATGCGCGGCATGCCGGTGAGCCGCATGAAGGCACGGCGCCGCCAGTAGCGCACCGCCAGAATGACGACCAGCAGCACCGCCAGCGCGGCGGTGGCGATGCCGCCGGCCTGCGCCATGATGGCCAGCACATCCTGGATCTGGTTGCGGAAGACCCAGCCCAGCCCGAGGAACAGCCCGGTCCAGACCAGCGCCGCCCCCACGTCGAAGCCGATGAAGCGCCGCACCGACATGCCCAGCGCCCCCGCCATCGGCGGCGCCACCACCGACACGCCCGGCACGAACTTGGCGGCCACCAATGAAAGGCCGCCCCAGTCGGTGATGAGCGATTCACCGCGCCGCACGCAGGTGTCTGGCGACAGCGAAATGCGGCACAACAGGCGCATGAAGCGGTAGCCGAAGCGCCGGCCGGCATAAAACCAGGCTCCGTCGCCCAGCAGGTTGGCAAGCACCGCGGCCAGCACCACCCCAGGCACCGACACGTCGCCCGCCGCCAGCAGCGCGCCGGTGAGCACCAGCACGGCGGCAGCCGGCACGGGCAGCCCCAGGCGCGCGGCGAAGCTGGCGGCAAACACCACCAGGATCGCGTTCTGCACCAGCAGCGACATCAGCTGCGCCATGCGGGCTTTCGGGGAGAGACGGCAAAAATTCGCCGGAGGTGGAGGGAGTTCATGCCACCGGCGATTCTCCGGCATGGCCCAAGAACGTACCCGGCACAGGCCATTGCCGGATGGCTTCAGCCGGCAGGGTTGCCGGGGGTACGCGCCACGCTGAAGCCGAAGGTATTCAGGCCGCCCTGGCGAGACGCGCTGACCTGCCCGCCGTGCATGCTGGCCACCGCCTTCACGATGGCCAGGCCCAGCCCGTGGCCATGGTGCTCGCCCCGGTCGTTGCGCGAGGCATCGGCGCGGTAGAACCGGTCGAACAGGTGCGGCATGTGCTGCGCGTCGATGGGCGCGCCGGGGTTGGACACGGTGATCCAGGTCGCGGCCTCTTCCTCGCGCAGCATGACGACGATGTGCGCGCCCGGCTCCGAATGCTCGATGGCGTTCTGCAGCAGGTTCGACATGGCGCGGCGGAACAGCGCGCTCTCCAGCCGCGCCTCGGTGTGCACGTCGCCCTCTATCGACACCTGCGCGCGGGTCTCGTCGAGCACGAACTCGAAGAACTCGATGGTCTTGCGCACTTCCTGCGCCACCGGCGTGAGCACCAGGCCGGTAGCCACCTCGCCGCGGTCGGCGCGCGCCAGGAACAGCATGTCGTTGACGATGGAGCGCACCCGCTCCAGGTCTTCGAGGTTGGCCTGCAGCACTTCCTGGAACTCGCCCGCGCTGCGCTGGCGCGACAGCGCCACCTGCGTGCTGCCGATGAGGTTGGCCAGCGGCGTGCGCAGCTCGTGCGCCACGTCGGCGTTGAAGGCCTCGAGCTGGCCGTAGGCCTCTTCGAGCCGGCTCAGCGCGCCGTTGAAGGCCTCGGCCAGCGCCGACAGTTCCACCGGCAGGGGCTCCGAGCGCAACCGGTGCGACAGCGTCTTGGGCCGAAGGGCCTGCGCTTCGCGCGAGAGCCGCTCCAACGGCCGCAACCCCACGCGCGCAATCCAGTAGCCGGCCACGGCCACCACCAGCACCGCGCCCAGCCCGAGCCCGATCAGCGCGGTCAGGAAGGCCTGGCGCGTGCGCGCATAGGGCTCGGTGTTGTGCCCGACGATCAAGCGCACCGCCGGCCGCTGCTCGAAGGGATCGATGTGCGCCGACAGCGTGCGAAACGGCCGCTCCTGACCCGGCAGTTCGATGATGCTGCTGTGGCCGTTGGCTTCGCGCGTGAGGCCGTCGATCTCGGCCAGGCCCTTGCCGTACTGGAAGCGCGGATCGTCGCTGAGCACCCAGAAGCGCACGCTGCCGTCGGCGGGCGTGAGCGCGTCCATGCGCGCCTGCACGCGCGACCAGCGCTCGGGGCTGCCGATGGCCTTGATCCAGAACTGCAGGTTCTTGAGCGTGGTGTCCAGCTCTTCGTATTGGTGGCGCTCCAGTTCGCGGGCCAGCACGTTGTGCAGCGCGACACCGGCCAGCGCGAAGGTGGCGAGCGCCACCGCCGCGAACATGATCACCAACCGCACGGTGATGGAACGCTTCACGAGGCGGCGCCCTCCCCTTCGCTGGCGTTTTCGCTCTCCCGCACTTCCATCACGTAGCCCATGCCGCGGATGGTGTGCAGCAGCTTCGGGCTGAAGGGCACGTCGATCTTGTCGCGCAGCCGCTTGATGGCCACCTCGACCACGTTGGTGTTGCTGTCGAAGTTCATGTCCCACACCAGCTCGGCGATGGCCGTCTTCGACAGGATCTCGCCCTGGCGCCGGGCCAGCACGGCCAGCAGCGCGAATTCCTTGGCGGTGAGGTCGATGCGCGTGCTGCCTCGCAGGGCCTTGCGCGCCAGCAGGTCGATCTGCAGGTCGGCAATGCGCAGCTGCATCGGCTCCTGCTTGCGGCCGCGCCGGTTCAGCGCCTGCAGCCGCGCCAGCAGCTCCAGGAACGAGAAGGGCTTGATGAGGTAGTCGTCCGCGCCTTCGTGCAGGCCCTTGATGCGGTCTTCGACCCGGTCGCGCGCGGTGAGCATGATGACCGGCGTCTGCTTGACGGCGCGCAGCTCGCGCAGCACCGAGAAGCCGTCCTGCCCCGGCAGCATCACGTCGAGCACGATCACGTCGTAGTCGTGCGTGAGCGCCAGGTGCTGGCCGTCCACGCCGTTGTGCGCCATGTCGACCGCGCAGCCCTGCTCCGTCAACCCCTTGGAGAGGTAGTCCGCGGTTCTCAGTTCGTCTTCGACAATCAGGATCTTCATGGCGTTTTCTTCGCTGTCTCCGTCCCTGTCCATGGTGTCAACCGGCGCTCGTCAATGCGCCTCGGCCGGCACCGGGGCCTTTCCTTCCTTCGCGGCCTTGCGGGCCTTGCGCGCTTCCTTGCGGCTCAGATACCAGTAGTGGGCGCGGTCGAGGTACAGGTAGACCACCGGGGTCGTGAACAGAGTGAGTGCCTGCGAGAGTATCAGCCCGCCGACCATCGCGTAGCCCAGCGGCCGGCGCAGTTCGGAGCCGGAGCCGTGGCCCAGCATCAGCGGCAGGCCCGAGAGCAGCGCGCACATGGTCGTCATCATGATGGGGCGGAAGCGCAGCAGGCAGGCCTGGTAGATGGCGTCGTGCGGCGACATGCCCTGCTCGCGCTCGGCCTTGAGCGCGAAGTCGATCATCATGATGCCGTTCTTCTTCACGATGCCGATCAGCAGGATGATGCCGATCAGCGCGATCACGCTCAGGTCGTAGCCGCCCGCCATCAATATCAGCAGGGCTCCCACGCCGGCCGAGGGCAGCGTCGAGAGAATCGTCAGCGGGTGGATGTAGCTCTCGTACAGCAGGCCCAGCACGATGTACACCGCCACCAGCGCGGCGGCAATCAGGTAGGGCTGCGTGGCCAGCGAATCCTGGAAGGCCTGCGCCGTGCCCTGGAACGAGCCGGTCAGCGACTGCGGCAGGCCCATCTCGGCCTGCGCCTTGTTGATGGCGTTCACCGCGTCGCCCAGCGCGACGCCCGGCGCGAGGTTGAACGAAATGGTCACCGCCGGGAACTGGCCCTGGTGGCTGATCGACAGGTATGCCGTCTTGCTGGTGTCCACCTTCACGAAGGTCGACAGCGGCACCTGCTGGCCGGTGATCGGCGAGCTCAGGTAGAGCTTGCTGAAGAGCGCCGGGTCTTGCTGCACGCCGGGCGTCACCTCCAGCACCACGTGGTAGCTGTTGAGCTGCGTGAAGTACTGCGCCACCTGGCGCTGGCCGATGGCGTCGTAGAGCGTGGCGTCGATGGTGGCCGGCGAGATGCCGAAGCTCGATGCGCGGTCGCGATCGATGGTCAGCACGGCCGACGCTGCGGCGTTCTGCTGGTCGGTGGCCAGGTCGGTGAGCTCGGGCAGTTGCTTGAAGCGTGCCAGCAGCTTGGGCGCCCAGGTGTTGAGTTCGTCCAGGTCGGCGTCGGTTACCGTGTACTGGTACTGCGTGCGCGAGGCACGGCCGCCCACGCGAATGTCCTGCCCGGCCTGCAGGAACAGGTTCACGCCCTGCACCTTGGCCAGTTGCGGGCGCAGCCGCGTGATGATCTCGTCGGCGGTGGCCGTGCGGCCCTCGTCCTTGGGCTTCAGGCTGATGTAGAAGTTGCCGGTGTTGTAGGTGGAAGAGCTGCCGTTCATGCCGAAGCCGGTCACGTCGGGGTCCTTGCGCACCACGTCGGCCAGCTGGATCATGCGGGCGTTCATCGACGCGAAGGAAGCGTCCTGCGCCGACTCGGCAAAGCCCGAGATGAAGCCGGTGTCCTGCTGCGGGAAGAAGCCCTTGGGAATGACCGCGAACAGCACGCCCGTGGCGGCCACCGTGGCAATGAACACCATCAGCGTGATGAACTGGTGGTCCAGCACCACATGAAGCCCGCGCTTGTAGCCGTTGAGCATGGCGTCGAAACCGCGCTCGAACAGCTGGTACAGCCGCCCGTGCTTGTTGCCGTGTTCGTTCTTGAGAAAGCGCGAGCACAGCATGGGCGTCAGCGTGAGCGAGATGATCACGCTCACCACGATGGTCAGCGTGACTGTCACCGCGAACTCGCGGAAGAGGCGCCCCACGATGCCGCCCATGAGCAGCAGCGGAATGAACACCGCCACCAGCGACACCGATATAGAGATGATGGTGAAGCCGATTTCTCCCGCGCCCTTGTAGGCGGCCTCCATCGCCGTCATGCCCTCTTCGACGTAGCGGTAGATGTTCTCCAGCATCACGATGGCGTCGTCCACCACGAAGCCGACCGCGATGGTCAGCGCCATGAGCGAGAGGTTGTCCAGGCTGTAGCCCAGCAGGTACATCACCCCCACCGTGCCCAGCAGCGCGAGCGGCACCGTCACGCTGGGAATGAGCGTGGCCGGCACGTTGCGCAGGAACACGAAGATCACGGCCACCACCAGCGCGATGGTCAGCAGCAGCGTGAACTCCACGTCCTTCACCGATGCGCGGATGGTCTGCGTGCGGTCGATGATGGCGTTGACATCGACGGTCGGCGGAATCGACGCCTTCAGCCGCGGCAGCGCCGCGTTGATGCGGTCCACGGTTTCGATGACGTTGGCGCCCGGCTGCTTGGTAATGGCGAGCACGATGGAGCGGCCGTTCTGCACGTTGCTGCCGGCAGGCGCGGCGGCACCGGCGTAGGCCCAGCCGGCAATCTTGGAATTCTCGGGGCCGTCGACCGCCACGCCCAGGTCGCGCACGCGGATCGGCGCGCCGTTGCGGTAGGCCAGTACCACGTCGTTCCAGGGCTGGGCCTTGAGCAGCTGGTCATTCGTGTAGACGGTGAAGCTCTGGTTCGGCCCGTCGATGGTGCCCTTGGGCGCGTTGACGGTGGCCGATGCCAGCACGGTGCGCACGTCTTCCAGGCTCAGGCCCAGCGCTGCCAGCTTGGCGGGGTCGACCTGGACGCGCACGGCGGGCTTCTGCACGCCGCCGATGTTGACCAGGCCCACGCCCGATATCTGCGAGATCTGCTGCGCGAGGATGTTGTCGGCGTAGTCGTTCACCTCGGTCAGCGGCAGCGTCTTCGATTGCACCGACAGAATGAGGATGGGCGCGTCGGCCGGGTTCACCTTGCGGAAGGTGGGCGGGCTCGGCAGGTTGGCCGGCAACTGGCCGGTGGAAGCGTTGATGGCCGCCTGCACGTCGAGCGCGGCGGCGTCGATGCTGCGGTCGAGGTCGAACTGCAGCGTGATCTGGGTGTTGCCCAGGCCGCTGGTCGAAGTCATCTGCGACAAACCGGCGATCAGCGAGAAGTTGCGCTCCAGCGGCTGCGCCACGTTGGAGGCCATGGTCTCCGGACTGGCGCCCGGCAGGCTGGCCGAGACCTGGATGGTCGGAAAGTCGACCTGCGGCAGCGGCGCCACCGGCAGCAAGGGGAACACCGCCGCACCGACCAGCAGAATGGCCAGCGCCAGCAGCGTGGTGCCGATGGGGCGCTTGATGAAGGTGGCGGAAATGCTCAATTGCTGCTCCCGCTGGCGGGCTTCTTGGCATCAGTGCCCGCGCCAGCCTTCTGCGCGGGCGGCGGCTCGATGACGGTGGAGCCGGGCTTGAGCTTGTATTGCCCGTCCACCACCACGCGCTGATTCACGCTCAGGCCCTTGTCGATCACGGCCGTTCCGTCGGCAATCTGCACCACGTGCACCGGCACGTTGCTGACCTTGTTCTCGTCATCGACCACCCAGACATAGGTGTTGTCCTGCCCGCGCTGCACGGCGGCGGCGGGCACGGTGAGCGAATCGGGCCGGCGCTCGAGCTGCAGCCGCACGTTGACGTACTGGCCGGGCCACAGCGCATGCTGCGGATTGGCGAAACTGCCCTTGAGCTGCACGGTGCCGCTGGTGGTGTCGATCTGGTTGTTCAGCAAGATCAGCTTGCCGGTGCCCAGCATCTGCGCGCCGCTGCGGTCGTAGGCCACCACCGAGAGCGGCTGGCTGCTTTTCTGCTGCAGCCGGTTGATGTCCTGCACCGCGTCTTCGGGCAGCGTGAACTGCACCGCGATGGGGTCGATCTGGTTGATGACCACCAGCCCGTTGGTGTCGGCCGCGTGCACGATGTTGCCGGGGTCCACCAGCCGGGCACCGACACGGCCGTCCATGGGCGAGGAGATGCGCGTGAAGCTCAGCTGCACCTCGGCGTACTGCACCTGCGCGGCGTCGTTCTGCACGGTGGCCTCGAGCTGGTTGACCAGCGCCTTCTGCGTGTCGAGCTGCTGCTGCGTGGCCGCGTCCTGCGCGATCAGCGTGGTGTAGCGCTTGAGGTCGGCGCGGGCATTGACGAGCGTGGCCTGGTCTTTCGCCCTGGTGGCCTGCGCCTGCGCGAGCTGCGCCTGCAGCGTGCGCGGGTCGAGCTGCGCGAGCATCTGCCCGGCCTTCACGTCCTGCCCTTCCACGAAGCCGACCTTGTCGAGCTGCCCGTCGATGCGGGCCTTGACGGTGACGGTGGCCATCGACGCGACGGTGCCGATGCCGCTGCGGTAGGTCTGCACTTCCTGCTGCTTGACGCGCACCGTGGTCACCTGCACCGGCGGCGGCGCCTGGGCGGCCTCGGGCTTGGCGGCATGGGCGGACTGCTGGGTGAGCGCCCAGGCCCCGCCGCCCAGCAGCACCACGAGCGTGGCGGCGGCGAGCCAGGTCGATCGGCGCTGGAACAAGGGGTGCCCGGTGGTGGCGGTGGTCGTTGTTGTCGTCGTCATGGCATCAATTCCTGGAAGTCTTGTCGGCGCTGGCCACCGCGTCGGCGGCATTCCAGCCGCCACCCGTGGCAGAGATCAGCGAGACGCTGGCGGCGAGCTGCCGGCCCAGCACTTGCGCGGCGGTGCGCTGGTTGGTGAGCGACAGCGTCTGCGCCGTCACCACGCTCAGGTAGGTGGCGGTGCCGGCGCGGTACTGGGCCAGGGCCAGCCGCTCCGCAAGCTGGGAGGCACGCACGGCGTCGGCCTGCAGCGTCGATTCGCCGTCGAGCACGCGCAGCGTGGCCAGGTTGTCTTCCACCTGCTGGAAGCCGCCGAGCACGGTCTGCTTGTATTGCGCGACCGAGGCGTCGTAGGCGGCCACGGCCTGGTCGGTGTGGGCCTTGCGCAGGCCGCCGTCGAACACGGTCTGCGCGAGCGCCGCACCCAGCGACCACACGCGGCTGGGCGTGTTGAACAGCGTGGCTAGGCTGGCCGCGCTGAAGCCGCCGCTGGCGCTCAGCATGATCTGCGGGTAGTAGGCAGCCTTGGCCACGCCGATGTTGGCGTTGGCGGCCTGCACGCGGCGCTCGGCGCCGGCGATGTCGGGCCGGCGTTCGAGCAGTTCCGAAGGCAGGCCGGCGGGCGAGACCGGCAGTTGCACATGCAGCGCCGAGGCCAACGACAGCGACTCGGGCGTCTGCGGCTGGCCGGACGACTCCAGCGGCGGCAGCGAGAACGAGGCCGGTGCCTGCCCGGTCAGCACGGCGATGGCGTGCTCGAGCTGCGCGCGCTGCGCGTCGAGGTCGACCGCCTGCGCCTGCGCGGTCTTGAGCTGGCTTTCGGCCAGTGCCACGTCGGAGCGCAGCACAGTGCCGGCGGCGTACTGGTGCTGCGTGAGTTCGAGCGCCTTGGCATAGGCGGTGGTGGTGCTGGCGTACAGGTCGCGCTCGAGGTCGATGACGCGGATCTGCAGGTAGTCCTGCGCGAGCGTGGTCTGGATGCTCAGGCGCGCGCCGGCCAGGTCGTCGGCACTGGCCTGCTCGCTGGCGGTGCCCGCTTCCACGGAGCGGCGCACCGCGCCCCACAGGTCGGGCTCCCAGCTCGCGCTGAGGCCCAGGGTGTCGGTGGTGCCCAGCTTGACGGTGCCGGTGCTGTTGCTCTGCCCGCGCACGGCGCCGGCATTCACGCCGACGGTCGGGAAGAAGTTGGCGCGCGCGGCGGCGGTGATGGCCTGCGCCTGGCGGTACTGGGCCTCGGCGACGCGGATGTTCTGGTTGGCCGCATTGGCCTTCGCCATCAGATCGCCGAGGGTGCTGTCGCCGTAGGCGTCCCACCAGGGGTGGTCGGCGTCGATGGTCTGGGGGGCGGCGGTTTTCCAGGGGCCGCCGGTTTCCTTGAAGGCGGCCGGCACCTCCATCTGCGGGCGAACATAGTCGGGGCCGACGGCGCAGCCCGCGAGCAGCAGGACGGCCAGCGCGAGGGCCGCGCGCGATAGAGGGGGGGCGTCGGGGAGGACCATGATGGAGGCACTCTAGAAGCCCCCTTCAAACCCCTCGCTGTCGACTAACTGACAGTTCTGACAGTTTCCGTTTGGCTCCCTCCCCCGCTGGGGGAGGGTTGGGGTGGGGGCACGGCGGCGCCCGCCTCGAGCGCTCTGCCTGACCCCATCCCGGCTTTCCCCCAGAAGGGGAAGGAGCAATGCGACGAACTCAGCGCGGCGCGTCGCCTTTGCGATATTCGGCGGTCAGTTCGTCGAGCTTCTGCTTCAGCGCCGGGTCGAGCTTGTATTCGGCGGCCGCCAGCGTCGCATCGAGCTGGTCGGGCCGGCTCGCACCGAGCAGCGGCGCGGTGATCAGCGGATTCGCCATCACCCATGCCACCGCCAGCGTGGCCAGCGGCACGCCGGCTTCGTCCGCCAGCTTGTGCAATTGCGTCACGGTGTTGAAGCTGCGCTCGTTCCAGTAGCGGTCCTGGTACATGTTGCCCGCGGTGCCGAGCGTGAAGCGGGTGTTGTCCTCGGGCTTGGCGCCGGCCTTGTACTTGCCGGTGAGCAGGCCGCCGGCCAGCGGGTTGTAGGGGATCACGCCCAGGCCTTCTTCGCCCGCCAGCGGCAGCAGCTCGCGTTCGATCTCGCGGAACAGCAGGCTGTAGCGCGGCTGCACCGACACATAGCGCGTGAGCTTGTGCAGCTCGGCCTTGCCCAGCGCGCGGGCCAGGCGGTAGGCCAGGAAGTTAGACACGCCCACGTAGCGCGCGCGGCCCGACTTCACGATGACGTCGAGCGCCTCCAGGCTTTCTTCCAGCGGCGTCTCGCGGTCGTCGCTGTGCAGCTGGTACAGGTCGACGTGATCGGTCTGCAGCCGCTTGAGCGAGGCGTCGATGGCGTCCAGCAGGTGCTTGCGCGACGCGCCCTGGTCCCAGCTGTTGGGGCCGACCTTGCCGACCGCCTTGGTCGCGACGACGAAACGGCGGCGGCCCACGGGGCCCTGCTTCTGCAGCCAGCGACCGATGATTTCTTCGGTGCGGCCGGTGGTCTCGACAGTGCCGCCGAGCGGATACACGTCGGCGGTGTCGAGAAAGTTGATGCCGCCTTCGGCCGCCTTGTCGAGGATCTGGTGCGACACGGTCTCGTCGGTCTGCAGGCCGAAGGTCATGGTGCCGAGGGCGAGGCGGGACACGGTCAGGCCCGTGCGGCCGAGTCGCGTGGTAGGAATGCTCATGGGGGTTGGCTCCTGTGATGCGAAAGGGCCGTGCACATGCGCGGCCCGCGCGAGCATCATAGGCACCGCGTCGCCCACGCGCAGATCAAGGCGCAATAACCGTCACGCGTGCCGTCATGTAGGGGTGGACCGAGCAGACGTAGTCGTAAGTGCCTGGCTTGTCGAAGGTGCGCGCGAAGCTCTTGCCGGGCAGCAACAGATCGATGCCGGCGCCTCCGTCCTTGAAGACCAGGCCGTGCGGCGCGCCGTCGTCGTTCTGCCAGTTCACGCGCTGGCCGGCCTTGACGGTGATCTGCGCGGGCTCGAAGGCGAAGTTGCGGATGGTCACGTGGCTGGAGCCGCCCACGTGTTCGGCGCCGGTGGTGGCAGCGACGCGCTGCACGGCGATCTTGCGCGGCGCGTTGCCGACCGCCACCGTATGCATCGCGCCGCCGGCCAGGTCGACCACGCTCACGTCGTTGGAGCCCTCGTTGCTCACCCACAGCTTCCTGCCGTCGGCCGACAGGTCGAGCCAGTGCGGCTGCTTGCCCACGCCGATGCTGCGCACCGAGGTGCGCGCGGCCGGGTCGAACAGCATGACCTCGCCCGGCCCCGGCACCACCACCACGCCGCTGGCCATGCCCGCGAAATGCTGCGCGATGTGCGGCGACACGCCCGTGGGCACCGGCGCGCCCCACTGGTTGGTGGTCGCGTCGAGCACCTGCACCGCGGGCACGCCGGCCAGCGTGAGGTAGAGCGCCTTGCCGTCGGGGTCGAACTCCAGGTCGCGCGGCGGCTTGTCCAGCGGGATCTGCGTGACCACGGCGCGCGTCGCCATGTCGATGACCACCACCGCGAAGTGCCCCGGCTCCTGCGAGGCCACGTAGGCTTGGCGGCCGTCGGGGCGGATGGCGATGGTGTGCGGCTTGGGCACCGGCACGGTGGCGCTCACGCCATGCGCCGAGGTGTCGACGAAGGCCACGCGGTCGTCGCCATTCACAGCCACCAGCAGCCACTTGCCGTCGGCGGTCATGGCCAGGCCTTGCGGGCCCTTGCCGACGTCGATGGCGCGCGTGACCCGGTCGCTCGTGGCGTCGATCTCGCTCACGGCCGAGGCGCTGGAGCCGCTCACGAACACGCTGCGCCCGTCGGGCGTGAGAACGATGCCGTCGGGCCCCGCCGCCACGGGCAGCGTGGCCACCACGCGCTCGGAGGCGGTGTCGATCACGCTGACCGTGCTGTCCTTGAAATTGCCGACATAGGCCTTGGGACCGGCGGCGAGCGCGGGGCCGGCCGAGGCTGCCAGAGCCGCAAGGACGACGAGGATGCGTGCGAAGCGCGGTATGACGATCATGGTGAGAACCTCCTGGGCAAGAAGCGGCAAGAAATGAAAACGGGCAGAGAATCCGCAAGGGGCATGACGCATGGCATGCCCCGCTTATTCCAGCCCTGACGCAAAAAAAGCTGGAATAAAGCGCCGGGCTGCCACGTCATGCAGGAAGAAGGAGCCCTTGAGCCTGTCGACCGACCGCACACGCCAGTTCGAAGCCGCCGCGCTGCCGCATCTCGATGCGGCATGGAATCTCGCGCGCTGGCTGCTGCGCGACGACCAGCTGGCCGACGACGCGGTGCAGGAGGCGTACCTGCGCGCGTTCCGGTTCTTCGACGGCTTGCGCGGCGAGAGCGCGCGGCCGTGGCTGCTGGGCATCGTGCGCAACGCCTGCTACGACTGGATGCGGCAGAACCGGCAATTGGCCGACCAGGTGGAGTTCGACGAGCTGCGCGACAGCGAGGCGGCCTCGGCGCCCTCCTCGCCCGAGGCGGGCGATCCGGCGCGGCAATGGGAGCGGCGGGTGCAGGGCGAGCGCGTCAATGCCGCCATCGACGCGCTGCCGCCGGTGTACCGCGAAGTGATCGTGCTGCGGGAGCTGGAAGAGATGCGCTACGAGGACATCGCGCGCATCGCGGGCGTGCCGCTGGGCACCGTCATGTCGCGGCTGTCGCGCGCGCGGGCGATGCTGCGCGAGAGCCTGCGCGACGAACGTCCCGGCGAAACGGGAGGAAGGGCACAGCATGTCAATGTCTGACGAAGAACTGGGAACACTGATACGGCGCCATGCCGCGCGGCACTCGCCGCCCGAAGGGCTGGCGGAGCGCATCGGGCGCGCGGTGCGTGCCGAGGCAGTGGTCGTGCCCGCGCCTGCCCCGGTGCCTCGGAGGCGCGGCGTGTGGCAGGGGCTGGCATGGTTCGGAACCGGCGCGGCGACGGCCTGGGGCCTGGCGCTGGTGCTGCTGGCAACGCCGGTGCCGCCCGTGGATGCGCTTGCCGAAGGCGTCACCGCGAACCATGTGCGCTCGCTGATGGCCTCGCACCTGGCCGACGTGGCGTCGTCCGACCAGCACACGGTGAAGCCGTGGTTCGCCGGCAAGCTGGACTTTTCGCCGCCGGTGGTCGACCTGGCCGCGGAGGGTTTTCCGCTGACGGGCGGGCGGCTCGACTACCTGGATGGCCGCACGGTGGCGGCGCTGGTCTACCGCTCGGGGCCGCATGTCATCAACCTGTTCGTCTGGCCGGCCGCTTCGGACGCCAGCGTGCAGGCTGCGCCGGTGCTGTCGACGCGCCAGGGCTACCAGCTGGTGCATTGGACCCAGGGCGGCATGCAGGCCTGGGCGGTGTCGGACCTCAATGCGGCCGAGCTGCGGAACTTTGCGGGGCTGCTGCGCGAGCGCACCGCGTCTCCACCGCCGCCCGCCAGGTAGCGGACCGCAGCGGCAGCAACAAGCAACTCAGCAGGCGATGGCCGTCGCCTGCTGCCGCGCATCGGCGCGGGCGCTTGCAATCGCCCAGCCGAACACGCCCATGCCCGCCAGCGCGAGCAGCGCGCCGACCCAGCCGGTCGAGGTCCAGCCCAGGCCGGCCGCGATGGCCACGCCGCCGAGCCATGCGCCGAGCGCATTGGCCATGTTGAAGGCCGAGTGGTTGAGCGCGGCCGCCAGCGTCTGCGCGTCGCCGGCCACGTCCATCAGGCGGATCTGCAGCGCCGGGCCGATGGCCACGGTGGTGCCGATGAGGAACACGTTGATCGACGCGGTCACCATGTTGTGGGCCGCGAAGGTGAACATCGCGAGCACCAGCGCCGCGTAGACCAGCAGGCCGCCGATGGTGCGCATGAGCGACTTGTCGGCCAGCCGCGAGCCCACGAGGTTGCCCATGACCATGCCCAGGCCGAACAACGCCAGCACGAAGGGCACGCCGCCCAGCGGCATGCCGGCCACCTCGATCAGCGTGGGCTTGATGTAGCTGAACACCGCGAACATGCCGCCGAAGCCGATGGCGCCGATGCCCAGCGTGAACCACACCTGCTTGCGCTTGAGCGCGCCGAGTTCGCGCCATGGGCTGGCGCCTGCGGCAGGGGCCATGTCGGGGATGTCGCGGCGAAGCAGCGCGATGGCCACCAGCGCGATGACGCCGACGAAGACGAAGGCCGCGCGCCAGCCGAAGATCTGGCCCAGCCACGCCGCGATGGGCACGCCGACCAGCGTGGCGCCGGTGAGCCCCAGCATGACGAGCCCCACGGCCCGCGCGCGGCGACCCGGCGGTGCGAGCGTGGCGGCCACCAGCGCGGCCACGCCGAAGTAGGTGCCGTGCGGCAGCCCGGCTGCAAAGCGCAGCAGGTTCAGCAGCAGGTAGTT
Organism: Variovorax paradoxus; assembly: GCF_022009635.1. Taxonomy (NCBI): domain Bacteria; kingdom Pseudomonadati; phylum Pseudomonadota; class Betaproteobacteria; order Burkholderiales; family Comamonadaceae; genus Variovorax; species Variovorax paradoxus. The sequence goes on from NZ_CP091716.1 coordinate 5,603,979, forward strand.
GGGCGCGGCGGCGCTGGCGAAGTTGCCGGCCGCGAACACGGCCATGAGCGCGATCAGTAGGGCGCGGCGGCGCCAGCCGGCGGCAAGCACCGCGAGCACCGGCGCGCCGATGACCACGCCGAGCGCATAGGCGCTGATGACATGGCCGGCCTGGGGAATGCTCACGCCGATGTCCTTGGCGACTTCGGGCAGCAGGCCCATGATGACGAATTCACCCGTGCCGATGGCGAAGCCGCCGACGCCCAGCGCGAGCACCGCGCGCAGGAAGTTGGCGGGTTTGCCGGAAGGCAGGGAAAAGGAAGAAATGTCGGTAGCCGCGCTGTCCGGCGCGGGTGGGGAGGCGTTCAAGGCCAGGCTCCTGGGAGGTGCCCGGCGGCAGCGGGCAAAGCGCGATTTTAGGGTTAACCCTGAAATTACGCCGATACGCAATTGCCGAAGGCCTTGTACTTGCAGGGCTGGACGGCCCTCGTGGAGGGGCTCAGATGGCCACCAACTGGCGCACGCCTTGCGCTTCCATGTCCTTGCCGAGGCCGCGCGCGATGATTTCGCCACGCTCCATCACGAGGTAGTCGTCGGCCAGTTCCTGGGCGAAGTCGTAATACTGTTCGCACAACACGATGGCCATGTCGCCGCGGTCGGCCAGCATGCGGATGACGCGGCCGATGTCCTTGATGATGCTGGGCTGGATGCCTTCGGTGGGCTCGTCGAGGATGAGCAGCCTGGGCTTGGGGGCCAGGGCGCGCGCGATGGCCAGCTGCTGCTGCTGACCGCCGGAGAGGTCGCCGCCTCGTCGGCTGATCATCTGCTTGAGCACGGGGAAGAGCTCGTACAGTTCCGGCGGAATGGGGGTGCTGCCGCTCTTGTAGGCCAGGCCCATGCGCAGGTTTTCTTCCACGGTGAGCCGGGCGAAGATCTCGCGGCCCTGGGGGACGAATCCGATGCCTGCCCTGGCCCTGTCGTAGGGGGTGGCCTTGTGGATGGGCTTGCCTTCGAGTTCGATGCTGCCGCTCTTGATGGGCACGAGGCCCATGAGCGACTTGAGCAGCGTGGTCTTGCCTACGCCGTTGCGGCCGAGCAGCACGGTGACTTTGCCCAGCTTGGCTTCGAAGCTCACGTCTCTGAGGATGTGGGAGCCGCCGTAGTACTGGTGGATGTTTTTGACTGTCAGCATTTTTTGGGCTCCTTCCTGGTTTCGTTTGGAGGGCGCCCGGTACGCGGCACGGCGCGGTCGGCCCGCCCACACCGCGCCGCATACCGGGCGCTTGTCGTGACGTGGATGCCGTCTGCCCTCACCCCAGCCCTCTCCCAGAGGGAGAGGGAGCAAGTCAGGGGATGCGCCATCGCTCCGACCGCGGCGACGGGAGCTTCAGCGACCAAGATAAACCTCGATCACGCGCTCGTCGGCCTGCACTTCATCGAGCGTGCCTTGAGCCAGCACGGAGCCGTCGCACAGCACGGTGACGATTTCCGAGATGGTGCGGATGAAGCTCATGTCGTGCTCCACCACCATCAGCGAATGCTTGCCTTTGAGCGTGAGGAACAGCTCGGCGGTGCGCGCGGTTTCCTCGTCGGTCATGCCGGCCACGGGCTCGTCGAGCAGCAGCAGCTTCGGGTCCTGCATCAGCAACATGCCGATTTCCAGCCACTGTTTCTGGCCGTGGCTCAGGTTACCGGCCAGGCGCGAGACGCTGTCGGCCAGGTGGATGGTCTCGAGCACCTCGGCCAGGCGGTCGCTCTGCGCCGAATCGAGCTTGAAGAGCATCGAGGCACGCACGCCTTTGTTGGTCTTGAGCGCCAGCTCGAGGTTCTCGAACACGGTCAGGTGCTCGAACACCGTCGGCTTCTGGAACTTGCGGCCGATGCCAAGCTGCGCGATGTCGGCCTCGCGGTGGCGCAGCAGGTCGATGGTGCTGCCGAAGAACACGGTGCCCGAATCGGGCCTCGTCTTGCCGGTGATGATGTCCATCATCGTCGTCTTGCCCGCGCCGTTGGGGCCGATGATGCAGCGCAGCTCGCCGGGCGCGATGTCCAGCGACAGCTTGTTGATGGCCTTGAAGCCGTCGAAGCTCACGCTCACGTCTTCCAGGTAGAGGATGCGACCGTGCGTGACGTCGACCTCTCCGGGCGTGACATGGCGGCCGAAGTCGGCTGCGCGGCCACCAGACTCGGTGCTGCCGCTGGCATAGGGGATTCCGCTGGCGCGGGCGACGCGCTCGGCGCCGGCTTCCATCAGGTCGGGCGTCATGCGCGTGCTCCCTTCGCGTCGACCGGCAACGACGCCAATGCGTCGGGCTCCACGCCCTGCTCCGTCGCCACGGCGCGCCGCGCCTCCTGCACCGCTTCAGCGGGCGCGGCCTTCTTCTCGCGCGACAACCACTTGCGCACCAGCCCCACGATGCCGTTCGGCAGGAACAGCGTGACGGCGATGAACAAGGCCCCCAGGAAGTACAGCCAGTATTCCGGATAGGCCACAGTGAGCCAGCTCTTCGCGCCGTTGACGATGAAGGCGCCGATGATCGGCCCGATCAGCGTGGCGCGCCCGCCCACCGCCGCCCAGATGGCGATCTCGATGGAGTTGGCCGCGCTCATCTCGCCCGGGTTGATGATGCCGACCTGCGGCACGTAGAGCGCGCCGGCCACACCGCACATGACGGCGGAGATGACCCAGATCGTGAGCTTGTACGGCAGCGGGTTGTAGCCCGAGAACATCACGCGCGTTTCGGCATCGCGAATGGCCTGCAGCACGCGGCCGAACTTGCTGCCGATGAGCCACTTCGCGAACAGGAAGAAGCCCAGCAGCGTGGCGCCGGTGAGCGCGAAGAGCGTCATGCGCATTTCCTGCGTGGCGATCGGGATGCCCAGGATGCGCTTGAAGTCGGTAAAGCCGTTGTTGCCGCCGAAGCCCGTCTCGTTGCGGAAGAACAGAAGCATGGCCGCGAAGGTCATGGCCTGCGTGATGATCGAGAAATACACGCCCTTGATGCGCGAGCGGAAGGCGAAGAAGCCGAACACGAAGGCGATGAGGCCCGGCACCGCGACGATCAATATCAGCGTGGCGATGAAGCTGTCGCTGAAGGTCCAGTGCCAGGGTAGCGTCTTCCAGTCGAGGAACACCATGAAGTCGGGCAGGTCGCTCTTGTAGTTGCCGTCGCGGCCGATCTGGCGCATGAGGTACATGCCCATCATGTAGCCGCCCAGCGCGAAGAACAGGCCATGGCCCAGCGACAGGATGCCGGTGTAGCCCCAGATCAGGTCCATGGCCAGCGCGCAGATGGCGTAGCACATGATCTTGCCGACCAGCGCCACCGCGTAGTCGCTCATGTGCAGCGGGCTGTCCACCGGCACCCACATGTTGAGAGCGGGCGCCACGGCGCACACCACGATGAGCGCGACGAAGAAGGCCGTCCAGCCCTTGCCGCTCAGCAGCGGCCCCTTGGTTGGCAACGTGACCTTGCTCATGCTTCCGCGCTCCGGCCCTTCATCGCGAAGATGCCCTGTGGTCTCTTCTGGATGAAGATGATGATGAAAACGAGCACCGCGATCTTCGCGAGCACCGCGCCCGCCCAGCCTTCGATGAACTTGTTGAGAATGCCCAGCCCCAGCGCCGCGTACACGGTGCCCGCGAGCTGGCCGACGCCGCCCATCACGACCACCATGAAGCTGTCGACGATGTAGCTCTGGCCCAGGTCGGGGCCGACGTTGCCGATCTGGCTCAGGGCGCAGCCTGCGAGACCGGCAATGCCCGAGCCGAGCGCGAAGGCGTAGGTGTCGATGCGCGCGGTGTTCACGCCCATGCAGGAGGCGATCGGCCGGTTCTGCGTGACGCCGCGCACGAACAGGCCCAGGCGCGTGCGGCCGATGAGCCAGCCCATGGCCAGCAGCACCAGCGCCGCGAAGATGATGATGCAGATGCGGTTCCACGGCAGCGTGACGTTGCTCAGCATGGTGAAGCCGCCGCTCATCCATCCGGGGTTCTCGACGCCGACGTTCTGCGCGCCGAACAGCGAGCGCACCAGCTGCTGCAGCATCAGGCTGATGCCCCAGGTGGCCAGCAGCGTCTCGAGCGGACGGCCGTAGAGGAAGCGGATCACGCCGCGCTCCAGCACCGCGCCCACGAGCGCCGATGCCATGAACGACACGGGAATCGCGGCGACCAGATACCAACCGAAGGCCGCCTCGGGCATGTACTTCTGGAAGATGCCCTGCATCACGTAGGTGGCGTAGGCGCCGATCATCATCAGCTCGCCGTGCGCCATGTTGATCACGCCCATCAGCCCGTAGGTGATGGCCAGGCCCAGCGCGGCCAGCAGCAGCACCGAGCCCAGGCTGACGCCGCTGAACACGGCGTTGATGCGGTCGCCCCAGACCAGCGCGCCGTCGATGCTGGCAATGGACGTGACGATGGCGGCCTTGACGTCGGCATCGGTCTCGTCGGCCAGGCGCTGGTTGAGCAGCAGCTTGGTGTCGGGGTTTCGGTTGTTGCCCAGCTCCTTGGCGGCAGCCAGGCGCTTGGCCTTGTCGGCGCTGCCCAGCATGCTGGCGGCGCGCACCAGTTCGAGCTGGGCCTTGATCTTCGGGTTGGTCTCGGCGGCCAGCGCCTTCTCGACCATGGGAATGCGCGATTCGTCGGGCTCCTTGAAGAGCGCCTGCGCGGCCTCGGCGCGCACCGCGTCGTCCTTGCTCGAGAGCTTGAGCGCGGCCTGCGCGGCGTCGAGCGCGCCGCGCATGAGGTTGTTGTTGACGACGTCTTCCGCTGTGTCGGGCACCTTCAGCTCGGCGCCGGTGACCGGGTCGTAGCCCTTGTCGTCCTTCATCACGAAGACCTTGTCTTCGGTGTACTTGACCGCGTCGTCGGACATGGCCTGGATGAAGGCGGCGGTCTTGTCGTCGGCCGTGAGCACGGCCTTGTTGAGCGCGGCGATGCGGGCTTCGGAGTCGCCGGAGGCGATGGCCCGGGCTTCGTCGGCGGTCAGCGCGTGGGCGGCCGATGCCATGAGGAGCATGGCGGCGAGTGCGCTGTGGAGGGTTCGTCGAAGCATCATGAAACTGGAAGTTGGGTTGGCTCCCTCCCCTTCCGGGGGAGGGTTGGGGTGGGGGCACGCGGCGCCTGAACAAGCGCGGTGCTCGAATCGACCGCCGTCAGCCCCCACCCCTGCCCTCCCCCGGCGGGGGAGGGAGAAACACACTTACATCGACTTGCCGGCGGGGTAGTCCGGCTTCTTGTCGTTGCCTTCGATATACGGGCTCCAGGGCTTGGCCTTCACAGGACCCGGCGTCTTCCACACCACGTTGAACTGCCCGTCGGCCTTGATCTCGCCGATGAACACGCTCTTGTGCAGGTGGTGGTTCTTTTCGTCCATCTTCGAGACGATGCCCGAGGGTGCCGTGAAGGTCTGGCCGGCCATGGCGGCGATCACCTTGTCGGTGTCGGTCGACTTGGCCTTCTCCACGGCCTGCTTCCACATGTGGATGCCGATCCAGGTGGCTTCCATCGGGTCGTTGGTCAGCGGCTTGTCCATGTGGCCGGGGATCTTCTTGGCCTTGGCGTATTCGCTCCACTCCTTGATGAACGCCGTGTTGGTCGGGTTCTTCAGGCTCATGAAGTAGTTCCAGGCGGCCAGGTGGCCGACCAGCGGCTTGGTGTCCACGCCGCGCAGTTCTTCCTCGCCCACCGAGAAGGCGACCACCGGCACGTCCTTGGCCTTCAGGCCGGCGTTGCCCAGTTCCTTGTAGAAGGGCACGTTGGAGTCGCCGTTGATGGTCGACACCACGGCCGTCTTGCCGCCGGCCGAGAACTTCTTGATGTCGGCGACGATGGTCTGGTAGTCGCTGTGGCCGAAGGGGGTGTACTTCTCGTCGATGTCGCTTTCCTTCACGCCCTTGCTCTTGAGGTAGGCGCGCAGGATCTTGTTGGTGGTGCGGGGGTAGACGTAGTCGGTGCCCAGCAGCACCCAGCGCTTGGCGCCGCCGCCTTCCTTGCTCATGAGGTAGTCGACGGCCGGAATGGCCTGCTGGTTGGGCGCAGCGCCCGTGTAGAACACGTTCTTCGAGAGTTCTTCACCCTCGTACTGCACGGGGTAGAACAGCAGGCCGTTCATTTCCTCGACCACCGGCAGCACCGACTTGCGCGACACCGAGGTCCAGCAGCCGAAGATCACCGAGACCTTGTCCTGCCCGAGCAGCTGCTTGGTCTTTTCGGCGAACAGGGGCCAGTTGGAGGCGGGGTCGACCACCACGGGCTCGAGCTGCTTGCCCAGCACGCCGCCCTTCTTGTTGATGTCGTCGATGGCCATCAGCACCGTGTCTTTCAGCACGGTTTCGGAAATGGCCATCGTGCCCGACAGCGAGTGCAGCACGCCGACCTTGATGGTGTCGGCAGCGAATGCGGGCGCAGCAGAAATGCTGGCCAACAGGGCGGCGGCGGTGAGCGCCTTGAGTGTGAAACGACGTTGCATGTGGACTCCTGCTCCGGGGTTGGTTGAACCTGTCGACAGCGCTTGGCTGGCGTGGAGAGGAGTCTGCGGAATGCACCAGGAAGGTGAAATACGCCGGGTGGCGTACACGGAGGTACTCAGGCCGGCGGCGCGGGGTACTTCCGGGCGTTGACCAGCATCTTGCCGCGCGCCGCCTCGATCACGTCGATGCCGAGCTTGTCCGCGAGCTGCAGCAGGTAGAGCAGGACGTCGGCGATCTCGGTGCCGATCTCGGCGCGCTTGTCCGCCGGCAGGTTGCGGCTCTGGGCCTCGGTGAGCCACTGGAAGTGCTCGAGCAGTTCGGCGGCCTCCACGGAAAGAGCCGAGGCGAGGTTCTTGGGGGAGTGGAATTCCTCCCAGTTACGGGCGCTCGCGAATTCGCGCAGGGCTTGAGTCAGCTGTTGCAAGTCGGTGTTCACGAAGTTCCTTGGGCGAAAGGCAAGTGTGGCACGGGTGTACATCATGCCCATGATGGGTATTGAAATGCCCCAAATGGATAAGTCACCAGCATCTCCTGTGCACGCGGCGAAGCCGGTTGGTCTCGCGGCTGCCTTCTTCCCGGCTACATGGAGCGGCGCCAATCCATGAAGAGTTATGCGGCATCGTTCACAAGACCTTCGGGCTCGCTAGACCGATGTTCGAGGCGCTGGCGCCGCTGGTGGGCAGAATCCAAACCGCGTTCAGCGCACGTGCGTGGGGCACTACACCCTACCTTTTGATAGAAAAAGCGAATCAATGAAAAGCATGATGGGGAGAGATTCAATGCGCAGGCAATGGATTTGGGTAGCAGTTCTTCTGATGTCTCAGGTTGCGTGCAGCCAGTCAGGTACAGAGACGTTGTCCAAGGCGTACACAAGCTTTCCAAAAGCGATCGACCCTCAATGTCGCAATGGAAAGGCCCGCATCTTTGATGAGTGCGGCGATCAGCCAACCCTCTTTACGACAGCCCTTGCTCGGGCCAACAGTGAGGGCAAGGTCTTGCTCGTGGAATATGGTGCCGAGTGGTGTATTTGGTGTCACGTGTTCGACGCGCATATCAATGGCGGGCACGGGGAGTTTCGCTATACCTATGGCATGCCTCAGGATCCAGAAGTCCGGCATACGCAAAAGATGCTAGAGGAAGAATCGGGCGTCGAAAGTGTCCAGGCAAAAACACTCCGCGACTTTGTTGCCGCCAATTTCGTGGTCGTTCGCATTGACGCGCAATACGCACCCAATGGGAAGGCGGTGCTTACAGAAACTGGCGCGAGGAAGCACTATTCTGGCGGCCTTCCATTCATATTCACTGTCGATGGGAGAGCGAAATTCGCTGCCAACTTCAACCACGATACGGCCGAGAAGCGCCGTGATACGGAGGTGAATTGGTATCGAGGCTATGACCGAACAGATCTGCTCCAACAACTCACGCTCATGCGTGATCGTGCCAAGGCGGGTACAGCGACTGGTACTGGTAGCTAATGCCGTGTACCACTCTGTTCGCCCCAAGCTCAACAAGAGTTGAGCAGCCGCCCGCCTTCCGCAGGGCTGCTCAGGCCTTGTCCGCAAGCTTGAACTGCGCGGTCGCGAAGGCCCAGGTCATGCGCGTGGCGTCGGGGCCGGACGGGTCGCTGAACAGCAGTTTCGATGCACCGCCGCTCCATGAATGGCCCAGCCCCGAGATCTCGCACAGCGTGACGAGGGTGCGGCCCTTGCGCTTGAAGTCGGTCACGCGCATCAGCCGCCGCTTGCCGCGCTGCAGGTCGCGCGGCAGGCCCGGGCGCGCGCCCATGGCGGTGGCCCACACAGCCGCGCTGCTGACGGCATTGCTGGGCGCGACCACGGCGTCGGCGTCGCCATGCAGCACCAGCATCGGCGGCAGGGTGGTGAAGACGGCGGCGGCGCCCATCGCCTTGCCCACGGCCGTCACCGGCATGGGCGGCACGTTCTGCCCGCGCATCGCGCCGAGCGCGGTGGCCGACGACTTGGCGGCTCCGGGCGCGACGCCCGAATGCATGACGACGGCGCGAAAGCGGTTCGGGTAGCGCGTGGCGACCAGCGCCGCCATGCTGGCACCGGCCGACAGGCCGGCCAGCGCCACGCGGTCGCGGTCCACCGGGTAGAGCATGCAGGCCTGGTCGACGGCGGCCATCAGCGTCGCGGCCTCGGCGTCGGCCTTGCCGGAACGGCGCTCGTACCAGTTCCAGCACCCCTGGGGGTGGGCCAGCCGGTCTTGCTCTGGATAGAGGACCAGGAAGCGCTGGCGCACGGCCAGCGCGTTCATGCGCGTGCTGGCCGCGAAGTCACGCCCCGTCTGGCCGCAGCCGTGCAGCATGACCATGAGCGGCAGCTTCTCCCCGGGCGCAAGCTGCAGCCCCGCTGGCCGGAACAAGTGATAGCCCCGCGCCCCGCCCGCCCCCACCGCCACGCCGCTGAGCCAGTCGCCCCGGCCCGGCGGCGGCTTGAGCCGCTTGGCGGTCGCGCGCTGCACCTGCCCCGCCACGCGCTTGCTGTTGCTCAGCGTGAGCCGGGTCAGCGCCTTGAGGTTGCGCTCGTAAGCGCGGGCGAAAACGGAAGCGGTGGAACGACGGGCCATGGCGCAGTGTGAAGGCAAAGCCCTCTAGAACCAACAGCGGCCCCTTCCAGAAACACCGCGGAACCGGCTCCGCCGGGCCGCAGGTGTTGCCCCCTGCAAGGGGGAAGGAGAAGCGACACGAAGTGCGCGAAGCCTGGGGGTAGGGCCTGTTCACCCTATTCAAGGGGTCGCGTTGCTGCGCAAAGGGGCTGGGTGCAAGGCGCCCGCGCGCAGCAAGGCTGGTGCCTTGCAAGTGCGGGCAACGCCGCAGACAGTCCCTTTGCGCAGCAACCCGAAGGGAAGCCCGCCACAGCCCGCCCCTGGGCGTTGCGCTCCTTGGGCGTGTGCACACACGCACTGCGTCGCGCGCCTTCAGGGGCGGGCTGTGGCGAGCTTCGCGACCCCTTGAATAGGGTGAACAGGCCCTAGTAAATCTCCGGGACGATCATGCTGGCGGGCACCGGCTGGCGCAGGTAGTCCGCATGGCGCTCGCGCTCGGGCAGCTCGACCGGCGGGTGCGGCACTTCCTTGTAGGGCATCTGGCCGAGCAGGTGGCTGATGCAGTTCAGGCGCGCCTTCTTCTTGTCGACGGCCTGCACCACCCACCACGGCGCCTCGGCAATGTGGGTGCGCTCCAGCATGATTTCCTTCGCCTTGGTGTATTCCTCCCAGCGGCGGCGGCTTTCCAGGTCCATGGGGCTCAGCTTCCATTGCTTGAGCGGGTCATGGATGCGGCCGAGGAAGCGCATGTGCTGCTCGTCGTCGGTGATGGAGAACCAGTACTTGATGAGCTTGATGCCCGAGCGCACGAGCATCTTCTCGAACTCGGGCACGGTGCGGAAGAACTCCTCGTACTCGTCGTCGGTGCAGAAACCCATGACGCGCTCGACGCCGGCGCGGTTGTACCAGCTGCGGTCGAACAGCACCATTTCGCCGGCTGCCGGCAGGTGCGCGGCATATCGCTGGAAGTACCACTGGGTGCGCTCGCGGTCGTTGGGCGCCGGCAGCGCGGCCACGCGGGCCACGCGCGGGTTCAGTCGCTGGGTGATGCGCTTGATGACGCCGCCCTTGCCGGCCGCGTCGCGGCCTTCGAACAGGATGACTACTTTCTGCTTGCTGTGCTGCACCCAGTCCTGCAGCTTGACCAGCTCGCCCTGCAGGCGGAACAGTTCCTTGAAATAGGCCTGCCGGGCTGCCTTGTCGGTGGCGGCGCTGGTGCCGGCCGTGGGGTCGAGGCCATCGATGTTGCGGTCCTCGATCTCCAGTTCCAGCTCTTCGTCGTAGCTGTCGATCAGGTCGCGGGCGATGCGTTGCATCAGTTCTTCGTGGTCGGGAAGTGCGCTCGTCAGCATGATGGGAAGAAGGAGTGTCAGGGGACGGAAAAAGCATGCTGCCCACCCTATGTGACGACTGCGTGACGCTTTACAGGCCTCTGACACGCCGTTGTCACATCGCGCGAACACCATCCGATTCCACTCCAACACGAAAAAAGCGCCCATGAACACGCTCGCTGCACCCAATGCAGACACGCCGCATGGCCCCGCTTCGGCCGCCAGCCGGCCGAAACTCGATGCCAAGCCCGGTCCGCTCACACTGATCACTTTTGTGGGACTGCTGGCCGCCGGCCTGCTGTTCACGGCCTGGAGCCTGATCGGCGACGTTACCGCCTCCGGCGTGCCGGTCACGACCTGGGTTCCCTACATTCTTCTGGGCGTGGCGCTGCTGATCGCGCTGGGCTTCGAGTTCGTCAACGGCTTCCACGACACGGCCAACGCCGTGGCAACCGTCATTTACACCCACTCGCTGCCACCCAACTTCGCGGTGGTCTGGTCGGGCTTCTTCAACTTCCTGGGCGTGCTGGTCTCCAGCGGCGCGGTGGCCTTCGGCATCATCGCGCTGCTGCCGGTGGAGCTGATCCTGCAGGTCGGCTCGAGCGCGGGCTTCGCGATGGTGTTCGCGCTGCTGATCGCGGCCATCATCTGGAACCTGGGCACCTGGTGGCTCGGGCTGCCGGCCTCGTCGTCGCACACGCTGATCGGCTCGATCATCGGCGTGGGCGTGGCCAATGCGCTCATGCACGGGCGCGACGGCACCAGCGGCGTCGACTGGGGCCAGGCCACCAAGGTGGGCTATTCGCTGCTGCTGTCGCCGATGGTCGGCTTCGGCTGCGCCGCCCTGCTGCTGCTGGCGCTGCGTGCCTTCGTAAAGAACCGCGCGCTGTATGAAGAGCCCAAGGGCAGCGAGCCGCCGCCGTTGTGGATCCGCGGCCTGCTGATTCTGACCTGCACCGGCGTGTCGTTCGCACACGGCTCGAACGACGGCCAGAAGGGCATGGGCCTGATCATGCTGATCCTGGTGGGCACGGTGCCGATGGCCTACGCGCTGAACCGCGCGATGCCCGCCAGCGAGACCATCAAGTTCGTGGCGGTGACCGAGATGGCGCAGACAGCGCTGAACCGCAGCGTGCCGACTTCCCTGCCCGCGCTGCAGCCCGAAGCCGCTCGCGAGACGCTCTCCACCTACGTACGCACCCGGGAGTTCAACGCCTCGGTCGTGCCCGCCCTGGCCGCCGCGGCCGGCAGCATCGGCCAGCAGGTCAAGGCGCACGGTTCGCTGGCCGGCGTGCCCGCCGATTCCGTGGCCAACGTGCGCAACGACATGTACCTGGCTTCCGAAGCCATCCGCAATCTCGAGAAAAGCGGCGCCGCCAAGTTCGACGAAGAGACCAAGCTGCGCATCGGCACCTTCCGCGAAGAGCTGGACACCGCCACACGCTTCATCCCGCTGTGGGTCAAGGTCGCGGTGGCCATTGCGCTGGGCCTGGGCACGATGATCGGCTGGAAGCGCATCGTCGTGACCGTGGGCGAGAAGATCGGCAAGACGCATCTGAGCTACGCGCAAGGCGCTTCGGCCGAGGTGGTGGCCATGCTGACCATCGGCGCGGCCGACATGTACGGCCTGCCGGTATCGACCACCCACGTGCTCTCGTCCGGCGTGGCGGGCACCATGACGGCCAGCGGCTCGGGCCTGCAGATGTCGACGCTGCGCAACCTCGCACTGGCCTGGGTGCTCACGCTGCCGGTGGCGATGCTGCTGTCGGGTTCGCTCTACTGGCTTTTCACTCGTATTTTCTGAATCACGCATCTTGTCGGCATTTCATGATCTCGCCGCCCAGTCCTATGGCGGCGACGAAGCCGGACTGATCTCCGGCTACCTGTTCGACGCGGCGGCGCCCGAGCCCGCGCGGGCCATCGACTCGGCGCAGGCTGCGGCATGGCTGGCCGAGGAGCGCGACCGCGAATGCACGGCGGAGGACGCGGCCTACGTCTGGCTGCATTTCAACCTGAGCCATGCGCATGCCGAGCGCTGGCTGGTGCGGCACGCGAACCTCTCCGACACCTTCTACGAGACGCTGCACGAGGGCCTGCCCTCCACGCGCATCGAACGCGCCGACGACTCGCTGATCGCGGTCATCAACGACGTGCACTTCGAATTCAGCTTCGAGCCCTCGGACATCTCCACGCTGTGGATCAGCGTGGGCCCGCGCCTCGTGGTCACGGCGCGCACCAAGCCGCTGCGCTCGGTCGATGCGCTGCGCACGGCGGTGAAGGCGGGCGACGCGCCGCGCTCGAGCACCGAGTTGCTCGAACATCTTCTGCGTGCGCAGGCCGACGTGCTGGTGAAGATCGTGCGCGGCGTCACCTCGCGCATCGACCGCATCGAGGACGAGCTGCTGGCCGGCCGGCTCGACCACAAGCGCGCGCGGCTCGGCGTGCTGCGCCGGCTGCTGGTGAGGCTGCAGCGGCTGCTGGCGCCCGAGCCGGCCGCCCTCTTCCGCCTGCTGCAGGGGCCGCCGGCCTGGATGGCCGAGCCCGACGTTCAGGAGCTGCGCGGCTCGACGGAAGAGTTTTCGGTGGTGCTGCGCGACATGCAGGCGCTGCAGGAGCGCATCAAGCTGCTGCAGGAAGAAATAGCGGCCAACGTCAACGAGGACAACAACCGCAGCCTCTTCGTGCTCACGGTGGTCACGGTGCTGGCGCTGCCGATCAACATCCTGGCCGGCCTGTTCGGCATGAACGTGGGCGGGATTCCGCTCGCGGACCACAAGCACGGCTTCTGGATCGTTGTCGCCATAGTGGCAAGCTTCACCGCCGTGGCGGCCTGGGCAGCTTTCCGCAAGAAGCGCTGAGCCGCATGCAGCGGGCCAGTAATGCTATTTATTTAGTAGCGTCCTGCATAGCATCCATGCGCCCGCATCGATGTTCCATAGCCCCTAGAATGGTGGGGTGTCCTCCATCCTCAATGCCGATCTTCACTGCCACTCCGTGGTCTCCGACGGCACTCTGACGCCCGAAGAACTGGCCGCGCGCGCGGCCGCGAACGGGGTCGAGCTCTGGGCCCTCACCGACCACGACGAAATCGGCGGCCAGCACCGCGCCGCGGCGGCCGCCCGTGCCAACGGCATGCGCTACCTCACCGGCACCGAGATCTCCGTGACCTTCGCGGGCGAAACCGTGCACATCGTCGGCCTGGGCTTCGATGCGGACGACGCGGCCATCAGCCAAGGGCTCTACGACACGCGCGGCGGCCGCGGCAAGCGCGCGCAGGAAATGTCCGAGGGGCTGGCCAAGGTCGGCATCCATGGCGCATACGAAGGCGCCCTCAAGTTCGTGGGCAACCCCGAACTCATCTCGCGCACCCACTTCGCACGCTTCCTGGTCGAGCAGGGCCACTGCCGCGACACGCCCGAGGTGTTCCGCAAGTTCCTCACCGAAGGCAAGCCCGGCTACGTGCCACACCGCTGGGCCTCGCTGAAGGACGCGGTGCACTGGATCACCGCCGCCAAGGGCATGGCCGTGATCGCGCACCCGGGCCGCTACAAGTTCTCCGCCAACGAGGAATACGCGCTTTTCCTCGAATTCAAGGCGCACGGCGGCCAGGCGATCGAGGTCGTCACCGGCAGCCACACGCCGGCCGAGTACGTCGAGTACGCCGACAAGGCGCTCGAATTCGATTTCGCCGCCTCGCGCGGCAGCGATTTCCACAGCCCCGACGAGAGCCATTGCGATCTCGGCAAGCTGCCGCCGTTGCCCGGCGCGCTCACTCCCGTGTGGGAACTGCTGGGCCACCGCATCCAGCAGTGAGCCAGAGCCCCGGGCCCGGCATCGACAACGCGGCAACCGTTGCGCTGGCCGATTCACGCTCGGCGGTGCGCAGGACGGCACGCAGCATCGAGTCGGAACGCATCCTCGCGGGCATCGGCCTCGTCGTGCTGGCCACGGCCTGCTTCGCGACGCTCGACACCGCCACCAAGTTTTCCACCCTCGGCGTGCCGATTCTCATGGGCGTGTGGTTCCGCTATGCCTTCCAGGCCGTGGCGACCACCGCCGTGCTGCTGCCGCTGCACGGCACCGCGCTGCTGCGCACGCAGCATCCGCGCTACCAGGCACTGCGCGGCGCATTGCTGCTGTCCTCGAGCGTCTTTTCCTTCTTGAGCCTGCGCTACATGCCGCTGGCCGAGTTCACGTCGATCGTGCTGATCGCGCCGCTGGTCATCACGCTGCTGGCGGCCACCACGCTCAAGGAGCATGTGTCGCCCCTGCGCTGGACGCTGGTGGCGGGCGGCTTCGCCGGCACGCTGGTCATCCTGCGGCCGGGCGGCGGCACCTTCAGCTGGGCCATTCTTCTGCCGCTGGGGCTGGTGCTGACCAACGCCTGGTTCCAGGTACTCACCAGCAAGCTCGCGCAGACCGAGAACCCGCTGACCATGCACTTCTACACCGGCTGGATCGGCACGCTGATCGCCTCGCTGGTGGTGCCCTTCGCATGGACCGCCCTGCCTTCGTGGGAATGGTGGGCGCTGCTGTGCCTCATGGGGTTCATGGGCACGGTGGGGCACTTCATGCTGATACTGGCCTACCAGCGCGCGCCGGCTTCCACGCTCACGCCCTACCTCTATGCGCAGATCGCCTTCGCAATGCTGGGCGGCTGGCTTATCTTTTCCCATGTGCCCGACCGCTTCTCGCTCATCGGCATGGCGATGATCGCCGTGTGCGGCGCGGCCGGCGCATGGCTCACCGTGCGCGAGCGGCGCGTGCCGATCGAACCCGCGGAATCCTGATCAGGAGATATTTCCCATGGCCCAGTACTTCGAAGTCCACCCCGAGAACCCGCAGCAGCGCCTGCTCAAGCAGGCCGTGTCGCTGCTCGAGCGCGGCGAGATCGTGGCCGTGCCCACCGACTCCAGTTATGCCCTGGCCTGCCACCTCGACGACAAGGACGCGGTCGACCAGTTGCGCCGCATCCGGCAGGTCGACGAGAAACACCACCTCACGCTGCTGTGCCGCGACCTGAGCGAGCTGGCCAACTACGCGCGCGTCGACAACAAGCAATACCGCCTGCTGAAGGCCGCCACGCCCGGCCCCTACACCTTCCTGCTCGAAGCCACCAAGGAAGTGCCGCGCCGCGTGAGCCATCCCCAGCGCAAGACCATCGGCCTGCGCGTGCCCGACCACAAGGTGCTGCTGGAGCTGCTGTCGCTGCACGGTGCGCCGCTGCTGGCCACCACGCTGATCGCGCCCGGCGAGACCGAGGCGCTCAACGATGCGCAGACCATCCGCGAGCGCTTCGAGAAGCAGATCGGCGCCGTCATCGATGCCGGGGCATGCCCTTCGCAGCCCACCACGGTGGTCGACCTCACGCCCATGGGCACGGGCGACGACCCGGTCGTGGTGCGCCAGGGGCGCGGTGCATTGGCCGTGCTGGGGCTCTGAAATCGGGCAGATAGACACGCCCCGTCTGACACAATCGCGCAGTGGATATTTCCAATCTCATACAGACCGTACTGATATACGCACTGCCGGTGATCTTCGCGATCACCGTGCACGAGGCGGCCCATGGCTATGTCGCGCGTTATTTCGGCGACAACACCGCAGAGGTAATGGGGCGCGTCACGCTCAACCCCATGAAGCACATCGACCCCATCGGGACCATCCTGATGCCGCTGATGCTGTACTTTGCGACCTCCGGCGCCTTCCTGTTCGGCTATGCCAAGCCGGTGCCGGTCAATTTCGGGCGGCTGCGCCACCCGAAGCGCGACATGGTGTGGGTGGCGCTGGCGGGGCCGGCCTCGAACTTCATCCAGGCCATCCTCTGGGCGCTGGTGCTGGTGACGCTGGTCGCGGCAGGCATCAATGAAACCTTTTTCATCAAGATGGCGCAGGGCGGTGTGCTGGTCAACCTCGTGATGTGGGCCTTCAACCTGTTCCCGCTGCCGCCGCTGGACGGGGGCCGCGTGCTGGCGGGCCTGCTGCCCAACGGGCCGGCACAGAATTTCCTGGCCCGCATCGAGCCCTACGGCTTCTTCATCGTGATGGCGCTGGTGCTCGCCGGCGTCGTCAGCAACTACTGGCTGCGTCCGCTCATGGATGTCGGCTACTACGTCGTCAACCTGGCCATCACCCCGCTCAAGGCATTGCTGCTCTAAGTTCCTCGTTCCATGTCTGCGTCTTCCAAAGCTCCCCTGCGCGTCCTGACCGGCATCACCCCGTCGGGCACGCCCCACCTCGGCAACTACGTCGGCTCGATCCGCCACTCGGTGCGGCAAAGCGTCGCGCCCGGTGTGCAGAGCTTCTTCTTCCTGGCCGACTACCACGCGCTCATCAAGGTGCAGGAGCCGGCGCGCATCCAGCGCTCGACCCTGGAGATCGCCGCCAGCTGGCTGGCCTGCGGGCTCGACCCCGAGCACGTCACCTTCTACCGCCAGTCCGACATTCCCGAGATCCCGGAGCTCACCTGGTTTCTCACCTGCGTCACCGGCAAGGGCGTGCTCAACCGCGCGCATGCCTACAAGGCGCAGATCGACAAGAACGTCGCCAAGGGCGAAGACCCCGACGCCGACGTCACGGCCGGCCTCTTCATGTACCCGGTGCTCATGGGCGCGGACATCCTGATGTTCAACGCCCACAAGGTGCCCGTGGGCCGCGACCAGGTGCAGCACATCGAGATGGCGCGCGACATGGCGCAGCGCTTCAACCACCAGTACGGCGAGCACTTCACGCTGCCCGACGCCGAGATCGACGATGCCGTCGCCACCTTGCCCGGCCTCGACGGCCGCAAGATGAGCAAGAGCTACAACAACACGATCCCATTGTTCGCGCCGCGCGCGTACCTGCGCAAGCAGATCACCAGCATCGTGACCGACTCGCGCGCGCCCGGCGAGCCCAAGGACACCGAAGGCTCCGCGCTGTTCCAGATCTACCAGGCCTTTGCCGACGCCGACGAGACCGAGATGCTCCGCAAGGCCTATGCCGACGGCATCGGCTGGGGCGACGCCAAGCAGCTGCTGTTCGAGCGCATCGACCTCGAAGTGGCGCCGCTGCGCGAGCGCTACGACGCGCTCATGAACAACCCGGCCGAGATCGAGCGCCTCCTGCTCATCGGCGCCGAGAAGGCACGCGCGCTGTCGAAGCCCTTCCTGGTCAAGCTGCGCCACGCGGTCGGCCTGCGCAATCTCGCGGCCGGCAAGGACAAGGGCGGCGCCAAGGCGGCCAAGGTCGCGAAGCCCAGCTTCAAGCAATACCGCGAAAAGGCCGACGGCCTGTTCTATTTCAAGCTGCTCGATGCGCACGGCGAAACCCTGCTGCAAAGCCGTGGATTCACGTCGCCGCAAGAGGCGGGCCGTACCATCGCGGTCTTGCAGGCCGAGCGCGGCGCGGCACTGGTCGCGCTGGCGGAGCAGCTCGAACCGATCGACACAGAAGGAACACGCGCTGTCACCGAAGCGCTGGAGGCACTGGCGGAGGCAACGCCCACGAACCAAGGGAGTTGATCCGGCTAAACACGCCGGCCCATCCGCCGGCGAGCAGGAAGAGAGAAGACGGTGCGATCACAAAGGAAGAAAACATGAGCATTTATGTCATCGACGACCACCCCCTGATGCGCGACGCGATCGTGATGGTCTTGCGGCGCTTGCGCCCGGCCGAGAACATCGTCGAGCTCGAGCGCCTCGACAAGCTCGCGGGCTCCGTCCAGCAGCGCGGCGCCCCCACCCTCTTCTGCCTGGACCTGAAGCTCCCGGACACCAATGGCGTGTCGGGCGTGATCGCGGTCAAGCAGGTCTATCCGAATGTGCCGATCGCCGTGTATTCGGCGGCACCGGCCGCCGACATGGAAGACGCCTGCATCGAGGCGGGTGCCGACACCTACATCGAAAAATCGGCCAGCTCCAACGAGCTGGCGGCTGCACTGCGCGGCCTGCTGATGGCGGGCTCGGAGGACGAAGCCGACGAACCGCCGGCCGCCAACAGCGGCAAGCTGTCGAAGCGCCAGACCCAGCTGATCGCCATGCTCGACAAGGGCATGAGCAATCGCGACATCGCCACCGACCTGGAGATCAGCGAGCACACGGTGAAGGTTCACCTGTGGCGGCTGTTCCGCCGGCTGGGGGTGAAGAGCCGGACGCAGGCGCTGCACTATGCGCGCACGAACGGGTTGCTCTCTGGCTAACCCCCAGGCTTCGCGCACTTCGTGTCGCTTCTCCTTCCCCCTTGCAGGGGGCAACACCTGAGGCCCGGCGGAGCCGGTTCCTCGGTGTTTCTGGAATGAAAAAACCGCGCAACGCGCGGTTTTTTCATGGGTGATCGGCGGCTCAGCCGCCGGACGCCGTCACCCGCGCCTGCGCCACCGCTTCGTCCGCATCATGCAACGCCACGCGGAACACACTCCCGCTGCCCAGCCGCGACCGCACGCTCACCGGATGCCCCAGCACATGCGAAAGCCGCGCGACGATGGCCAGACCGAGGCCGAAGCCGTCGGAGGTGCCGGCGTGGTCGGCCACCTTGTAGAACTCCAGGAACACGTCGCGCAGGTGCTCGGGCGCGATGCCGATGCCTGTATCCCACACCTCCACGCGCAGGCCGTCGCGCGTTTGCCGCGCGGCCAGCAGCACGCCACCCTCGGTCGTGTACTTGATGGCGTTGGCCAGCAGGTTGCCGATCATGCGGCGCACGCGGATCGGGTCGGTGAGGAACGAGCCCTCGCACACGTGCACCCGGAAGTCCAGCCCGCGGCTCTCGGCCACTGGGCGGTACTGCAGCTCCAGGTCGTGCAGCAGCTCGGGCACGTCGACGCGCTCGACGTGCAGGCGCACCTGGCCCGAATCGATGCGCGCCAGGTCGAACATCGAGTCGAACAGCGCATTCACCGCGTGCGTGGCGCGCACGATCTTCGGGGCCAGCTCCAGCACCAGTTCAGGCTCGTTGCGCAGCCAGTCGGCGTACAGCGAAAGCGCGAGCACCGGCTGGCGCATGTCGTGCGCGGCGCTGGCCAGGAAGCGGTTCTTCATGGCCACGGCCGACACCGCCGCCTGCCGCTGCTGCGTGAGCGACTTGATCAGGATGTGGTTGTGGAACAGCAGCTCCAGGCTGTTGCGCGCCGTCTCGTAGATATGGCGCCCGGCCCGCAGCAGCAGGAACCAGTGCAGGATCGGGAGGATCGGCATCAGGTAGCTGTACTGGAACTGCGGGTGCTGCAGCATGATTCCCGAAAGCCGGATCACCACGGCGCCAAGCATCGTGATGAACAGCGTGTTCACGTAGCGCTTGAGCAGCGGCGGATGCAGTGCCAGCCCGTTGAGCGGGAAGGTGCCCACGCCGGCAACGATGAGCCAGCTCATGAACTGGTTGACCTGCGGCGTGCGCTCGAAGAACAGCAGCACCGAGAAGCCCCACACCACCGCGCTGGTGCTCCAGACGAAGCCGTAGCGCTCGGTGAACTGCTGCTGCGCCGCGGAACTGCGCCCCGCATAGCGCACCGCGTAGACCTGCGCGCCCCAGGCACGGCAGGCCGTGGCGATGAGCCCGGCCACCAGCCAGGTGAGCAGCTCCCAGTGCGACACATAGGCCCAGTTGAGCCCCACCATGGCCGGCATGAGCGCGGCCGACACGAAATAGGAGCCCCGCGCCGAACGCATCAGGCTGCGGATGAGCTCGCCGCGCACCCATGATTCGGCCTCGTCGGCCGAAGCCGGGGCGGGTGTCGAGCTCGCGATCGAGGCATTGGCCATATGGCGATGACCCTTGTTTATCCGGCCACAAAAAAAGCCCCTCTGCGCGGGGGCACCAAGAGATGGGATCTTAACGGCGTGTCGCCCCTTGTTTCTCCGCGTAACAAGAGAAAACAGCGGCCCGGCCGGCCACGGATAATGGCCAGCCTCTTTTCCACGAATCACGAGCCTTCAGAGATGCTGAACAACCTGGCCCCCTTCCTCATCCACTGGGCCATCACGGCCATTTCGCTCTGGGTGGCGAGCCATCTGTTTCGCGGGATCAAGTTCGAGAGCACCGGCGCGCTGGTGGTCTCCGCCCTGCTGCTGGGCCTGGCCAACGCCGTCGTCAAGCCGCTGCTGATCGTGCTCACGCTGCCGCTGACGCTCGTGACGCTCGGCCTGTTCCTGCTGGTCATCAACGCGCTGATGATCCTGCTGGTGGCGGCGCTGGTGAAGGGCTTCCGCGTGTCCGGCTTCTGGACCGCGCTCTTCGCGAGCATCTTCATCTCGATCCTGAGCGTGGTCATCGGCTCGTTCGTGACGAGCGACGACCCGGCCGAGAAGGTGCAGATGCCGCAGACCGGCAACTGGCTCTGACGCCCAGCGGTCGGCCGCCCTGGCCGACCTAGCCGAGCACGGCGCCGCCGCTCAGCAGCGCGTCGCGCAGGGCCGGCACCGGCACGCTCCTGACCTGCGCCCCCATGCCGCCTTCCGCCGCCCGGGCGGCCATGGCCGCGGCAACGCCGGCCGCCTGCCCGACCGCCATCGAGATCGTCATCACCCGGATCGCGGCCAGCGCCTCGTGGCTGGCCGAGATGCCCCGGCCGATGCCCAGGACGTTGTCGAGCGTGCTCGGCACCAGGCTGCGGTACGGAATCTGGTAGGCGTGGTCGGCATCCATCGGCACGTAGTGCAGCGCGCCGCCCGTCGCCGGGTGGATGTCGATCGGATACGCCCCCGCCGCGATCGCATCGGGAAACTGCACGGGCTCCAGCAGTTCGGCGGCCGTCAGCACATGGTCGCCCTCCATCCGTCGCGTCTCGCGCACGCCGACCTGCGTGCCAAAGGCCCGCAGCCGGCCCTGCCCGCAGCCGGGCACCGCGTCCGCGAGGAAGCTCGCCGCCTTCCATGCCTGGCGCCGTCCTTCGATCTCGGCGGCGCCCAGCGCCATCGGGTCGGTGGCGTCGATGCCCAGGCGGCTGATGTTGAACCAGCCGTCGTCCGAATACGGATCGCGGCTCGAATGCAGCGCCGCGCGCGCCAGCCGGCCCTGCTCGAAGCCCCGCGCCGCCAGCTCTGCAAGCTCGGCCTTCGACAGCGCGCCGAAGCGCTCGAAGTCGATCGGTCCGAAGCGGAACATCATCGTCGCCGGCTGCAGCGCCTCGCCGTCGCCGAGTTCGAGAAAGCGCGCGCCCGCCTGCTTCAGCGCGTCCATGTCGCCAGACGCATCGATGAGCACGCCCGCGCGCAGGTACAGCACGCCGCCCTTGGTCAGCACGCGCACGCCGTCGACGCGACGGCCCTCGCACGCCACCTCGAGCAGGCTGGCATGCAGCAGGGGCCGCACGCCGGCCTCGGCCACCATGTCGTCGAGCACCAGCTTGAGCACCTCGGGCGCGTATTCGACGCGGTCCATGCGATGCCCGGTGGACATCACGAAGGTCTCGTGCTCGCGAGCCCCGCCGTAGCCGCGCAGCCGCTCGACCACCTCGTCGGCCAGGCCCGCCACCACCTTGCGGCCGTTGCCGGTCTGCCAGCTGTTGAACTGCGCCACCGCGCCGGCCGTGGCGTTGCCGCCGAGGAAGCCGTAGCGCTCCACCAGCACGACCGATGCGCCCTGCCTTGCCGCCGCCACGGCCGCCATCGTGCCGGCGACGCCGCCGCCGCACACCACCACGTCGGCCTCGACCATGCGGCTACTGCTTGCCAGGCCTTGATTCGTGCTGTCGTTCATTTCAGTTTTCCAGCTGGATGCCGCGGCTCTTCACCACCTCGCCCCAGCGGCTGCCTTCGGCCTTGAGGTACTTCGCCGTGGCCTCGCGGCCGCTGGTGAAGGGTTCGAGGCTCAGCGCCGTGAAACGCTTCTTCACCACGTCGGATTGCAGGGCCGCGGCCAGCAGCTTCTCGAGCCGGGCCAGCCCCTCGGGAGGAATCGAGCCCTTGGGCGCGACCAGCGTGGCCCAGCCCTCGACCTCCAGGCTCTGCAGCTTGAGGCTGCGGAAGGTGGGCACGTTCTGCAGCTCGGCCACGGGCTGCGCCGAGGACACGGCCAGCGCGCGCAGCCGGCCCGAGCGGATATGCACGATCACGCTCGGCAGGTTGAGGAAGCCCATCGACACCAACCCGGAGATCAGGTCGGGCATGAGCGCGCTCTCGCCCTTGTAGGGCACGCTGACCAGCGAGGTGCCGGTTTCCTGCGCGAACAGCTCGGCCGTCAGGTGCGCCAGCGTGCCGGTGCCGCTGTTGCCGGCGCTGAGCTTGCCCGGCTGCGCCTTGGCCTGCGCCACCAGGTCCGCCACCGTCTTCGCCTTGGAATCGGCCGGCACCACCAGCACCAGCGGCTGCTGCGAGACCATGCCGATGGCGTCGAAGTCGCGCGCCACGTCGTACGTGAGCTTGGGGTTCAGCGCGGGGTTGATCACCATGCTGTTGCTGCCCATGAGCAGCGTGTGGCCGTCGCGGCTCTGCAGGGCGGCCGCCACGCCAATGGCACTGCCCGCGCCCGGCTTGTTCTCCACGATCACCGCCTGGCCCAGCTGCGGCGCGAGCACCTCGGCCAGCACGCGCGCCGAACCGTCGGCGCCGCCGCCCGGCGCGAAGGGCACGATGATGCGCACCGGCTTGGTGGGCCATGCCTCTGCGGCCCTGGCGCCAAGCCAGGGGCCGGCGGCCAGGGTGCCCGCGGCGCCGAGCGCCATGACCGAGAGAACGCTTCTGCGCGTGACGCCGGGTGCCTGCGCACCCGTGCTTTCGACTGGACGGTGGACCATGTCTTGTATGCCTCTGCTTGTGGTTTTGATCGAATGAAGTAACGCGTCGATCGTAGGAAGACCCCGCCGGGCCGGCAAATACCAACACGTCGCAGTCCCATAACATCGCGTTATCGAACAACGCCGAAGCGCGGGGCAAAGTCATGAACCTCCGACAGATCGAAGTCTTCCGCGCCGTCATGCTGGCCGGCTCCGTCACCGATGCCGCGCGTTCGCTGCACGTGTCGCAGCCGGGCATCAGCCGCATGCTGTCGCACATCGAACTGCAGCTGGGGCTGCGCCTGTTCGAGCGCCGCAAGGGCAAGCTGCAGGCCACGCCAGAGGCACAGGCGCTGTTCGCAGAGGTCGAGCAGGTGTATCGCGGCGTCGCGCGCATCGAGGACTGCGCGCAGGCACTCAAGAGCGGCAAGATGCTCACACTGCGCGTGCTGTGCAGCCCGAGCACCGGGCTGGACATGGTGCCGCGCGCGCTCACCGCGCTGGGCCGCGAATTCCCCGCCGCCCGCTTCTACGTCGAAGTTCTGCTGGCCCGCGACATGGTCAAGCGGCTGGCCGCCAACGAAGCCGACGTGGCGATCTCCACCCTGGCCATCGACGATCCGCTGCTCAATGCGCGCACCATCGGCCAATGGACGCTGGCCGGCGTGTTTCCCAAGGGCCATGCGCTGGAGGCGCGGCGCACGCTGAAGCCGTCCGACATCCTGGGCGAACGCATGATCGCCTTCAGCCCCGACACGCCGCAGGGCCGCATCATTGCCGACTGGTGCGAGCAGCACGGCTGCCAGCCCGACGCGCAGACCGAGGTGCGCGCCGGCCAGACCGCCTGCGCCCTGGCGGCGGCGGGCGCGGGCGTGGCCATCGTCGACGACCTCACCGCGCGCGGCTGCATGACCGACCGGCTGAGCTTCCGGCCGATCCTCAAGGCGCCGTCGTTCGACGTGTTCGCCGTCACCAACGACAACTTCGCGGCCTCGCTGCTGGCCGGCCGCTTCATCACGCATGCCGAGGCCGCGCTGCGGCAGCTGAAGAAAGAGCGCGCCTGAGCGCGGGTTGCCCAGGAGATACCAGTAACCCGACCCGATCCGCCGGTGCCGTGCCGGCCATCTTCCTCTGTGGTTTTCAGAATCGAGGAAGTTCTCGTAGCATCCGGGAAGGCGATGCTTGCGTTATCGGTATCGCAGCGTCCACCCTCGAACACGACTCCCCGAGAGAGCCCCTTGCCCCCGACCAAAGCCTCCGCCCCTCTTTCCCGCCCGCCCACCATGGCCGACGTGGCCGCGCGCGTCGGCGTGTCGAAGATGACGGTCTCGCGCGCGCTCAACCGCAGCGTGGGCAGCGACCGCGTCACGTCGCAGGCGCTGCGCGAGCGCATCCTGCAGGCCTGCGAGGAGATGGGCTATGTCATCGACCAGACCGCGCGCACCTTCTCGAGCAAGCGCTCGGGCTTCGTCGCGGCGCTGATCCCCTCGCTCAACAACTCCAACTTCTCGGAGACCGTGCAGGGCATCACCGCGGCGGTGGAAGCGCACGGCCTGCAACTGCTGCTGGGCTACACCGACTACCGCATGGAGACCGAAGAGCGCCTGCTGCGCGCAATGCTCGCGCGAAGGCCCGAGGGCGTGATCCTCACCGGCGGCTCGCACACCCCCGCCGCGCGCGCCATGCTGCAGGCGGCCGGCGTGCCGGTGATCGAGACCTGGGACCTGCCCGCCACGCCCATCGGGCACACGGTCGGTTTCTCGAACGCCGAAGCCGCGGCGGCGATGGTGCGGCACCTGCACGGCAAGGGCTACCGGCGCATCGCCTTCATCGGCGGCACCTCGAACCGCGACACACGCGGCGCCGACCGCCAGCGCGGCTATGCGCAGGCGATCCGCGAACTGGGGCTGCCCGACGGACGCGTCATCAGCTTCGGCCAGCCGCCGATCTCGATGGCGCAAGGCGGCGAGGCCGTGGCGCAGCTCGTGCGCCAGTGGCCCGACGTGGATGCGGTGCTCTGCGTGTCCGACCTCTCGGCCTTCGGCGCGCTGATGGAATGCCAGCGCCAGGGCTGGGACGTGCCGGGCCGCATCGCGATCGCCGGCTTCGGCGACTTCGAGGTGGCGCGCGCCTGCCACCCTCGCATCACGACCGTGGCCGTGGATTGCGTGGGCATCGGCAAGGCGGCGGGCGAGCTGCTGCTGCGGGTGATCGACGGTGCGCAGGATGGGCACCGCCCGCCGTCAGAGACGGTGATGATCCCGTTCCATATCGAGCAGCGCGAAAGCTCCTGAGGGGCCTCAGGCAGCCGCTTCCATACCCGCGAAGTCGATCAGCACCTTCATCGCCTGCTTGCGATCGCTCGCCAGCTCGAAGGCCTCGCGCGCCTTCAGCATCGGGAAGGTATGCGTCACCACCGGCGACAGGTCGACCCGCCCTTCGTTGATGAGCCGCACCGCCAGCGCGAACTCGGCGTGGAAGCGGAACGAGCCGCAGATGCTCAGCTCCTTGGCCACCACCATGTTCTGCGGAATGCTCACGTCGCCGCCAAGGCCGAGCTGCGCGACCACGCCGCGCGGGCGCATCACCTCGAGCCCGTCGCGCAGCGCGCGTTCGTTGCCGGAGCATTCGAGCATCACGTCGAAGGTGCCCTTGTCGGCCGCGTAGCGCGAAACCCAGGCCTTGTCCTGCACGACGTTGATCGTCTGGTCCGCGCCCATCGCGCGTGCGATGACCAGCGGTTCGTCGACCACGTCGGTGGCGGTGATCTCGGCCGCGCCGTGCGCGCGCGCCGCCGCGATGGCCAGCACGCCGATGGGGCCGCAGCCCGACACCAGCACGCGCTTGCCCAGCAGCGGCCCGGCGCGCGACACGCCGTGCAGGCCCACCGAGAACGGCTCGGCCAGCGCGGCCAGCCGCAGCGGCACGTGCTCTGCCACCTTCACGCACTGCGTGGCCTCGCACAGCAGCATGTTGCGGAACGCGCCCTGCACATGCGGCGTGCGCATGGCACTCCCATAGAAGCGCATGTCCAGGCACTGGTTGGGCAGGCCTTCCAGGCAGAACTTGCAGGCGCCGCACGGGCGGCTGGGGTTGACGGCCACCTTGTCGCCGATGCGCACGCTGTCGACGCCGGGCGCCACCGCCACCACGGTTCCGGCCACCTCATGGCCCAGCACCATCGGCTCCTTGATGCGCACGGTGCCGAAGCCGCCGTTGTGAAAGTAGTGCAGGTCGGAGCCGCAGATGCCGCCCATGCCGACCTTCACCAATACCTGGCCGGGGCCGATTTCCCCGGCGTCCTGTTCGTCAAGCCGCAGGTCGTCGGGGGCGTGGATCACGAGGCACATGCAACGCAGACGCATGATGTTTCTTCTTTCTTCAGGCAACGGGGGTGACAAGGGGTTGGCCGGCAAAGTGGGCCTCGAGGTTGCGGCGCACCAGCTCGCCCATGGCGCGGCGCGTCTGTTCGGTGCCGCTGCCGTGGTGCGGGGTCAGCACCACGTTGTCGAGCACGGCGAACCGCGGGTCGATGCGCGGCTCGTTGAGGAACACGTCGAGCGCCGCGCCGGCGATGGCGCGCGCTTCGAGCGCCTGCAGCAGCGCGGCTTCGTCGACGGTGGTGCCGCGCGACACGTTCACCAGCCAGCCCTTGGGGCCCAGGGCCCGCAGCACTTCGGCGTTCACGATGCCGCGCGTGGCCTCGCCGCCGGGCAGGATGACGATGAGCACGTCGCACCAGTCGGCCATGGCGCTCAGGCTCGCGAAATGGCGGTGCGGGCTGTCGGCCTTCGGGCTGCGGCTGAAGTAGCCCAGCTCCACGTCGAAGCCCGAGAGCCGCTTGGCGATGGTGCCGCCGATGCGGCCGAAACCGGCAATGCCGACGCGCTGGCCGAAGACGCGCGTGGCCAGCGGCATGCCGCCCTGCGCCCACGCGCCGCTGCGCACGAACTGGTCGCCGGCCGGAATGCGCCGCTGCAGCGCCAGCGTGAGCCCCACGGCGAGATCGGCCACGTCGCCGTTGAGCACGTCGGGCGTGTTGGTCACGCGGATGCCGCGCGCGCGGCAGGCGGCCAGGTCGATGGCGTCGGTGCCCACGCCGTAGCAGGCGACCAGTTCCAGCTTGGGCAGCGACGCGATGAGCTCGGCGCTCGCGCCCAGTTCGCCGCGCGTGGCGATGGCGCGGATGTTCGCGCCGTGTTCGGCGATGAAGGCGGCCTGGTCCGGCGCCTCCCACAGGTGATGCAGGGTGTAGGCCGCCCGCATCGGTGCCATGTCCCATTCGGGGTAGGTGCCGGGCATGAGCACGTGCGGAGCATTGGCGGTAGCGGTCAAGCGGAGGTCTCCTGCTGCATGAAAGATACCGGTAACTCTAACCAATTGCCAAGGATAAATCCAGCGCGGGCTTCACCCATTGACGTTTTCTAAAGATACCGGTAACTTTCGCCAGCTGTCACCCTGTCACTGTCCCGTCCCCCAGGAGCTTTTCTTGAAACTGTTCGACCTCTCCGGGCGCACCGCCCTCATCACCGGCTCCAGCAAGGGCATCGGCTTCGCACTGGCCGCGGCGCTGGGCCAGGCCGGCGCGCGCGTCGTGCTCAATGCACGCGACGCCGCCGCGCTCACCGCCGCGCGCGACGCACTGCGCGCCCGGGGCATCGCCGCCGAGTCGGCCGCCTTCGACGTGACCGACGCCGCCGCGGTCGAGGCGGGCGTGGCGGCCATCGAGGCCGACGTCGGCGCCATCGACATCCTCGTCAACAACGCGGGCATGCAGCACCGCGGCGCGTTCGCCGAATTCCCCATCGACGCGTGGCACAAGATCACCACCACCAACATCGACAGCGTGTTCCTCGTGGGCCGCTTCGTGGCGCAACGCATGATCGAGCGCAAGCGCGGCAAGATCATCAACGTGTGCTCGGTGCAGAGCGAACTGGGCCGCCCCGGCATCGCGCCCTACGCCGCCACCAAGGGCGCGGTGAAGATGCTCACCAAGGGCATGGCCATCGACCTGGGCAAGTACGGCATCCAGGTCAACGGCCTGGGCCCCGGCTACTTCAAGACCGAACTGACGCAGGCGCTGGTGGCCGACGAGGCCTTCACCGCCTGGCTCTCCGGCCGCACGCCCGCCGGCCGCTGGGGCAATGTCGAGGAGCTCGGCGGCGCGGCCATCTTCCTGGCGTCGGACGCCTCCAGCTTCGTCAACGGCCATATCCTGTACGTGGACGGCGGCATCACCGCCAGCCTGTAGCAGCATGCAACCCCAGCAGCCCACCTGCGTGGTGGTGATGGGCGTGTCGGGCACCGGCAAGAGCAGCGTGGCGGCGGGGCTGGCGCGCATGCTCGAGCTGCCCTGGATCGACGCCGACGACCTGCACCTGCCCGAAGCCGTGGCGCGCATGCGGGCCGGCCAGCCGCTCGGCGACGAAGACCGCTGGCCCTGGCTCGACCGCGTGGGCCAGAACCTGGCCGACCGCACCGCCGCGCCCCGCGGCGTGGTGGTCGCCTGTTCCGCCCTGCGGCGTGCCTACCGCGACCGGCTGCGCGCCGCGTCGCCGTCGCTTCAGTTCGTGTTTCTCGACGGGGCCGCGGCGCTGGTGAGGCAGCGGCTGGAACAGCGCACCGGCCACTACATGCCGCCCACCCTGCTAGACAGCCAGCTGCAGACGCTGGAAAGACCCGACGCGAGCGAAGCCGACGTATGGCACGCCGCCATCGACACGCCGGTGGCACTGATCGTTGCCGACATCGGCGCGCGGTTCATCCAGCGCGCGAAGCAGAACGCGACCGCCGCCGCTTGAGCGGCGCCTTGCCGTCGAGATCCGCCAGCTCCCACACGCCGCCCGCCGCCGACACCAGCGCATGCGCGCTGTTGATGAGGCCGATGTGCGAAAACGCCTGCGGAAAGTTGCCCAGCTGACGCTGCCCGACCGGGTCGTATTCCTCCGCGAACAGGCCCAGGTCGTTGCCCAGCGCCAGCAGCCGCTTGAACAGCGCGCGCGCCTTGCGCAGCTTGCCCATGGCCACGTACACGTTGGTCAGCCAGAAGCTGCAGGCCAGGAACGCGCCCTCTCCGCCTTCGAGGCCGTCCACGCCTTTCTCGGTGCGGTAGCGGTAGACCAGCCCATTGAAGATCAGCTCTTTCTCGATGCGCGCGATGGTGCCCAGCACGCGCGGATCGTTGATCGGCAGGAAGCCGATCAGCGGCATCCACAGCAGCGCGGCATCGACCGTGTCGGCGCCGTAGTACTGCACGAAAGAATTGCTCGCCGCGTCATAGCCCCGCGCGCAGACCTCGGCATGGATCTCGTCGCGCGCCGCGCGCCAGCGATCGACCGGCCCTTCCAGGCCGAAGTCTTCCGCGCTCGCGATCATGCGGTCGAAGGCGAGCCAGCACATCATCTTGGAGTGCACGAAGTGGCGTGCCTCGCCGCGCACTTCCCACAGGCTGCAGTCGGGCTGCTTCCACAGCACCATGAGCTGCTTCGCAATGGCGCGCTCCAGCGGCCAGACCTTGTCCATGTCCGTGAGCCCGGCCTTGCGCGCCGCATGGAAAGCCGCGATGACCGAGCCGTACACGTCGAGCTGGCGCTGCCCGTGCGCGCCGTTGCCGATGCGCACCGGCCGGCTGTCGTCGTAGCCCGGCAGCCAGCCCAGCTCCAGCTCGGTGAGCGAGCGTTCGCCGTGCAGGCCGTACATCACCTGCAGCTCTTCGGGCGAACCGCCCACCGCGCGCATCAGCCACCAGCGCCAGGCGCTGGCCTCCTCCACATAGCCCGAGCCGATCAGCGCGTAGAGCGTGAGCGCGGCATCGCGCAGCCAGCAGAAGCGATAGTCCCAGTTGCGCTCGCCGCCGGGCAGCTCGGGCAGCGAGGTGCTGGGCGCGGCGACGATGCCGCCGGTGGGCTGGTAAGTCAGCGCCTTGAGCGTGAGCAGCGAGCGCATCACGGGTTCGCGGAACTCGCCGTGGTAGCCGCAGCGGTCGGTCCATGCGCACCACTCGGCGCTGGCCTGGGCCAGCAGCGCATTGGCGTCGCGCGTGACCGGCGGCTTTTCGTGCGAGGGAAACCAGTCGAGCACGAACGAAATCGCCTCCCCGGCCGACACGGTGAAGTCGGCACGGCTCGCGAAGTCCTCGTTGGTCAGCGGCACGCCGGAGCTGATGCGCACCGCGTCGGGGCCGGCGGTGGCATGCACCGCGCCGTCGCGCCGCTCGACCCAGGGGCACCATTCGCCGTAGTTGAAGCGGATGCGCAACTCGGTGTGCATGTTCACCGTGCCGCGCACGCCGCGCACGATGCGCACCACTTCGTGCGTGCCGCCGATGGCCGGGCGCGGCATGAAGTCGGTGACGACGGCAGTGCCCTTCGCCGTGTGGATGGTGGTCTCCAGCACCATGGTGCCGGGCAGGTAGCGCCGGGTTACGCGCGCCTTGGCGCTGCGCGCGCGCATCGTCCAGTGGCCGTTGCGCTCGTCGCCCAGAAGGCTCGCGAACATGGCGGCGGAGTCGAAGCGCGGCAGGCACAGCCATTCGATGTCGCCGCCCAGATGCACCAGCGCGGCGCTGTGGGTGGAGCCGATCAGCGCGTAGTCGGCAATGGGCCGGGCCGGGCGGGCAAGCCGCCGCCGCGCGAGGAGTTGGGGATTGGTGGTTGGCTGCTGGGACAAGCCGCAAGCCTCGCCTGCCCGCCAGCCGCATCGCGCCGGAAAGCGGCGCGACATGCTGACGGACAACGCCTATCCGGTCAGAGCAGGTCCTTGAGCTTCGCGCGCAGCCGGCTGATCGCCTGGCTGTGCAACTGGCACACCCGCGACTGGCTCACTTCCAGGATGGCGCCGATCTCGCGCAGGTTCAGTTCTTCCTCGTAGTAGAGGTTCAGCAGCAGCTGGTCGCGCTCCGGCAGCGCCGAGATGGCGTCCACCAGCTGGTGGCGAAAGCCGCTTTCGAGCAGTTGCTCCAGCGGATCGTCGCCGCCGCGCCGGTCGCGGCGCGCGTCCTTCGAGTGGATGTCCAGGAACGGGTTGTCCGGATCGTCCTTCGCGAAGTCTTCGACGTAGAGCAGCTGGCAGCCCTGGATCTCCTGCAGCATGGACTGGTAGGCCTCCAGGTCCATCTTCAGTTCCTTGGCGATCTCGCCTTCGCTCGGCGCACGCCCGAGCCGGTGGCCGAGCGCATGAATGGCTTTCTCGATGCCGCGCGCCGACTGGCGCAGGCCGCGCGAGCCCCAGTCGTTGGCGCGCAGCTCGTCGAGCATGGCGCCGCGGATGCGCTGGCTGACGAAGGTCTCGAACTGCGCGCCGCGGTTGTCCTGGTAGCGGCTGGACGCGTCCAGCAGGCCCAGCATGCCGGCCTGGATCAGGTCGTCCAGCTCCACGCTGGCGGGCAGCTTGGCCATCATCTGCAATGCGATGCGGCGCACCAGCGGCTGGTGCTGCGCCAGCAGGTGCGATTTCTCGATGGTTCCCTGTGCGGTGTACACGGACTTCCTCTTGCGGTTGTCTGCCGGGACCGGGTCAGGCGGCTGCCGTGTGCATCACGGCGGGGGCTGGATTGCCGGTGACGGCGACGCGCGCGTCTGCGCGCCAGGGCCAGCGCCCCATGTCGTCGGCCACGCGCCTGAAGTCGACCGCGGCCGCGCTGGCGGGAAAGGCCTCGACGATGGTCTGCTTCAGACGCCACGCATCGGCGATGCGCGCGTCGAAGCGGGCCCAGCCCGCCGCCTCCAGCGACAGCGCCAGGTAGCGACTGCCGGCGTTGGCCAGGTTGCTCATGACCTGCCGCGCCGCCTCGACCTCGGCCACGCCGTTGACCAGGAAGCGCAATTGCTTGAGCCCGTGCGCGTAGTGCAGGCGCTTGATGCCCGCGTAGGCGGTGGTGATCGACGCGGGCTGTGGCTGCAGCACCAGCAGCAGCTCGTCGGCGCCCTGCGCGAGCGGCGACAGGCGGCCTTCGCTGTCGAGCGCCGCATCGACGATGACCACGCCGTCGCGCCACATCGAACGCGGGTCTGTCACATCGTCCGCCACGCCCGGCGGCGCGGGCAGCACATGCACGCCGCTGCCGGCGCGCACGGCGGCGCCTTCGAGCGTGAGCCGGCCGGCGGCCACGTCGGCCAGGTTGCCCAGCGGATCGATGGCCCAGACCTCGCAGGCCGAACCGACCTTGGGGCAGTGCTCGTCGAGCAGCAGCACGTTCTTGCCCTGCTGCACCAGCGCGGCGCCCAGATTCATCGCGGCCGTGGTGGCGCCGGCGCCGGAACCCATGCTCGCGACCGCGACCACGCGCGTCTGTGTCTGCGCCAGCAGGCGACGCAGCCCGTCAGCCTGGTCCGCGACCATCTTGCTCATTGCGATCTCCTCAACCCTGCGGCTCCAGCGCGCGCGGCGCCTGAACGGGCGCGGTGGACTCGGTGCCCAGCGCCTCCAGCAGCAGGAAAAGCTTGCCCACGCCCGCGTACAGCGCGCTGCCGCTCATGAGCCGGCCGTTGCGCGCCGGACGCGCCGTCAGCTGGCCCAGCAGCATGCGCGTGCGGTCGGCCCATTCGCCCTCGGCCTGCAGCAGGCGCCACACGGTGGTGGTCATCTGGCCGGCGATCAGCAGGCGCTTCATGATGTTCGGGTCGCCCAGCTCGCCGATGCCGCCGATCAGCTGCACGCCGTCGCGCAGCAGGCGGAAGCACGGCTCGGCGTCGTTGGCCCAGCCCTGCCATTGCGCGAGCTGGCGCGCCGACACTTCCGTGCCGATGTTCGTCAGCGCATAGCTCTGCGCCAGCACGTTGCCGCTACGCGCGTCGAGCATGCGGGTAGCGACGCAGCGCAGCGCGGGCATGGCCTCGCGCCCGACGCCCGCCGCCACGGCGGCCGCGTTGAAACGCAGCACCACGTCGGCATGCGCCTCGCAGCGCAGCGCGGCCTTGCCGCGGAAGCGCACGGGCAGCCCTTCGCTGAACTCGAGGTCCAGGCGCGCGAGCGTGTCCGGTGCGCCGGTGCGCGCATCGATCACGGCCGTCGAGCCCGGTGCGCGCGCCAGCCAGCGCTGGCCCGCGGTCTGCCACTGCAGCATCGATTCGAGGCCGGGCAGGCGCGTGAGCACATGCACCATCGGCTTGTCGCCGAAGTCCTGCTGCCGCAGCCACGGCACCTGGCGCGCGCCCGGCTTGCGGGCGGCGTCCTTCATGCCGCGCGTGGCGGCGGTGGAAAGCCACTGGTTGGGCGCGGCCAGCGGCAGGCCGCTGCGGTCCGACAGCAGCAGGCTGCCGTGGCATTCGTAGGCGTCGCCGCCTTCGTTCGAGCGCAGGCCGACCTGGCCGCACAGCGCGAGCACATGGGTCTCGCAGCCGGCGGCGATCTCGCCGCGCGCATGCACCATCAGGTCCTGCAGCACCGCCTTCTGGCCGATGTCTTCGTCGGCGGCGTTGCGCCACAGCCCGCGCGCACGCTCGAAGCCGATCTGCGCGCCGGCCAGCGCGCTGGCGGCGGTGGCCAGCTCCTGCGCGTCGTGCGCCATCGCGCGAATGAGGTTCTGGTACTTCAACCGCAGGCGGTCGGCCTCGCCCTGCGCCTGCACCACCTGCACCACCTGCGCCGACGGGGCAGCGCCCGCGGGCTCTTCCTGCAGGTCGCTTTCGGCCGGCACGAACAGCGGGTTGTGCTGGCGCGGCTGGAACACGCTGTCCACCAATTGCGCGCGGTCGGCCTGCATCAGGTTCTCGGGCACCTTCTGGCCGCTGGAGATGTAGTGCACCGGCAGGCGATGGCGGATGACGGTGTCGATCAGCGCGCCCGGGTGCGTGGACTCGTCGACCTTGGTGAAGATGCAGCCGGTCAGGTCGTTGCCGTGGCGGTAGGCGTGCACCACTTCGTTGAGCGTGTCGCCGTGGCTGGTGGCGTTGAGCAGCAGCAGCCGCTTCACCGGGCGCGGGCTCTGGCCCAGCATGGCGATCTGCTCGGGCACGGCGCGGTCGCGCTGGCTCATGCCGACGGTGTCGATCAGCACCATGTGCTTGTCGCGCAGGTCCTGCAGCACCAGATGCAGGTCGGCCGCATCCTTCACGGCGTACACCGGTACATTGAGGATCTGGCCATAGATGCGCAACTGCTCGTAGGCGCCGATACGGTAGCTGTCGGTGGTGACCAGCGCGAGCTTGTCGGCGCCGAAGCGCATCACGCAGCGCGCGGCCAGCTTGGCGGTGGTGGTGGTCTTGCCGACACCGGTCGGGCCCATCAGCGCGTACACGCCGCCCTGCGCGAACAGGGCGTCTTCGTCTTCATGCACGGGCACCGCGCGGATCAGCTCGGCGCGCACGTAGGCCATGCCCTCGGCATAGGTCTGGCCGGTGGGCAGCTTCTCGAGCATGGCCTTCGACAGGCGCGCGCTGAAGCCTGCGCCCAGCAGCGTGCGCAGCAGGCGGCCGCGCACAGGGTCGCGGCGCTGCTTGTCGTTCCAGACCACGCTGGCGAGCTGTTCCTCGATCATGCCGCGCATGGAGTGCAGTTCGTTGAGCACGGTGTCGCCGTGGGGCACCGGCGCGGGCGCGGCCACGGGCTGGTGCAGCGGCACCGGGCGCGGGACTGGGGCGGCCGGCGCGACCTGCGCAACGGGTGCCGCGGCAGGTGCAATGACAGGCGCGGGCGCGGGCGCGGGCGCAGGTGCGGGTGCAGGCACAGGTGCCGGCGCGGGCGCAACCGCAGCCGTCACAGGCGCCGCGTTGCGCGCCACGCCCTGCACATCGCCCTCCACCATGGCGACGATCTCGACGCCCTCGGCGGTGGCACGGTGGGTCAGCACGATGGCGTCGGCGCCGAGCGCCTCGCGCACCATCCTCAGGGCTTCGCGGCTGGTGGCCGCGACGAATTTGCGTGCGGTGGTGCGCACGTCGTTCTGCTGGGAATTCAACCTCGTCCTCCAATGGCGGCAGTGATCTTGATGGTGCGGGAATCAGGGATTTCCGCGTGCGAAAGAACCTTGAGCTGCGGCAGGCTGCGCCGCAGGAAACGGGACAGCAGCACGCGCAGCGAGTGCTGCACGACGAGCACCGGGGCCAGCCCCATCTGCTCCTGCCGCTGGATGGCGGCCTGCGCCTGGTGCAGCAGGTTGTCGGCAATGCCGGGCTCGATGCCGCCGCTGTTGCTCAGCGCCTGCTGCAGCACGCCGTCGAGCGCGCCGTCCAGGCCGATGACCTGCATCTCCGCATCGCCCGGGAACAGCTGCTGCGTGATGGCGCGGCCCAGCGCCAGGCGCGTGAGCGTGGTGAGTTCGGTCGGGTCCTTGATGGTCGGCGCATGCTCGGCCATCACGTCCAGGATGGTGCGCATGTCGCGGATCGGCACCTCTTCGTCGAGCAGGTTCTGCAGCACCTTGTGCAGCGTGCTGAGCGACAGCACCTTGGGCACCAGGTCCTCGGTGAGCTTGGGCGCGGTCTTGGCGATCTGGTCGAGCAGCTGCTGCACTTCCTGGCGGCCCAGCAGCTCGGCGGCGTGCGTCTGTATCAGGTGGTTCAGGTGCGTGGCCATCACCGTGCAGGCGTCGACCACCGTGTAGCCGTACACCTGCGCCTGCTGGCGCTGGCTGGCGTCGATCCACACCGCGGGCAGGCCGAAGGCCGGGTCGCGCGTGGGCGCGCCGGGCAGCGTGCCCGACACCTGGCCGGGGTTGATGGCCATCCACTGGTTGGGGAAGGCTTCGCCGCGGCCGATCTCCACGTCCTTCAGGCTGATGACGTAGGTGTTGGGCTTGATCTCCAGGTTGTCGCGGATGTGCACCACCGGCACCAGGAAGCCGATGTCCTGCGCGATCTTCTTGCGGATGCTCTTGATACGGCCCAGCAGTTCGCCCTGCTGCGACTGGTCCACCAGCGGAATCAGGCGGTAGCCGACCTGCATGCCCAGCGGGTCGACCATGGCCACGTCGTCCCAGGTGGCCTCGGCCATCTCGCCGCCGGGCGCGAGGGTCGCGGCCTGCGCGGCGGCCGCTTCCTGCGCGGCCTGCTGCTGCGGCTTGCGCTTCACCAGGCGGCGGCCCAGCCACACCAGGCCGCCCGCGATCAGCAGGAACGCCAGGTTCGGCATGCCGGGAATCATGCCCAGCAGGCCGACGATGCCGGCCGTCAGGAACAGCACCTGCGGGTTCGCGAACAGCTGGCCCGTGAGCTGGCTGCCGACGTCTTCGTCGGTGGTCACGCGCGAGACGATCACGCCGGCCGCGGTCGAGATCACCAGCGCCGGAATCTGCGCCACCAGGCCGTCGCCGATAGCCAGCAGCGTGTAGGTCTTGCCGGCGGTGGAGAAGTCCAGCCCGTGCTGCACCATCCCGACGATCAGCCCGCCGATGATGTTGATCACCATGATGAGCAGGCCCGCGATCGCGTCGCCGCGCACGAACTTGCTGGCACCGTCCATCGAGCCGTAGAAGTCGGCTTCCTGCGCCACTTCCTGGCGGCGCTTGCGGGCCACTTCCTCGCCGATCAGGCCGGCGTTGAGGTCGGCGTCGATGGCCATCTGCTTGCCCGGCATCGCGTCGAGCATGAAGCGCGCGCCCACCTCGGCGATGCGGCCCGCGCCCTTGGTGATCACCATGAAGTTGATGAGCACGAGGATGATGAACACCATCACGCCCACGGCGAAGTTGCCGCCCACCAGGAAGTGGCCGAAGGCCTCGATCACCTTGCCCGCGGCATCGGGGCCGGTGTGGCCGTGCATCAGCACCACGCGGGTGGAAGCCACGTTCAGCGACAGGCGCAGCAGCGTCGAGAACAGCAGCACCGCCGGGAAGGCCGCGAAATCGAGCGCCTTCATGGTGTACATGCTCACCAGCAGCACCATCACCGACATGGCGATGTTGAAGGTGAACAGCAGGTCGAGCAGGAATGGCGGCAGGGGCAGCACCATCATGCTCAGGATCATGATGATGAGAATCGGCCCGGCCAGTCCCTTGAACTGCGATCCGGAGAACATCTGCGTCGGCAGACGCAACAGGTTGGTCATCGCGTTCATGCGGTTTTCGCTGTGTCTTTCACTGTGTATTCAAGGGCTTGCGGCACTTGCAGGTCGGTGGGTGTACGGGGGGCTTCGCCGCCCTCGCTCTTCCAGCGCTTGAGCTGGTAGACCCACGCCAGCACTTCGGCCACCGCGGTGTAGAGGCCGCTCGGAATTTCGTCGCCCACCTTGGTGTGCTTGTAGAGCGAACGCGTGAGCGGCGGGGCTTCGAGGATGGCGACGTTGTGTTCCTTGGCCAGCTCGCGGATGCGCGCGGCCACCAGGTCGGTGCCCTTGGCGACCACGCGCGGCGCGCGCATGTCGCTGTCCAGGTACTTCAGCGCCACTGCAAAGTGCGTGGGGTTGGTCAGCACGATGTCGGCCTTGGGCACTTCGGACATCATCCGGCGCTTGGCGATCTGCTGTTGCTGGCGGCGGATCTGCGCCTTGATGTGCGGGTCGCCTTCGCTTTCCTTGTGCTCCTGGCGCAGGTCTTCGCGCGACATGCGCAGCTTGCGGTAGTAGCTCCAGAGCTGGAAGGGCACGTCGATCAGCGCCACCAAAAACAGCGTGGCCGCGATCAGCACGCAGTGCTTGGCCACCAGCACCAGCGCGTGCGGCAGCGCATAGTGCGCGGGCTGCGCCATGAGCGCCATCACGGTGCCGATGTCGCTCGCAATCACCCACCACGCCACGCCGCCGATCAGCGCCGACTTGGCCAGCGCCTTGACCAGCTCGGCCAGCGACTGCGCCGAGAACATGCGCGCGATGCCGGACAGCGGATTGATCTTGCTGAACTTGGGCGCGACGGCCTCGGCGGAGAACATCCAGCCGCCGAGCATCAGCGGCGCGGCCACGGCCGCGACCATCATCATCCCGAACAGCGGGCCGATGGCCATCAGCGTCTGCAGCGCCATGAGCCCGGTCTGGGCCAGCATGTGAGAGGTGTCGAACGCGCTTGCGCGCTCGAACTGCAGGCCGCGGCGCAGCGAGCCGTCCATGCTCTCGCTGAGCAGCCCCGCGCTGAACCACAGGCCCGCGCTCGCGGTACCCAGCATCACGAACGTGGTGAGTTCCCGCGAACGGGCGACGTTGCCTTCCTCGCGCGCCTTTTCCAGGCGCCGCTCGGAGGCAGGTTCCGTTTTTTCGAGATCGCTTTCCTCAGCCATTCATGCTCCGAACCAGCAGTGGCGAAGTACGCCTTGCTCATGACCAAATTATTGAATTCGGTCGTCCGGAACAATCCGCCGATAAGGGCCCTTATCGCCCTGCAGTTCGGCCAATGAAGCAGAGGGCCTGGCCACCCTGCCCGAGGTCTAGAAGCCCAGGCTCTCCAGCAGGTCGTCCACCTGCGCCTGGTCGGTCACCGCCTCGGGGTTGCCGGGCTTGACCTGCGGGCCGTTCTGCAGGCTCTGCGTGGCCTCCTGGCGCTTTTCGGGCGGGGAGTTGTCGATCAGCACCTGGAGCAGCTGCGTCTCCACGTCGTTGACCACTTCCATCATCTTCTTGATGACCTGGCCGGTCAGGTCCTGGAAGTCCTGCGCCATGAGGATTTCCATCAGCTGAGAGTTGATGGCGCTGGCGCGGTCGGGCACTTCATTGAGGTAGCCGCGCGTGTCGAGCACCAGCTCGCGCGCCTGGTCGAGTTCCAGGGGGTTCTCGAACCACTTGTCCCAGCGCTTGGTCAGGCCCTTGGCGTCGTTCGCCAGCGCTTCCTGCAGCGGCTGCGCCACGTCGATGGCGTTGAGCGCGCGGTGCGCCGCGCGCTCGGTGGTCGCGGCCACGTAGCTCAGGCGGTCGCGCGCATCGGGAATGGCCTGCGCGGCCTTGGCCACCTGCTTGTCCAGGCCGAGCTCGCGCAGGCCCTCGCGCAGCTGGCGCGTGAGCTGGCCGATGCGGCCGAGCAGCTGTTCCGCAGTGTTGTTGGTGGAGTCCGCGGCTCCCGAAGCGTCTTGGTTCATTTCAGGCGGCCTCTTTGGCGAGCTTTTCGAAGATCTTGGTGATCTTTTCCTCGAGCGTGGCGGCGGTGAAGGGCTTCACCACGTAGCCGTTGGCGCCCGCCTGCGCGGCCGCCACGATGTTTTCCTTCTTGGCTTCGGCCGTGACCATCAGCACCGGGATCTTCTGCAGCTCGGGGTCGGCGCGGATGGTCTGCAGCATGGT
Source organism: Variovorax paradoxus (assembly GCF_022009635.1). Lineage (NCBI taxonomy): Bacteria > Pseudomonadati > Pseudomonadota > Betaproteobacteria > Burkholderiales > Comamonadaceae > Variovorax > Variovorax paradoxus. The sequence goes on from NZ_CP091716.1 coordinate 5,643,156, forward strand.
CAGGCCGTCCATGTTCGGCATGTTCCAGTCGGACACCACGAAGCCGAAATTGCCGCCGCGCAGTTTTTCGATGCCGGCCGCGCCGTCCTCGGCTTCGTCGACGTTGAGGAACTCCAGTTCCTTCAGCAGATTGCGCACGATGCGGCGCATGGTCGGGAAGTCGTCCACAACCAGGATTTTGATGCTCTTGTCGATCACGATATTTCCAACTCCAACAGGTCGTTTTTCAAACTCGGTTCGCACGTTCGCCGAACGTGCGAAGGTGTGCCAGTACCCTGCGACTCACTTCGCTCAGGGGAGACACGTCGTCCACCGCGCCCAGCGCGATGGCCTCGCGCGGCATGCCGAAGACCACGCAGCTGGCCTCGTCCTGCGCCAGCGTGTGGGCGCCGGCGCGCTTCATGCGCAACAGGCCCTCGGCGCCGTCCTTGCCCATGCCGGTCAGGATGATGCCGATGGCGTTCTTGCCCGCGTACTTGGCGGCCGAATCGAACAGCACGTCGATCGACGGGCGGTGGCGGTTCACCGGCGGTTCCTGGTCGAGGTGCGCCACGTAGTTGGCGCCGCTTCGGCCCAGCGACAGGTGAAAGCCGCCCGGCGCAATGTAGGCGTAGCCCGGCAGGACGCGCTCGCCGTGCTCCGCTTCCTTCACGTTGATGCGGCACAGGCCGTCCAGGCGCTGCGCGAACGAACGCGTGAAACCGGCCGGCATGTGCTGCGCGATCAGCACCGCGGGCGAGTCGGGTGGCAGCGGCTGCAGCACCTCGCGGATGGCTTCGGTGCCGCCGGTGGAAGCGCCGATGATGATCAGCTTCTCCGTACTGAGCAGCGGGCTGCGCAGGAGCGACTCCTGCGGCGCGTCGGACGCGGGCCGGGCCGAGGCCGCGTGCCGGCTCGGCAGCAGCCGCGCGCTGGCGGCGGTGCGGATCTTGCCGGCGATCAGCTCGGTGTAGTTGAGCAGGCCGTCGCGCACTCCCAGGCGCGGCTTGGTCACGAAGTCGATGGCGCCCAGCTCGAGCGCGCGCAGCGCGATTTCGGAGCCGCGCTCGGTCAGCGACGACACCATGACCACCGGCATGGGCCGCAGCCGCATGAGCTTCTCGAGGAACTCCAGGCCGTCCATGCGCGGCATTTCCACGTCGAGCGTGAGCACGTCGGGGTTGGTGACCTTGATGAGGTCGCGCGCCACCAGCGGATCGGCCGCCGTGCCCACCACGGTCATGTCGCTCTGGCTGTTGATGATCTCGGTCATCACGCTGCGGATCAGTGCCGAGTCGTCGACACACAGTACTTTTATTTTTTTGACGCTCACCGGCTTCCTTTGATGGCGGCCATGGGCACCGCACGGGCGGCCAGGGCATTGCTTGTTTTTTCCGGCTCGGGCACCACGCGCTGGCCGGACAGCCTGCGCAGCAGTTCGCCCTCCTCGCGCTGGATCGACCGGACTTCCGTCTGCGCGCGCAGCTTGCGCACGATCGCCTTGCCGGTGACCGGCAGGAAATACACACGCCGCGCATGCGGCCCCCGCAGGTCTTGCGCGGCGATCTCGATGCGCTCCGCACGCAGGTAGCGCAGCACGAAGTCCGCGTTGCGGTCGCCGATGTTCAGCGTGGTCATGTTGGCCAGCACCGCGCCGCCGCCGAACACCTTGGCCTGCAGCCGGTCGCGGCGCGCGCCCGCGCGCACCAGTTCGCGGATCAGCACGTCCATCGCATAGGTGCCGTAGCGCATCGAGTCGGTGGCGTCGCGCATGCCGGATTCGCTGTCGTCGGGCAGCATGAAGTGGTTCATGCCGGCCACGCCGGCCTCCGCGTCGTGCAGGCACGCCGCCACGCACGAGCCCAGCACCGTGCTCAGCACCGTGTCGCCCGCCGTCACGTAGTACTCCGACGGCAGCAGCTTCACGGCCATCTGGCCGACGTCGCGGTCGAAGTAGTGATGGCTGGCCACCGAGTCCGGCGCGCTGGGGCTGGAATGGGTCATGCCGCGCCCGGGGCGCGCGTGCGCGCCAGTTCGTAGACCGTCTGGCCGAGCGACTTGAAGGACTGATTGACCAGCGACGCGTTCTCCGAATGCCCGGCGAACAGCAGCCCGTTGGGCTTGAACAGCGGCACGAAGCGGTCGAGCACCTTCTTCTGCGTCGGCTTGTCGAAATAGATCATCACGTTGCGGCAGAAGATGGCGTCGACCGGCTCCTTCACCGACCAGGCGCTGTCCAGCAGGTTGAGCCGCGAGAACTTCACCAGCGCGGCCACCTCGGGGCGGATGCGCACCTTGCCCGCGTTGGCGCCCGTGCCTTTGTTGAAGAAGCGGCGCAGCCGCTCCGGCGACAGCCGCTCGACCTGCTCGGTGGTGAACACGCCGGCCGCGGCCTTGGCCAGCACCGCGGTGTCGATGTCGGTCGCGATGACGCGCGCCGAACCCGCCTTGTCGCCCAGCGCCTCCATCAGCGTGATGGCGATCGAATACGGCTCCTCGCCGGTCGAGGCCGCCGCGCACCACACCGTCACCGGCTGCGGCATCTTGCGCACGTGCGCGGCCAGGGCCGGGAAGTGGTGCGCCTCGCGGAAGAACGAGGTCAGGTTGGTGGTGAGCGAGTTGATGAACAACTGCCACTCGCCGTCGCCGCCGCTGGACTCCAGCCAGTCGAGGTACGTGGAAAACTCAGGGAACTGAAGCTCCCTCAGGCGACGCGAAAGCCGGCTGTACACCATCTGCCGCTTCTGGTCGCCAAGGGCGATGCCGGCGCGGCGATGAATGAGAGTCCGGATTCTGGAAAAGTCGTTGTCGGTAAAAAGGAACTCGTTATTCACGGCCGGTCCAGCCTGCAAGCATGGCTTTCAATGTACATAGCGGTTGCCGTTTCCAATGGTTCGATCAGACGCACAAAAACCCTGCACTTTCGATGTCATCTCAGGGGCTGGACGCGGCCGGTCCCGCGTCCTGCGACCACACCAGCGCCGAAAGTTGCGCCGCATTGACCTGCGCCGCGCTCAGGAAAAGTGCCTCCGCCAGGCGCGGGGCCTGGCCGTCGTCGAGCTCGCAGCTCTCGGCCAGCGCCACGAACGGGCCGTACAGGCCGCCGCGCGACAGGATGGCCTGCTGCACCGAATCGGTGAGCTGCACCTTGCGCAGCACGCCTTCCATCGACACGCCCAGCAGCTGGTCGAGCAGCGAGAACATGCCCGCCACGAACAGGTTGTCCGATTCGCTGGGCGGCAGCATGCCCTGCCCCATCAGCTCGACGAAGCGCCCGCGCAGGATGGCCTTCTTCATCATGAAGGGCGAGCTGGCCTTGTTGCTGGTGGCCAGCAGCAGCGACAGCCAGCGGTACAGCGGCGAATAGCCGAGCATGGCCACCGCATGGCGCAGCGAATGGATCTCCACCGCCACGCCGACCGAAGGCGAATTGATGTAGCGCAGCAGCCGGTAGGTGAGCGCCGCGTCGTGCTTGAGCGCGGCCTCGATGGCGCGCACGTCCTCGTTGCGCTGGATCATCTGCATGAGCTGCACGATCAGCAGCGACTCGGGCTGCAGCGCGTCGTCCACGTCGCGCACCGGCGGGTTGCGGAAGGCGCCGTCGATGAACACGTTCACGCGCCGGGTGGCGCAGGCGTCGAATTCCTTCCAGGTGCTCACGCGGGGCGCCACCAGTTCGACCGGCGGATGGCCCTGCTGGGCTTCCTGACGTACGCGCACCACGGTGTCGGCGTCCAGCGCGTCCACTTCGAAGTGGGTGACGATGGCGCGCAGCTCGGGATCGGCCGGCAGCATGGCGGCGCCGCGCAGCATGAAGCCGAAGCCTTGCTCGTGCAGGAGCAGCAGCATCGAGCGCAGGTCGACATCGGTCAGGTCTTCCTTGCTCATGCACAGCACCACGCTCTGCGGCGGCAGCGACTGCAGTTCGCTCTGGAACAGCGCGTCGAGCGAGACATCCACGAACACCAGCATGGAGCCGAGCTGCCAGCCGCCGTTTTCGGGGTTCAGGTGCAGGGCCACCGTGTCCATCAGCGCCTTGACGCCGGCACTCGCCTGGGCACCGCTCGGCTCGCCCGCCGGACGCCAGGCCAGGCGGTAGCCGACGACGCGCCGCTGGGCGTCGAGCAGCATGGCGTAGGCCACGTGGCCGCCCGTGCCGGCGCCTTGCCCGCGCGCGGCCTCGGCACCGTCGCCGCCCTTGGCGTCGTCGGAACCGGAGCGTCGAAAGAAGTCGAAACGCATTCAGCTGTCTCCGTGGGGCTCAGAGTGCAATGGCGTCGGTCCTCCGGGCGGCTCCCGCCAGGGCGGCCGCGCTCGCGGCCTGCGCGCGCTGGATGCGGGGCATGGCACCCACGTCGATGATGAAGGCCACGCTGCCGTCGCCGAGGATGGTGGCGGCGGAGATGCCCGGCACCTTGCGATAGTTGGTTTCCAGGTTCTTCACCACCACCTGGTGCTGTCCGAGCAGCTCGTCGACCAGCAGCGCGAAGCGGCTGTCGTCGGCCTGAACGATCACCAGGATGCCCTGCGTCGGGTGTGTCTGCGCGCCCGCCACGTCGAACACGCGGTGCAGCTCGATCAGCGGCAGGTATTCGCCGCGCACGCGGATCACGTGGCCGTCGGCGGTGATGGAGTGCAGGTGCTCCGGCAGCGGCTGCAGCGATTCGATCACGTAGCTCAGCGGCAGGATGTAGGCCTCGTCGCCCACCTTCACCGACATGCCGTTCAGGATGGCCAGCGTGAGCGGCAGCACGATGCGGGTGGTGGTGCCCTGCCCGCCGCGCGAATGGATTTCCACATGGCCGCCCATTTCCTGGATGTTGCGCTTGACCACGTCCATGCCCACGCCGCGGCCCGAGATGTCGGTGACCTGCTCGGCGGTGGAGAAGCCGGGCGCGAAGATGAGCTGCCACACCTCTTCGTCGGGCATGGTCTCGCTGACCGGCAGGCCTTGCTGCAGGGCCTTGGCCAGGATGCGCTCGCGGTTCAGGCCCGCGCCGTCGTCGCTCACCTCGATCACGATGTTGCCGCCGTGGTGCTGCGCCGACAGCAGCAGCTGGCCGGTGGCGTCCTTGCCCTTGGCCAGGCGCACGTCGGGCGTCTCGATGCCGTGGTCCAGGCTGTTGCGCACCAGGTGCGTGAGCGGGTCGACGATGCGTTCGATCAGGCCCTTGTCGAGCTCGGTTTCCTTGCCGTAGGTGTCCAGGCGCACCTGCTTGCCCAGTTTGGCGCTGACATCGCGGATCACGCGTGGGAAGCGGCTGAACACGTAGTCCATCGGCATCATGCGGATGGACATCACCGATTCCTGCAGGTCGCGCGCGTTGCGCTCCAGGTGGCCGAGGCCGCTGAGGAAACGCTCGTAGGCCACCGGGTCGAGCATGGTCGCGGCCTGCGTGAGCATCGACTGCGTGATGACGAGTTCGCCCACGAGGTTGATGAGCTGGTCGACCTTCTCGACGTCGACGCGGATGGAGCTGGATTCCTTGGTGCCTGCGGCCGCGGCGGGCGCCGCCGTCGCGGCCGGCGCGGCTGGTGCGGCCTGCGCGACGGGTGCCGCGGCAGCGACCACGGCCGGCGCCTTCGCGGGCGCTTCGGCGGCGGGGGCCGGCGCCGCGGGTTCCGGCGCCACCACGGCGGCGGCCGCTTCGCGCGTGATGTCGATCTGCGATTCGTCGATGACGAAGCAGCACACGGCGACGATGTCGTCGGGATCGCAGGTGGTCTCGAGCAGCACCGTCAGCTGGTCGTTGCTGCGCGTGCGCGACAGCACCTTGCCGAGGTTGGAGAGTTCGCCCGCGAGCAGGTCGCACTCGCTGTCGGACAGGCGGGCGAAGCGGATGCGCAGCACGCCGTCGCCGGCGGGCACCGCGGCCTCGGCCGGTGCGGCCGCCGCGACGGGAGCAGGCGCCGGTGCCGCCACGGGCGCAGCCGCTGCAGTGGCGGCCGCGTGCGCCGCAAGGCTTTCGTCGCCGCTTTCCAGCGCGAGTTGCTGAAGCACGCCGCAGATGTGCGCGACCATGTCAGGGTTCGGCTCCTGGCCGGCCTGGTATGCGGTGAGTTGTTCTTGCAAGGCGTCCTTCGTTTCCAGAAATGCATCGATCATTCGACCGTTCAGGCTCAGCTGCCCGTGGCGGGCGCGGTCCAGAAGCGTTTCGAGCACGTGCGTGGTGTTGGTCAAGGCGGTGAAACCGAACGTCGCCGCACCGCCCTTGATGGAGTGCGCGGCGCGGAAGATGGCATTGAGCTGCTCGCTGTCGGGCGCCTCGACGTCGAGGTCCAGCAGCAGTTGCTCCATCTCCGCGAGAAGCTCGATGGCTTCGACGAAGAATGCCTGGGTGAATTGACTGAGGTCCATCTCTTTGCTCCGGGCCGGCGCTGGCGCCGTCCCCTGGGTTGTCTGCGTTGTTATTCCGTCGTCGCAGCCGGTGCTTCCGTCGCCACCGGCGCCGTCACTGCCACTGGCGCGGGCGTTTGCGCTGGCAATGCCGCGGCAGCCTTGGGCGCCGCGCCTGCGGGAGTCAGCTTGCCGACGCGCATGCTGCCGCCGTCGCTGCTGTTCTCGCGCTCGATGCGCTCCTGGGTACGGCGGTTGAGCAGGATGATGCTGATGCGCCGGTTGATGGGGTTGCGCGGCTCCGCCCGGTCCAGGTGCATGCTGTCGGCCAGCCCGATGACGCGCAGCACCTTGCCCTCCGTCAAGCCGCCGACCACCAGCTCGCGGCGCGAGGCGTTGGCGCGGTCGGCCGACAGCTCCCAGTTGCCGTACGAGCGGTCGTTGTTGTAGACGATGGCGTCGGTGTGCCCCGACAGCGTGAGCTTGTTGGGCAGGCCGTTGAGCGCCGGGGCCAGTTCGCGCAGGATGGCGCGCATGTGCGGCACCACGCGGGCGCTGGCCAGCTCGAACATCGGGCGGTTCTCGGTGTCCACGATCTGCAGGCGCAGGCCTTCGGTGGTGATGTCGATGAGGATCTGCGAGCGGAACTGCTGGAACACCGGGCTCTTCTCGATCAGCTCGTCGAGCTTTTTCTTCATCTCGGCCAGCCGGGTCGCGTCGGCTTCTTCCTCGGCATCGGCCTGCTTGACCTCGCCCTCGACGTGCATCACGTCGGCGCCGCCGCCGGGGATCATGCTGTTGCTCAGGCTGGCCTTGTCGCCGCCATGCATCGCCACGCGCAGCGGCATGCGAAAGTGCTCGGCAATGCCTTCGCGCTGCTTCGGGCTCGAAATGGAAAGCAGCCACATGACCAGGAAGAAGGCCATCATGGCCGTCATGAAGTCGGCATACGCGATCTTCCAGCCGCCGCCATGGTGGCCGCCGCCCCCGCCCTTGTGGACGTGCTTGATGATGATCTGGGGCTTGCCTTCGCTCATGGTCGCTCGCTTGTTCGCTCTTCTTTCAGCAGGGCGTCAGCGCGCCTTGACCTCGCGGACGTGGTCGTCCAGCTCGGTGAACGACGGGCGCTCGGTCGAGAACAGCACCTTGCGGCCGAACTCCACCGCCAGCTGCGGCGCATAGCCGTTCAGGCTGGCCAGCAGCGTGACCTTGGCGCACTGGTAGATCTTCATGCCCTCTTCCACCTTCTGTTCGATCAACGTGGCCAGCGGCGACACGAAGCCGTATGCCAGCAGCACGCCCAGGAAGGTGCCCACCATCGCGTGGGCAATGAGCGCACCCATCTCCGAAGGCGGCAGGTCGGCCGAGGCGAGCGCGTGCACCACGCCCATCACGGCGGCGACGATGCCCAGCGCCGGCAGCGCGTCGGCCACGCGCGAGAGGCTGTGGCCCGGCACTTCGGCCTCGTGGCGGATGGTCTCGATCTCGTGGTCCATGAGCGCCTCGATCTCGTGCGCGTCGGTGTTCCCGCTGATGACCAGGCGCAGGTAGTCGCACAGGAAGACGGTGATGCCTTCGTGCGCCATGATGTTCGGGTAGCGCTGGAAGATCTCGCTCGAGCCGGGGTCCTCGACGTCGGTCTCCAGCTTCATCATGCCCTCCTTGCGGGCCTTGGCGAGCAGCTCGTACAGCAGCGCCAGCAGGTCCATGTAGAGCTGGCGGTTGTGCTTGGAGGAGCGCAGCAGCAGCGGCAGCTCCTTGATGGTCGCCTTGATGGTCTTGCCGTTGTTGCCGGCAATGAAGGCACCCAGCGCGGAGCCGCCGATCATGAGCAACTCCACTGGCTGGAACAGGACGCCGAAGTGCCCGCCCATGAGGGCGTAGCCCCCGAACACGGCACCGATCACCACGAGATATCCAACCAGAACCAGCACGCGCTTCCCCTATCGCCCTCGGGCGTCAAACCAAAAACCCCGCGCCAGTCGGCGCGGGGCGCTTATCTAGACCGCGCCCCCGATGTCCAGCACCGGTCCCACGGAGATCAATCCGCCCCGCCGCACCTCGGCGACCTTGGGCTTGCGTGCCTTGCCCGCGCGCGAAGGCGGACGGCACAGAACACACACATAACCATTCTTGTTGTCGTGCGCATGCGCCACGAAGTGGCCGCCGCAGCGGCAGCAGGTGCTCAGCTGCAGCATGTCGCTGTCGAAGAAGCGCACCATCGTCTCGGCGCGGGTGAAGTCGAGCACCACCTCGCCGCCTTGCGAGCCGACTTGCTCGGTGTAGAGCCGATAGGCCTTGATGAGCGCGGGCAGCTCGCTCTCGTCCGCCTCGTCGAGCATGAAACGGTAGATGTTGTAGAACATCGACGAGTGAATGTTGGCCAGCCACGTCATGTACCAGTCGGTAGAGAACGGCAGCAGGCCCTTGGGCGGCGAGACACCCTTGAGTTCCTTGTACAGGCGGATCAAGCGTTCCCGGCTCAATGCGACGGCAGCCTCCAGGAACTGCAAGCGGGCACCGAGCCCGATCAGCTCGACCGCGAGCTGCACCTCTCTGACTTCGCCCAGGACGCTTTTGCGGGTCATGCGGCAGCCGCTCCAGGCTCGCGCATCTGCGATGGCGAAGCCCCTTGCGACTGCGCCTGTCGCGCGGCCATCAGGATCGACATGTGCGCCTGCTGCAGCGCGGGCTCCTTGCCCTCGCCGACCACCGCGAACATCGGGCGGTCGTCGAGCCGGAAGCTGCACAACAGGAAGTTGGATGCCGCCAGCTTGACGATCTGGCTGAGCGACATGTTCGCCAGCAAATCAGCAAGCTCGCGCCCCACTCCGAGGCGAAACATGGCCTCTGCCCGGTCTTGTTTGACCAGCTTCTGGGCAAGCAGCATATAGGCCAGATTAATCTCGCCGATTTCTTTCGAAATCACACCGTTTGCACTGAGATTGCAATTTTCCACGTCTATTTCCATTTCCGATTTCACGTCCACTTCGTGCTCCAATCAATCGTGTATACATTATATACACAAAGTTTTACACTTTGAAGTATCTGCTAAGAATCTCGGCAAAAAATGTAGGAAAAATCTGACAAGAGAGAAAGGTCTCTCCCTCGTACAGAGGGAGAATCCGCCTGGATGCGAGTGATTTTCAACCTTGAAACCACTTGTTACCGAAGGCCCTTTTCGTTAATAATTTATTCACCATGGAAATGGTATTGAAAAATACTATTACACATGTAACAGGTAAAATTACAGTTAATTATTTGAACGTTATATATCTTCATACGTTCGAATAGATTAGGTTTTCAATTGGTGTCCAGCATGTGACTCCCCTTGGCCTTCCAAGCCATAGATCCATGCCATCACTTCGGCAACCGCGCGGTACAGCTGCGGCGGGATCTGCTGGTCCAGGTTGACCTGCATCAGGAGCTTCACGAGGTCGGCGGACGCGTGCACATACAGCCCGTTCTCGCGCGCCTCTCGCATGATCGATTCGGCCACCAGGCCATAGCCCTTGGCCACGACGACGGGCGCCTTGGTCTTGTCCGCATACGACAGCGCGACCGCGCTGTTCCGGTTGTCCAGCGCGCTGTTCATGCATAGGCCTTCGCCGTGACCTGCAGCTGCTGCAGCTGCAGGCCGGCGGCCTCGAAGCGTTGGGTCAGCCGGCCGGTGTCGCCGCGCAGGCGTTCCATGGTGTCGGCCTGGCGAGCGGACAGGTGCGCCTGCACGTTGGCGCCGGTCAGGCTCAGGCGCAGGTCGACTTCGCCCAGGCGCGGCAGCACCAGCGACACGGTGGTCGACCAGCGGCGCGTGGCTTCGTCTTCCGCATCGGCGCCGCCGCGTGCGTCGGACTGCCGTTGTTCTTCCTCGATGGACCACGACATCGGCACGTCGGGCCAGGCCTGGCCGCTCCAGCGGAAATTGGCGCTGGCCAGCAGGTCGAGCTGCTGGTGCACGATCATCACGGCCTGCGGATGGATCACTTCGGCGCCGCTCGCGCCGCGCGAAGCGGGCGCGGCCACCGGGCTGTCGGACTGGCGCGCAGCCTCGGCCTGGCTCGCGCGATGCGCCTGCATGGCATCGGCGCTCACGGCTTCGGGCTGACGATAGGCTGCCTGCACGCGCGCGGCGTCGGTGGAAGGCGCCCCGTCGGCCACGCCGGAAGCGTCGCTCATACCAGACGGTGCGGAAGCATTTGGATCTGGCTTGGCATCAGGCGCCGCCGCCGTGGCGGGCGCATTCGGCACCACGCCCCCAGGCATGGACGCAGGCAGCTGTGCAGCCGCAGCAACCGATGTGGCCGGTGCGGCGACAGCCGTCGCAACCGCAGGCGCCATGTCGGGCAGGTCTGCCGGCACGGCCTGCGCCACGGCAACCGCAGCCGCCGGTCTCGCAGCCGCAAGCGGCACCGACCACTTCGCCTGCGGCTCCTGCGCCATCTGGGCCAATGTGCGGCCGCCCGCGGCGAACTCCGCCAGATGCGATTCATAGAAGAGCCCGCTGGCGGACACCGTCTGCGCCAGCGTGCCGGCCAGTGCCTGGGCACTCGCCGGCTGCCGGCCGGCCGACAACGGCGCGGCACCGCGCACCGGCCCCGGCTCCGCCTGCAGATCCGCCAGCACCGCACCGATCACGCGCGCCGCCAGCGACAACTGCGTCGCGGCCGAAGGCCCCGCCCCCGAAGAGGCATGCGCCGATCCGCCAGAGCCCGCGGCCGAAATCTGCCGGTCGAGCGCCGCGTTGGATGGCAGCCGAACGTCGTTCGCGACCTTGCCGACCGCAATGGCCGGGCCCGGAGCACCGATGGTGGTCTCGGGCTTGATGCCGAGCACGTCCAGTCGCGGCGTCAGCCGCGCGGCGAGCAACGCATCGACAAGTCCGGCAAGTGCACTCATGGTCGCGACGTTCTTTTCTCAGGCAGCCATCAGTGCGTCAGCCCGTAGGCCTTGCCCAGATTCTTCTGCTGGTTGAGATAACCCATGCGGCCGATGAGCTCGTCGAGCTGCGGCTTGATCAGGTTCGACACCTCGGTCTGTTCCACGCGGATGCGGTCGAGCAGATGCAGCACGCGCTCGACCTCCACCACGTCCAGCGTCGCGGTGGGCTCGATGATCTTGAGCCGGTCGACGATGGCCGAGCAGCGGGCCTCGAGGTCGGGCAGGCGACCCCAATCCTTGTCGCGTGCGAGCTCCAGCATCAAAGAGACGCTGGAGGCAAGCTCCTCGTAGCAATGAACGATCTCACTCCGGATTACCATCTTTTCCCTGTCTTTCCCTGTCTTCATTTGCTCTCGCGGATCAGCCGCGAACCCGGTCATCGATTTCCCGCCAGGCGGAAGCGACGTTCTCCAGCAGCCGGTCGGCCTCGTCCAGGGCCTGCACGTCGTTGTGCAGGTTGGCCCGGAACAGACGCTGCACGACATAGTCGTAAAGCGCCGACAGGTTGCTCACGAGTTCGGCACCGGCCTCGCCGGCTGCCTGTGCATCGAGTCCGGCCTTCAGGCCGTTGTCCACGATGCCGATGGCCTTCGAGATCGCTTTGCCCTTGGCTTCGATCTCGCCGGCCGCCATGTGATGCCTGGCCATGCCGATGGCGGTCTTGGCGCCATCGAAAAGCATGACGATGAGCTGGTGCGGCGACGCGCTCATCACGCTCGTTTCCACGCCGACGCGCGCATAGGCGCCGGCGCCGGTGCGCATGTTGTGGGACGTGTACATCTGTTGTTGCTCCGGACGGATCTGCGTCTTCTTGCGCGGCTTACTTGCTGCTGCTGCCCGACATCGCTTCGAACTGCTGCGTGAGGTAGTTCTTGGTGTTGTTCAGGTTGTTGATCAACACGTCGAGCTGGTTGAACTGCTTGCGGTAACGGTCGACGGTGGCGTCCACGCGCACTTGCATCGCGTCGTACTGGTCGTCGAGCTTCTTGATCGTCGAGGTCACGCCGTCGCTGGCCACCTTCAGGGCATTGGTGTTCAGGTCGGTCACGATCGCGTCGATCTGCTTGCCGTAGCCGCCCGTGCTGCCGGTGGCGCTCGAGAACAGGTTGGCCACGCCCTTCAGGTTGGCGGCCAGGGCCTTGTCGAGCTTGTCGGAGTCCACGGCCAGGGTGCCGTCCTTCTGGAAGGCCACGCCGATCTCGGTGAGCACCTTCATGTCGTTCGCACCACCGGCCTGCGGCGTGGTGAGCGCCTGGCGGATGCGCGTCTGCAGGTTGCGCAGCGTGCTGTCGCCCACCAGCGCGGCGGCGGTCTTGGTGTCGGCGTCGTATGCGGTCAGCGTCTTGGCGGTGCTCTGCAGGCTGTTGTAGGCCTTCACGAAATCGGTGATCGCCGTCTTCACGCCGGCCGAGTTCTCCTTCATCGCCAGGCCGGTCTTGCCGGTGCCCACCAGCGTCAGCGTGGTGCCCTGGATCGCGTCCTTCACGGTGTTGGTCGCGCTGACGACATCGATGCCGTTGACGTTGAGCTTGGCGTTCTGCGCCGCCGCCGTCTGCTTCAGGTTCTGGCTGCCGGCCGGGTCGTTGCTCAGCAGGCCCTGCAGCGCGGCGTCGCCGTCCACCGAAATGCGCATGCTCGACTTCTCGCCGGTCGCCGAAGAGGTCAGCACCAGGCGATTGGGCGTGCCGCTGCCGTCGTTCACGATCGCGGCCGTCACGCCCGCCTTGGCGCCGTTGATGGCGTCGCGAATGCCTTCCAGCGTGTTGTTGCTCGAATCGATGGTGATCGACTTGGCGGGCTGGCTCGAATCCGCGGTGAAGGTGGCGCCGGTGTACTGGCCGGTGGTGGCGTTGAGCGTGCCGCCCGAGATGGCGCCGAAGTCGATGGTGATCTTGCCGCTGCCGATGGCGGTCTTCGAATCGGCCTGGCCTGCGCTGACCAGGGTCTGCGCCTGTGCGAGCTGACCCACGTCGATGGTGTAGTTGCCGGCCGAGCTCACGTCGGTGGAAGAGGCGGAAAGAATGCCGCTGACCGTGGGCGTGCCGGTCACGCTCTGGAACAGCGTCGGGTCGCCCAGCTTCTTGGCGGCCGCCTGCAGCGTGCCGAGCGCGCTCTGGATCGTGCCGTAGGCCGACAGCTTGCTCGTGTAGCTCTTGGCCTTGGCCTGTAGCGCCACCAGAGGCTGGCTTTCGGCGGTCTGCAGCTGCGTGAGCAAGGTGGCAAGGTCTAGATTGGCGCCGACGCCAAGACTGCTGATGGTTGCCATGTGAGTTCTTTCCTGTCCTGTATGTGAGAGTGCTGCCGCTGGAGATGAAAACCGTGTGCCGCGGCCTCAGGCCGCGTGGTCCACCAGCAGGCCCTTGCCGTCGCTCATCAGCTTCGCGATGCGCACGACTTCTTCATTGGGAATCTGGCGGATGACCTCGCCGCTGGCGCGGTCCACCACCTTGATGATCACTTTGTCGGTGTCCTTGTCGACCTCGAACTTCAGGCCGACCTCGCGCAGCGCCAGCGCCTCGTTCACCTGGCGCACCGCCTGCTCGACCTGAACCGGCGTTGCGTCGTCCTTCGCGTCGTCCTTCAGTTCGGTTGCCGCACCGGCGGCCGCGTCGCGTGCACCGGACCCGCCGACGAGCAGCTGCGTCCACTGGTTTTCCTTCACGGGAGTCGCCGGCATCGGGTTCAACATCATTTCCACCTTGTTTTGCTGGGTTCGCTGTCCTCTGCGGCCTCGCCCGTCGGGGGCATGGCCGCAGAGGACAGCGCAGGCGCTCCCGGCTTGCTCCGGTTGCCTGCGCCCACCGGACCCCACCCTTTCGGGAGGGGCCCGGCATTTCCTTGCTACTGACTAGACCTTGTCGATCAACGCAGGAGCGACAGCACGCCTTGCGTGGTCTGGTTGGCTTGCGACAGCACCGAGGTACCTGCTTGTTGCAGGATCTGGGCGCGCGTCATGTTCGACACTTCAACTGCGTAGTCGGCGTCTTCGATGCGCGAACGCGACGAGGACAGGTTGGTCACCGTGGTGCCGAGGTTGGCGATCACCGAGTCGAAACGGTTCTGCACCGCGCCCAGCGAGCCGCGCAGCGTGTCGACCTTGGCCAGGGCTGCGTCCAGGGCAGCCAGCGGGTCCGTCGTCTTGGTGCCCTTGCTGGTCGTGTCCGTGGTCAGCTTGCCAGCCGAGTTGATGTATGCCGTGGCGCCGACTTGGGCCGCGTACTTGCCGGTACCGGTCGTCGAGGCAACGGTCACTTCGCCGTTGACTGCGTTGACTGCGTAGTCGGTGGTGTACGACGCGGTCTTGGTCATTTCCTTGTCGTTGTCCATGTACGTGTCGCTGGACTGGCCACCGGCCGCAGCGAACGTCACGGTCGAGGCGAAGATGCCCTGGCCGAGGTTGACCGTCGAAGCGGCGCCGGCAACGGCGGTCTTGACGTCGTCCTTCGACACCGTCTTGGTGTACGTGAAGCCGGAGTTGGCGCCGGCAGCGAAGTTGTAGGTCGTGCCGTTGAGCTTGATGCTCGAAGCGCCGGTGCCGGTGTCGGCACCGCCGAACAGCGTTGCAGCCGTGGCTGCCGGAGGAGCGCCGACGTTGTTGGTCGTCAGGTTGCCGCCGGAGATGTAGGCAGCCTGGCCGCCGATCGTGATCGCGCCCGCGCTGTCGACTTCGAAGTTGGTGGAGCCCGAGGCGCCCGTGAAGGTGCCCGTGAACTTGTTGCCGGCCGTCGGCAGCAGCGTTGCGGCGAAAGCCGTGGTCGGGCCGCCCGTGGCGACAGTGGCGGTCGTGGTGAAGTTGCCGGCGGTTGCGTCGTACTTGTAGGTGGTCGCGCCCACGACAGCGGTGTTGCCGTCTTGCATGGCGTCGACTGCCTGCTCGGCCGTCACCTTGGCGAAGCTGGTCGTCACGGTGTAGGGGCCCGTGCCGGTAGCGCCAGCCTTGGTCAGGTCGTTGACGTTGGCCTTGGTGTTGGCGGAAACGCCCTTGCCGTTGACGTTGAAGCCGTCCAGGCCCAGCGTCTTGGCGCTGATTTCCTGCAGGTCGATGTCGATGGTTTCGCCATCGTTCGCGCCGACTTGCACGGTCAGCTTGCCGGCGTTGGCCGACAGAACCTTGACGCCGTTGAACTGGGTCTGGTTCGACACGCGGTTGATTTCGTCCAGGCGCTGGGTGATTTCGCCTTGGATCGAGTCCAGGTCGGTTGCCGAGTTCGTGCCCGTGCCGGCTTGCACCGACAGTTCGCGGATGCGCTGCAGGTTGTTGTTGACTTCGGTCAGTGCGCCTTCGGTCGTTTGAGCGATCGAGATGCCGTCGTTGGCGTTGCGCGTTGCTTGCGTCAGGCCCTTGATGTTGGCCGTGAAGCGGTTGGCGATGGCCTGGCCGGCTGCATCATCCTTGGCGCTGTTGATGCGCATGCCCGACGACAGGCGCCCGATGGCGCTGTTCAGTGCCGCTTGCGACTTGTTCAGGTTGTTCTGCGTGAGCAGAGAAAGGCTGTTCGTGTTGATGACTTGCGCCATGTTCGACTCCTGATTGATGAAAAAAGGTTGTGGACTCCGGCTTTCGGCCGTAACGCTGGACCCGCTTCCACTGTGAGACTCAAGCCATCGTTGATTTGGTTATCGGCCGGAGCTTTCAAACATTTAGGGCGGCGTACAAAAAAGTTCCCGGCCCCGCCGGGCACCACAACCCCCTCTCATCAGGCCTGCAGGCTCATCACCTCCTGGTAGGCGCCGACCAGGCGGTTGCGCACCTGCAATCCGGTCTGGAACGCCACGTTGGCCTTCTGCAGGTCGACCATCACGTCGTTGAGCGCCACGCCGGGCTTGCCCATTTCGAAGGACTCGGCCTGCGCATAGGCGCTTTGCTGCGCGTTGCTGATATTGGCAAGCGAGCGCTTGAGCTCGGCGGCAAAGCCGCCGTTGGCCTCGGCCGGCGCGGCGCCCGTGGGCGCGATGCCTGTGTTGAGCGCGGTGACGCGCATCTGCTGCAGGACGGATTCGATGGCGCTGATCGACATGGGGTTCTTCCTCTTTGAACACTTCTGCGTGACTTGACAAGGAGGGACCAAAGCCCCTCGGCCTGCACGCAGCGTATCAAGGGAAGACCCGGATTCAAGCGCCCAACTGAGGGCAAAAACCCTGGCTGTTCGGCCATTCGAATTCCTTGCGCCTGTTGACAATCGTTCGCGAAACGACAAGGCCGCGGACGACATCACCGGCCATCCGGAATGACATCTCAACACCGAATTTCTTCTCTCGACATGGCTTTCGACCCCAGCGGCCGCCCGGCCATGACCAAGGTGCCCGCATGAGCACGGCGGCACCCGCCGGCGAGTTGCCGGCGGCCGGAAACGGCCTGCCACCGATCCTGGAACGCCTTCGCGCGCAGCCCAAGCTGCCGCTGATCGTCGGCGGCGCGGCCCTGGTGGCCGCGGCCGCCGCGTTCGCGCTGTGGAGCCGCGGGCCCGACTACAAGGTGCTCTATACCAATGTGTCGGACCGCGACGGTGGCGCGATCATCGCGTCGCTGCAGCAGATGAACGTGCCCTACAAGTTCGCCGAAGGCGGCGGCGCGATTCTGATCGCCGGAGACAAGGTCGCGGAAACGCGCCTCAAGCTCGCGGCCCAGGGCTTGCCCAAGGCCGGCGGCGTCGGCTTCGAACTGATGGACAACCAGAAGTTCGGCACCAGCCAGTTCGCCGAGCAGGTCAATTACCAGCGCGGGCTGGAAGGCGAGCTGGCGCGCTCCATCGAATCGATCGGCAGCATCGAGTCGGCCCGGGTGCACCTGGCGCTGCCCAAGCCCTCGCTCTTCGTGCGCGACCAGAAGAAGCCCTCGGCCTCCGTGGTGCTGAACCTGATGCGCGGACGCAGCATCGACGAAGGTCAGGTCAGCGCCATCGTGCACATGGTCTCCAGCAGCGTGCCCGACCTCGACGCCAAGAGCGTTACGGTGGTCGACCAGCGCGGCAACCTGCTGTCTTCCGCGCGCGGCACCGACCGCGGGCTGGACGTGAGCCAGCTCAAGTATGCGCAGGAGATCGAGCAGAACTACATCCGCCGCATCGAGGCCATCCTGCAACCCATCGTGGGCGCGAACAACGTGCGCGCGCAGGTGGCGGCCGAGATCGATTTCTCGGTGGTGGAACACACCGACGAGAAGTACAAGCCCAACCAGGACCCGGCCCAGGCCGCCGTGCGCAGCCAGCAGTCGAGCGAGTCGGCGCAGCACAACGGCGCCCCGCCCGGCGGCGTGCCCGGCGCGCTGACCAACCAGCCGCCGGTGAACCCGACGGCGCCCATCGTCGGCCCGCGCGCGCCCAATGCCCCCGGCACCCCGCCACCCGGAACGCCTGGCGCGCCCGGCACCCCCGGCGCCCAGGGCGCGACCACCGCCTCCACCGCAGGCGCGGCCACCGGCCCGAGCAGCACCCGCAAGGACACCACCACCAACTACGAGCTCGACCGCACCATCCGCCACGTGCAGCAGGCTGCCGGCGGCGTGAAGCGGCTGTCGGTCGCGGTGGTCGTGAACAACCGCGACGCGACCGATGCCGCTGGCAAGGTCAACAGCCGCGCGCTCACGCCGGCCGAGCTGGAGCAGATCCGCAACCTCGCCAAGGAAGCCATGGGCTTCAGCCAGGACCGCGGCGACTCGCTCAACGTGGTCAACAGCGCCTTCGCCCGCGACGCCGACAGCGGCCCCGCACCCGAAGTGCCGTTCTGGCGCGACCGCGAGAACATCGAGATCGGCAAGACGGTGGGCCAGTACCTGTTCTATGCGCTGCTCGCACTGTTCGCCTGGCTGGCCGTGCTGCGGCCGCTGACGCGCCGCCATGCGCCCGCCGCGCCGACCCCGGTGCCGGTGGCCGAGCAGGAGCCGGCCGTCGAACCCGATGTCAACGCGCAGTCGGCCGAGGAAAGCCTGCGCGAACGCGAGGCCAACCGCAAGAAGGCCGACATGGACTATGCCCACCAGATCGGCGACAAGGATCCCAAACTGGTGGCCGCCCTGATCCAGCACTGGATGAACACCGATGAGTAGTGAACTGGGAACCCGCAAGAGCGCCATCTTGCTGATGGCGCTGGGCGAAGACCGCGCCGCCGCCGCACTGCACCAGCTGCCCACCTCCGAGGTGCAGGCGCTGGGCCTGGCGATGTCGAAGCTGACGTCCGTCTCCAAGGAAGAGCTGGCCGCCGTGCTGGCCGAATTCCGCGAGGAGACGGAGCAGCTGTCGGCACTGCACCTGGGCTCGACCAGC
Organism: Variovorax paradoxus; assembly: GCF_022009635.1. NCBI lineage: Bacteria > Pseudomonadati > Pseudomonadota > Betaproteobacteria > Burkholderiales > Comamonadaceae > Variovorax > Variovorax paradoxus. Next base: position 5,661,672 of record NZ_CP091716.1, read on the forward strand.
TACATCCGCGCGGTGCTGAAGAAGGCGCTGGGCGACGACCGCGCCAGCAACCTGCTGGAAGACATCCTGCAGCCCGACGAGCCGCGCGGCGGCATCGAGCGGCTCAACGAGCTCGAGGCCGGCGAAGTGGCCGAGCTCATTCGCGACGAGCATCCGCAGATCCTCGCGACGTTGGTGGTGCACCTGGACCGCATGAAGGCTTCCGAAGTGCTCGAGAAGCTGCCCACCCGCCTGCGCCACGACGTGATCATGCGGGTGGCCACCCTCGGCGGCGTGCAGCCCTCGGCGCTGAAGGAGCTGACCGACGTGCTGACCGAAATGCTCGCGGGCCAGGGCGTGCGACGCAACCGCCTGGGCGGCGTGCGCACGGCGGCCGAGATCGTCAACCTGATGAGCACCGCGGTGGAAGAAGAAGCCATCGCCCATGTGCGCGAAAAGGACGAGGCGCTGGCACAGCGCATCGTCGACGAGATGTTCGTGTTCGAGAACCTGCTGGGCCTCGAAGACCGCAGCATCCAGCGCCTGCTCAAGGACATCGAGTCCGACTCGCTCATCATCGCGCTCAAGGGCGCGCCGATGGAGCTGCGCGACAAGTTCCTCAACAACATGTCGCAACGCGCCGCCGAAACGCTGCGCGAGGACATGGAGCTGCGCGGTCCCGTGCGCGTGTCGCAGGTCGAGACCGAACAGAAGGCCATCCTGCAGGTCGCCCGCCGTCTGGCGGAGGCCGGCGAAATCGTGATTGCTGCACCTGGCACCGATGACTTCGTCTGACACCAACAGCGCATTCGGCGACTCGCGCGAACGCCTCGCCGCCATCCACGCCGCCGCGCGCCATGCGGCGGCCCCAGCCAAGCCCGCGCTCTCGGCCTGGGAGCGCTGGGAAATGGGCACGCTCGACGGCGGCAAGCCGCCGGCCAGGCGCAAGGCCGCCGAACGCAACGGACAGCACGGCAATGCCAACGGCAGCGCCCTCGCCCTGCCGCCCGCGCCGCCGCCCGCTCCCAAGATCGACCTGGCCGAGCTGGCCCGCATCCGCAAGGACGCACGCGCCGCCGGCGAGGCCGACGGCCGCGCCGCGGGGCTGGCCGAAGGCCGCAAGACCGGCCACACCGAAGGCCTGGCCACCGGCCTGGCCGCCGCCAGCGTGCATGCGGAACGCCTGCGCGCACTGGCGCAGTCGCTGCCCGACGCGCTGCACCGCGCCGAAAGCGAACTGGCCGAGACCGTGCTGGCGCTTGCGCTCGACGTGGCACGCCAGGTGGTGCACCGCACGCTGAAGACCGACCCCGAATGGGTGCTGCCGGTGGTGCGCGACATGCTGAACACCGAGCCCGCATTGCGCGGCGAACCGCGCCTGCTGCTGCACCCCGACGATGTCGCGCTGGTGCGCAACAGCCTGGGCGAGGAAATCGAGGCCGCCGGCTGGCAGATGCGCGCCGACGACCACATCGAACGCGGCGGCTGCCGCGTGCAGTCGGCCAACGGCGAACTCGACGGCACGCTGCAGACCCGCTGGAAGCGCGTGGCCGCCGCCGTGCGCGGCACCGGCGACGACGGCGAAGCCGAGACCTTCTGAGCGCCATGCAGACCGCCACCGCCGCCAATCCCCATCTGCAGACCGTGCGCGCCGCGCTGGAAAAAGCGCGCGGCAATGTCGCGCGCTGCGAAACCACCACCGCCTCGGGCCGCCTCACGCGCGCCGTCGGGCTGGTGCTCGAAGCGGTCGGCCTGCAACTGCCCGTGGGCAGCGACTGCCTGATCGAGCTGCCGCCCGGCAACGCACAGCGCTATGCCGAAGCGGAAGTCGTGGGCTTCGCCGGCGACCGCCTGTTCCTGATGTCCCAGACCGAAGTGGCGGGCCTGCTGCCCGGCGCGCGCGTGTTCGCGCGGCCCGGCGCGCTGGAGCCCGGCGCCAGCGGCGACGCCCACACCAAGCGCCTGCCGGTGGGCGAAGGCATGCTCGGCCGCGTGGTCGACGCGGCCGGCCGCCCGCTCGACGGACTGGGCCCGCTCGACGTGGCGCGCAAGGTGCCGCTGAGCTCGCCGCCCATCAACCCGCTGTCGCGCGCGCCGATCGATTCGGTGCTCGACGTCGGCGTGCGCGCCATCAACGCCATGCTCACCGTCGGCCGCGGCCAGCGCATGGGCCTGTTCGCCGGCTCCGGCGTGGGCAAGAGCGTGCTGCTGGGCATGATGGCCCGCTACACCAGCGCCGAAGTCATCGTGGTCGGCCTGATCGGCGAACGCGGCCGCGAAGTGAAGGATTTCATCGAGAACACGCTGGGCGAGGAAGGCCTGGCGCGCGCCGTGGTGGTGGCCGCGCCGGCCGACAACTCGCCGCTGCTGCGCCTGCAGGGCGCGGCCTACGCCACCTGCCTGGCCGAGTACTTCCGCGACCGCGGCAAGGACGTGCTGCTCATCATGGACTCGCTCACCCGCTATGCGATGGCGCAGCGCGAGATCGCGCTGGCCGTGGGCGAGCCGCCCGCCACCAAAGGCTACCCGCCTTCGGTGTTCGCGCGGCTGCCCGCGCTGGTGGAGCGCGCCGGCAACGGCTCGCGCGACGCGCAGGGCCGCGGCGGCTCCATCACCGCCTTCTACACGGTGCTGTCCGAAGGCGATGACCAGCAGGACCCGATCGCCGACTCGGCGCGCGCCATTCTCGACGGGCACGTGGTGCTCTCGCGCACGCTGGCCGAGGCCGGGCACTACCCGGCCATCGACATCGAGGCCTCCATCAGCCGCGCCATGACCGCGCTGATTCCGTCGTCGCAATTCGACGTGGTGCGCCGCTTCAAGCAGATGCTGTCGCGCTACCAGCGCAACCGCGACCTGATCAGCGTGGGCGCCTACGCGCCCGGCCACGACCTGCAGCTGGACAAGGCCATCGCGATGTACCCGCGCATCGAGGCCTTCCTGCAGCAGTCGATGGACGAGCGCACCGGCTACGAAGACGCGATCGCGCAGCTCGAGCACCTGTTCGAGGCCGAGCCCGCATCCACGCAAGGCTTCGATTCCAGGACATCCAACACCAAGAGATTCCAGACATGACACGCAAGCTCCCCCTCGGCATGCTGATCGACCTGGCGCACACGCAGACCGACGATGCTGCGCGGCGCCTGGGCGCACTGCAGAGCGCGCACCTCAACGCCAGCCAGAAGCTGGAACTGCTGCTGCAATACCGGCAGGACTATCACGACCAGCTCGATGCGCTGATGCGCGGCGGCCTGCCCTCTTCGCAGTGGCGCAACTACCGCAACTTCCTGGGCACGCTGGACGGCGCCATCGAGCAGCAGCGCGCCATCGCCGCGCAGACCGAGACCCGGCTCGACAACGGCCGCACCGACTGGCAACACCAGAAGCGCCGCCTGAGTTCGTTCGACACCCTGGCCGAGCGCGTGCGCATGCAGGAGCTGATGGCCGAAGCCAAGCGCGAGCAGCGCGACAGCGACGAGCGCGCGGCGCGCAAGTTCTTCGACCGCGCGTCGCACCCGACCCTTTGAATCTCCAGGAAACGACATGCCACCCATGATCACGCCCTCCGTCGTCGCCAACGGGTCTTCGGCGCCTTCGTCTGCCGCGCAGGCCGGCCAGCGCGGCCGTGGCACGGACGACGCGCAAGGCGCCAGCTTCGGCGCCGCACTCGACCGCTCGCGGGCCGGCAACCGCAATGCCGCCGCATCGCGGGACGGCGCCGCGCCGTCCACCGACATCGCCTCCGCCGACCGCAAGACCGTGCGCAAGCCGGGCACCGATGAAGACACCAAGGACGCCCCGCTGCCGGCCGACCCGAACCTCGCGTTCCTCGCGCCGGCGCACACGCCGCTGCACGCGCTGACGCTGGCCGGACGCGCCAGCGCCCAGGCAGCGCGCGGCACGAACGCCGCCGACACGGCAACGGCCGCAGGCGCCGCCGACGCACCGCTGGAAACCGCCGTGCAGGACCCGATGGCCAAGGCGCTGCCCGACGACGCCACCTTGAGCGCCGACGCCAAGCTCGCGCCCGACGCCGACAAGGCCATCGCCAAGACCGCCGACCTGCAAGCCCTGGCCAAGGACGCCGCCGCCGCCAAGCCCGGCGCGCCCGGCAGCCAGCCTCCCGCCGATGCTTCACCGGCCACGGCGCTGCACGACATCGCCAGCGCGGCTGTCGCGGCGCAGACGGTCGCTGTCGGAACCACTAAGCCCGCCGCATCCGCGGGCGCTCCGGTCGGCACCGCCGCTTCGGGCCGCGCCGCTTCCGGGCGCACCGCGGCGAGCGCCGCCACGGCCGAGCAACTGGCCGGCGCCGCGCAGTCGAAGGCAGCCACCGCCGACACCAAGGCAGCCGCGCTGCCCGTGGCCGCGACGGCCGCCGCCACCGGCGGCGACGACGCACAGTCCACCCCCACGCCCATCGCCATCCAGCAGGGCGCCACGGTGACGGCCTCGGCCGAACGCAGCGCCGACGCCCCGGCCACGCGCCCCGGCGCGCACACCATCGCCCCCGAAGTCGGCAGCGAGAAGTGGGCGCCGGCGCTCGGCCAGCAACTGGCGCGCATGAGCACCACCGGCCATCACACGGCCGAACTCAACCTCAACCCCGCCGGGCTCGGTCCGCTGAAGGTCACGCTGTCGATCGGCGACAACCAGGCGCAGGCCATGTTCGTGTCGGCCCATGAAAGCGTGCGCAAGGCCGTCGAGGCCGCGCTGCCGCAGCTGCGCAACTCGCTCTCCGAGCAGGGCATCACGCTGGGCCAGACCTCCGTCGGCGCGGAAGCCCGCCAGTCGTTCGGCCAGGACGCAGCCTTCGCGCAGCAGAACCAGCAGCATCAGCAGCAAGCCGCCCGCCAGCAAGGCGGGCCGTCCTACCCTGGCGCCGGCCGTGCCGGCAGCAGCATGGCCGCCGAGCCCGTGGCCGCCGCGCGTGCGAGCCTTGCCGGCAACCACGCACGCTCGGGCGTCGACACCTTCGCCTGAGGCCAAGAAAACCACCCTGCCCTCGCCTGCCCGCGGCGGCGCCCTCACCGGCGCCGCGCAATGAACGGATGTGAAGCGTCTTTTCGCGCTTGTTCGGCCGTTCATTCGCGAGGGACTTCGCAAAGAATAGATCGGACAAGTTAAACGCTTCACCATGGCTACCTCCTCTTCCGCCGCCAACGCCATTCCCGCCGACACGGGCTCACGCCGCTCCTCGAAGCTGCTCATCGGACTGCTCATCGCCGCCGGCCTCGTCGTCGCCGGCGGGGCCGCCTATGTGCTCGTTCCGCGCTTCATGGGCTCGCCCGCCACCGCCGAAGCCGCCAAGGCGCCGGTGCCGGAGAAGCCGATCTTCCTGATGCTCGATCCGCTGACCGTCAACCTGCAGTCCGAGGGCCGCGGCCGCTTCCTGCAGATCGGCATGGCGCTGCGCGTGCGCGACGAGCAGACCAAGGCCCAGCTGGTCGAGTTCATGCCCGAGGTGCGCAGCCGCCTGCTGCTGCTGCTGTCGAACCGCGCGCCCGACTCCATCGTGTCGCCGGAAGACAAGGCCAAGCTGGCCGAGGAGATCCGCAAGGCGCTGAGCACGCCGCTGACCGCGGGCTCGCCCGAGCTGGGCATCTCCAGCGTCTCGTTCAACACGTTCGTCGTGCAGTGACCACCCTTTCCTCCAGACAAGCGACCCATGGCGTATGAACAGGTGCTTTCCCAGGACGAGGTCGATGCTCTCCTGCAAGGCGTCACCGGCGGAGACATCGACCAGTCGTCACCTCCGCCGCCCCCGCCCAAGGACGGCCTGCCGGCCTACGACCTCGGCGCGCCCGACCGCGTGGTGCGCAACCGCATGCACACGCTGGAGGTCATCAACGACCGCTTCGCGCGTGGCCTGCGCGGCGCGCTGCTGAACTTCATGCGCCGCAGCCCCGACATCTCGGTGGGGCAGGTCCAGATCCAGCAGTTCGGCGAGTTCGTGCGGCACCTTCCGGTGCCCGCGAACATCAACATGATCCACATGAAGCCGCTGCGCGGCACCGCCCTCTTCGTGTTCGACCCGAAGCTGGTGTTCCTCGTGGTGGACAACCTGTTCGGCAGCGACGGGCGCTACCACGTGCGCGTGGAAGGCCGCGACTTCACGCGCACCGAGCAGCGCATCATCAAGCGCCTGCTCGACATCTCGCTGCAGTGCTACGGCGAGGCATGGCAACCCGTGTTCCCGCTCGACTTCGACTACGTGCGCGCCGAGATGCACGGCAAGCTCGCCAACATCGTGGCGCCCAACGAGGTGGTGATCAACACCACGCTGCAGATCGAGTTCGGCCCCATCGGCGGCTTCCTGCACGTGTGCCTGCCCTACTCGATGATCGAGCCGATCCGCGACCTGCTGTCCAACCCGATCCAGGACGAGGTCGAGGTCGACAAGCGCTGGGTCACGCAGATGTCGCGCCAGATGCAGGCGGCCGACGTCGAGCTGGTGGCCGACTTCGTGACCATGCCCTCCACGCTGGGCGAAGTCATGAAGCTGCGGGTCGGCGACGTGATTCCCATCGAGCTGCCCGAGACCGTCGTCGCCAAGGTCGGCGGCGTGCCGGTGATGGAGTGCGGCTACGGCACCTCCAACGAGCGCTACGCACTGCGCGTGCAACAAATGATCTCCCACCAAGACAGCGATTTGAAGAACGACCATGACTGACAACACCTCTTCCGCCAGCAGCGACGCGGACGACTGGGCTGCCGCCCTGGCCGAGCAGACGGCCGCCACCGCGCCCGCACCGGTGCCCGAGCCTGACCCGGCAGCGGCAGCAGCGGTTGCCGCCGCCGTCGCGCCCGCCTCCGCGCAGGTCTTCCAGCAGATCCAGGACACGCCCGCCGCCAATCCCGGCGCGGGCCCCGTGGACATCGCGCGCGTGCTCGACGTGCCGGTGCAGCTGACGGCCGAGATCGGCCGCACCCGCATCACCATCAAGAGCCTGCTGCAGCTGTCGCAGGGCTCGGTGGTCGAGCTCGACGGCCTGGCCGGCCAGCCGCTGGACGTGCTGATCAACGGCTACCTCATCGCCCAAGGCGAAGTGGTGGTGGTGAACGAGAAGTACGGCATCCGCCTGACCGACATCGTCACCCCTTCCGAGCGCATGCAGAAGCTCGCGCGCTCATGAACCTGCGCCGGCACCTGCCTGCATGGGGCGCGGCGGCGCCGGCCCTGCTGTTCCTGCTCTGCGCCCGGGCCGCGCAAGCTGCGCTGCCCACCGTGCCCTCCCCCACGCATGAGGCCGCATCGGCCGCGCCTTCGGCCGTCGGTGCGGGCAGCCTGCTGCAGGCCGGCTTCGGCATGGCGGTGGTGGTCGGCCTGATCTTCCTGTGCGCCTGGCTCGCGCGACGCTTCGGCCTGCAGCGCCTGGCCGGCGGCCAGCATGTGAAGGTGGTATCCAGCGCCATGGTCGGCCAGCGCGAACGCGTGGTCGTCATCGAGGTCGCCGACACCTGGGTGGTGCTCGGCGTCACCGCAAGCCAGGTCAACACGCTGCACACCCTGCCGGCCCAGGCGGCCTCGTCGAACAACCATGCCGCCTCGCCGGACGGCGCGCGCGGCCCCGTCGAACTCTTTGCCCGCAAGCTGCGCGAATCCCTCTCGGGCAAGGCGCACACCGCTCCATGACGCATCCCGCATTGCGCCGCGGCCTGCGTGCCGCGTTGTTGCTGCTCGCCGCCACGCTGCCCCTGGCCGCCTGGACCCAGGGCCTGCCCGGCCTCACCAGCACCCCCGGTCCCGCCGGCAGCCAGACCTGGTCGCTGAGCGTGCAGACGCTGGTGCTGCTGACCTCGCTCACCTTCCTGCCCGCGCTGCTGCTGTCGATGACCAGCTTCACGCGGATCCTGATCGTGCTCGGCCTGCTGCGCACCGCCATCGGCACGCAGACTTCGCCGCCCAACCAGATCCTGGTGGGGCTGTCGCTGTTCCTCACCTTCTTCGTGATGTCGCCGGTGTTCGACAAGGCCTACACCGAGGCCTACCAGCCCTTCGCCGAGAACAAGATCAGCGCCGACAAGGCGCTGGAGCGCGGCATCGCGCCCTTCAAGACCTTCATGCTCAAGCAGACCCGCGAGACCGACCTGGCCCTGTTCGCCCGGCTCGCCAAGGCGCCCGAGATGCAGGGCCCCGAGGACGTGCCGCTGCGCATCTTGCTGCCCTCCTTCGTCATCAGCGAGCTGAAGACGGCGTTCCAGATCGGCTTCACCATCTTCATACCGTTTCTCATCATCGACCTGGTGGTGGCCAGCGTGCTCATGTCGATGGGCATGATGATGGTGCCGCCCGCCTCCATCGCGCTGCCCTTCAAGCTGATGCTCTTCGTGCTGGCCGACGGCTGGCAGCTGATGATCGGCGCGCTCGCGCAAAGCTTCTATATCTAGCAGGACCGCACATGACCCCCGAATCAGTCATGACCATGGGCCATCGGGCCATGGAAATCTCGCTGCTGCTGGGCGCCCCGCTGTTGCTGGTGGCGCTGGTCATCGGCCTGATCGTCAGCATCTTCCAGGCGGCCACGCAGATCAACGAGGCCACCCTTTCCTTCATTCCCAAGCTGCTCGCCGTGTTCGCGACGCTGGTCATCGCCGGGCCGTGGATGCTCGACCGCATGCTCGACTACATGCGCGCGCTGTTCGCCGGCATCCCGCAACTGCTGGCGTGACGCCTTCGATCTTCTCCGTCACTTCGGGCCAGCTCGAGGGCTGGGTGGTGGCCTTCCTGTGGCCCTTCGTGCGCATGCTCGCGCTGGTGAGCACCGCGCCGATCTTCGCGGAGTCGTGGGTTCCCAGGCAGGTCAAGGTGGGCATCGCCGCCATGCTCACGCTGGTGATCTCGCCGCTCATCGGGCCGTTTCCGGCGGTGCCCGTGGTGTCCGCCGGGGGCCTCTGGATCATCGTGCAGCAGGTGCTCATCGGCGTGGCCATGGGCTTCGCGATGCGGATGGTGTTCACCGCCGTGCTGGCCGCGGGCGAATACATCGGCCTGCAGATGGGCCTGTCGTTCGCTTCCTTCTACGACCCCATGAGCCGCGGCAGCACCATGGTGGTGTCGCGCCTGCTGAACATGCTGGCGACGCTGATCTTTCTTGCGCTCGACGGCCACCTGCTGATCGTGAACGCGCTGGCCGAGAGCTTCCAGACGCTGCCCATCTCGGACGGCCCGCTGGTGGCGGGAGGATGGATGTTCCTGGTGCTGGCGGGCGGAGAGATCTTCGCCAGCGGGCTGCTGCTGTCGCTGCCGCTCATCACCGCGCTGCTCACCTTGAACCTGGCCATGGGCATCCTGAACCGCGCCTCGCCGCAGTTCAGCATCTTCGCGGTGGGCTTTCCGCTCACGCTGCTGGCGGGCATCTTCATGCTGCAGCTGCTGATGCCGAACCTGGGAGCCTTCCTGGAGCCGCGCTTCGCGCAGGGGATCGCGAACATGCTGCGGTTCACGCAGGGGCTTCGGCCTTAGCCTTTCGCCAGGCGCCGCCGCGCCTTCACCGCCGTCGCCAGCCCCTCGAGCACCGGCACCGTCTGCGCGAAACCGATGCACGCATCGGTGATCGACACACCGTGCCTGAGCGGCACGCCGGGCTTCAGGTCCTGCCGGCCTTCCTCGAGATGGCTCTCGATCATGATGCCGGTGATGCGCCGCTCGCCGCCCGCGATCTGCGCCGCCACGTCTTCGGCGACCACGATCTGCCGCTGGTGCTGCTTGCTGCTGTTGCCGTGCGAGACGTCGATCATCACCTGGGGCCGCAGGCCGTTCGCCAGCAATGCCTCGCAGCTGGCCGCGACATCCGCGGCCGAGTAGTTGGGCGCCTTGCCGCCGCGCAGGATGACGTGGCAGTCGTCGTTGCCGCGCGTCTCGAAGATGGCTGACATGCCCATCTTGGTCATGCCCATGAAGGCATGCGGCGCGCGGGCCGCGAGGATGGCGTCGGCCGCGACCTTGACGCTGCCGTCGGTGCCGTTCTTGAAGCCCACCGGGCAGCTCAGCCCCGAGGCCAGTTGCCGGTGGCTCTGGCTCTCGGTGGTGCGGGCGCCGATGGCGCCCCAGGCGATCAGGTCGGCAATGAACTGCGGGCTCAGCAGGTCGAGGAACTCGGTGCCGGTCGGCAGGCCCAGGGTGGTCAGCTCGAGCAGCAGGCGCCGCGCGCGCTCCAGGCCTTCGTTGATGGCGAAGCTGCCGTCCAGGTGCGGGTCGTTGATGTAGCCCTTCCAGCCCACGGTGGTGCGCGGCTTCTCGAAGTAGGCGCGCATCACGATCAGCAGGTCGTCCTGCAGCGAATCGGCGACCGTCTTCAGGCGCTGGGCGTATTCGATGGCCTGGTCGTGGTCGTGGATGGAGCAAGGGCCGACCACCACCACCAGCCGGTCGTCGCGGCCGTGCAGCACGTCGGCAATCGCCGCGCGGCTGCCTTCGACCAGCGCCAGGGTGTTGTCGCGCACCGGCACGCGCTCCTGCAGCAGCGCGGGGGTGATGAGGGGGCGAACGGCGCCGATGCGCACGTCGTCGATCCGGGTGGTGTCGAGCGTGCTGTCGCGGGAGCCGATTTCTGCGTCGTGGAGGGGGTCGTCGAGGCGGGGCATGGTCGTGGGAGGTCGAATGGAACTCCCGCGATTGTCCTCCTTGAAGGCGCGCCCGGGCGGAAGTCCGGCCGGGCCGCCGCCGATCACAGGTAGTTGAACAACGAAATGCTGTTCAGCTTGGCGAACGTCATCTGCGTTGCCTGCAGCGAAGACTGGCGCTGGTAGAACTCGGCGATCGCGCTGTACGGGTCCAGGTCTTCGATGGAAGACAGGTACGACTCTTCCTGCAGCTTGCGGGCCGCGCCGCCGGAGTCGAGCGAATCGATCTCGGTCTGGCGCGAGCCGACCGACGACAGCACCGTCAGCACGTTGTCGTGCGCGTTCGTCACCTTCCGGTTGGCCGTGGCCAGCGCGTTCTGCAGCTGCGCCTGGGCCGCCTCGCCGCCGCCGGCGAGCGGGGTGCGAAGCGCCGTCACCAGCTGGCCGATGGCCGCGAACACGTCGGTGCCGGCGTTCTGCGCGGTCGACACGTCGAAGCTGTCGCCGTCCGCCGGCTTGCCGGTGAACTTGAGCTGCACGCCGCCGAAGTCGATGGGCGAGCCGGCCGTGTAGGCGCCGGCACCGGCCACCACGGGCGGCACGTCCTTGGTCATCACGGTGTAGTTGCCACCGTTGAAGCTGATGGTGAAGTCCTTGCCGTAGTTCGGTGCCGTGGCATCGGTGATGCCGATGGCGCCGAACACGCCGCTGCCGGTGTTGCTGGCCGAGCTAGAAGCCACGTAGCCCGCGCCGCCCTGCACCGACTGGAAGATGCTGCGACCGTCGTCGCCCGTGGACATCTGGCGCGCCACGTCGACCTGCATGAGCCGCTGGCCCTGGTCGCCCACGTACTGCACGCCGCCGCCCGGGCCCGTCACGAAGGGCGGGCTGCCGCTCTTGAAGCCGGCAAACAGGAACTGGCCGTTGCCATCGTCCGAGTTGGCCACGCCCACGAGCTGGTCGTAGGCGCTCTGGATGGTGGTGGCGAGCGAGGCGCGGTCGGCGTCGGTCAGCGTGCCGTTGCCGGCGTTCACCGTCAGCGTCTTGATGTTCTGCAGGATCGAGGTGACCGAGTTCAGTGCGTTTTCCTCGGTCGACAGCGCCAGGCTCGCGCGCTGGCGGCTGGTGGCGTACTGCGCGTTTTCCGACAGCGTCTGGCTGACGCCGAGCGAGCGCGCCGCGCCGACCGGATCGTCGCCGGCGGACAGGAACTTGGAATTGGTGGCCAGCTGCTGCTGGACCCGGAACAGCTTCTGCTGCTGCAGGCCCATGGCGCCGACGTTCTGCTCGTAGAAGGATGAGGTGCTGATGCGCATCGCGGCTCCTGGATTCTTTGCTTCTGTGAAACGGCTCAGCTGCGGATGCCGAGGATCGCGTCGAACATGGTCGATGCGGTCTGGATCACCTTGGCGTTGGCCTGGTACATCTGCTGGAACATCAGCAGGTTGGCGGTTTCCTCGTCCTGGACGACGCCGGAGACGGACTGCTGGCTGGCCTTGATCTGGCCGGTCACGCTGTCTTGCGTGGCGGCCGCGACCTTGACCGCCATGGCCCGGTTGCCGACTTCGCTGACCAGCTGCGAGTAGGCGCCGTTGAAGGTCGCCGTGCCGTTGGCCATCGTGGTCTTGCGCTGCAGTGCGCCCAGCAGCAGCGCATTGCTGCCGTCGGACACGCCCGAGGTGTTGTTCTTGATGGTGAAGGTGTCGCCCTGCGACGGCGCGCCGGTCATGCTGACCGTGACGCCGTCGAAGCTCATCTTCGCGCCGGCGGTGTAGGGCACCGCGGCGCCGGCCGCGTAGGTGGTGCTGGTGCCGTTGGCCAGCGTCACGGTGACGGCGGAGGTCGCGGGAAAGCCCGACAGGGTGCCCGTGGCGGCGTCGAAGCTCAGCGTGACCGGGCCTGCCAGCGGCGTGCCGGGGTAGGAGGCGTCGACCGTCGCGGCGCTCAGCGCGGCGTTGCCCTTGTTGCCGGCGGTGTTGCCGGTCACCAGCGGCGATGCGGCCGCCACCTTGGCGGGGTCGCGCACCAGCACGTCGAGGTCGCGCGCGCCGGTGCGGGTCGGCTGCACCAGGAACGAGTCGCCGGCCTGCGCCGTGCCGCTGGCGGCATTGAGGCTCACGCCGTCGAAGGTGATCGGGAAGGTGGTGAAGCTGCCCATCGACGTCTTGTCCGACAGGCGCGTGACCGTGTAGGTGAGCGTGCCCGCCACGTTGGTGACGCTGACGTCGTAGTCGCTGGTGGTGAGCTTCGAAGCATCGGTCAGCGTGGCACCGAATTCGAGGTTGCCTGTGTTCTTTGCGTTGGACATCACGCCCGGCACCGCCTGGTTGAAGAAGTTCTGGCCCAACGCGCCGTTCAGGTCCACACCCAGCTTGTGCTGGGCATTGACCGCATCGGACACCGACATGGCAAGCCGGCCGATGGAATTTTGCGTGGGGATGAGGGTTTCGCTGCGGAAGGTCATGAGGCCGCCGAGCACGCCGCCCTTGAAGGTGCTGTCGTCGAGCTCGGCGGTGTTGCCGCCGAAGCCCTTGAGCGCCACCACCTTGCGGGTGGGGTCGGCGGCCGAGTTGACCGAGACCATCTGGGAAGCGTAGTCGCCCACCACCAGCGACTGGCCGGTGGCGATGAACACGTTGTACTTGCCGTTGTCCTGCTGCAGCACCTTGACGTCGACCACCTGGCTCAGCTGGCTCACGAGCAGGTCGCGCTGGTCGAGCAGGTCGTTCGGCGGCTGGCCGCTGGCCATGGCCGTGGCCTGGCTGATCTGCTGGTTCAGGCTGGCGATCTTGGTGGCGTAGACGTTGATCTGCTCGACGCTGCCGTCGATCTGCTCGTTGACCGACGTGTTCAGGTCCGACAGGTATTGGTCGGTCGAGCGGAACTTGCTGGCCAGCGCCTGCGCGGAGCTGATCATCTGCTGGCGCGCGGCCGGGTCGGCCGGCGTGTTGGCCACGCCCTGGATGCTGGTGAAGAAGTTCTGCATCAGCGCCGAGATGCCCGAGGTCTTGTCGGCCAGCAGGGTGTCGATGCGGTTGATCTGCGTGCCGTTGGTGGCGAGCGCGACCGAGTTCGACTGCGCGCTGGCGAGCTGCGCCGTGAGGTAGCGATCGTAGCTGCGCGAGACGGTCGTGACGTTGGCGCCCGTGCCGATGTAACCCGAGCCGCTGGAAATGGCGCCGCCCGTGGCGATCTCGGCCACCTGGCGGCTGTAGCCCGCCGTGTAGACGTTGGCGGTGTTGTGAGCCGTGGTCATCAGCGCGGCGCGGGCGACGCCGAGGCCGCTCAGACCTGTGTAGAACATGCTTCCGGACATAAGGCTTTACCTGTCAATTGGTGTGTGTGGTTGGCACCGCGTAGGCGCCTCTTTTTGTTTATCGGCAGCGCCGGGCAAAAGTTGAGGGCTGAAAGTCAGAACTCTGTCCAGTCGCCCTTGGCGTCGCCGGCCATGGCCAGCTGCGGCGCGGCGGCGCCGCCCGGCTCCCGCCGCGCGGGAAGCGCCTTGGCGGGCCGCTTGGCCGCCGCCGGCGCCGGCCTGGCAGTCTTGGGAATGGGGGTGATGCGGGTGAAACCCGGGCGCACGGTGGCAACCGCATTGGCGTCCAGCTTGAAGACACTGACCGCCTGCACGAGGCTTCCGGCCTGCTCCTGCAGCGATTGCGCCGCCGCCGAGGCTTCCTCGACCAGCGCCGCGTTCTGCTGCGTGGCCTGGTCCATCTGCGTGATGGCCTGGTTGATCTGTTCGATGCCGGAGGTCTGTTCCTGGCTCGCTGCGGTGATCTCGCCCATGATGTCGGTCACGCGCTTCACGCTGCCGACGATCTCATCCATGGTGCGGCCGGCCTCTTCCACCTGCTTGCTGCCCTCTTCGACCTTCTCCACGGAGTTGCCGATGAGGGTCTTGATTTCCTTGGCCGCCGCAGCCGAGCGTTGTGCGAGGTTGCGAACCTCCGATGCCACGACCGCGAAGCCGCGGCCTTGTTCGCCTGCGCGAGCGGCTTCCACGGCCGCGTTCAGCGCCAGGATGTTGGTCTGGAATGCGATACCGTCGATCACGCCGATGATGTCGACGATCTTCTTGGACGACGCATTGATCGAACCCATGGTGTCCACCACCTGGGAAACGACGCTGCCGCCCTTCACGGCGACTTCGGAAGCCGACATCGCCAACTGGTTCGCCTGACGCGCGTTGTCCGCGTTCTGCTTCACCGTGCTGGTGAGTTCCTCCATCGAGGCGGCCGTCTGCTCCAGCGAGCTGGCCTGCTCTTCGGTACGCGAAGACAGATCCTGGTTGCCCGAGGCGATCTGCCCCGACGCCGTGGCGATCGTCTCCGTGCCCGTGCGCACCTCGCCCACCACCTTGGCCAGGCTCTCGTTCATGTTCTTCAGCGCCTGCATCAGCTGGCCCGCCTCGTCGCGGCTTTCCACCTTGATGTTCGTGCTCAGGTCGCCGGCGGCCACCGTCTCCGCCACCTGCACGGCCTGCCCCAGCGGGCGCACGATGCCCAGTGTCAGCCGCCAGGAGAACAGCGCGCCCAGCAGCAATGCGATGCCCGACAGCGCCAGCAGCAGCGTCTCGCCGCTCGAATGGTCGGCCTCGATGCCCTTGGCCAGTTCGTCGATGCGGTCACGCTGGTATGCCGCGAGCTTGGCGACGGCTTCTTCGTTGACGGCCAGCGCGGGCGCGAACTTGTTGTCGGCCATGTCCATGGCCTCCTCGTTCTTGCCTTCCGACTTGAGCTTGTTGATCTGCCCGATGCTCTGCAGCACGATGGCGCGAGCATCGGCCACGTTGGCGTACAACTTCTTTTCTTCCGGGGAGGTCAGGAGTTCCTCGAGCTTCTTCTGCACCGGATTGATTTGTGCCGACTTTTCCGCCCGGCCCTTCTCGAAGTAGGCCGCCACCTTGGGATCGGTCGCCTTGACCATCGCGAACGAGTTCACGATGGCCGGCCCCAGCAGGTTGGACCACTGGTTGGCCAGGCGCTCCTTGACCAGCGCGCGCTCCATCACCTCCTCCGTGGCCTTGCCCACCTTCCCGAGGCGCAGCATGCCCGTGGCGGCGATGACCGCCATCAGCAGCAGCACCACCGCGAAGCCGAAGCCCAGGCGGGTGCCGATTTTCAGATTCTTCAAATTCATTTGACTTCCCCTTTTTTCGGAACTGGAGCGAATCCCGCAACGGGATGCGACGCCATGGATTCGTTATCGGCACGGGCCCGGTGGTGTTGAGCGCCCGAAGATCAAAATTCCGTCCAGTCGCCCTTCGCGTCGCCGGCCATTGCCAGTTGCGGTGCGGGGCCACTGCCCGGCTCGCGTCGCGCGGGCAGTGCCTTGGCGGGGCGCTTCGGCGCCGGCTTGACGGCCGCTGCAGCCCTGGGGATCGGCGTCAGGCGCGTGAAGCTGGCGCGCGTGGCCAGGGCATTGGCGTCGAGCTTGAAGATGCTGACGGACTGCACGAGGCTGCCGGCCTGCTCCTGCAGCGACTGGGCGGCGGCCGAAGCCTCTTCGACCAGCGCGGCGTTCTGCTGCGTCACCTGGTCCATCTGCGTGATGGCCTGGTTGATCTGTTCGATGCCCGAGGTCTGCTCCTGGCTCGCGGCGGTGATCTCGCCCATGATGTCCGTCACGCGGCGCACGCTGCCGACGATCTCG
The DNA here is from genome assembly GCF_022009635.1 of Variovorax paradoxus. Taxonomy (NCBI): domain Bacteria; kingdom Pseudomonadati; phylum Pseudomonadota; class Betaproteobacteria; order Burkholderiales; family Comamonadaceae; genus Variovorax; species Variovorax paradoxus. Next base: position 5,677,872 of record NZ_CP091716.1, read on the forward strand.
TCCATGGTGCGGCCTGCCTCCGCGACTTGCTTGCTGCCTTCCTCGACCTTCTCTACCGAGTCGCCGATCAGCGTCTTGATTTCCTTGGCTGCCGCCGCCGAACGCTGCGCAAGGCTGCGAACTTCCGATGCGACCACCGCGAAGCCGCGGCCTTGTTCACCGGCACGTGCTGCTTCCACGGCTGCGTTCAGCGCCAGGATGTTGGTCTGGAAGGCGATACCGTCGATCACGCCGATGATGTCGACGATCTTCTTCGACGAGGCGTTGATCGAGCCCATCGTGTCCACCACTTGCGACACGACGCTGCCGCCCTTGACGGCCACTTCGGAGGCCGACACGGCCAGTTGGTTCGCCTGACGCGCGTTGTCCGCGTTCTGCTTCACCGTCGAAGTCAGCTCTTCCATCGAAGCTGCGGTTTGCTCCAGTGAACTCGCCTGCTCTTCGGTGCGCGAAGACAGATCCTGGTTGCCCGACGCGATCTGGCTCGAAGCCGTCGCGATCGTGTCCGTCCCGATGCGCACTTCGCCAACGATCTTCGCAAGGCTGTCGTTCATGCCCTTCAACGCTTCGAGCAGCAGGCCGGTTTCGTCGGTCGTGCGCGCCTCGATGTGGCTGGTCAGGTCGCCGGCAGCCACCGACTGCGCCACCTTCACCGCCTCGGACAGCGGCCGCGAGACGATGCGCGCAATCCAGAGCGCCAGCACCAGGCCCAACGCCACGCTGCCCAGCAGCAGACCCAGCACCCAGAGGCGGGCTTCCCCGTACACCGTGTCGGCGGTTTCACCGGCGCGGATCGCACCGGCCACATTGACCTCGGTCAGCTTGTCGAGCGCCCCGTTGATGTCGCGGCTCAGTTGCAGCGACTTGCCGCGGATCAACGCGGTCGCCTGCTCGTTTTCCTGCGTGTGGGAAATGGCGACGATCTTGTTGTGCTCGAGCGAATACTCGGTCAGCAGCTTCTGGAGCGTCGGGTAGATCTCGCGCTCTTCCGGCTCGGAGATGAGCTTCTCGTATTCCGCGCGGTTCTTCTGCAGGTTGGCCCAGGTTTCGTCCATGGCCTTCTCGTACACGGCCATTTCGTCGTACGAGCCCGCCAGGATGTGCTGCAGTTCCTGCGTGCGGTAGCGCGACATCAGGTTCTTCATTTCGAGCAGCGAACGCGTGGCCGGCATCCAGTTGGTCGCAAGGTCGGTCGACATGTCGTGGACCTTGCCCAGTTGCATCACCGAAATGATGCCGACACAAGCCGTCAACACAAGGACGGCGATGAAAGACACGAGCAGCTTGGTCGCGATCTTGAGGTTGTAGAACGTTTTGATGATTTTTCCTTGGGGCCCGGGAGCCGATACTCGTGGTTGCGCTCGGCGCGGTCCTCAGAACTCGCGCCAGTCGCCAGCGCCGGCCACAGCAAGCTGCGGCGCGGCGGGCAACGATGATTTGTTGTTGTCGTCTTGCACGGCCGGCAATGCCTCGGCGCGCGCGCGGGGCGCGGCCTGGTGGCTCGCGTCCAGCTTGAATGTGCTGACGGCCTGCACGAGGCTGCCGGCCTGCTCCTGCAGCGACTGGGCAGCGGCCGAAGCCTCTTCGACCAGCGCGGCGTTCTGCTGCGTCACCTGGTCCATCTGCGTGATGGCCTGGTTGATCTGTTCGATGCCGGAGGTCTGCTCCTGGCTCGCTGCGGTGATCTCGCCCATGATGTCCGTCACGCGGCGCACGCTGCCGACGATCTCGTCCATGGTGCGGCCGGCTTCTTCCACCTGCTTGCTGCCTTCCGCGACCTTCTCGACGGAATCGCCGATCAGCGTCTTGATTTCCTTGGCTGCTGCCGCGGAACGTTGTGCGAGGCTGCGAACCTCCGATGCAACGACCGCGAAGCCACGGCCTTGTTCACCGGCGCGGGCGGCTTCCACGGCCGCGTTCAGCGCCAGGATGTTGGTCTGGAACGCGATGCCGTCGATCACGCCGATGATGTCGACGATCTTCTTGGACGACGCATTGATCGAGCCCATGGTGTCGACTACTTGAGACACGACGCTGCCGCCCTTCACCGCCACTTCGGAAGCCGACACGGCCAGCTGGTTGGCTTGGCGCGCGTTGTCCGCGTTCTGCTTCACCGTGCTCGTGAGTTCCTCCATCGAGGCGGCCGTCTGCTCCAGCGAGCTGGCCTGCTGCTCGGTGCGCGAAGACAAGTCCTGATTGCCCGAGGCGATCTGCCCTGAGGCATCCGCGATGACGTCGCTCGAATCCTTGATCTTCCCGACGATGGAAGTCAGCTGCAGCTGCATCAGCTTGATGGAGTGCAGCAGGCTGCCTTCATGCGCGGCGTCGGCCTCGACCGCCATCGACAGGTCGCCGTCGGCAATGCGACCGACCACGTCGGCCGCGTACTGCGGCTCGCCGCCGAGCTGCCGACCCATCAGGCGCGCGACCACCATGCCCAGCCCGACGCTGACCACGATGCCGATGAGCGCCATCACCAGCATCATCAGCCGGGAGGTCTTGTAGGTTCCGTCGGCCTGCTCGGCACGCTCGCGCGCGAGGTCCTTGCTGTGCGCGACCATGCCCTTGAGCACTTCTTCCAGACCGCGCGATTCCTTCAGGAGGCGCGTGCTGTCTTCGGTCACCTGGTTGTCGAACTGCGAGCTGTCCAGCGGCTGCTTGTTCACGAGCGCCACGAAATCATTCATGTGCGTGCTCAGCGGCCCGACCAGGCCTTCGAACTGGCTGTAGAGCTTGGCGCCCTCCTCGGTTTCGCCGAAGAATGACTTGACCTCCGAGGCACGCGACGCCAGGCTTTCCATCGACGCCTTGAGCTCGTTGGCGCCCGCGTTGCGCTCGCCGCGCGTGCCGGCCGACAGCAGCGTCATCTGCGCGCGGCTGGCATACAGCAGGTGGATATTGGCTTCCTGCACGGCCTGCAGGGCGCGCAACTCGTTGGCGTAAAGCTCTTCGGTCGAGGCGCTGATGCGGCCCATGTGGAAGATGCCGAGCGCGCTCACTGCCGCGCCGATCGCCGCGACCACGAGAAAGCTGAGGATCAACCGGACGGTGACGCGAAGATTCTGGAACCACTGCATTGTCTTTTCTCCGTTTATGCTGCTGATGCAGTGAATGCCAACTGACGCGCGGTGCCGGCAGCGCGGCTGCCTTCCAGGCGGAACACGCCGACGATTTGCGACAGGCTGCCTGCCTGCTCCTGCAGCGATTGCGCTGCCGCCGATGCTTCTTCCACCAGCGCGGCGTTCTGTTGTGTGACCTGGTCCATCTGGGTGATGGCCTGGTTGATCTGCTCGATGCCCGAGGTCTGTTCCTGGCTCGCGGCGGTGATCTCGCCCATGATGTCCGTCACGCGGCGCACGCTGCCGACGATCTCGTCCATGGTGCGGCCCGCCTCGGCGACCTGCTTGCTGCCAGCCTCGACCTTCTCTACCGAGTCGCCGATCAGCGTCTTGATTTCCTTGGCTGCGGCGGCGGAGCGCTGTGCGAGGCTGCGAACTTCCGATGCGACCACCGCGAAGCCGCGGCCTTGTTCACCGGCACGTGCTGCTTCCACGGCTGCGTTCAGCGCGAGGATGTTGGTCTGGAATGCAATACCGTCGATCACGCCGATGATGTCGACGATCTTCTTGGACGATGCGTTGATCGAGCCCATCGTGTCCACCACTTGCGACACGACGCTGCCGCCCTTGACCGCGACCTCAGAAGCAGACACCGCCAGTTGGTTCGCCTGACGCGCGTTGTCCGCGTTCTGCTTCACGGTCGAAGTCAGCTCTTCCATCGAAGCCGCCGTCTGCTCCAGCGAGCTGGCCTGCTGCTCGGTGCGCGAAGACAGGTCGTGATTGCCCGAGGCAATCTGCCCCGACGCCGTGGCGATCGTCTCCGTGCCCGTGCGCACTTCGCCCACCACCTTGGCCAGGCTGTCGTTCATGTTCTTCAGCGCCTGCATCAGCTGGCCGGTCTCGTCGCGGCTCTCCGCGCGGATGTCGACGCTCAGGTCGCCGGCCGCCACGGTTTCCGCCACTTCGACGGCGCGCGTCAGCGGCCGCACGATGCTGCGCGAGATCAGGAACGAGAAGACGGCGCCGATTGCCACCGTCGCCATTGCCAGCAGCAGGCTCAGGTTGAGCGCGCGCGCATTCGCGGCGTCGATGCTGGCGCTCATGTCGTCGATGGCCTTGCGCTCGATCGACAGCAACTCGAGCACGCGGCTTTCATAGGCCTTGGCGGCCGGCTGGAAGGTCTCCTTGAAGGCGCGCGTGGTTTCCACCGTGTTGCCGCTGGCCTTGGCCTTGCCCACTTCGTCCTTGGCGGCCTGGTACTTGGCGCGCAGCTCCATGATCGACTTGAAGATGGCTTTCTCTTCCGGCGTCACCAGCAGCTTCTCGACCTTGGCCATGGTCTCGGTGCCCTTCTTCACGCTGTCGGAAATGACATCGGCGAAGGTGACGGGCAGCGTCTCGTCGGTGGTGCGCGCGATCATCGACGTGCGCGCGATGGCCGAGTAGGTCAGCACGTACCAGTCGGAGATGAGCCGCTCCTTCGCCAGCGGGCTTTCCATCATGACCCGCGTGGCCTCCGCGTTGCTGCGCGCCGACAGCAGCGCGAAGGCGGTGGAAATCACCACCAGGCCAAGGACAACGGAAAAGGCCACGGCGAGCCGCGTTCCGATGCGAAGGTTCGAGAGGAAGTTCATGGTGCGGGCATTCAATGGGAAAGGCGGAAAACCGGTCCGGGCCTTTAGGCCACGGCACCCGTGGGGCTCAGGCGGTGGCGGCTGCCTCGATGAGGCCCATCTCCTGGCTAGACATGAGCCGGTCGATGTCCACCAGAATGAGCATCCGGTCGTCCAGCGTGCCCAGCCCGATCAGGTAATCGGCGTCCAGCACCGAACCCATCTCCGGCGCCGGCTTGATCTGCTCGGCCGACAGCGTGATCACGTCCGACACGCTGTCCACCACCATCCCCACCACCCGACCGCCGATGTTCAGCACGATCACCACCGTGAACTGGTCGTACGTCGGATCGCCCAGCTTGAACTTGATCCGCATGTCGATGATCGGCACGATGATCCCGCGCAGGTTCACCACGCCCTTGATGTATTCCGGCGCATTGGCAATGCGCGTCACCGCGTCGTAGCCGCGCAGCTCCTGCACCTTCTGGATGTCGATCCCGTATTCCTCTTCGCCCAGCTTGAACGTCACCACCTCCAGGCGGCTACCGCCCGTGGAAGGGGACGGCGCCGAGGCGGCTTGTTGCAAGGGGTCTTTTGCCTTGGTCAGCATCTGTTCTCTCCGGTTTGAAATTAATGGATCTCGGCCGCTTCGGCCCTGAACACGCGCACGGCCCTGACCAGGCCGTCGGCCTGCTCCTGCAGCGACTGCGCCGTGGCCGAAGCCTCTTCGACCAGCGCGGCGTTCTGTTGTGTGACCTGGTCCATCTGCGCGATGGCCTGGTTGATCTGCTCGATGCCGGAGGTCTGCTCCTGGCTGGCGGTCGTGATCTCGCCCATGATGTCGGTCACGCGGCGCACGCTGCCGACGATCTCTTCCATCGTGCGGCCGGCCTCCGCCACCTGCTTGCTGCCGGCCTCGACCTTCTCGACGGAATCGCCGATCAGCGTCTTGATTTCCTTGGCTGCCGCAGCGGAGCGCTGCGCGAGGCTGCGCACTTCGGAGGCGACCACGGCAAAGCCCTTGCCCTGCTCGCCCGCGCGGGCGGCTTCCACGGCGGCATTCAGCGCCAGGATGTTCGTCTGGAACGCGATGCCGTCGATCACGCCGATGATGTCGACGATCTTCCGGGACGACGCATTGATCGAGCCCATGGTGTCGACTACTTGAGACACGACGCTGCCGCCCTTCACGGCCACTTCCGAGGCCGACACCGCCAGCTGGTTGGCTTGGCGCGCGTTGTCCGCGTTCTGCTTCACCGTGCTCGTGAGTTCCTCCATCGACGCCGCCGTCTGCTCCAGCGAGCTGGCCTGCTGTTCGGTGCGCGAAGAAAGATCCTGGTTGCCCGAGGCGATCTGGCTCGACGCCGACATCACGCCGGCCACGTTGGTGCCGACGTCCGCGACGATCGCGAACAGGTTCGCGCTCATCTGGTTCAGCGCGCGCAGCAGCCCGGTGATTTCGTCGCCGCGGCGGATCTCGAACTTGGCGAGGTCGCCGCCCGCAATGGCCCGCGCCACATGCAAGGCCTCGTCGAGCGGGCGGAAGACGGTGCGGCCCAGGAACTGCCCGAGGCCCAGCCATGCGAGCGCAAAGCCCACGCCGCCGGCCGCCAGGGCGCCGGGCAGCCAGCTGTGCACGCCGGCCGAGGCGACCAGGCGGCCCGCCTCCATCCAGCCCGCAATGCCCAAGCCGAGCGTCAGCAGCGCGGCTGCCGTGGTCGCGCCGAACACGCGCTGGCGCACAGGAATGCGCCGCAGCTGCGCCAGCGGATTCATCCAGCCGCGCTGGACCACCTGGCCCTGCTGCAGCGTGACGCCCTTGGCCCCGCCTTCGCGCAGGCGGCGGTAGAGCGCATCGGCCTCGGCCACGTCGGCGCGGTCGGGCCGGCTGCGCACGGACATGTAGCCTTGCACGCGGCCGTCGCGGCGGATCGGCGTGACATTGGCCAGCACCCAGTAGAAGTCGCCGTTGCTGCGCCGGTTCTTGATGATCCCGGTCCAAGGCAGGCCCTGCCCCAGCGTCTGCCAGAGGTCGGCGAAGGCCTCGGGCGGCACGTCGGGATGGCGCACGATGTTGTGCGCCTTGCCCATGAGCTCGTCCACGGCATAGCCGCTGGCCTCGACGAAGGCCGGGTTGACATAGGTGATGCGACCCTTGAGGTCGGTGCGGGACACCAGGGCGGCGTCTCGCGGGAGTTCGTATTCGATGCCGGTGACTGGCAGATTGACGCGCATGGTCCGGTCGTCGCTTTCAGGCAAGCGCCAGTTGATTGCGGCCGAGCTGGAATACGCCGACGACTTGCGACAGGCTGCCTGCCTGCTCCTGCAGCGACTGAGCGGCGGCCGAGGCCTGCTCGACCAGTGCGGCGTTCTGCTGCGTCACCTGATCCATCTGCGTGATGGCCTGGTTGATCTGTTCGATGCCGGAGGTCTGCTCCTGGCTCGCCGCGGTGATCTCGCCCATGATGTCCGTCACGCGGCGCACGCTGCCGACGATCTCGTCCATGGTGCGGCCTGCCTCCGCGACCTGCTTGCTGCCCTCCTCGACCTTCTCTACCGAGTCGCCGATCAACGTCTTGATTTCCTTGGCTGCGGCTGCGGAGCGTTGCGCGAGGCTGCGAACTTCCGAAGCGACCACTGCGAAGCCACGGCCTTGTTCACCGGCACGTGCTGCTTCCACGGCTGCGTTCAGCGCCAGGATGTTGGTCTGGAAGGCGATACCGTCGATCACGCCGATGATGTCGACGATCTTCTTGGACGAGGCGTTGATCGAGCCCATCGTGTCCACCACTTGCGACACGACGCTGCCGCCCTTGACGGCCACTTCGGAGGCCGACACGGCCAGTTGGTTCGCCTGACGCGCGTTGTCCGCGTTCTGCTTCACCGTCGAAGTCAGCTCTTCCATCGAAGCCGCGGTTTGCTCCAGCGAACTCGCCTGCTCTTCGGTACGCGAAGACAGGTCCTGGTTGCCCGAAGCGATCTGGCTCGAAGCCGTCGCGATCGTGTCCGTGCCTGTGCGCACCTCGCCGACCACCTTGGCCAGGCTCTCGTTCATGTTCTTCAGCGCCTGCATCAGCTGGCCGGCTTCGTCGCGGCTTTCCACGCGGATGTCGGCGCTCAGGTCGCCGGCCGCGACGGTCTGCGCCACTTCCACCGCATGGCCCAGCGGGCGCACGATGCCCAGGCTCAGGCGCCAGGCGAACAGCGCGCCCAGCAAGACGGCGATGGACGCCAGCACCACCAGCGTGGTGCGCCCCGCCACGTAGTCGGCGGCGATGCCGCGGGCGGCGGCATCGATCTTCTCGCGCTGGTGCTGGGCCAGCGCCTCGACGGCGCCGCCATAGACGCCCAGCGCGTCGGTGAACTTGGTGTCGACCAGCGTGTTCGCTTCGGCGAGCTGGCCGCTGTCCTTGAGCTTGTTGAGAACGCCCACCGTCTCGAGCACCACGGCGCGCGAAGCGGCGACCTTGGCATAGAGCGCCTTTTCTTCCGGCGTGTCCAGCATCGATTCGAGCTTCTTCTGCGCCGGGCTGATGCGGGCCGAGCCGGCGGCCTGGAGTTTGGAGAAATAGTCTGCGACGGCTGGATCGGTGGTCTTGATCATCGCGAAGTTGGCCACCGTGTTCGACTTGAGGTTGCTCAGCCATTCGTTGGCCAGGCGCTCCTTCACCAGCGCCTGCTCCACCATCTCGTCGGTGGCATGCCCCACATTGGTCAGCCGCAGCACGCCGGTGGCGGCAATGAAAGCCATCAGCAGCAGCATGACCGCGAAGCCGAGCCCCAGGCGCGTGCCGATTTTCAGATCCTTCAAACTCATTGCTCTCTTCCTTCAATAACGGGAGACGGCAGCCGTTGCGCGCAACGCGGCAACGCCGTCATCCTGTTATCGGCATCGGATCGCCAGACTTGAGTCCTTTATTCTCAAAACTCGGTCCAATCGCCTTTGGAGTCGCCGGCCATGGCCAACTGGGGCGCGGGAGCGGCGACCGGCGCGCGGCGCGCGGGCAGCGCCTTGGCCGGCTGCTTCGCCACCGGACGCACGGTTTTCGCCACCGGCCTGGGAATGGGCGTGATGCGGGTGAAGCCGGGGCGCACGGTGGCCACGGCATTGGCGTCGATCTTGAAGATGCTCACGGTCTGCACGAGGCTGCTGGCCTGCTCCTGAAGCGACTGGGCCGCCGCCGAGGCTTCTTCGACCAGCGCGGCGTTCTGCTGCGTCACCTGGTCCATTTGCGTGATGGCCTGGTTGATCTGCTCGATGCCCGAGGTCTGTTCCTGGCTCGCCGCGGTGATCTCGCCCATGATGTCGGTTACGCGCTTGACGCTGCCGACGATCTGTTCCATGGTGCGGCCCGCCTCGGCGACCTGCTTGCTGCCCTCCTCGACCTTCTCTACCGAGTCGCCGATCAGCGTCTTGATTTCCTTGGCTGCCGCCGCCGAGCGCTGTGCGAGGCTGCGCACTTCCGATGCGACCACCGCGAAGCCACGGCCTTGTTCACCGGCACGTGCTGCTTCGACTGCCGCGTTCAGCGCCAGGATGTTGGTCTGGAAGGCAATGCCGTCGATCACGCCGATGATGTCGACGATCTTCTTGGACGACGCATCGATGGAGCCCATCGTGCCCACCACCTGCGACACGACATCGCCGCCCTTCACGGCCACCTCCGAAGCCGAGACGGCCAGCTGGTTGGCTTGGCGCGCGTTGTCCGCGTTCTGCTTCACGGTCGAAGTCAGCTGCTCCATCGAAGCCGCCGTCTGCTCCAGCGAGCTGGCCTGTTCTTCGGTACGCGAAGACAGATCCTGGTTGCCCGATGCAATCTGGCTCGACGCCGTGGCGATCGTGTCCGTTCCCATGCGCACTTCGCGCACGATGCGGACCAGGCTTTCGTTCATGGCCTTCAGCGCCGTCATCAGCCGGCCGGTCTCGTCCTTCGAACGCACCTCGATGCGCGAGGTGATGTCGCCCGCCGCCACCTTCTCGGCGACCTCCACCGCCTCCCCGATCGGGCGGGTGATCGAATGCGTGGTGAACCACGCGATGGCCGCGCCGAACAGGATCGCGAAGCCGCCCAGCGCGAACATCAGGTTGCGCGACCAGGCATAGCCTTCGGCCGCCTCCCGGCTGGCCGCCTGGGACAGCTTGTTCTCGTTGGCGTCCATCGCGTCGAGTTCAGTCAGCACGTTCCGCACGGCCGGCTGGAACTTGGCGATGAAGATCTGCGTCGCCTCGTCGTTCTTGTTCTGCAGCGCCAGCTCGGACAGCTGGGCGTTCAAGGGCAAGAGCAAGGCCGCCTTCTCGTCGGCCCTTGCCAGCAGCGCCTTGCCTTCCGGCGTGGTGACCAGTTTTTCCAGCACCTTGTGAGCTTCCGCGTAGCGCTCCCGGGCGCCGACGATCTTCTTGGACTCTTCGCGCATGGCCGTGTCTTCGGTCAGCAGAATCAGGTTGCCGTCGAGGATGGCGATCTCCCGGATCGCGTCCGACATCGTGTTGACCGCGGCCACCTTGACGTTGTTGCTGTTGACGATGCCTTCGAGACGCGACTGGACATTGCCCATGGCATGCAGGCCGAGGCCGATCGCGCCGGCCAGCATCAGGAGCACGGCGGCAAAATCCGCGCCTAGACGGGTGCCGATGCGGAGATTGAGAAGTGAGCGCATGGGTATTTCAAGAATCTCTTGCGTTGACGTTTTGAAGAACCCGGTCCAGCCGTTCAGCGGTTTTCAGCGCGTTCTGGCTGGAGCGGTTGAAGGAGCGCGCGATGAACCACGCGATGACGATTCCGGCAAGCAGCGATGCGGCACCCAGCGCCAGCATCGCGTTGCGCGCCCAAGCGAGGCCGGCACCGGCCTGGAAGCCGACCCCGAGCGCCACGGCCAGCAGCAGAAAGACGACGGCAATGCCGGCGCCCAGGCGCAGGGCGAACTTGGGGGAAAGACGTGCACGGGACAACACCTGGTCAGGCCGCCACGGTCTCGTCGGCGTCGAGCTTGAAGGTGCTCACCGCCCTGACGAGGTTGTCGGCCTGCTCCTGCAGCGACTGCGCGGCGGCCGATGCCTGCTCGACCAGCGCGGCGTTCTGCTGCGTCACTTGGTCCATCTGCGTGATGGCCTGGTTGATCTGCTCGATGCCGGAGGTTTGTTCCTGACTCGCGGCGGTGATCTCGCCCATGATGTCCGTCACGCGGCGCACGCTGCCGACGATCTCGTCCATGGTGCGGCCCGCTTCGCTGACCTGCTTGCTGCCTTCTTCGACTTTCTCCACCGAGTCGCCGATGAGGGTCTTGATTTCCTTGGCCGCCGACGCCGAACGCTGCGCCAGGTTGCGCACCTCGGAGGCGACCACGGCAAAGCCCTTGCCCTGCTCGCCCGCGCGGGCGGCTTCCACGGCCGCGTTCAATGCCAGGATATTCGTCTGGAAGGCAATGCCGTCGATGACACCGATGATGTCGACGATCTTCCGGGACGACGCATTGATCGATCCCATGGTGTCCACCACCTGAGACACGACGCTGCCGCCCTTCACCGCCACGGCGGAAGCCGACACGGCGAGCTGGTTCGCCTGCCGTGCGTTGTCCGCGTTCTGCTTCACGGTGCTCGTGAGCTCCTCCATCGAAGCCGCCGTCTGCTCCAGCGAACTGGCCTGCTGCTCCGTGCGCGAAGACAGGTCTTCATTGCCCGCCGCGATCTGCCGCGACGCCACGGCAATCGAATCGGTGGAAGCCTTGATGCGCGTCACCAGGTCGGTCAGCGTGTCTTCCATCTCGCCCATGCCGCGCAGCAGCCGGCCGAAGTCGCCGCCGCGATCGGTCTCGAATTCCTGGCTCAGGTCGCCGGAGGCCACGGTTTCGGCAATCAGCAGCGCCTCCCCGATGGGCTGCACGATGCCGCGCGTCAGCAGCCATGCGATGACCGAACCCAGCGCCAGCGCGAACACGGCCAGCACGATGAGATAGACGCGGCCCGACTGGTACTGGGCCTCGATGTCATTGGCCGTGCGGTCGATCTGCTGCTGCTGGAGCGTCACCATCGCGCGGATGCTGGCGTCGTAGCTTTCGAGCGCGGGCAGCAGTTGCGTGTCGGTGAGCTTGGCGGCTTCTTCCGGCTGGCCGCCGGCCTTCAGCTTGAGCAGCTTGTTGCGCAGCTCGACATAGTCGCCGCGCTTCTTCCTGATGTCGGCGCTCAGCGCCAGTTCGGCGGGAGCCGCCAGCATATCCTCGAGCTTCTTCTGCGTTTCGGAGATGCTGGCGCTGGTGCCGGCGATGCTCTTTTGCAGGTAGTCCTGCACCGCGGCGTCGTTGCTCTTGAGCAGCGAGACGGTGCGCACGCTGTTGGTGGTGGTGCCCAGTTGCCAGGCCGAAGCCAGGCGTTCCTTCACCAGCGACTGCCGGGCCATGTCCTTGGTGGCTTCGCCCACCGCCTGCAGCCGCAGCACACCGACGCCGGCGATCAGCACCACCAGCGCGAGCACGACCGCGAAGCCGGCGCCCAGGCGCTGGCTCGTATTCCAATTCTTCATCTGGCTTGTCTCCTCTCGGACCCTTGGTGTCTTTTTTATTCAGTGCCCGGAGAAAACTCAGGCCGCCATCTTCTCGATGAGGCCCATCTCGTCGCTGGACATGAGCCGGTCGATGTCCACCAGAATCAGCATCCGGTCGTCCAGCGTGCCCAGCCCGATCAGGTAATCGGCGTCCAGCACCGAGCCCATCTCCGGCGCCGGCTTGATCTGCTCGGCCGACAGCGTGATCACGTCCGACACGCTGTCCACCACCATCCCCACCACCCGGCCGCCGATGTTCAGCACGATCACCACCGTGAACTGGTCGTACGTCGGATCGCCCAGCTTGAACTTGATCCGCATGTCGATGATCGGCACGATGATCCCGCGCAGGTTCACCACGCCCTTGATGTATTCCGGCGCATTGGCAATGCGCGTCACAGCGTCGTAGCCGCGCAGCTCCTGCACCTTCTGGATGTCGATCCCGTATTCCTCTTCGCCCAGCTTGAACGTCACCACCTCCAGGCGGCTCGCGCCCGTGGACGCGCCCGACTGCTGCTGTTGCCTTTGCTGAAAGCTTGCGATCTCTGCCATGGGAATTCCTGTGTATTCCAGTGTTGGGGGGAGGCTCGCCGCGCATGCGGCGGCCGGTACCGGGCCAGGCCGCGCCGCGCAGGGCTCAGCCGAATTTCTGCATGATTCGAACCAGCTTCTCGCCGTACTTCGGATCGGTGGCGTAGCCCGCGCGCTGCAGGCCGTGTGCGGCCTCGTGCGGGTCGTCGGTGGCCAGCACGTTCGCGTAGCGCGGGTTGCGCGTGATGAAGCGCGCGTAGTCGGTGAAGGCTTCGTCGTACGAGGCGTAGGCGCGGAACTTGGCGCGCACCTTCTGCGGCTCGCCGTCGACGTATTCGGTGGTGGTGGTCTCGACCGTCGGGCCCTTCCAGCTGCGGTCGGCCTTGATGCCGAACAGGTTGAAGCTCTGCGTGCCGTCGTCGGCGCGGATCTCGCGCTTGCCCCAGCCCGACTCCAGCGCGGCCTGCGCCAGGATCAGCGGCGCGGGCACGCCGCTGGCCGTGCTGGCCGCCTGCGCGGAAGCACCCATGCGGCCCACGAAATCGTCGACCTGGCCCTGCAGCGAAGCATTCGCGGCCGGCGCGCGGCGGTCGCCGTTGTATTGGTACACACCCAGGTCGGCCGCCGTGGAGACGCGCCCGCTGGGCGCCGAGCCGATGGGAATGCCCGCGCGCGGCGAGAACGGCAGGCCGGTGGAGCGCGGCTCGAGCAGCATCGGCCGCATGCCGATCTCGGCGTCCGCCTCGGCATCGGGCGGGCCCGACGGCAAGGTGCGGCGCAGCTGTTCGAGCATGGCCTCGGCCAGCCCCACGCCGCGCCCCGAAAGGTTCTGCGCGAGCTGCTGGTCGAACATCGACTGGTAGATCTTCTGGTTCTGGCTGTCGAGCAGGCCGCTGGAAGGCGTGGCTTCGCGCATGCTCTTGAGCACCATGTTCATGAACATGGCCTCGAACTGGCGCGAGACCTGCTGCAGCCCTTCTTCCGGCGATGCGCGCACCGTGCGGCGCAGTGCATCGACGCCCTGCACGTCCAGTGCAAAGCGCTGGTCGAGCGCACCGGCGCGGCTGGCCGCGTCGGAAGTGTTCCATGCGCCCGCGCCGGCGCTCGTGTTCGAGACGGTCATGCGCGCGGCCTCAGATGATTTCCAGCTCGGCGCTCAACGCGCCGGCCGATTTCATGGCCTGCAGGATCGACACCAGGTCTTGCGGGTTCGCGCCCAGGGCGTTGAGGCCCTTGACCACGTCCGACAGCGAAGCGCCGCCGCGCACCATCTGCATCGCGCCGCCTCCCTGGTTCACCGAAATCTGCGAGGTCTGCGCCGCCACCGTGGTGCCGCCCGAGAGCGCGCCCGGCTGGCTGATGACGGGCTCGGTGTTGATGACCACCGACAGGTTGCCGTGCGCAATGGCGCAATCTTTCACCCGCACCGCCTGGTTCATGACCACCGAACCGGTGCGTGCATTGACCACCACGCGCGCGCCGGCCTGCGTCGGCGTCACTTCGAGGTCTTCGAGCCGCGCGAGGAAACCCACGCGCTGCTGCGGCTCCGGCGCCCGCACGCGGATGACGCGCGCATCGATCGCCTCGGCCGAGCCCGGACCGAACTGCCGGTTGATGGCATCGACCGCGCGTTGCGTGGTGCCGAAGTCCGAGCGGTTGAGCTCCAGCGTGAACGTGCCTTCGCCGCCCACCGGCGCCTCGACCGTGCGCTCGACCAGCGCGCCGCCCGGAATGCGGCCCGAACTGAGCTGGTTGACCTGCACCTTGCTGCCGTTGGCCGACGCGCCCGCGCCGCCGACCACCATGTTGCCCTGCGCCACCGCGTAGGTCGCGCCGTCCACGCCCTTCAGCGGCGTCATCAGCAGCGTGCCGCCGCGCAGGCTCTTCGCATTGCCCATGGACGACACCGTCACGTCGATGTTCTGCCCCGGCCGCGCGAACGACGGCAGCGTGGCCGTGACCATCACCGCCGCCACGTTCTTCAGCTGCATGTTCACGCCCTGCGGAATCGTGATGCCCAGCTGCTGCAGCATGTTGTTCAGGCTCTGCGTGGTGAACGGCGTCTGCATGGTCTGGTCGCCCGTGCCGTCCAGGCCCACCATCAGCCCATAGCCGATCAGCGGGTTGTCCCGCACGCCCTGGATGCTCGCGAGCTCCTTGAGCCGCTCCGCATGCGCGGGCACGAAGAGCAGCGAAGCAAACACCGCAGCCGCCGCGATGCGCCAGCGAGCCCGAAGGTTCGTGAGATACCGCGGAACCGGCTTTGCCGGGCCGCAGGCATCGCCCCCTGCAAGGGGGAAGGAGAAGCGACACGAAGTGCGCGAAGCCTGGGGGTTTTTCATAGTCAAAATGGCATGACGTTGAGGAAGATGCGCTGCATCCAACCCATGGTCTGGGCCTCGTCGATGTAGCCCTTGGCCGAGTACTCGATGCGTGCATCGGCCACCAGCGTCGAAGGCACGGTGTTGTTGCCCGACACGGTGCGCGGGTTCACCACGCCAGAGAAGCGGATGTACTCGGTGCCCTGGTTGATGCCCATCTGCTTTTCGCCGCTCACCAGCAGGTTGCCGTTGCCCATCACGTCCACCACCGTGACCGTGATCACGCCGCTGAAGGTGTTGTTGGCATTGGCGCCGCCCTTGGCGGTGAGCGAGTTGGTGCCGCTGAGCTTGGTGTCCTGCCCGTCGAGCAGGCCGCCGATGAGTTTCGGAATCGCCGCGAACACGCTCGTGGTGTTGCCCGCGCGGCTGGCGTTCGCGCCCGAATTCTTGGTGGCATTGACCTTCTCGTTGATCACGATGGTCAGGATGTCGCCGATGTTGCGCGGGCGCCGGTCCTCGAACAACGCATTCGCGCCCGGACCGTCCTGGAAGATCGCGCCGGGCGAGCGCCGCGGCTGCATCTGCGCATAGCTTTCGGCGCGCGCCGTCATCGGCTGGTGCACCAGCGGCTCGCGCGGCACTTGCGCGCAGCCCGTGGCCAGCGCGGCGACGAGCACCGCCAACAGCACCCTGGCGGCGCCGACCCGATGAAGAAGACGCGCACCGTTCATCACATCTGCGCCAGGCGCTGCAGCATCTGGTCCGAAGTCTGGACTGCCTTGCTGTTGATTTCGTACGAACGCTGGGTGGCGATCATGTTGACCAGCTCTTCCACCACGTTCACGTTCGATGCTTCCACATAGCCCTGGCTCAGCGTGCCCGCGCCGTCGACGCCGGGGTTCACCTGGTTGGGCGCGCCCGAGGCGTCGGTCTCCGCGTACAGGTTCTCGCCCTTGCTTTCCAGGCCCGTGGGGTTGACGAAGGTCGCGAGCTGCAGCTGGCCGATCTGCACGGTGTTCGTGCTGCCGGCCTGCACCACCGACACGATGCCGTCGCGGCCCACCGTGATGCTCGTGGCGTTGGCCGGGACGGTGATGGCGGGCTGCACCGGGAAGCCGCTGGCGGTCACGAGCTGGCCGTCGCGGTCTTTCTGGAACGAGCCGTCGCGCGTGTACGAGGTGGTGCCGTCGGGCATCAGCACCTGGAAGAAACCGCTGCCGCTGATGGCCACGTCGGTGGGCTTGTCGGTCTTGGTGAGGTTGCCTTGCGAGTGGATGCGCTCGGTGGCGACCACGTGCACGCCGGTGCCGACCTGCAGGCCCGAAGGCAGGCGGGTCTGGTCCGACGACTGGGCGCCGCTCTGGCGCAGGTTCTGGTAGACCAGGTCTTCGAACACGGCACGGCTGCGCTTGAAGCCGGTGGTGCCGACGTTGGCCAGGTTGTTCGAGACGACGTCGAGCTGCGTCTGCTGCGCATCGAGGCCGGTCTTGGCGATGTAGAGGGAGCGAATCATTTCTTGAAATTCCTGCGTGTGTTGGGTGCGTGGCGCCAGAAGCCAGGAAGGCCCGGCAAGCGGTGCCTGCGGCCGATCAGCCGTAGGCCAGCAGCTTGTTGGCCGCCTGCGCGTTGGTGTCGGCGGTCTGCAGCGACTTCATCTGCATCTCGAAGCTGCGCGCGTTGGCGAGCATGGCGACCATGGCCTCGACCGGGTTCACGTTGCTGCCTTCGACCACGCCGGTGACGACCGTGACGGCCTCGTCGGCTTCGGCCGGCGGCAGGCCCTCGCGCATGCGAAAGAGGCCGTCGTCGCCGCGCACCAGGTCGGCGTTCGGCGGGTTGACCAGCTTCAGGCGGCCTACTTCTGCAATGCCGGTGAGCGTGCCCGAGGCCGGGTCGCGCGCGCCGACCAGGCCGTTGGGCGCAATGGCCACGGCCGAGCCGGGCGGCACGGTCATGGCGCCGTTGTCGCCCATCACGGCACGGCCGCCCATGGTGGTGATCTGGCCATCGGCGCTGATCTGCAGGTTGCCCACACGGGTGTAGGCCTCGCCGCCGTCGGGCGTCTGCACCACCAGCCAGCCCTGGCCGCTCACGGCCACGTCGAGCGCGCGGCCGGTTTCGGTCAGCGGGCCGTGGGTGAAGTCGGCGCCGGGCGTGGTGGCGGCCACGAAGGCGCGCGTGGGCGCCTCCTGCCCGACCACGGGCACCGCGCGGAAGTTGGCGATCTGCGCGCGGAAACCGGGCGTAGAGACGTTCGCCATGTTGTTGGCCACGACGGCCTGCTGATCCATGGCCTGCTTGGCGCCGCTCATCGCGACATACAACATTCGATCCACTGGGTGCTCCTGGTGTCAGTCGTTCGGTGCTGGTGGTGCCGCGTCAGCGGATGTTCATCAGCGTCTGCATGACCTGGTCCTGCGTCTTCACGGTCTGCGCGTTGGCCTGGTAGTTGCGCTGCGCGACGATGAGGTTGACGAGTTCGGCGGTCAGGTCGACGTTGGACGACTCCAGCGCGCCAGCTTTCAGCGAACCGAGCTTGGTGCCTTCGCCCGGGGTGCCGGTGAGCGCATTGCCCGAGGCCAGCGTCTCGGCCCACACGTTGTTGCCCTTGGGCTCCAGGCCGTTCGGGTTGGCGAAGGACGACAGCACGACCTGGCCCAGCAGCTTGGTCTGCTCGTTCGAGAACTTGCCGGTGATGGTGCCGTCGGGGTTGATCGAGAACGAGGTCAGCTCGCCCGAGCGGTAGCCGTCCTGGCTCAGCTTGCTCATGCCGTTGGCGGTGCCGAACTGGGTGGTGCCCGAGAGGTCGATCGACGCGGTCAGCGGCGCCGCGCCGTTGGTGAAGGTGATGGCGCCGGTGCTCAGCTTGCCGCCGGCCGGCGCGGTCATCACGCCCTTGGAGTCGAAGGTGAGCGTGGTCAGCGCGGCGCCTGCATTGAGCGCGGCACCGTCGGCGGTGCCATACACGCTCCAGGTGTTGGCGGGCGTGGCGCTCTTCACGAAGTACACGGCCACGTCATGCGGGTTGCCGAGCGAGTCGTAGATCGGGCCGATGGCGTTCGAGTAGTTGAAGGTGCCGGAGTCAGCGGGGTTGAACGGCGTCTTGGTCGGCACATCCAGGCGCGCGTCGAGGTTGAACTGGGCGTTGACGTTGCCGGTCGGGTTGGGCGTCATGGACGCGGTCGGGATCTGGATGGGCGACGGCGTGCCGCCGTTGATGCCGCCGCTGGCGTTCACGCCGTAGCCCGTCAGGCGCAGGCCGGATGCATTGACGATGTAGCCGTCCTTGTCGCGCGTGAACTGGCCGTTGCGCGAGTACATGACTTCGCCGGTCTCGCTGCTCAGTCGGAAGAAGCCGTCGCCGTTCAGGATGGCCACGTCCAGCGGGCGGCTGCTCGACTGCGTCACGCCCTGCGTGAAGTTCTGCACCACGCCCGACACCGAGGCGCCGAGGCCGATGCGCGAACCGGCATACACGTCCTGGAAGGTGGCGGCGGCGGACTTGTAGCCCACGGTGCCCGAGTTGGCGATGTTGTTGCCGATGACGTCGAGGTTGGCCGCGGCCACGCCGAGTCCGCTGATGCCCTGGGAAAAGCTCATGATGGTTCCTTACTTCAATGCGTTATGCGTTCAGTGCTGCGATGGAAAAGAGTGGAGGCGCACGCGCCTCAGAGGAACAGGCGCACGTCGGACAGGCTGATGTTGTTGCCCGAGCCCAGCTCGAGCGTGACGCCGCCGGCGCCCTGCTTGACGGCGGCCACCTGCGAGAAGGTCAGCGCGGTGGAGGTCACGGCCGCGCTGCCGTTCTTGGCATCGACGGTGAAGCGGTAGGCGCCCGCGGCCACGGCGTTGCCGGCCTCGTCCTTGCCGTCCCAGGTGACGGCGTTGACGCCTTCCTTCATGGGGCCGGCGTCGATGGTGCGAACGACGTTGCCCTTGTCGTCGACGATCTTGATCGTGACGTCGGCGGCGGTGCCCGGCAGCTCCACGCCGAAGGCCTGCGTGGCGGGGTCCTTGCCTTCGTCGGGCTTCTTGGTGGTGAGGATGTCGCCCGGCGACAGCACGTTGTAGCCGATGAGCGAGGTCGCCTGCAGCAGCTGGTTGGCGCCGGTCTGGTTCACCAGGCCCGAGAGCGTGGTGTTGAGTTTCTCGATGCCGGTCACGGTGCTCATCTGCGCGAGCTGCGAGGTGAGCTCGGCGTTCTGCATCGGGTTGAGCGGGTCCTGGTTGTTGAGCTGCGTGACCAGCAGCTTGAGGAAGCGCTGCTCGTTGTCCTGGCTCGAAACGGTGTTGCCGGTCGCGGACGAGGCGTTCTGACCGGAGATGGAAGAGGTGTCGGAGATGGCCATGGAGTGTTGGTGTGAAGGAGGTTTACTGGCCGATGGTCAGCGTCTTGACCATCAGGGTCTTGGCCGTGTTGAGCACTTCGACGTTGGCCTGGTAGCTGCGCGAGGCCGAGATCATGTTGGTCATCTCCTCGACCACGTTGACGTTGGGCATCGCGACATAGCCTTCGCCGTTGGCGTGCGGGCTCTTCGGGTCGAACACCATCCTGGGAGGCGACGGGTCTTCGATCACGCCCGAGACCTTCACGCCGCCGATGTCCTGGTGGCCCGAAGGCGCGACCTCGAACACCACCTGCTTGGCGCGGTAGGGCATGCCGTCGGGGCCGGCCGCGCTCTCGGCGTTGGCCAGGTTGCTCGCGGTCACGTTCATGCGCTGCGATTGCGCGGTCATGGCCGAGCCCGCCACGTTGAAGATGTTCATGGAGGTGCTTGGGAACGGCATGGCTTACTGCTGCGCCGCGGAGAGCAGCGACTTGATCTTGGCGTTGATGACGGTGAGGTTGGACTCGTAGCGCAGCGCGTTGTCGGCGAAGGCGATGCGCTCGACGTCCATCTCGACGGTGTTGCCGTCCAGGCTCGACTGGTTGGGCGTGCGGTAGAGCAGGTCCTTGTCGGGCATGGCCTGTGCCTGGCCCGCGAGATGGCGCGCCGAGGTGGTGGCCAGCGACATCGACTGCGATGCGCGGCCGCGCTCGACGGCTTCGCTCAGGCGGCTGCCGAAGTCGAAGTCGCGCGCCTTGTAGTTGGGCGTGTCCGCGTGCGCGATATTGGCCGCGAGCACCTCCTGGCGCTCCGCGCGCAGGTTCAGGGCTTCGCGGTTGAAACGAAGCGCCGCATCCAGCTTGTCGATCATCTTTTTTCCATCCGTTGTGGCGTCGCCAATGCACGAGGCGCAGCGACAGATGGAAAGCGAGTCTATGCATGCCTCGCGTTTGCAATCGCCCGAACAAAGGGGGTTTTCGCCTGCTGCTCGCACCTTCGATCCGGCACCGGATTTCTAGAATTGCCCGGCGTCGGCGTGTCTGCGTCGACTCCGGCGCCACCTGTTTTTTTGCTCTTCCCTCACGCTGCCGATGAACCTCCTGAAGTCCTGGACCCGCCTGCTGCGCACCGTGCTGCCGACACTGCTGGCCGCGGCCGCGTGCACGGCTCCCGCGTGGGCTTCTTCGACGCCGCCGGCCGACGCCGCCGGAGCCGCCATCCAGAAATACCTGCAGGTGCAGACCGCCGGCCTGCCGGGCAAGGTCACGATCAGCCTGGAGGGCCGCGGCACCGAGGCGCTGCCGCCCTGCGAGGCGCCCGAGGCCTTCCTGCCGCCCGGCGCCACGCCGTGGGGCCGGGTGTCGGTCGGCGTGCGCTGCCAGACGGAGCGGCCGTGGACGCGCTTCGTGCAGGCGCACATTTCGGTGGAAGGCAGCTATTTCGTGGCCGCGCGCGCCATCGAGACCGGCCGGCCGCTGGGCGCGGGCGACGTCACCGAGCGCACCGGCGACCTGACGCGGCTGCCGCGCTCGGTCATCACCAGCGCGGCCGAACTGGTCGGCGTGGTGGCGGCCAACCGCATCGGCCCGGGCGCGCCGCTGCGCAAGGAATCGGTGCGCGGCGTGACGGTCATCCAGCAGGGCCAGGCGGTCAAGCTGGTGGCCCAGGGCGAAGGATTCGTGGTCAGCACCGAGGGCAAGGCCCTGAGCGGTGCGAGGGTCGGCGCGGTGGTGCAGGCCAAGACCCGGGAAGGCCGGCTGGTCAGCGGCGTGGCGGACGAGGAGGGGCAGATCCAGCTGGCACAGTAGCCCCCGGAGCCCGTTTCAACCTTCGTGCACGCAAATTCCTAAAGTTCTTGCCCGGGCTGCCGATATACCGGTCAGCCCCTGAGGAATCACCTTGAAAATCGATCAACCTGCCCCTTCGGCCACGCCCCTCCATCGATCGCCCGCCACGGGCGCGGCCCCGATGACGGGCGCCGACGCCCCCGAGCGCACCAAGGAAGCCAAGGAAGCAGCGCGGCAGGCCTCCGCGCACGTCCATTCGCTGCCCGCCGCCACGGACGGCAGCGATTTCGACGCGGCCCGCGTGGCGGCGATCCGCGAGGACATCCGCGCGGGGCGCTACCAGGTCCGCCCGGAACGCATTGCCGACGGCCTGCTGGCCAGCGTGCGCGACCTGCTCGACAACAAGAAGGACGGCCAATGAACGACGCCCAGGCTCTGCTGGCCCGGCTGCGCACCGAGGCGGCCTGCATCGGGGAATTCCTGGCGGTGCTGGACCGGGAGGCCAAGGCCATGTCGGCCGGCGTATTTACCGACCTCGCGGCCATCGCCAGCGAGAAAACCCGCCTGCTCGACCGCATGGCCGAACTCGACCGCGAGCGCGAAGCCATGCAGACGGCCATGGGCTACGAGCCGGGCCGCGCGGGAGCTGACGCCGCCGCGGCGGGCGGTGGCCCCGAGCTGCAACAGGCCTGGGCAGAGCTGCTGGTGCTGGCGGTGCAGGCGCGCAGCCACAACCTGCGCAACGGCTCGATGGTGTACGCGCACCTCGATTTCACCCAGCAGGCGCTGCATTTCCTGCAGGCCAGCGCACAGCTCTTCTACGGCCCGGACGGCATTCGCAAGACGCAATCGGGCAGCGGCAGCCGCCTGGCAGTGGGCTGAGTCGCGCCACTGCGGCGCCGCCTGCCCTCCCCCCATACCGCATCGAAACTATGGACATGAACAACGCTCAAGGCTCGCGCCATGTGGCCATGGTGGGCTGCGACGAAGCCCAGGCAAAGGCCTGGGGCCAGCGCCTTCAACAGATCGGCTGCACGTCGGCCCCCTTTGACTGCAGCGCGGACTTCCTGGGCGCCGTGACACAGGGCGCGCCGTTCGACCTGCTGCTGGTCGTGCTCAAGGACGAAGGCGCCTGGCCGGTGCTCACCGCCATGTGCAAGGCGCTGCGCATCCCGATTTTCCTGGTCGTCAACGCGCTGCAACGCGACCTGCTGAACGAAGTGCTGGCGGTGATCGGCAACGACTCCCCCGGCGCCGGCATCGACTTCGCGGTGCTGCCGGTCGACGATTTCGAGGTGGAGCTGCGCGTGCGCGAGGCCCTGCGCCGCAACGAGACCCTGCTGCACCCGCATTCGGTGAGCGCGCTGTTCGGCAACTACCATTTCCTCGGCAGCCGCAAGGTGGTGATGCACCACGGCAGCGAGATCCGCCTGAAGCCGCGCGAGTTCGAGCTGGCGCTGCTGCTGTTCCGCAACGCGGGGCGTCTGCTGGAGCGCGAATGGCTGCTGGCCTCGCTGTGGGTCGATTCGCGCATCGAGCGCAAGAGCCGCGTGCTCGACTGCTGCGTGGCGAACATCCGCCGCAAGCTGTCGCTGCACAAGGAAAGCGAATTCGTCCTGCACTCGGTCTATGGACGGGGGTATGAGCTGCGGCACGTGCCGGGATCGGCAGGGTCGTCGGCCATGGCCGACAACGGTTTTCCCGACACCTCCAACGAACCCACCTGGCTCGAGGAAACAGAGCGGGCCCGGGCGTAAGCGCGGGGCCTGAAAAGGCGTCTTCGGGTTTTCCCCGCCGATTGGGGACAACTTTGGGGAAAACCAGGGGGATTGCGCGCGAAATCGTTGCCTGGCGTGGCCTGCAACACGGTGCCTGCGAAATGAGCAGCGTGGAAAACTCCGCTGTTCGGGCCCGGAAACGGCGCTTTTCCTACACCCGATGACCGCCGCTTTGCGAGCGAGTCACCCATTCATCGACAAAATATTTCGCCCTGAAACGCACGCGCTCGAGGGCGGCTTCGCGCGACGGCTGCTGGGCCAGCACGAACACGCAGCGCTGCTCCCTGCCTTGTCGCAGTTCGGCCTTGCCGGTATAGGTACCCTCCGGAGCTTGTGTGAGGTCTACCCAGCAAGTCCAGCCTTCGGGAAGGTCGAAGTCGGGAAGTTTTTGGGTCATGGCAGATCGAAGAATAGTTCTCCGAGGGGCGGCGCTCAATGTCAGTCCACCTGCCGCGAGGGCTTTTTGACAGTTGGCCGAAGGAGCAACCACGCACCTTCGGCCAGACAAAATGACTGACGACCTCCAGCCTCGAGGAACCACCATGAAGGCGGGTGCCGAAGCGACCTCTACCAACGCCGAAAGACCGTCCTCTGCAGTATCGGCGGGGAAACTTAAGCCGACCTGAATCGGAGAGCGGTTTGCTTCAGCGGCCGTTGCGCACGGCGGTGTCGATCGCCTTGTCGAGCAGCTCCAGGCCAAGATCGATCTCGCTGTCGCTGATGGTCAAGGGCGGTGCGATGCGAAAGACGCCGCCCATCGAAGGCAGCTTCACGATGTTCATGCTCAGGCCCAGCTTCATGCACTCGCGCGTGATGGCCTCGCCGAGCTTCGCGGCCGGCTCGCGGGTCCGGCGGTCGGTGACGAGTTCCAGCCCCAGCAGCAGGCCGCGCCCGCGCACGTCGCCGATGCATTCGTGGCGCGACTGCAGCCGCTGCAGCCCTTGCACGAGGCGCTCTCCCGCCGTGCGCGCACGTTCGACGAGACCGTCGCGCTCCACCACTTCCAGCACCTTCAGGCCGACTGCGGCGGGCAGCGGATCGGAGACATGCGTGGTGTAGAAAAGGAAACCGCGCGCATGGGCCTCTTCCTCGATCGCGGCGGTGGTGACCATGGCCGCGAGCGGCAGGCCCGCGCCCAGGGTCTTGGAAAGCGTGAGGATGTCGGGTGCAACGCCGTCGCGCTCGCACGCGAACATCAGGCCAGTGCGGCCGACACCGGTCTGCGCCTCGTCGACGATCAGCAGCATGCCGCGCTCGCTGCACTTCTGTTTCAGCGCCGCCATGTAGCCCGGAGGCAGCTCGAGGATGCCGCCGCTGCTGAGGATGGGCTCTGCAATGAAGGCGGCCAGCGCGCCGGTCGATTGCCTGTCGACCTGCTCGAAGCCGTCGTCGAGTTCGCGGCGCCAGTCGAGCTCGCCCTGCTGCGTGGTGAAGCGCGGCCGATAGGCGTTGGGCGCCGGAATGGCCAGCGAACCGGCCGCGGCCGGGCCGTAGCCCTTGCGGCCGGCACTGTAGGTTGCGGCGGCCGCGCTGCCGGTCATGCCGTGCCATGACTGGGTGAAGGCCACCACCTCATGCCGGCCCGTCACCAGCTTGGCCATGCGAAGCGCCGCCTCGTTCGACTCGGCGCCTGTGCTCAACAGCAGGCAGCGTTCGAGTTCGCCCGGTGCGTGCCGCGCGATCTCTGCCGCAAGCGCCACGACCGGCCGCGACAGCATGCCGCTGAAGAGGTGGTCCAGCGTGCGCACATGCTGCGAGACCACGGCCACGATGTCCGGATGCGAGTGGCCGAGCAACGCGCTCATCTGGCCCGAGGTGAAGTCGAGGATCGCCCTGCCGTCGGCGTCGTAGACGAAGCTGCCTTGCGCGCGCTCGATGATCAACGGCTCGAAGCTGCCGCCATAGCGCACCAGGTGCCGTCGGGCATGCTCCCAGAACCGGGGTTCGTCGTTCCTGCTCATGTTGTCGATGCTTCCCATCAAAATGCAGCACGTTACGCAGCGGCGCCCGCGCCAGGAAGCGAATAGTTTTGAACTCAGGTATCAGGAGAATTCATGCCGTGAGCCAATCCCTGGACATCGACCTGCTGCGCAGCTTCGTGGCGATTGCCGAGACCGGGGCGCTGGGCCGGGCCGCGGCACGCGTGGGGCGCACGCAGTCGGCGCTCAGCATGCAGATGCAGAAGCTCGAAGGCATCGTCGAGCAGCCGCTGCTGTATCGCACCGGACGGGGCGTCACGCTCACGGCAACGGGCGAGCGGCTTCTGGTGCGCGCCGGTGAATTGCTGCGCAGGCATGACGAGGCACTGGCCGAGCTGCGCGGCGAGCAGTTGTCGGGCGTGCTGCGCTTCAGTTGTCCCGACGACTACGCGGTGGTGTTCCTGCCGTATCTGCTGCAGGGCTTTGCCACCCGAGTTCGACACCAACCGCGCTAAGTGCTTGATTTGTATGGGCCAAGACTCTCGGCTGCCACTACAGCAGGCTCAATTGGGTGTCTTGCTGGGGTTTTTTGATCTTCAGTGCGGCCAGCACATCGGTCTGGCGTTGGACGATGGAAGAGACGCCCGCAATGGGCGCGGCATTGTTGATGCTCACACGGTGGCGCTGAATTCGCCGCAAGTCCGCCAGGGCAGCCTCCGGTGACAAATCGCTGCCACTCATCTTCAGGCGCTGGCGCATCACGCGGTACAGGATCAGGGCCAGCATGCAAATGCTCGCATGCGCCTTGATGCGCTCGGGCAGGCGGTGGAACACCGGCGCAATCTCGATCTCCGACTTCAGCACCCGAAATCCCCGTTCGATGTCTGCCAGTGCCTTGTAGCGCTGCACCACCTCTTTGGGTGTCAAGTCCGCCACGTTGGTCACCAGCAGCAGCTTGCCATCCATCGCCTGGGCGCGGGCCAGAGCTGCCTGGTCGATGTCATACGTGAACAGATCGGCATGCAAATCGACCTTGATGATGCGCTTGAGGTGCGCCTCGCTCACCTCATGGAAGAAGCGTGCCGTCACACCCGCATCAGACAGCTTTCTACCCCGGTGTGCCTTGCCTGCATCTTGCGAATCGAGCTTGCCCACCAGCTGGTCGGCGCGCTGGCGCAATTGGTCAATGCGCGCCTGACGACTGGCAGTCTGCTCGGCCGCCTGCTGCGGGTTATGGGCCGCCACCAGACGAAGACCCTGCCATTGCGCCTCATCGATAGTCTCTTCTGTCGTTTCTTGCTCTGATGCGCGGGCTCGGGCTCGGGCGTTGATCGGCTCCAGTATGTCTGCGAACTCGCCATAGCGCCGCCCCGGCACTGCCAGGATGAACTCCAGCGCTTGATCGGTTGATCCGCTGGCCCCACCCGACAAGCGCAACTCGGACAAGGCCTCTATGTTGTCCAGCGAAAGCAGCCCACGGTCAGCCACCACCACCAGGCGGCGGATGTGCGGGTAACGCGCCATCACCTTCTTCAAGGTCGGCTCCAACGTCGGTGCCTCGGCTGTGTTGCCCGCAAACACCTCGTGATAGATAGGCATGCCGTCGGCTGTTTGCACCACGCCGAGCATGAATTGGCGCACCACCATGCCTTCCTTGGACATCCCATAGCGGCGCACGTCACCCTCTTGCTGGCTCAGTCCTTGGGCGCGGATGGTGGTCAGGTCGTAGAACACCACCGACAGATCCTCATCAATCAGCGGGCGCAAAGGCCCGCCACGCATTCATCCACCGCGTCCTGGTGGTCCATGAGCGCATCCATGCTGCGCAGCAGTTGCTGGTGGGTGAGTGCCTCTGCATCGATACCCGGCATGCTGACGGTTTGCAGCCAGCGCAGCACCCCGAGCTTGGAGTCGGGGTCGCACAGCCGGTTAAAGACCATCACCCGCAGGGCATGCTCGATGGGGTTGGTAAAGCGTGCGCGGCGAAAGACAGCAGCCAAGCCATCGAAACCCAACTCGTGCCAGAGTTGATCCAGCGCCCAGACATCGCCCAGGGCCAGTGCGGATTCAAAACGCACCTGGGGAACGGATGTCTCACTCAGTGAGCGACCCTTGGCGCGAAGCAGACCGCCCAGCAGTGAGTCGACTTGTCCATCTGTTTCGTCCACCCGCCCGATGGTGGCCAGCGTGCGCTGGCGGGGTTTGCCGTGTTCGTCTCGGAAGGACTCCACCAACTGGGCGTAGGTGTGGCCGCCTGAGCGGGTGAGCTTGATGAACATAGAAGAAGTGTAGCAAAAAAATACGGGCAATTGCCAACACATCAGCAATAAAACATTGCCACTACATAAAAATCAAAACGCCTCAGCTAAGTGCTTGATTCATATGGCACCGGTCCGCGAAAACATCGGAAAACGGCGGTTTGGTGTCGAACTCGGGTTGCCAGCCTGCATCCACGGGTACAGCTGGAAGTGATGTGCGGGCCGACGCCGCGGCTGCACGAGTTGCTGGCCCGGCATGCAGTCGACCTGGCACTGGTCTCGGTGGCGGGCGATGGCGCGGGCGGCGACGTGATCCGGCGCGAGCCGCTGGTCTGGGTGGCGCAGCGTGGCGGCACCGCCGCATCGCTGGACCCGCTGCCGCTGGCGCTGGGCGCACCGGATGCGCTGGACCATCTGCTGCCGAAGCAGGCGCTCGAGGCTGCGGGCCGGGCGTACCGGCTTGCTTACGCGAGCAGCAGCCTCTCTGGGCTCGTGGGGATGGCGCGATCTGGCCAGGCGGTCATCGTGCTCACGCGCACGGCCGTGCCCGACGATCTGCAGATCCTCACGTCGGAACACGGGCTCCCCCACTTGCCGAGCGTCGGGGTCACGCTCGCATTCGACCGTGAAGAGCCGACCGCATTGACCGCCGCGTTCGCGGCGCACGTCAGGAAGTTTCTTCCCGCGGCTTGAGCAGTACCGTCGGCCTTTCCAAGAAGCAGACCGAGACGGTTGTTATTCAACCGAATCGGTAGAATAATGAAAGCACCCGAATACAGAAATCAAGGAAAGACAGGTTGGCCCTCCCGCACACCGCACGCTCGATCGTCACTCGACGCATGAGGGCGATCGTGCTCTTCGGCGCGGCGCTTTACGGGCTTTATCTGGCGAGCACGACCGTTGCGGCACTGATGCCCACAGTGCGCATTTCGGTCAGCGTGGGACGCGGGATTCTCGGCCCCAGGTTCATCAGCTTCATCTGCGGCTTGTGAGACTCAGCGCGTTGGCGCCGGCCTCTTTTCACCGTGGCCGAGTGCGTCCATTGCCGACGCGACGATGTCGCCACGCCATTCCTTTTTCTGGTCCAAGCGAACGGCCAGCAGTGCCGTGACCGAGAGGCCGGTGAACGCGCTGGTCACGCGGATGATCCGCTCCAGCGTGGTGTTCTGCAGGTCGGTGCCCAGCACCTTGTAGACCAGCAGGCCCATCTCCGTGAGCTTCGGATCGACGTCTTCTTCGCTGCCGGCAAGCCGATTGGCGAAGGCCGACACGCCGGGCCATTCGAAAGCGAAGTCGACGGAAGCCTCCACCGCGGCCCTGTCGCGCTCGATGCCGGGGGGAATGTCTTCGACGCTGGCCAAGAGGGCCATCAGATGGTCGGTGCTGGCCTTGAAGCCCGCCTCGTAGATCGCCTGCTTGCTGGGGTAGTGATGCAGCAGCCCCGCTTTCGAGTAGTTGACGGCATCCGCGATCTGCTGGAGCGACGTATGGTCGAAGCCATGCTTGGCGAACAATCCGGCAGCACGGTCGACGATCTCGGCGTCTATTTGAGCTTTGGTCGGCTTGGGCATCGGGGCAGTCTATGCGCGACCCTTGCGGTCGACGGGCTGGGGACGAAACAGGCAAAAAAATAGCCCCTTGCGGGGCCATTCTTGGAGGAGAGGGAGGGATTCGAACCCTCGGTACTATCGCTAGTACGCCTGATTTCGAGTCAGGTACATTCGACCACTCTGCCACCTCTCCGGTGCTGTCGAGCCTCTGATTATAGCGGAGAAATTTCCGTTATTTGAAGCCCTCGTGCTTCAGGCACGCAAAACTTCGATGCCGCCGATGTACGGCCGCAACGCGGCAGGCACGTTGATCGAGCCGTCTTCGTTCTGGTGGTTCTCCAGCACGGCCACCAGCGCGCGGCCCACGGCCAGGCCGGAACCGTTGAGCGTATGCACGAGTTCGTTCTTGCCCTGCGCGTTCTTGAAACGGGCCTGCAGGCGGCGCGCCTGGAAGGCTTCGCAGTTGGAGACCGAGCTGATCTCGCGGTAGGTGTCCTGCGCCGGCAGCCACACTTCCAGGTCGTAGGTCTTGGCGGCGGTGAAGCCCATGTCGCCCGAACACAGCAGCACCACGCGGTACGGCAGTTCCAGCGCCTGCAGCACGGCCTCGGCATGG
This sequence comes from Variovorax paradoxus, assembly GCF_022009635.1. Lineage (NCBI taxonomy): Bacteria > Pseudomonadati > Pseudomonadota > Betaproteobacteria > Burkholderiales > Comamonadaceae > Variovorax > Variovorax paradoxus. Next base: position 5,707,170 of record NZ_CP091716.1, read on the forward strand.
CCGGTCATCTGCTCGAGCGCTTCGTAGCTCTTTTCGGGGTGCACGATCTGCACCATCTCGACCTTGTCGAACTGGTGCTGGCGGATCATGCCGCGCGTGTCGCGGCCCGCACTGCCGGCTTCGGAGCGGAAGCACGGCGTGTGGGCCGTGACCTTGATCGGCAGTTGCGACTCGGCCACCACTTCGTCGCGCACGAAGTTGGTCAGCGGCACTTCGCTGGTCGGAATGAGGTACAGCGCCGAATGATCGGGCGCGGGTTCGCCGTCCTGGCCGCCCTTCTTCGCGGCGAACAGGTCGCCCTCGAACTTGGGCAACTGGCCGGTACCGCTGAGCGTGGCGGCGTTGACGATGTAGGGCACGTAGCACTCGGCGTAGCCGTGCTTCTCGGTCTGCAGGTCGAGCATGAACTGCGCGAGCGCGCGGTGCAGGCGGGCGATCGGCCCCTTCATCACGGTGAAGCGCGAGCCCGCGAGCTTGGCGCCCATCTCGAAGTCGAGGCCCAGCGGCGCGCCGAGATCGACATGGTCCTTGGCGGCAAAGCCCAGCGGCTTGGCATCGGCACCGGCGCCGCCTTGCGGGGCCCAGCGGCGCATTTCGACGTTGCCGGCTTCGTCTTCGCCCAGCGGCACGCTGGCGTGCGGCAGGTTCGGCACGGCGAGCAGCAGGGCCTGGATCTCGGGCTGGATCTCTTCGAGGCGCTTGGACTGCGATTCCTGTTCGGCCTTGAGCGCGTTGACCTCGGCCATCAGCGCATCGACAGATTCGCCCTTGGCCTTGAGCGGGCCGATCTGCTTGTTCAGCGTATTGCGGCGCGCCTGGATTTCCTCGGTGCGGGTTTGCAGCGTCTTGCGCTCGGCCTCGAGCGCGGTGAACGCCGACACATCGAGGTAAGGCTGGTTTTTCTTGCGTTTTTCGAGGCCGGCCACGGCGGAGGCCAGGTCTTTGCGGAGCAGGGTGATGTCGAGCATCGGTCGATTTTAGGGGCCGCCCGTCAGGCGACGGTGGCGGGGTCGACGTTGGCGCCGCAGATGATCAGGCACACCTTCTCGCCCGCGCGCGGCACATAGGCGCCGGTCTGCAGCGCCGCCAGCGGCAGCGCGGCGGCCGGCTCCACGGCGAGCTTGAGTTCCTTCCAGAGCCACTGCTGCGCGGCTCGGATGGATTCGTCGGACAGCAGCAGTGCCTGCTCGACCTGCTGCTGCGTGATGTCCCAGGCGATGGCGCCGATGCGGCGCGCACCGAGCGAGTCGGCCGCGATGCCGCCCACTTCGACGTCGACCGGCTCGCCCGCCTCGCGGGCGCGGAACAGGGTCGGCGCCTTCTCGGGCTCCAGCGCCACCACGCGGGCGCGCTTTTCGAACCAGCCGGCAAGGCCGCCGATCAGGCCGCCGCCGCCCACGCTCACGAGCACCGCATCGGGCAGGCCGCCCTGCTGCTCGATCTCGCGGCCCAGCGTGCCGGCGCCGGCCACCACTTCGGGCTGGTCGTAGGCATGCGTGAGCAAGGCGCCGGATTCTTTCTGGCGCGTGAGGCAGGCGGCCAGCGCGTCGGGATACAGTTCGCCGACGACCACCACTTCGGCGCCCAGCGCGCGCAGGCGCGCACGCTTGGCCTCGGGCGAGACGCCCGGCAGGAACACCTGGCAGGGCACGCCCAGCGCACTGGCCGCGGCGGCGGTGGCAATGCCTGCATTGCCGCCGGAGGCCACGACCACGCCGCTTGCGGGAATATCGTTGGCCAGCAGCCGGTTCATCATGCCGCGCGCCTTGAAGCTGCCGCTGACCTGCATGTGCTCGAGCTTCAGCCAGACCTCGGCGCCCGGCGCCGTGACGCCGAAGGCCGACGCCGGCAGTTTCCACAGCGGGGTTTCGCGCAGGAAGTGGCCGGCACGCTCGCCCAGCCTTTGGGCTGCGCTATCTATTTCAGAGCGCCAGTCGGTGTTTTGCTTGTCGTTCAAGAGATGTGTCCAGGTGGCGGAATGTCGTCGAGCTTGAGGCCCTTGGGAAGCGGAAACTTGATGGTTTCCTCGATGCCGTCCATCTTGCGGACCGACACCGCGCCGAGCGCGCGCACCCGGTCGATCACCTCGCGCACCAGCACCTCGGGGGCCGAGGCGCCAGCCGTGAGGCCGATGCGCGTCTTGCCCTCGAACCACTCGGGCTTGAGCTCTTCGGCCGAATCGACCATGTAGCTCTCGGTGCCCAGCCGCTGCGCCAGTTCGCGCAGCCGGTTGCTGTTGGAGCTGGTGGGGCTGCCGACCACGATCACCAGGTCGACCTGCGGGCTCATGATCTTCACCGCGTCCTGGCGGTTCTGGGTGGCGTAGCAGATGTCCTGCTGCTTGGGCTCGCGCACGGCCGGAAAGCGCGCGCGCACCGCGGCGGCGATCTCCGCCGCGTCGTCCACGCTCAGCGTGGTCTGGGTGACGACCGCGAGCTTGTCGGTCTGCGCCGGCGCGACCTTCGCCACGTCTGCCACGTCTTCCACCAGGTGGATGCCGCTGGACAGCTGGCCCATCGTGCCCTCGACCTCGGGGTGCCCCTTGTGGCCGATCATGATGAACTCGTAGCCCTCTTTCGCGAGCTTGGCCACCTCGACGTGCACCTTGGTCACCAGCGGGCAGGTGGCGTCGAAGATCTCGAAGCCGCGGTCGCGCGCCTCCTGCTCCACGGCCTTGCTCACGCCGTGCGCGCTGAACACCAGCGTGGCGCCGGGGGGCACGTCGGACAGCTCCTCGATGAAGATCGCGCCCTTGGCCTTGAGCTCGTTCACCACGTAGGTGTTGTGCACGATCTCGTGGCGCACGTAGATCGGCGCGCCGAACTTGGCGATGGCGCGCTCGACGATCTCGATGGCGCGGTCGACCCCCGCGCAGAAGCCGCGCGGCTCGGCCAGGATGACTTCGGAAATGCCGGTGTTCATAGCACGCCGATGAGCTTCACTTCGAAGGTCACGGGCTGGCCGGCCAGCGGGTGATTGAAGTCGAAGCGCACGCCGGTCTCGTTCGACTCGATCACCGCGCCGGCGTAGCTGCCGCTGCCGTCGGGCGTGGGGAACTGCACCACGTCGCCCACGGCGTACTGCTCGTCGGGGTCGCCCATCTGGGCGAGCAGCTTGCGGGCCACCCACTGCTGCATGTCGGGGTTGCGTTCGCCGAAGGCCTCGCCAGCGGGCAGTTCGAAGGTGGCGTGGGTGCCCTCCTCCAGGCCCATCAGGCGCTGCTCCATGGCGGGAGAAAGCTCGCCGGTTCCCAGCGACAGGGTCGCGGGCTTGTCGGCGAAAGTATTGATGATGTCGCCTGCCGGCCCGGCCAGCCGGTAGTGCAAGGTCAGGAAGGAGCCGAAAGTCACGACTTGGGACATGGGAGCAGCGGAGGTGGGGGAAGACAAGGTGGGTGTCCCGATAAACTGGCCCTCATTTTAAGGATCGGGGCTTCCACCCGGCTCCACCAAGGTTTCACCCAGGGTTTCATGGCATTCAAGGATCTCCCTCTCGACGCCCGTCCCCGCGAAAAACTCATCTCGCGAGGCGCCGCCGCACTGGCCGATGCCGAGTTGCTGGCCCTGCTGCTGCGCACCGGCGTGGCGGGCAAGAACGTGTTGCAACTGGCCCAGCAACTGCTCGAGCGCTTCGGCGGCCTGTCGGGCCTGCTGCACACCGGCGCCGACGATCTCAAGGCCATCAAGGGCATGGGCGGGACCGCCAAGCGCTCCGAGCTGATCGCGGTGCTCGAGCTGGCACGGCGCGCCATGGGCGAGAAGCTCAAGGAACGCACGGTGTTCGACTCCCCCGAGGCGGTCAAGCAGTACCTGCAGCTGCACATCGGCTCGCGCCCGCACGAGGTGTTCGTGGTCGTGTTCCTCGACGTGCAGCACCGGCTCATCATGCTGGAAGAAATGTTCCGCGGCACGCTCACCCAGACCAGCGTCTACCCGCGCGAAGTGGTCACGCGTGCCATCCACCACCAGGCCGCGGCCGTGGTGCTGGCCCACAACCACCCGAGCGGCAGCATCGAGCCGTCGCGCGCCGACGAATCGCTCACGCAGACGCTGCGCGCCGCACTCGCACTGGTCGATGTGCGGGTGCTCGACCATGTCATCGTGAGCCCCGGCCAGAGCTTCTCGATGGCCGAGAAAGGATTGCTCTGATGCCTCCACGTTCACCCGCGCTCAAGAACCTCGCCGACCTCAAGCAGGTGCAGCGCGTGCTGGCCGAGACCCGCGAACGCGAAGCCGCGGAAGCGGCTGCCAAGGCCGCCGCAGAACGCAAGCGCGCCGCCGAGAAAGACCTGTTCGCCCGCGCCATCGGCGCCACCGAACCGCTGCGCCGCAAGGCCGCCGTGCCGCTCGCGCCAGAGCCACCCGCCCCCATTCCGGTGCAGCACCAGCTCGACGAGCAGCGCGTGCTGCGCGAATCGCTCTCCGACGAGTTCGACGTGACCACGCTGCTCGACGTGGACGACGCCATGAGTTTTCGCCGTCCCGGCATCGGCACCGACGTCACTGCGCGGCTGCGCAAGGGCGACTGGTCCATACAGGCGCAGGTCGACCTGCACGGACTGCGCAGCGACGAGGCGCGCGAATCGCTCGGCGGCTTCATCCGCAATGCCTACAAGCAGGGACTGCGCTGCGTGCGCGTGGTGCACGGCAAGGGCCTCGGTTCGCCGGGCAAGCAGCCCGTGCTCAAGACCAAGACGCAGCGCTGGCTGATCCAGAAGAACGAGGTGATCGCCTTCGTGCAGGCGAAACCGGCGGAAGGCGGCGCCGGGGCGCTGGTGGTGCTGCTGGCGCCCGCGCGGCGCTGAGCCAGAAAGCAGACAGGCAGGAGACGCCGGACGCCTCCTGCCTGCCCTCGCAGCTGCCTCTTACGGGGCCGGGTTCAGTTCGAGCTTGTAGACCGAACGGCCCTTGCCGCTGCCGTCATCGGCGGTCAGCAACGAGATGTTGGTCAGGCCCGCGTCCTGTGCCGCGCTCAACTGCCCCTGGCCCGACGTGAACACCACGTTGCCCTTCGTCGTCACCTGCGTGAAGCGCCAGCTGCGTGCCGCGCCGTTGGCCGTGCGCGTGATGGTCTTCTTGGCCTTGATGTAGTCGATCAGCACGTCGCGGTTCGCGTCAGGCGACGGGTAGATCGTCGCGCGGCCGTCCAGCGCCGGGATGAAGCTCGCGCCGCTGGTCGCACGGTAGTTGTTCGTTGCGATGACGAATTCCTTCGCCGGGTCGATGGGCGCACTCAGGTACGTCAGGTTCTTGATGCGGCTGCCCTCGGCCTGGGTCACGTCGATCTCGTACTGCACGTCGGGCGTGGTGAACATGTCGAAGTTGTAGCCCGGGAAGGTGCTGATCAGCTGCTGGTCCGTCGTCAGGTCAGGGTTGATCTTGTTGAAGCGCTTGGCTGCGGCTTCGAGCCAGGCCTTGATTTCAGCGCCGGTGACCTTCACCGCGTACACAGTGTTCGGGTACAGGTACAGGTCGGCCGCGTTGTTGATCGCCACGTTGCCGGCCGCCACGTCCGTGTAGTCGCGGCCGCCTTCATAGCCCGACTTGAAGGGCGCGCTCACCGACAGCACCGGCAGGCTCGCGTACTGCGGCAGATTGGCCGCGATGTAGTTCTTCACGTAGTCGGCCTGCGCCTGGTTCACGATCTGGATCGCACCCGGATCGCCCACGTCCGCGAAGTAGGTGCTCATGCGGAAGTCGGTGGTGCCGATGGGCGTCTTCACGTAGGTGATGGTGGCCTGGTGCTGCGTTTCGACCAGCGGCGCGACGCTGGAGTCGGCATCGACGTAGACGACCTTGCCGGCGCTGTCCTTGCTCTGCGTTGAGCGTGCCTCGACGAAAGTCTTGGTCTTGTCCACGCCCCATGCCTTGCCGTCGTACACGAGATCGAGCCTGATCAGGCCCAGCGCCTTGCCCCACGAGCTGGCCATCACGGCCGGCACACCGTTGACGGTACCCGCCTTGTTGTCCACGCCGGCCTGCGTGTAGCTCGGCTTCGTGCCCGGATCTGGGAACGTGCCGTGCTGGTGACCCATCATCAGCGCGTCGATGCCGGGCACTTTCGAAAGGTAGAGGCCGGGGCTTTCCATCGTCGGCGAGTACGGCGACGCATCGAGGCCGCCGTGCTGCAGCGCGACCACGATGTCGGCGCCCTTGGCGCGCAGCTCGGGAATGTATTTGGTGGCGGCTTCGACGGCGCCTTCGGTGCGAACCTTGCCTTCTAGGAAACGCTTGTCCCAGTTCAGGATGCCAGGCGTGGTGAAGCCGATCACGCCGACCTTCACCGGCACCGTCACGGTCTTGCCGTCGGGCGTCGTGGCGGTGAACTGCTTGGTCACGATGGTGTACGGCGCGAGCAGCGGCTTGCCGCTCTTCACGCTCTGCACGTTGGCCAGCACCATCGGGAAGGTGGGACCGGCGCACTTCTTGGTGCCGTCGACGCCATCGACGTCGAGGCCGCCGCCGAGCACCTGGTTGAGGAAATCGAGGCCGTAGTTGAACTCGTGGTTGCCCAGCGTGCCGGCGTCGTAGCCGGTGGCGTTCATGACCTTGTAGACCGACAGCGGCTGCGTGCACGGAACACGGCTCACCAGTGCTTCATAGTCGGCCAGCGCAGTGCCCTGAATGGTGTCGCCGTTGTCGAACAGCATCGTGTTCTGGAATTCCTTGCGCGCCGCGTTGATCAGCGTGGCGGTGCGCTCGTAGCCGTACGACTTGTCTTCGGCGAGCTTGAAGTAGTCGAAGCTGCGCACGTTGGCGTGCAGGTCGGTGGTCTCCAGCAAGGCAACCGTGGCGCGCGTGCCCTTGGCCACGGCAACCGGCGCGGGGTCGGGCGTGGGCGTGAACGGGGGGATCACGGTGCCACCACCGCTGCCGCCGCCGCAGGCGGTCAGCACGGCGGCAATCACGGCGGCACAGGTGGACATGGGGGCAAGGCGCGAAAGCGACATGGCCGCTGCGTTTTTCATCGAGAGGTCTCTCTTCAGGATTGGAAGAGGACGCAGTCTCTGAAAGCGGAATGACAGGCCGGTGAATCCAACCTGACTTGCGGCGCAATTACGACAGGTGGTTTTTCAGGGGTATTGACGCATCGGCAATCGCCGCCGGCTCGGGGCTGCGGCCCGCCTCAAGAAGCTTGCGGCTCATCATGTGATCGACCGGCGCATTCACCGACTCGACGCAAGTCAGGTGTCCGTCGACATAGTGGAAAAGCGAGAACGCGTTGGGGTTCGCGCCCGGCCCGGGGCGGCGCACGCTGGTCAGGCCCGGCGTGCCTTCGGCCGGCATCAGGCCGACCATCTGCAGCCGCATGCTGCCCTGGTCGGACCAGAACCACGCCACCGCGTCGTGGTCGCGCGCGGCGCCGGTCAGCGTGGCGACGGCCGTGCGCGCCTGGTCGTTCGCGTTCTGCACCGACTCGAGCCGCAGCGCGCGGCCCGCGCGGCGATCGGGGAAGCGCGTGCAATCGCCCACCGCGAGCACGTCGGCCGCGCTGGTCTGCATCTGCGCGTCGACCACGATGCCGTCGGCGCACTCGATGCCGGCCGCCTGCGCGAGCGCGGTCTCGGGCACGGCACCGATGCCCAGCAGCAGCAGGTCGATCGGCTGCTTCACGCCGTTGACCTGCACCGACACCAGCCGGTCGCCTTCGACCTCGAACGCGCCGGTCTGCGCGCCGAGCGCGATGTCGATGCCGGCCGCGCGATGCGTGGCCAGCACATGCGCCGACAGCTCGGGCGACACGGCGCGGCCCAGCAGGCGCGGCGCGCTTTCGATCACCTGCACCGACTTGCCCAGCGCCTTGGCCGTGGCAGCCACTTCGAGCCCGATGAAGCCGCCGCCCAGCACCGTGACCTTCTCGGCCGATGCGAGCCGGGTGCGCAGGCGATGCGCCTCGTCGGCGGCGCGCAGGCTGGCGACGTTCTCCAGGCCCGGCTTCAGGTCGGGCATCTGGCGCGCGCGCGTGCCGGTGGCCAGCACCAGCCGCTCCCAAGGCAGCACGGCGCCCGAACGCAGCGTGACGGTGTGCGCCTCGCGGTCGATGGCCACGGCCGCGTCGCCCAGGTGCAGCGTGATGCCCGCCTCGCGGTACCAGTCGGCCGCCTTGTGCGGCTGCGTGGTCTCCTCGGCGCTCTTGAGGAAGGCCTTGGACAGCGGCGGACGGTGATAGGGCTCGCAGGCCTCTTCGCAGACCAGGTGCACGCGAGCGCCCTGCCCGGCTTCAGCAAGGCCGGCACAGAGCTGGGCCGCGGCGTGGCCGCCGCCGATGATGACGATGGAGTTCATTGGGAAGCGTCTTTCGGAGTCGTTATGTATTCGGTCGCGCGATGGCCGCGTCATTCGCCGCGGTTGCGCATCCAGTCGGCGGTCTTGAAGAAGGAGTCGCGAAGGCGGGCGCGCAGGTCTTCGGGCACGCCTGTCTCTCCCATCGCCTGGTCCATGCAGGCCAGCCACTGGTCGCGTTCCTTGATGCCGATGGTGTGGCCGCCGATGCTCTGCGGCATGTGCCGCGCGCGCAGCATCGGGTGGCCGAAGCGGTCGGTGTAGTGCTGCGGGCCGCCGAGCCATCCGCACAGGAACCAGAACAGGCGCTGGCGTGCGTTGTCGAGGCTGGTGCCGTGCACCGCGCGCAGTTGCGCATAGGCCGGCTCGAGGTCCATCAGGTCGTAGAAGCGCTCGACCAGCGCTTCCACCTTCGGCTCGCCGCCGATCCAATCGAACGGCGTGCCGGCGGGCGGCTTTTCTTGAATCTGCATGGGCGCAAGTATCCGTGCCGCAGGTGCTCAGGCCTGCACGAGGTTCGAGATGCCCACGTCGGGGTTCACGTCGGCCTCGTAGTCCACGCCTTCCACCCCGAAGCCGAAGAGCCGCAGGAACTCGGTCTTGTTGCCCGCGAAGTCGCTGATGGCGTTCAGGTTCTCGTTGGTCACCTGCGGCCAGAGTTCGAGCACGCGCGACTGAACCTGCGGCGCCAGTTCCTTGTAGTCGGCGCGCAGGCGGCCTTCGTCGTCGATGTGCGGCGCGCTGCCGTAGAGGCTGTCGGCATAGAGGCCGTGCACCTGCTCGATGCAGCCTTCGTGCGTGCCCTGCTCCTTCATCACCTTGAACAGCAGCGACAGGTACAGCGGCATCATCGGAATCGCCGAGCTGGCCTGCGTGACGACCGCCTTGAGCACCGACACGCGCGCGTCGCCGCCCTTCGCGGCCAGCGTTTCGCGAATGCCCAGCACCTTCTGGTCGAGGTCTTTCTTGGCGGCGCCGATGGAGCCGTTCCAGTAGATGTCGTGCGTGATCTGCTCGCCCAGGTAGGTGAAGGCGGTGGTCTTGGCGCCGTCGGCCAGCACGCCGGCCTGCTGCAGCGCGTCGATCCACATCTGCCAGTCTTCGCCGCCCATGACGGCCACGGTGTTGTCGATCTCTTCCTGCGTCGCGGGTTCGAGCACCGATTCCTTCACGGTACCGCTGTCGGTGTCGAGGCCGCGCAGGCTCACCGACTTGCCGATGGGCTTGAGCACCGAGTTGAAGACCTGCCCGGTCTTCGGATGCGTGCGGCGCGGCGCGGCCAGACTGTAGACCACGAGGTCGACCTGCCCGAGGTCGGCGCGAATCGCGTCGATGGTCAGTTGCTTCACCTCGTCGGAGAAGCCGTCGCCGTTGATGCTCTTGGCATAGCGGCCCTCGGCCTCGGCTGCGCGATGGAAGGCGGCGGTGTTGTACCAGCCGGGCGAACCGGGGCGGTTCTCGCTGCCCGCGCGCTCGAAGAACACGCCGAGCGTGTCGGCGCCGCAGCCGAAGGTGGCGGTGATGCGCGCGGCCAGGCCATAGCCGGTGGACGCGCCGACGACCAGCACCTTCTTCGGGCCGCCCGCGATGGGAGCCTGGGCCTTGACGTAGTCGATCTGTTGCTGGACGTTGGCTTCGCAACCCGTCGGATGGGTCGTCACGCAGATGAAGCCGCGCACACGCGGTTTGATGATCATGGAGAACTCGCTGGAAGGGATATCTGGAAAGAGCGGCCGGGGCATGCATCGGGGAGAGTGCACTTTGGTTCGCGACCGGCCGGTCGGCGAAGCGAATTTAACCCAGCCCGAAAACCGGCCCTTCAGCAGCCCCACAGGCAAGCAGGCAGCCAGGGCGGCAACGGCGCGCCACTCATAGCCCCGCGCACATGTCGATATATGAATTGACCATTTAATGATCCGAAGTTTTATTGATATGGTTTCGCCCTGCTTTCCCCTTAGGAGAAGAACATGCGCTTGAACCTGATCGCCGCGGCAGCCGCCGCATCCGCCCTGCTGCTCGGCACCGTCGCACACGCCGACCAGCTGGCCGACATCAAGAAGAAGGGCGAACTGGTCGTCGGCGTGCTCGGCACAGACGAGCCCGCGACCTTCATCGATCCGAAGACGCGCCAGATCGTCGGCTACGAAGTCGACCTGGTGAACGCCATCGCAAAGAAGATCGGCGTGAAGCCGGTGCTCAAGCAGATCGCGGTGGCCGCGCGCATTCCGGAACTGCAGCAGGGCCACGTGGACCTGGTGGCCGCCGGCCTCACGCACAACAAGGAGCGCGAGGCGCAGATCGACTTCTCGCTCACCACCTTCGTCACCGGCCAGAAGGCCATCGTGAAGAAGGACAGCGGCATCACCGAAGTGCCCCAGCTCGCGGGCAAGAAGGTGCTGACCATCCGCGGGGGCACCCAGGAGCCGAACATCCGCAAGGCCGTGCCCAATGTCGACGTCGTGACCTTCGACACCAGCCAGCAGGCCTTCCAGGCGCTGCAGCAGGGCAAGGGCGTGGGCTACGTGGACGACGAGGCGGCGCTGCTGCGCAGCTACGCCAAGCTGGGTCCGCAGAAGGCGCAGTACGTGGTGCTCAAGCAGAACCTGAGCACCGAGGCACTGGCCATCGGCATCAAGAAGGGCGAGACCGCGCTCAAGGCCGTGGTGGACGACACGCTGCGCGAACTCGAGAAATCGGGCGAGGCCGAAAAGATCTTCATCAAGTGGTATGGCCCGAACACGGCCTCGGGCTTCCAGACGCGCGACTTCAAGCTGGACAGCGACAAGATCGACTGAGCCCGCGTTTCTCCTTCCCTCGCCGGGGAAGGCCGGGATGGGGGCTTGCGGCCTGTGCATGAGCGCCGCGCCTTGACAGGCGCCGTCGTGCCCCCACCCCAACCCTCCCCCAGCGGGGGAGGGAGCAAATACCCCTCGCGACGGTGATACTGTCGCCCCCCATGCCCCTGTTCGACTATTCCTTGCTGCTCACCGGCAAGTACCACGACATGCTGGTCGCGGGCCTGCTGCTGTCGCTGCAGCTGCTCGCGGCCGCGCTGGTGCTGGCGCTGCCCATCGCGCTGGTGGTGGCGCTGCTGCGCCTGTCGCCCTTCGCGCCGCTGCGCTGGCTCGGCTTTGCGTACGTGGAGTCGATACGCAACATCCCGCTGCTCGCGCACATGCTGTTCTGGTACTTCGGCGCGCCCGAGCTGCTGCCCGAAGGCATCAAGCAATGGCTCTACGCGGGACACATCGAGGCCTTCAGCGCCGTCATCGCGCTGGCGCTGTACACGGCTGCCTTCATGGCCGAGGACATCCGCAGCGGCATTCGCGCCATTCCCACCGTGCAGTTCGAGGCCGGGCGCGCGATGGGCTTCAGCTACCTCGCCACCATGCGCCGCGTAGTGCTGCCGCAGGCGCTGCGCGTGACCGTTCCGCCGCTCATCTCGCAGACGCTGAGCCTGTGGAAGAACACCTCCATCGCCACCGTGATCGGCGTGGCCGAGCTGATGTACCAGGCCGGCCAGGTCGAGAGCGCGACCTTCCGCAGCTTCGAGTCTTTCGCCTTCGCGAGCGCTGCGTACCTCACCGTGTCACTGGCCATCACGGGGCTGGCGACCTGGTACCACCACCGCTATCCGGTGCGGACGATATGAAGCACTCCCCCAGGCTGCGCGCACTTCGTGTCGCTTCTCCTCCCCCCTCGCCGGGGGCAACACCGGCGGCCCGGCAAAGCCGGTTCCGCGGTGTTTTCGGCCTCGGCCGTGCCGGTTCCGTGCATCGCGAGCCATGTGAAGCGGGAGCTGAGCGCTGATGCTGCAGATCATCAACGACTACTGGGTCTACTTCCTCATCGGGCAGTACCCGAACGGGCCGCTCGGCGGGCTGATGCTCACGCTGTTGCTGGCCTCCTGCGGCCTGGTGCTGGCGTTGCCCCTGGGCATCGTGCTGGGCCTGGCGCGCGTGAGCCCGTGGCGCTGGCTGCGCTGGCCGGTGACGGGCTTCGTGTTCGTGGTGCGCGGGCTGCCGCTCCTGATGGTGATCTTCTGGGCCTACTTCTTCCTGCCCAGCGTCACCGGCGTGAAGACCGACCAGTTCACCACCATGCTGATCGCGCTGGTCGTGTTCGACGCCGCCTACCTCGCAGAGATCGTGCGCGCCGGCATCCAGGGCCTGCCGCGCGGGCAGATGGAAACCGCCCGCGCGCTCGGCCTGGGCTACGGCCGCGCGATGCGCCTCGTGGTGCTGCCGCAGGCGCTGCGCAGCATGCTGCCTTCGCTGGTGAACCAGTTCGTCTCGACCATCAAGGAAACATCGCTGGGCTACATCATCGGGCTGGCCGAGGTGTCGTTCATCGCGACGCAGATCAACACGCAGGTGTTCACCAAGCCGGCGCAGATCTACCTGATATTGGGCGGGACGTATTTCATTCTCTGCTTCGGCCTCTCGCGCTTCGCCTACTGGCTGGAACGCAGGCTCGCGCGCCGCGGCATCTCCACCGCCACCGCCAAGGTGTCCGCATGATCGAACTCGAAAAAGTCAACAAGTGGTACGGCAGCTACCACGCGCTGGTCGACGTGACCGAGACCATCCACAAGGGCGAGGTCGTCGTGGTCTGCGGGCCCTCGGGCTCGGGCAAGTCGACGCTGATCCGCACCTTCAACCGGCTGGAGCCCATTCAGTCGGGCCGCATCGTCGTCGACGGGCAGGACATCCAGGCGCCGGGCCTGGACGTGAACGCCTTCCGCTCGCGCATCGGCTTCGTTTTCCAGCAGTTCAACCTGTTCCCGCATCTCACGGTGCTGCAGAACTGCACGATGGCGCCGATGCAGTTGCGCGGCCTCTCGCGCAAGCAGGCCGACGAGCGCGCGATGGCGCTGCTGCACCGCGTGGGCCTGTCGAACAAGGCCAACGCCTGGCCGAGCGAACTGTCGGGCGGCCAGCAGCAGCGCGTGGCCATCGCACGCGCGCTGGCCATGCAACCGCCGCTAATGCTGTTCGACGAGCCCACCAGCGCGCTCGACCCCGAAATGGTCGGTGAAGTGCTGCTGGTCATGCGCGACCTCACGCGCGACGGCATGACCATGGTGTGCGTGACGCACGAGATGGGCTTCGCGCGCGAGGTGGCCGACCGCGTACTCTTCATGGACGAAGGCAAGGTGCTGGAACGCGCCACGCCCGACGACTTCTTCAACCGCCCGCAGCATCCGCGCGCCCGGCAGTTCCTGTCCGACATCCGATCCCCTTTCTCGAGAGACGCATGACCGACGCATCCCTTCCCCTCATCGACGTTTCGGCGCTCGTTGCCGGCACCGCCGGACGCGACGCTGTCGCCGAACAGATCGGCGCCGCCTGCCGCGCGCACGGCTTCTTCTACGTGACCGGCCACGGCGTCGACGCCGCGCTGGTGCGGCGGCTCGAAGCGCTGAGCCACCGCTTCTTCGAGCTGCCCGAGGAAACCAAGATGCAGTGGCGCATGGCCCTCGGCGGGCGCGCATGGCGCGGCTTCTTCCCGCTGGGCGGCGAGCTGACCTCGGGCCGGCCCGACTGGAAGGAAGGCCTCTACCTGGGCACCGAACTCCCCGCCACCCACCCGCTGGTGCGGGCGAAGACGCCGGTGCACGGCCCCAACCTGTTCCCCGACGTGCCGGGCTTTCGCGAGACCATCCTCGACTACATGGCGGCCGTCACCCGGCTCGGCCACCGGCTCATGGAAGGCATCGCGCTGAGCCTGGGCCTGCCGGCCGGCTACTTCGCCGAGCGCTACACGGGCGATCCGCTGATCCTGTTCCGCCTGTTCAACTACCCCTCGCAGCCGGTGCCCGAGGGGCTGGACGTGCAATGGGGCGTGGGCGAGCACACCGACTACGGGCTGCTCACGATCCTGCACCAGGACCACATCGGGGGCCTCGCGGTGCACACGCCCGGCGGCTGGATCGACGCGCCGCCGGTTCCGGGCTCGTTCGTCTGCAACATCGGCGACATGCTCGACCGCATGACCGGCGGCCTCTACAAGTCGACGCCGCACCGCGTGAAGCGCAACACCTCGGGGCACGACCGGCTGTCGTTCCCGCTGTTCTTCGACCCGAACTTCGAGGCCCGCGTGCAGCGCATCGAGGGCCTGGCGGGCGCCGAGGCGCGCGACGACAGCGCCGAGCGCTGGGACCGCGCCAACGTGCACGCCTTCAGCGGCCGCTACGGCGACTACCTGCTCGCGAAGGTGTCGAAGGTGTTCCCTCAGCTGCGCGACGAAGTGCTCTGAGCGGCCCGCATTTCCGGCGCCTCGTCGGGCGTCGGCAGCAGGGCCAGCAATGCCTTCACCAGCGGTGATTCGTCCGTCTTGCGCCAGACCACCAGCGTGTCGACGGAAGTCTTCTCGCCCTTGAGCGGGCGGAACACCACGCCCTCGCGGTGCAGCGCCTTCACGCAGGCCGGCACCAGGGCCACGCCCACGCCGCCCGACACCAGGCTGACGATGGTGTTCATCTGCCGCGCCGGAAACATGAGCGGGCTGAAGCCGCGCCGCATGCAGGTGGTGACGATGGCATCGAACATCTGCGGCCCGATGTGGCGCTCGAAGCCCAGGAAGCGCTCGCCGGCGAAGTTCTCCAGCGCCACGTTGCCGGGGCGCGCCAGCGGATGCGCTTCGGGCAGCGCGAGGATCAGCACGTCTTTCTGCACCAGCCGCGAGCCCAGCGTGGCGGGCATCTCCGCGGGCTGCAGCACCAGCCCCACGTCGAGGCGGCCGGATTCGACGTCCGCCACGATCTGCTCCGTGATGCCCTCGCGAAGCGCGACGCTGGCCTTGGGATGGTGCTCGGTGAAGCGCCGCAGGGTGGGCGGCAGGAAGGTGTAGGCCGGCAGGCTGATGAAGCCGACGGCAATCGAGCCCATGATGCCGGCGGCCGCGTCCTGGGCGCGCCGACGCAGGGTCTCCAGCCCGCCCAGCACCGCGCGCGCGTCGCGCAGCGCCTCTTCGCCGGCCTGGGTGATGGCGATGCGGCGCGAGGTGCGCTCGAACAGCACCACGCCCAGCTCGTCTTCCATTTCCTTGATCGCCAGGCTCACCGGCGGCTGCGACAGGTTCAGCCGCTCGGCGGCGCGGCCGAAGTGCAGTTCCTCGGCCACGGCCACCAGGCAGCGGAGATGACGCAGCTCCATCGATCTGAATCCTGTATTGATCTATATGAATTGTAGATTTGTTGCTATGGATTTCCACTCCTAGACTTTGTCCCACTGCGCCGGCGTTACCCCTGTCGGCGCGGAAGGAGACAACGTGACGATTCAGAAAACGACGGGCCTGCCACGAGCACGCACCGTGGTTCACCCTGGCCCGTACGGGTCCGTGCGGATCAACCACATGCACGCCGACAAGGGCCGGCACTTCCGCCTCTCGCTGCCTGCGGGAAGCACGCTGCACGACAGCCTCGTGCGGGCGCTGGCGGCCGAGAACGTGGCCAGCGCGTCGATGACGCTGCTGGGCGGCGAACTCGACCGGCTCAGCTTCTGCATGGCGCTGCCCGACCCCACCGGCCGCGTGCTCGCCACCTATGGCGCACCCGAGCGGTTGCGCCATGCGCGGCTGATCTTCGGCAACGCCACCTTGGGCCGTTCCGCCGGCGGCGGCGCCATCGTCCATTGCCACGGCGCGTTCAGCGAAGCAAGCGGGCGGGTGCGCGGCGGCCACATCCTGACGGACCGCACCGTCGTCGGGCCCGCGCCGGTGACGGTGCTGGTGACCGCGCTGGACAGTTTCGACCTGCGCGTGGCCTACGACGAAGAAACACGCATGCCCCTGATGCGGCCCGAAGCAAGGGCCGCCCATGTCTGACGTGCGCCTGATCGAACGCGGCCGCATGGGCCGCGTGGCCTACGCACGCATCGGCCCCAACGAAGACCTGATGCAGAGCGTCGAAAAGCTCTGCGTGGCCGAGGGCTTCGGCAACGCCTTCGTGCGCGGCGCGCTCGGCAGCCTGATCGACGCCTGCCTGGAGCGGCCCGACGGCTCCTGCCAGGTGATTCGCGGCCCCGCCGTGGAGGTCGTCAGCCTGGCCGGCGAAGTGCGGCGCCAGCCCGACGGCACGCTGCGCGCGGCGCTGACCGGCGTGGTGGCCGACACCCAGGGCCGCGTCTACGGCGGGCCCTTCGTGGCCGGCGCCAACACCGTGTGCGTCACCTTCGAGATCACGCTCGAGGAGTGGCTTCCTTCCGACGATTCCTGAATCCCGCAACACCGAAAAGACATCCATGACAGATCTTTCCTCCTCTCGCGTCGCAGTCGTCACCGGCGGCGCACGCGGCATCGGCCTGGCCGTCGGGCAATGGTTCCTCGCGCACGGCTGGCGGGTCGCGCTGCTGGACAACGACCACGCCACGCTCGACCTCGCCGTGAGCAAGCTCGCGCAGCCCGAACGCGTGCTCGGCGTGCACTGCGACGTGTCGAACCCCTCGCAGGTCGATGCCGCCGCCAAGGCCGTGGTCGAGCGCTTCACCCGCGTGGACGCGCTGGTCAACAACGCCGGCGTGGCGGTGTTCAAGCGGGTTGCCGAAACCACTTTCGCCGACTGGCGCACGGTGCTGGGCACCAACCTGGACGGCGCCTTCCTGTGCACCCAGGCCTTCGGCGCGCTGATGGCCAAGGCCGGCAGCGGAGCGGTGGTGAACGTGGCTTCGATTTCCGGGCTGCGGGCCAGCACGCTGCGCGTGGCCTACGGCACCAGCAAGGCGGCGCTGATCCACCTGACGAAGCAGTACGCGGTCGAACTCGGCAACGCGGGCGTGCGCGTGAACGTGATCGCGCCCGGCCCGGTCGACACCGAAATGGCCAAGCTGGTCCACAGCGTGGCCATCCGCTCCGACTACTACGACGCCATCCCGCTGGGCCGCTACGGCACCGTGGAGGAAATGGCCAACACCGTCGGCTTCCTGTGCAGCGACGAAGCCAGCTTCATCAACGGCCAGGTGCTGGCGGTGGACGGCGGCTTCGACGCCGCCGGCGTGGGCCTGCCGACGCTGCGCCGCGGCGCGCCGGCCGCCCCCGCCAGCCACGAATGAGGAGCAGCCAGCCATGAGCAACGACACCTTCATCACAGGCTGGGGCCACACGCCCTTCGGCAAGCTCGACGCGGCCGACGGCGAGCAACTGATCCGCGACGCGGTCGAGCCCGCGCTGGCGACGGCCGGGCTGGAAGCCGCCGACATCGACGGCATCTTCGTGGGCCACTTCAACAGCGGCTTCGTGCCGCAGGACTTCAGCGCTTCGCTGGTGGCGCTGGCGGTGCCGGGCCTGCGCCACGTGCCCGCGGTGCGGCTGGAGAACGCCTGCGCCACCGGCTCGGCCGCGATCTGGGCCGCGCTGGACGCGGTGGCCAGCGGCCGCGTGCGGCATGCGCTGGTGGTGGGCTTCGAGATCATGAACGCGGTGCCCGGCCCGGTCATCGCGCAGACGCTGCTGCGCTGCTCCTACGTGAAGGAGGAAGGCGCCACGCCGGCGGGCTTCGCGGGCGTGTTCGGCAACATCGCCGGCGGATATTTCGAACGCTTCGGCGACCAGAGCGACGCGCTGGCGGCCATCGCGGCCAAGAACCACGCCAACGGCACGCACAACCCCTACGCGCACATGCGGCGCGACCTGGGCTTCGACTTCTGCCGCAACCCGTCGGACAAGAACCCTTTCGTCGCCGGGCCGCTGAAGCGCTCGGACTGCTCGCTGGTCTCCGACGGCGCGGCGGCGCTGGTCATCTCGGCGGCGCCGCTGGCGTCGGCCAAGGTGCCCGCGGTGCGGTGGCGCTCGCGCACGCAGGTGAACGACTACCTGCCGCTGTCGCGGCGCGATCCCACGCGCTTCGAGGGCGCGGCGCTCGCGTGGAGCCGGGGCCTCGAAGCCGCGCGGCTCAAGCTGGACGACCTGGGCTTCGTGGAAACGCACGACTGCTTCACCATCGCCGAGCTGCTGGAATACGAGGCGATGGGGCTTGCGCCGCATGGCCAGGGCGCGCGCGCGATCCTCGACGGCGTCACGCGCAAGGACGGCAGGCTGCCGGTGAACCCCTCGGGGGGCCTCAAGTCGCGCGGCCACCCGATCGGCGCAACGGGCGTCTCGCAGCACGTGATGGCCGCCATGCAGCTCACCGGGCTGGCCGGCGACATGCAGGTGGGCACGGGCAAGCCGGGCGCAGTCTTCAACATGGGCGGGGCGGCCGTCGCCAACTACCTCAGCGTGCTGGAGGCGGCGTGAGCCAGGCCCACGCGGCGAACCTGTCGGTGCTGCTGTCTCAGACGGCGGCATTGTTTGCGCAGCGCCCCGGCCTGATCCTCGAGGAGCGCAGCTGGACCTGGCGCGAGATCGACGAGCGCGTCGACGCGCTGGTGCAGGCGTTGCACTCGCTGGGCATGCGGCCGGGCCACAAGTTGCTGGTGCAGTCGCGCAACAACCTCGCGCTGTTCGAAAGCTGCTGGGCCGCGTTCCGGCTGGGCGCGGTCTGGGTGCCGGTGAACTTCAGGCTCACACCGCCGGAAGTGGCCTACCTGGGCAGCGCGAGCGAAGCCACGGTGATGCTGGCCGAAGACTGCTTCGCGGCGCATGTGGATGCGGTGCGCGGCGCCAGCACGCACCTTGCGCAGGTCGTGACCATCGGCACGCCGCGCGCCGGCGAGCATGGCTACGAAGCGCTGCTGGCCGCCCATGCCGGCGCGCCCAAGGCAGTGGCCGATGTCGAGGCCGATACGCCGGCCTGGTACTTCTACACCTCGGGCACCACCGGCAAGCCCAAGGCGGCCGTGCTCACGCACGGGCAGCTGGCCTTCGTGGTCACCAACCACCTGGCCGACCTGATTCCCGGCACCACTGAAAAAGACTGCTCCATCGCCGTGGCGCCGCTGCCGCACGGCGCGGGCATCCATGCGCTGCTGAACGTGGCGCGCGGCGCGGCCACGGTGCTGCCGCCTTCGGACCGGCTGGAGCCGCGCAGCTTCTGGGCGCTGGTCGAGCGGCACCGCGTGAGCAACGTGTTCACGGTGCCGACCATCGTCAAGATGCTGGTGGAAGACGCCTCGGTCGACGAGTTCGACCACCGCTCGCTGCGCTACCTGATCTACGCAGGCGCGCCGATGTACCGCGCCGACCAGAAGCGCGCGCTGCAGAAGCTGGGGCCGGTGCTGGTGCAGTACTTCGGCCTGGGCGAGGTGACCGGCTGCATCACCGTGCTGCCGCCGTCGATGCACTCGCCCGACGATGCGGACGCCAACGCGCACGTCGGTTCGTGCGGCCGGCCGCGCACCGGCATGGAGGTGGCCATCCTCGACGCACAGATGCAGCGCCTGCCCACAGGCGAGGTGGGCGAGATCTGCTGCCGCGGCCCGGCCGTGTTCGCAGGCTACTTCGACAACCCTGAGGCCACCGCCAAGGCGCTGCGCGGCGGCTGGTTCCACACCGGTGACCTGGGGCGCATGGACGCGCAGGGGCTGCTCTACATCACCGGCCGCGAGTCGGACATGTACATCTCGGGCGGCTCCAACGTCTATCCGCGCGAGGTGGAAGAGATCCTGCTGACCCACCCCGCGGTGCGCGAGGCCGCCGTGCTGGGCGTGCCCGACGCCAAGTGGGGCGAGGTGGGCGTGGCCGTGCTGGTGTGCGGGCAGGACGCGCCGACGCCCGAGGACATCCTGGCCCACCTGGACGGACGCTGCGCCCGATACCGCTGGCCGCGGCATGTCTTTTTCTGGGATTCGCTGCCGAAGTCAGGCTACGGCAAGGTCACCAAGAACGAAATACGCCGGCTCCTCGCGGAGCGCGGAGAGATCGGGGAGGTCGCCACGCACTGAACCAAGCCCTCCTTTTCCCCGGACGATCGAATTCAACACAACTACGACATAGAGACAAAGAATGAACATCAACCGCCGTACCGTCCTGCGCACCGCAGCCGCCGCTTCCACCCTCGCGCTCCCGCTGCGCCAGGCCCTGGCCCAGAAGAACGCGTTCAACTACAAGTACGCCAACAACCTGCCCGTCTCGCACCCGATGAACCTGCGGGCCAAGGAGATGGCCGACGCGATTCGCGCCGAGACCAACGGCCAGGTCGACATCCAGATTTTTCCGAACAACCAGCTGGGCTCCGACACCGACGTGCTGAGCCAGCTGCGCTCGGGCGGGGTGGAGTTCTTCACGCTGTCGGGGCTGATTCTGTCGACGCTGGTGCCTTCGGCTTCCATCAGCGGCGTGGGCTTCGCGTTCCCCGACTACGCCAGCGTGTGGAAGGCGATGGACGGCGACCTGGGCAGCCACATCCGCACGCAGATCGCCAAGGCCAACATCGTGGCCATGGACAAGATCTGGGACAACGGCTTCCGGCAGATCACCTCGTCGAGCAAGCCCATTGCATCGCCGGCCGACCTGAAGGGCTTCAAGATCCGCGTGCCGGTGTCGCCGCTGTGGACGTCGATGTTCAAGGCTCTGGAAGCCTCCCCCACCTCGATCAACTTCGCCGAGGTGTATTCGGCGCTGCAGACCAAGATCGTCGACGGGCAGGAGAACCCGCTGGCCATCATCTCCACCGCCAAGCTGTACGAGGTGCAGAAATATTGCTCCATGAGCAACCACATGTGGGACGGCTTCTGGTTCCTGGCCAACCGCCGCGCCTGGGACAAGATGCCGGCCGACCTGCAGGCCATTGTGGCGAAGCACATCAACGCCGCCGGCATGCGGGAGCGCGCCGACGTGGCCGAACTCAACGCCAACCTGCAGAAGGAGCTGAGCGCCAAGGGCATGCAGATCAACCAGCCCGACCCCGCCGCCTTCCGCGACCAGCTGCGCAAGGCCGGCTTCTACGCCGAGTGGAAGTCGAAGTACGGCGATGAAGCCTGGGCACTCCTGGAACGCAGCACGGGCAAGCTGGCATGAGCGCGCCGCGCCCGGCGGCGCGGCCGCCTGAGCCCCCGACGGGCGGCGCGAGCGGCAACGCCCCGCCCGTGAGCTCGCACGGCCACGGCGATGCGGCCAACGAGGCGAACCCGGCGTCCTTCACCTCGCGCACGGAACATGTGCTCGGCGTGCTGGTCGACGGCCTGGCCGCCGCGCTGGTGCTGGCCGACGTGGCCGTGCTGCTGGCCGGCGTGGTCGCGCGCTTCGTGCTGCACCAGCCGCTGATCTGGTCGGACGAGCTGGCCTCCATGCTCTTCATCTGGCTGGCGATGCTGGGCGCCGTGGTCGCCCTGCGGCGCGGCGAGCACATGCGCATGACCGCGATGGTGTCCAAGCTGCCGCCGCAGCGCCGCCGGCTTGCGGAGGCGATCGCGCTGTATGCCGCGCTGGCCTTCCTGGCGATGGTGGCGTGGCCGGCCTGGGAGTACGCGTCGGAAGAACGCTTCATCACCACGCCCGCGCTCGACATCTCCAACGCCTGGCGCGCCGCGGCGCTGCCCGTGGGCGTGGTGCTGATGGGCATGTTCGCGGTGCTGCGGCTGTTTCGCGACTTCGACTGGAAGACATCGACCAAGGCCTTTGCCGTGGTCGTCACGCTGATCCTCGCCTTCACGCTGGGGCGCGCGGTGTTCGAGGACCTGGGCCGGCTAAACCTGCTGGTCTTCTTCGTCGGCGTGGTGCTGGCCTGCGTGCTCTGCGGCATTCCCATCGCGTTCGCGTTCGGCCTGGGCACCTTCGGCTATCTGGCGCTGACAACCGACACCGCGCTGCCGGTGATCATCGGGCGCATGGACGAGGGCATGTCGCAC
The DNA here is from genome assembly GCF_022009635.1 of Variovorax paradoxus. NCBI lineage: Bacteria > Pseudomonadati > Pseudomonadota > Betaproteobacteria > Burkholderiales > Comamonadaceae > Variovorax > Variovorax paradoxus. Next base: position 5,729,176 of record NZ_CP091716.1, read on the forward strand.
CTCATCCTGCTGGCGGTGCCGTTGTTCGTGTTTCTCGGGCTGCTGATCGAGATGACGGGCATGGCGAAGGCGATGGTCGCTTTCCTGGCCAGCCTGCTGGGGCATGTGAAGGGCGGCCTGTCTTATGTGCTGGTCGGCGCGATGTACCTGGTGTCGGGCATCTCGGGCTCGAAGGCGGCGGACATGGCGGCCATTGCGCCCGCGCTGTTTCCGGAGATGAAGAAGCGCGGCGCCGACGAAGGCGAGCTGGTGGCGCTGCTCGCGGCCACCGGCGCACAGACGGAAACCGTGCCGCCCAGCCTGGTGCTCATCACCATCGGCTCGGTCACGGGCGTGTCGATCGCGGCGCTGTTCACGGGCGGGCTGCTGCCGGCGGTGATCCTGGGGCTGATGCTGTGCGTGGTGGTGTTCATGCGCAACCGCCATGAAGACCTCAGCCAGGTCGCGCGCCCGCCGTGGAAACAGGTGATGCGGCTGGCCCTGGTGGCGCTGCCGGCGCTGGCGCTGCCCTTCGTCATCCGTGCCGCCGTGGTCGAGGGCGTGGCGACGGCGACGGAGGTGTCGACCATCGGCATCGTCTACGCGGTGGTGGCGGGGCTGGTGGTGTACCGGCAGTTCGACTGGCGGCGGCTCGGGCCGATGCTGGTGGCCACGGCGTCGCTCTCGGGCGCGATCCTGCTGATCATCGGCACGGCAACGGCCATGGCCTGGGGGCTGACGCAATCGGGCTTCTCGCGCTGGCTGGCCGAAGCCATGGCCAGCCTGCCGGGCGGCGCGCCGATGTTCCTGGCGGTGTCGCTGGTCACCTTCGTGGTGCTGGGTTCGGTGCTGGAGGGCATACCGGCCATCGTGCTGTTCGGACCGCTGCTGTTTCCCATCGCGCGCCAATTGGGCATCCACGAGGTGCACTACGCCATGGTGGTGGTGCTGTCGATGGGGCTGGGCCTGTTCGCGCCGCCGCTGGGCGTGGGCTACTACGCCGCCTGCGCCATCGGGCGGGTGCGGCCGGACGCGGGCATCCGGCCCATCGTCGGCTACATGCTGGCCCTGCTGGTCGGCACCATCGCGGTGGCGGCCATTCCGTGGCTGTCGATCGGGTTCCTCTGATTCGAGGCCCGGCCGGGATTGCTCAGGCGAGCTTTCCGGCCGGCGCCGGCGGGAACCAGCGCGGCAGGTGCGGCACCGCGTCGTGCAGCGACTCGAGCACATGGAACGCCTGGCCGGTGATCGCCTCGGGCGGATGCTTGAGATCGGGCACCACCACGACCCGCAGGCCCGCCGCGAGCGCCGACCTGGCGCCGTTCTCGCTGTCCTCGAAGGCGATGCAGTCTGCCGGCGCCACGCCCAGCCGCTCGGCCGCGAGCAGGTAGAGCGCCGGATCGGGCTTGGCGCGCGTCACCTCGTCGCCGCCCGCGAAGGCCGAGAAATGGTGCAGCAGGCCCAGGCTGCCGAGGCAGGCCTCGATCTGCCGGCGCGTGGACGACGAGGCCACGGCGCAGCGGATGCCCCGCTCGCGCAGGGCGCTCAGGAATTCGGCCGCGCCGGGCTTGATGGGAAAGAGCGGCGCGCCATCCGCGCGCTCGAGCTGCAGATACCGGCGCACGTGCTCGATGGCGTGGCGGTAGGCCTCGGGACCGCCCAGCAGCGACGCGAGGATCTGCTCGGACTCCACGGTGGACAGCCCCACGACCTGCAGGTACTGGCTGTGCGAAAGCTCGATGTCGAGCGTGCGGGCGGCCTCGATCCAGGCGGCCATGATGGGGCGCTCCGAATCGATGAGCAGCCCGTCCATGTCAAAAATTGCGGCGGCGAACATGCGAGGCATCCTAATGAAAAAGGGGCCGAACCGGCCCCTTTGGAAGAAACAACCGCTGCATGCGCTGCGGCTTGGCGGCTTCGTCAGTCGCGTGCCAACGCCCGGTTCAGGCCCAGCGCGGCCAGCGTGGCGACAGCGCCCGACAGCAGGTACACGCTCACGTAGGCCAGGCCGAAGTGCGCCGACAGGCCCAGCGCGACCAGCGGTGCGAAGGCGGCGCCGATCAGCCAGGCCACGTCCGCCGTCAGGGCGGCGCCGACGTAGCGGTACTTGGGCGCGAAGTTCGAGGTCACGGCGCCGGCAGCCTGGCCGTACGACAGGCCCAGGATCACGAAGCCCACCAGGATGAAGATGTCCTGGCCGATGCGGCCGCCGTCGAGCAGCGTGGGGGCGAAACCGCTGAATGCGGCAATCACGGCGGCCAGGCCGCCCAGCGTGAAGCGGCGGCCGATGCGGTCGGCCAGCAGGCCCGAGGCCACGATGCCGGCGGCGCCGAGCACGGCACCGACCATCTGCACGACCAGGAATTCGGTCACGGACTGGTCGGAGTACAGCGTGATCCACGACAGCGGGAACACGGTGATCAGGTGGAACAGCGCGTAGCTGGCCAGCGCGGCGAAGGCGCCGATCAGGATGTTCGAGCCCTGCGAGCCGACCAGTTCGGTCACGCTGGTGGGTTCGAGCTCGCGCTCTTCGAGCAGGCGCGAGTATTCGTCGGTGGCCACCAGGCGCAGGCGGGCGAACAGCGCCACCACGTTGATCGCGAAGGCCACGTAGAAGCTGTAGCGCCAGCCCCAGTCGAGGAAGTCTTCCGACGGCAGGCTCGAATACAGGTACGCGAACAGTGCGCTGGCAATGAAGAAGCCGATGGGCGCGCCCAGCTGGCCCAGCATGGCGTACCAGCCGCGACGGTTGGCGGGCGCGTTCAACGCGAGCAGCGAAGGCAGGCCGTCCCACGAACCGCCCAGTGCCAGGCCCTGGCCGAAGCGGAAGACCGACAGCAGCACGATGGCCGTGAAGCCCAGGCTGGCATAGCCCGGCAGGAAGGCGATGCCGGCGGTGGAGGTGCCGAGCACGAAAAGCGCCAGAGTCAGCTTGGCTTCCCGCCCGAAACGTCGCTGGATGGCCATCGAGATGACAGTTCCGAACGGACGCGCGATGAAGGCGAACGAGAAAATCAGGAAAGAGTAGAGAACGCCTTCGAGATGTTGCTCGAACGGGAAGAAAACCGCAGGAAACACCAGCACCGAGGCGATGCCGTAGACGAAAAAGTCGAAATATTCGGAGGCGCGGCCGATGATCACGCCGACCGCGATTTCGCCGGGGGCGATGTGCGAGTGGTCGTCACCCTGCCGGGCACCGGTTTCGGGCGAGTTCGGCAGCGGATGGGCGCCTTGCGGACTGATGCTGGACGTCGTCATTGCTTCTGTAATTCGGGTGTCACCTGGGGAAGTGACACATAGGATCATGGACAGTCTATAGCGTCTCACCGAAACACATTTACCGCCATAGGACAAAACGTCCAATAGGCGAAACCCGTCTTCAGGCGTAGATTGTGGGGTCTTTTTGCGTCGCCCCCGCACCTCTTTTCCCCCGGCATGCACATCCTCAAGAACCTTCGCCGATCGCTCCTGCTGCTTCCCGCCGTCCTCCTGGCGGGCTGCAACACGGTGCTGATGAACCCATCCGGCGACATCGCCCATCAGCAGGGACGACTCATCGTCGTCTCCACCGTGCTGATGCTGATCATCATCATCCCGGTGATCGCCCTGACCATCTTCTTCGCCTGGCGCTACCGCCAGTCGAACAAGGAGGCCACCTACAGCCCCGACTGGGACCACTCCACCCAGCTCGAGCTGGCGATCTGGGCGGCGCCGCTGCTCATCATCATCGCGCTGGGCGCGATCACCTGGATCAGCACCCACGTGCTCGACCCCTACCAGCCGCTGCGCCGCCTCGACGCCCAGCGCCCGATCCCCGCGGACACCAAGCCGCTGGTGGTCGAAGTGGTGGCACTCGACTGGAAGTGGCTGTTCATCTACCCCGAACAGGGCATCGCCACGGTGAACGAGCTGGCCGCCCCGGTGGACCGCCCGATCAGCTTCAAGATCACGGCCTCCTCGGTCATGAACTCCTTCTTCATTCCCGCGCTGGCCGGCCAGATCTACGCCATGCCGGGCATGGAGACCAAGCTGCACGCGGTGATCAACAAGCCGGGCGAGTTCGACGGCTTCTCCGCCAACTACAGCGGTGCCGGCTTCTCGGGCATGCGCTTCAAGTTCCACGGCCTGAGCGACGGCGACTTCGACCAGTGGGTCCAGAAGGTCAAGTCCGGCAAGGACGGCGAACTCACCCGCGAGCTCTACAAGAAGCTCGAGGCCCCCAGCGAGCGCGAGCCCGTGCGCCACTACGCCGCCGTGGATCCCGCCCTGTACGACGCCATCCTGAACCTGTGCGTGGACCGCAACAAGATGTGCATGAAGGAAATGATGGCGATCGACGCCGACGGCGGCATGGGCAAGCCCGGCGCCTTCAACGTCGCCACCAAGCAAGCCTGGCTGACCGACTCCCTCGACTCGCCCAAGCGCAAGTACGTCACCGCGATGTGCACCACCGAAGAATAAGATGTTGCAGAACCTAGACCTGACGAAGCTCGTCTTCGGCCGCCTCACCTGGGAGGCGATTCCCTACCACGAGCCGATCCTGCTCGCGACCTTCGCGGGCGTGGTGCTGGGCGGCATCGCCGTCCTCGGCGCACTGACCTACTTCAAGCTGTGGGGCATGCTGTGGCGCGACTGGATCACCAGCATCGACCACAAGAAGATCGGCATCATGTACATCATCCTGGGCCTGGTGATGCTGCTGCGCGGCTTCGCCGACGCCCTGATGATGCGGGCCCAGCAGGCCATGGCCTTCGGCGACAACGCGGGCTTCCTGCCGCCGCACCACTACGACCAGGTCTTCACCGCCCACGGCGTGATCATGATCTTCTTCGTGGCGATGCCGCTGGTCACGGGCCTCATGAACTTCGTGGTGCCGCTGCAGATCGGCGCGCGCGACGTGGCCTTCCCGTTCCTGAACAACTTCAGCTTCTGGATGACCACCTTCGGCGCCGGCCTGGTGATGGCGTCGCTGTTCGTCGGCGAGTTCGCCAAGACCGGCTGGCTGGCCTACCCGCCGCTGTCGGGCATCCTCTACAGCCCCGACGTGGGGGTCGACTACTACATATGGTCGTTGCAGATAGCGGGGGTGGGCACATTGCTGTCCGGCGTAAACCTGCTGGCGACCATCGTCAAGATGCGCGCACCCGGCATGACCATGATGAAGATGCCCGTCTTCACCTGGACCGCCCTGTGCACCAACGTTCTGATCGTCGCCGCCTTCCCGGTGCTGACCGCCGTGCTGGCCCTGCTGTCGCTCGACCGCTACGCAGGCACCAACTTCTTCACGAACGACATGGGCGGCAACGCCATGATGTACGTGAACCTGATCTGGATCTGGGGCCACCCCGAGGTGTACATCCTGATCCTGCCGGCCTTCGGCATCTTCTCGGAAGTGGTCTCCACGTTCTCCGGCAAGCGCCTGTTCGGCTACGCCTCCATGGTTTACGCCACGGTCGTGATCACCATCCTGTCGTACCTCGTCTGGCTGCACCACTTCTTCACCATGGGCTCCGGCGCCAGCGTGAACTCGTTCTTCGGCATCACGACGATGATCATCTCGATCCCGACAGGGGCGAAGATCTTCAACTGGCTCTTCACCATGTACCGCGGCCGCATCCGTTTCGAGCTGCCCATGATGTGGACCATCGGCTTCATGATCACCTTCGTGATCGGCGGCATGACCGGCGTGCTGCTGGCCGTTCCCCCGGCCGACTTCGTGCTGCACAACAGCCTATTCCTGATCGCCCACTTCCACAACGTGATCATCGGCGGCGTGCTGTTCGGCATGCTGGCGGGCATCACCTACTGGTTCCCGAAGGCCTTCGGCTACAAGCTCGACCCGTTCTGGGGCAAGTGCTCGTTCTGGTTCTGGATCGTCGGCTTCTGGTTCGCCTTCATGCCGCTGTACATCCTGGGCCTGATGGGCGTGACCCGCCGCATGAGCCACTTCCAGGACATGTCGCTGCAGATCTGGTTCCAGGTCGCCGCCTTCGGCGCCGTGCTGATCGCGCTGGGCATCGCCTCGTTCATCATCCAGCTGGTGGTGAGCTTCATCCGCCGCGAATCGCTGCGCGACACCACGGGCGACCCGTGGAACGGCCGCACGCTGGAATGGTCGACCTCGTCGCCCCCGCCGGCCTACAACTTCGCGTTCACGCCGCGCGTGCACGACAACGATGCATGGTCCGACATGAAGGCACGCGGCTACGAGCGTCCGCTGGAAGGCTTCAGCCCGATCCACATGCCCAAGAACACGGCCGCCGGCTTCATCATCGCTGCGCTGGCTGCGGTGTGCGGCTTCGCGCTGATCTGGCAGATGTGGCTCGTGGCAGGCATCGGCTTCGTCGCCATGCTCGCCGCCACGATCATCCATACCTTCAACTACAAGCGCGACTACCACATCCCCACGGAAGAAGTCGTCCGCACCGAAGACGCGCGCACGCGCCTGCTGGCTGCCAATGTCTAATAACACCGCTCTTTCTTCCGCCGCCGTGACCGCGCCAGCGTTCGACGTCTTCAACGTCCGCAACGAAGACCATCATCCGGAGAACGGAACCCTGCTGGGGTTCTGGCTCTACCTGATGAGCGACTGCCTGATCTTCGCCTGCCTGTTCGCGGTGTACGGCGTGCTGGGCCGCAGCTACGCGGCCGGTCCCTCGGGCGCCGACCTGTTCGACCTGCCGCTGGTGGCGATCAACACCTCGCTGCTGCTGCTGTCGTCCATCACGTACGGCTTTGCCATGCTGCAGATGCAGCAGCGCCGCATGGGCGGCGTGCTGGTCTGGCTGGCCATCACCGGCTTGCTGGGCGCGGGCTTCATCGGCCTGGAGCTGTATGAATTCGCGCACCTGATCCACGAAGGCGCCGGCCCGCAACGCAGCGCGTTCCTGTCGTCGTTCTTCGCGCTGGTGGGCACCCACGGCCTGCACGTGACCTTCGGCATCGTCTGGCTCATCGTGCTGATGATCCAGCTGCCCAAGCACGGCTTCACCGCCGCCAACCGCCGCCGCCTGATGTGCCTGTCGATGTTCTGGCACTTTCTGGACGTGGTCTGGATCGGCGTCTTCACCTTCGTGTACCTGATGGGATCGCTGCAATGAGCGCGCATATCGAAACCGCCGGCCATGGCGCACATGGCCACGACAGCCATGACCACCACGACGATGGTCCGGTGAGCCACAGCACCTTCAAGGGCTACATGACCGGCTTCGTGCTGGCCGTGATCCTCACCGCCATTCCGTTCTGGATCGTGATGGCCAAGGTGTTCGACAAGCCGAACACCACCGCCCTCGTCATCCTGGCCTTCGCCGTGGTGCAGATCGTGGTGCACATGATCTATTTCCTGCACATGGACGCCAAGTCCGAAGGCGGCTGGAACATGCTGGCGCTGATCTTCACGCTCGTTGTCGTCGTCATCACGCTGGCCGGTTCACTGTGGGTCATGTACCACATGAACACGAACATGATGCCGCACTCGATGCACGACATGAAGAACATGCCCTGATGGCGCCGGCAGTCCGCCAGCGTTCCACCGCCGCACGGGTGGCGCTGGCGGTCTTCGCCGCCCTCGCCTTCTGCGGCTTCCTCGCGCTCGGCACCTGGCAGGTCGAGCGCAGGGCCTGGAAACTGGATCTCATCGCCCGCGTCGACCAACGCGTGCACGCCCCGGCCGGTACGGCCCCCGGGCGAAACGAATGGCCCACCGTCAACGCGGCCAACGACGAATACCGGCACATCCGCATCGCCGGCACTTTCCTCCACGACAAAGAAACGCTGGTGCAAGCCAGCACCCGGCTCGGCGCCGGCTTCTGGGTGCTGACCCCGCTGAAGGCAGCCGACGGCACCGTGGTGCTGGTCAACCGGGGCTTCGTGCCTCCCGAGGCGCGTGAGCGCTCTGCCCGCACCGCGTCCGAGCCCCAGGGCGAGACCACCGTGGCCGGCTTGCTGCGCCTGACCGAGCCCAAGGGCGGCTTCCTGCGCAAGAACGACCCGGCGGCCGACCGCTGGTTCTCGCGCGACGTGCAGGCCATCGCCACCGCGCGCGGCCTGGCTGACGTGGCACCCTATTTCGTCGACGCCGAGGCCACGCCCGCCGCAGCCACCGCACAGCCCACCGACACCCCCGCGTGGCCCGCCGCCGGCCTGACCGTCATCGCCTTCCCCAACAGCCACCTCGTCTACGCATTGACCTGGTATGGCCTGGCGCTGATGGTGCTGATCGCCGCCTGGTTCGTGCGGCGCAGCGAAAATGCGGGCGATGCCGACGCCCGCCCCGCCCCACAAGATGCCCGCCGCGACTGAGGCCGTCGCGGTCGCGGGGGAGCTTCACGCCCCCCGCGCCGGCGTCGCCAGCCTCGATAACGCCACCGGCCACCAGAACATGCAGCAGCTGATCCAGCTGCGCTGGTTTGCCGTCGTCGGGCAGGTGGTCACCATCCTCGTGGTGCACTACGGCTTCGCCATCCGGCTGCCGCTGGACCACATGCTGCAGGTGCTGACCTGCCTGGCCCTCTTCAACATGGTGAGCCTGCTGCGCGCGCGCAGCCACCGGCGCGTGACCAACGGCGAACTGTTCCTCGCGCTCCTGGTCGACGTGGCCACGCTCACCGCCCAGCTCTACCTGAGCGGCGGCGCCACCAACCCCTTCGTGTTCCTGTTCCTGCTGCAGGTGACGCTGGGCGCGGTGCTGCTGAAGGCCTGGTCGACCTGGACCATCGTGGTCATCACCAGCATCTGCTTCGCGGGGCTGGCGTTGTTCTCGCGCCCGCTCGCGCTGCCGCTGGACCACAACCGGGGCCTGTGGAGCCCCTACATCCAGGGCATGCTGGTGTGCTTCGCGCTGAACGCGGCGCTGCTGGTGATCTTCATCACCCGCATCAGCCGCAACCTGCGCGCCCGCGACGCGCGGCTGGCCGACCTGCGCCAGCGCGCCTCCGAAGAAGAACACATCGTGCGCATGGGCCTGCTGGCCTCGGGCGCGGCGCACGAGCTGGGCACGCCGCTGGCCACGCTGGCCGTGATCCTGGGCGACTGGCGCCGGCTGCCGCATTTCAGCTCCGACCCCGAACTGCTGACAGAAGTGGCCGAGATGGAACTGCAGATCCAGCGCTGCAAGAGCATCGTGAGCGGCATCCTGCTGTCGGCCGGCGAGGCGCGCGGCGAATCGTCCGAAGAGACCACCGTCAGCACCTTCCTGGACGACCTGATCGAAGAGTGGCGCACCACCCGCCCTATCGAGGACTTCGAGTACGACAACCACTTTGGCCGGGACCTGCCCATGGTCTCCGACTCCGCCCTCAAGCAGATGATCTGCAACGTGCTGGACAATGCCCTGGAGGCGTCGCCGCACTGGCTGCGCCTGGAGGCGGCGCACGACGCCGACGCGCTGACGATCACGGTCACGGACGCGGGCCCCGGCTTCCTGCCGGCCATCCTGAAGGAGTTCGGCAAACCCTACCAGTCGAGCAAGGGCCGCCCCGGCGGCGGGCTGGGGCTGTTCCTGGTCGTGAACGTGGCGCGCACCGTGGGCGGCCGGGTCGCCGCGGGCAACCGGCCCGAGGGCGGCGCGATCGTGAAGATCACGCTGCCGCTGGCGGCCATCGTGCTGGAAGAAGAGGAAGACGAGGACGACGACGGCGAACAGGAAGCCGAAGAGACCCTCGACCGCGGGACCACCGAAACACAAACGAGGCCATGACCGGAACCGAAGCTGAGCGCCAGTTGCTGATCGTCGAGGACGACGATGCCTTCGCGCGCACGCTGGGCCGTTCGTTCGAGCGACGCGGCTATGCCGTGACGCATGCGAGCAACCTCGAGGAAGCCGGGGCCTTGCTGGAAACCATGTCGCCCGGCTATGCCGTGGTCGACCTCAAGCTCAACGGCGAGGCCTCGGGCCTGGCCTGCGTGCAGATGCTGCACCGTCACAACGCCAAGATGCTGATCGTGGTGCTGACGGGCTTTGCCAGCATCGCCACGGCGGTGGAGGCCATCAAGCTCGGCGCCTGCCACTACCTGGCCAAGCCGTCGAACACCGACGACATCGAGGCCGCCTTCGGGCGCGCCACGGGCACCACCGAAGTCGAGCTGACCAACCGCTCGACCTCGATCAAGACGCTCGAATGGGAGCGTATCCACGAGACGCTGGCCGAGACCGGCTTCAACATCTCGGAGACCGCGCGCAGGCTCGGCATGCACCGGCGTACGCTGGCACGCAAGCTGGGCAAGCAGCAGGTCAAGTAGTAAGTTAACGACCGGGGCATGCAGGGTGCGGATCTTGCAAGCTCGCCATGACACCCCATCCGCATGAGGTTCCGATGACTTCTCGTTCACAGACGCAGCCCTCGCCCCGCGCTTCGGTGCTGGCGGCCCGCGACCAGACCGCGATGGAAGAGCTCTTCAACGCCCTGAGCCACGGCCTGGGCCTGGCGCTGGCCATCGCGGCCCTGCCCATCCTGGTCTACAGCGCGGCGCAGAAGGGCCAGGCGGCCGGCGTCGTCGGCGCCTGCCTGTTCGCGGGCACGGCCATCGTGCTGTACCTGATCTCCACGCTGTACCACGCGCTGCCGATGGGCCGCGCCAAAGCCTGGTTCAACCGGCTGGACCACGCGGCCATCTACCTCTTCATCGCGGGCAGCTACATGCCCTTCCTGTTCGGCGTGCTGCGCGGGCCGCTGGGCTGGACCCTGTTCGGCGCGATCTGCGCGGCCGCCGCGCTGGGCGTGGGCGCCAAGCTGTTCAACCGGCTGCAGCATCCGCTGTGGTCGACCGGGCTCTATGTGGCGATGGGCTGGATGGCGCTGATGGCGGCCGTGCCGCTGTACGAACGCATGTCGGCGGCAGGCCTCGGTTGGCTAGTGGCCGGCGGCCTGTTCTATACGGCCGGCGCTGTCGTATTCCTGTTCGACAACAAGGTGCGCTACGCCCACTCGGTATGGCACCTTTTCGTGCTGGCCGGCAGCACCTGCCACTTCTTCGCCGTGCTCTGGCACTCGCACGGCTGATCTTCCTGACTCAGTAATGCGGCGGTAGCTCGTGGCGCGGGTTGCTGGCCGCCCCGTCCTGCGACGCGTTCTGGCTCTGCTCCCTGAGCTGCGTGACCTGCAGGATCAGCCGGTCGATCTGCTGCTGTTGTCGGTAGATCGTCATGTTCAGCTGGTCCAGCAGGTCTTCGGCGTAGCTCGACTTGATTTCGAGCTCGGTCACGCGGGGTTCGAGTTCGTTCGGTTGGTTTTCCATGGTGCCGCTATTGGACAGGAAGACCGCCCACGGTTTTGTGACGCCGCGCTTAGCCGCGCCATCCTGTGGCATCGAGTGGCTGCGCAAGCAGAACCCTGATCGCAGTCTTTCTCCCTCCCCTTCCGGGGGAGGGTCGGGGTGGGGGCGAGCGGCAATCGAAAAAGCCCCGCGCAAGAACCAGCGCCGCGTGCCCCCATCCCAGCCTTCCCCCGGAAGGGGAAGGAGCAAGACGGGCCCTTCAACAGGCCGGAGACTCCAGCGCCGCCGCACTTGTCTCCGGGTGCGTATCCCCGCGCAGGAACGCAAACACCACCAGCGCCGTCAACACGGTCACCCCCGCCAGCACGCACAGCAGCGTGCCGAATGCCACGCCATACGCATGCAGCAGCGCCGCGCGGTCGACACCGGGCAGCAGCGCCAAAGCCTGCGACAGGTCTCCCGTGGTCACGCGCTGCGCCGCCTGCGACGCGGCCGAAAACGCTCCCAGTTGCAGCGTCACCAGCGCCGTGAGCCCAGCACCCACCAGCGCCAGCGCGATCCCCTCGCCCGCCACCCGCACCGTGTTGAAGATGCCCGAGGCCATGCCCGCCCGCTCGCGCGGCACCACGCTCACGGCCAGTCCGTCCATCAGGCCCCAGGGCAGGCCGATGCCCGCGCCGATCAGCAGCAGCGGCCACACCATCCCACCCAGCGACGTGCCCGGCCCGCAGCGGCTGAGCCAGAAAAGCCCGGCGGCGCACACCAGCAGCCCCACGGCCGAGATCGCGCCCGACGAGAACCGGTGCGCGAGCGATGCCGCCAGCGTCGGCACCACGAGGATCGGCCCCGAGAGCGCGAACATGAAGGCCCCGGCCTCGATCGCGCCGCGCCCCTCGAGCCCCACGAAGCGGATCGGCAGCAGCACCAGCAGCACCACGAAGCCATAGGCCGGCGCCGCGGCCAGCAGTTGCACGCCGACGAAGCGCGGAAAACGGAACAGCGACAGGTCGAGCATCGGATGCGCCACGCGCCGCTCGATGGCGACGAAGGCCGCGCCCATCAGCGCCGCGCCGGCCAGCGCGCCGAGCACCCACGGGCTGCCCCAGCCGCTGTCGGGCGCCTGCAGCACGCCCAAGGTGAGCAGGCTCAGCGCGGCGGTGAAGCTGAGCGTGCCCGGCATGTCCAGGCCCATCGCATCGGGGTTGCGCGACTCGCGCATGTTCATCGACGCGATGCACAGCGCCAGCAGGCTCACCGCGCCGGGGCTGAGCATCACCGCCTGCCAGCCGAAGCTCTGCGCCAGCCAGCCCGAAAGCATCGAGCCGCACGACAGCCCCACGCCGAACGAAGTGCCGATCAGGCTGAAGGCCCGGGTACGCGCCGTGCCATCGAACACCTGCGCCAGCGCCGCCGTGCCCGCCGCGAAGGCCGCCGCAGAACCCAGCCCCTGCAGCGCGCGGGCAAGGTCGAACGCAACGATGCCGGGCGCCAGCGTGAGCAGCGAGCTGCTCAGCGCCACCACCGCCAGCCCCAGCAGAAAGACACGCTTGCGGCCATAGGCATCGGCCAGCGCGCCGGCCGCCATGAGCGTGGCGCCGAAGCTCAGCATGAAGGCGTTGGTCACCCAGTTGAGCTGCACCGGGCTGCCGCCGAGCGTGTCGCGGATCGCGGGCAGCACCACCGCCGGGCCGGTGAAGCTCAGCGGCATGCCCAGCGCCGCCAGGCAGACGGCGGCCAGCAGCCAGTTCTTGGACGAGGAAGACGAGTACATCGGGGGCAAAGCTTTCGCACGGAAAAGACGAGAAAGAGAAGATAGAAAGGAATCAATGAAATAAAAATGGCACCATTGATCCTCAGACTCCCAACCAAAGGTTGCCAATCAATGGACAGTTTCAGCGGGCTCGAATCTTTCGTGCGGGCGGCGGACCAGCTCAGCTTTGCCAAGGCGGGGCGGCAGCTGGGCATCTCGGCCTCGGCGGTGGGCAAGAACGTGGCGCGGCTCGAGCAGCAGCTCGGCGTGCGGCTCTTCAACCGCACCACGCGCCACACGCGGCTCACCCAGGAAGGCGCGCTGTTCCATGAGCGCTGCCGCCGCATCCTCGACGAGCTGGACGACGCGCGGGCCATGATGCAGGACGCCGTCGCCGCGCCGCGCGGCCGGCTGCGCGTGAGCCTGCCGACCATCGGCTACCGATTCCTGCTGCCGGTCCTGCCGGAGTTCAAGGTCGCCTACCCCGAGATCGAGCTCGACCTCGACTTCAACGACCGGCTGGTCGACGTGATCGCCGAGGGTGTAGATGTCGCCATCCGCAGCGGCGAGCTGATCGACTCGCAGCTGGTGGCGCGGCGGCTGGGCCCGTTCCAGTTCGTGCTGGTCGCCTCGCCCGCGTACCTGGCGCAGCACGGCGAGCCGCGCGTGCCGGCTGAACTCGCGAATCACGCATGCCTGCGCTACAAGTTCGTCACCGGCGGAAAGATCGAGGAATGGGACCTGCCCGGCCTGCCGGAGCAGTTGCCGGCCACCCTGCTGTGCAACAACATGGAAGCCATGCTCGGCGCCGCCGTCGCCGGGCTCGGGGTGGCCTACATGCCCGACTTCCTCGCGCGCGATTCGCTGGGGCGCGGCGAGCTGCGGTGCGTGCTGGCCGGCCACATCGCGCGGCAGGGCCAGTTCTCGGCGCTGTGGCCATCGAGCCGGCAGCTGTCGCCGAAGGTGCGGGCGTTCGTGGACTTCGCGAGCGCGCGGATGTTTCAGGCCGAATTCAGACCATAATCAGTCCGACAACGAATTCCCTCAGGGTGAACGCATGAATTTCTCCACGCAGGTCAAGCCCATCAGCTATCTCAAGAGCCACGCCGCGGACATCGTGAAGACGCTTGCCGAGACCCGTGAACCGCTGGTCATCACGCAGAACGGCGAAGCCAAGCTCGTGGTGATGGACGTCCAGTCCTATGAGGAACATGAAGCCACGCTCGCGCTGCTCAAGGTTCTTGCGCTCGGCAATCGCGAAATCGGACAGGGCCACTTCCGCTCCGCCACGGACGTGTTCGCCGACCTGGACAAAGAAGACGGTCAATGAAGGTCGTGTTCCTGCGGTCCGCAGAAGCCGACCTGAAGGACCTGCGCCGCTACATCATCAAGAACTTCGGCCCGGCGGCCTGGGCCGGCAGCTACGGAAAGATCAAGGAAACCGTGGCGATGATCGAAGCACACCCTCATTCAGGACGGGTCCCCGATGAGCTCGAGAACCTGAACACGGCCCAGTACCGTCAGCTCATTTCGGGCATGAATCGGATCATCTATGAAGTACGGGCGGACACCGCCTACATCCACCTCGTCTGCGACACGCGCAGAGACCTGAAAGGCCTGCTCATGCGGCGCATGGTCGGTGCCGCATGAGCCGGGTGATTCGCCGACGCAGCTCTCAGGCGGCTTGAGTCAGTTCGCTGTCCGCCGGTTCGACGACAGCGCCGACAGGTGCCGGCTCCACGGTGGCCTCGGCTGCAACGGCAGGTGCTGCCGCAACAGCAACCACCGCATCCACGGGCTTGGCCACCTTGGCAGGCTTGGTCACCTCCCCGGCCACAGCCTTCGCAGCCACCGGCTTCGCGGCCTCCACCTTCACCGGCTCGCTCGCCATGCGGCTCAGCGCCAGCGCGGCCTTCAGCGGGAACAGCGTGCGCTCGTCGCCCTCGGCGGTGTTGCTCACCGTGGTGCCGCTGGTCTCGCCCAGGCTGGCGGTGCGCACCGCGTCGAGCTTGTGCACGGGCACCATGAACGGCGAGTGCGTGGTGTAGATGATCTGGTTGCCGAAGTCTTTCTCGAAGTGCGCGAGCAGGTCGGCCTGCGAGTGGGCGTGCAGATGCAGGCCGGGTTCGTCCAGCAGCAGGATAGCGTCTTCCGCGCGGCCGCCCTGGGTGTCGGCGAAGAACGCGATGTAGAACGAGAAGAACCACTGGAAACCGCGGCTGCGCTCTTCAAGGTTCACCTCGACTTCATAGGCGCCGTTCGGGTCGGACACCAGCGTGTCGAGGTACTGGCCGTCGAGGTTGAAGCGCACCTTCAGCGGGCGGTCTTTCCAGAGCCGGCGGATCTCTGCCGTCACCACCGAGCCGGCGCGGTTGGCGAGCTGGTTGCGCGTGGCCTGGTCGTTCTTGTCGAGCAGCTCCTGCAGCTTGCGCGGATCGAGCCCCGCCACCTTGCACAGCTTGCCGAAGCTCTGCTGCTCGGGCGTGAGCTGGCCCCAGCCCTCGCGGCCCAGGTATTCGGCGATGTTCTGGCGGCCGGGCAGCGCCGGGTATTCGTCCACGTACACGAAGCGCGGCAGGTTCTCCAGCACCCAGGCGCGGGCGCGGGCCAGCGCGGGTTCGTCGTTGGCGATGGCGCGCGCCATGTCTTCCAGCTCGGCCAGCATCTGGTCCTGCTTGTCGCTGAGTTCGGCGTCGGCCGCGGCCAGTGCCTTGCGCAGCGCCTGCATCGCCTTCACCGCGCCGTCCGACCACTTGATGTAGTCGGGGTTCATGATCATTGCGGCGTCGAAGGTGTCGGCTTCCTGCTCGAGCAGGGCGCGCTGCTCTTCGGCCACCTTCTCGGCGGCGGCCTTGACGGCCGGCACGATCTTGCGAACCTTGGCCTTGATGTCGCCCACGTCGAGCGACAGCGCGCTCAGGCCTTCGAGTCCGGCCCAGCGGGTGGCGGCATAGCCGCGGCCGGCGCTGACGTGGCTCACGCCGGCGGCGCGCGGCAGGATTTCGGCAAGGGCCGCCTGTTCGCCTGGCTCGAGCGCCCAGCGGGTGGTAACGACGGGCGTGTCGCCGTTGCATTCCTCGAGGCGGCGATGGCGCGGAAAGTCCTTGATGGGGCTGAGTTCGACCAGGCCGTCGGTCGGGTTCAGGCTGTGGAGCGCACGCAGCAGATTCGATTTGCCGCTGTCATTTCGACCGAGGATCGCCGTGATCTGTGTGGAGTCGATGGAACCGCTGTCGTTGATCGAGCGAAAGTTGGTGATCTGGAATGACGCCAAGCGCATGTAAGGGGGTTCACTTCGGAATTGAATACGGGGCCGGGCAATGTATTGCATTCCCCGGCCCCGTCCGGCCCCCGGCCGAAGAAAAAGATTGCTACTCGGCCGCGCGGCGCAAGGTGTCGACGACCGGGCGGCGCAACACGTCGCGCAGGCCCCACCATCCCGCGCCCAGCGCCAGCACCGCGCCGGCCAGCGCGCCCGCGAGCGGAACCACCGGCGAGGCGGTCCAGCTGAACTCGAACACATAGCGCGCCAGCGCCCAGCCGATCACCGAGGCCACGATGCTCGCGAGAAAACCCGCGAGCAGCCCGACGCCCGCCAGCTCGGCGCGCTGCACCTGGCGCAGCAGGCTGGCGCGCGCGCCCACCGCGCGCATCACCGCGAACTCGCGCGCGCGCTCCTCGCGCGTGGCCGTCACAGCCGCGAACAGCACCACCAGCCCGGCCGCCAGCGTGAAGCCGAACAGGAACTCCACGGCGCGGATCACCTGGTCGAGCACGCGCTGCACCTGGTTGATGGTGGCGCTCATGTCGACGTTGGTCACGTTAGGGTAGCTGCGCACCAGCGCGTTGTCGAAGCCCCGGGTCTCGGGTGCGCGGAAGGCGCCCATGTAGGTCACCGGCACGTCGGCCAGCGAAGCCACCGTGTACATCACGAAGAAGTTGGCGTGCAGCGAGCCCCAGTCGACCTTGCGCAGCGAGGTGATGCGCGCGTCGTTCTGCATGCCGCCGATGTCGAAGCGCAGCATGTCGCCCAGCTTCAGGCCGAGCGTTTCGGCCAGGCCCTCTTCCACGCTCACTTCGTTCTTCGCGTCGGGCGTCCACTTGCCGGCGGTGATGCTGTTGTGGGCGGGCGCTTCCACGCTGTTGCTGAGGTTGAACTCGCGGTCGACGAGGCGCTTGGCGCGGTCTTCGGTGTAGTCGTCGGGCGTCACCGGCTTGTCGTTGATGGCGACGAGGCGGCCGCGGATCATCGGGTACCAGTCGAACTTGCCCACGCCCGCGTCGCGCAGCGACTTCTGGAAGGCCTCGCTCTGGTCGGGCATGACGTTGATGACGAAGCGGTTCGGCGCATCGGGCGGCGTGGCCTGGCGCCAGCTCGCCACCAGGTCGGTGCGCAGCAGCACCAGCAGCACCAGCGCCAGCAGGCCCACCGCCAGCGCGCTGACCTGCACCACCGCATAGGCCGGCCGGGCGGAAATCTGCCGCGTGGCCAGCACCAGCCATCGCGGCGCGGTGGTTTCGTTCACGCTGCGGCGCAGCACCTTCACCGCGAGCCAGCTCAGCAACGCGAACACCGCCACCGCGCCCGCGAAGCCGCCGACGGCAATCAGGCCCAGCTTGATGTCGCTGCTGGCCGCCATGAGCAGCGCCGCGAAGCCCGCCACGCCCACGCCCAGCACCGCGAGCGACGCCGGCTTGAGCCCGCCCACGTCGCGCCGGATCACGCGCAGCGGCGGCACGCGGGCCAGCTGCAGCACCGGCGGCAGGCCGAATGCGAACAGCAGCGTGAGCCCCATGCCCAGCCCGAAGGCCACGGGCCACAGCGTGGCCGCCGGCAGCGCGGTCTCGACCAGGCCCGAGAGCAGCAGCACGAACACGTAGTGAACCGCAAAGCCGATGGCCACGCCCAGCCCACTGGCGACCACGCCGATCACCGCGAACTCGAAGGTGTAGGCCGCGGCGATGGTGCGCTGGCTCTGGCCCAGCACGCGCAGCATGGCGCAGTCGTCGAGGTGGCTGGCCGCGAAGCCGCGCGCGGCCAGCGCCACGGCCACCGCCGACAGCAGCGCCGCGAGCAGCGCGACCAGGCTCAGGAATTTCTCGGCGCGGTCGAGCGTCTGGCGCATCTCGGGCCTGCCGCTCTCGAAGGAGTCGAGCCGCACGCCGCGCAGTTCGCCCTTCTTTAGCGTGGCGTCGGCCCAGTCGGTGAAGCGCTTGACGGCCGCGTCGTTGCCCGCCACGGCATAGCGGTAGCCCACGCGGCTGGCCGGCTGCACGAGCGCGGTGCGGGCCACGTCGGCCTGGTTGAGCATCACGCGCGGAGAAAAGCTCATGAAGCCGGCGCCGCGGTCGGGCTCCAGCGTGATGACGCGGCCCACGCGCAGGCCGGTGTCGCCCAGCAGCAGGGTGTCGCCGATCTTCAGGCCCAGCGAGTCGAGCAGCGAGGCATCGACCCAGACTTCGCCCGCCGGCGGGATGTCGCGCGTGACCGCTCCCGGGCCGTCGAGCGTGGCCGAGGTCTGCAGGCTGCCGCGCAGCGGATAGCCCGCCGTCACCGCCTTCAGCGCCACCAGCTTGCTGGCGCCGCCCTGTGCGTCTTCGGCGCGCGCCATGGTCGGAAAGCCGTAGGTGCCGGTGCCTTCCAGGCCCAGCGATTTCGCCTGCGCCACGAAGGCATCGGGCGTCGGGTTGTCGCTGACCACCACGGCATCGCCGCCCAGCAGCTGGCGCGCATCGCGCTGCAGCCCGCCCTTCAGGCGATCGGCGAAGAAGCCGACGGCCGTGAGCGCGGCCACGGCCAGCAGCACGGCGACGATCAACAGGCGCAACTCGCCGGCGCGCAGGTCGCGCCAGAGCGTGCGCCAACCCAGGCGGAGGGAGGCATTCATGGCCGCGACGATAGCCGAGAGGCCCGCGCACGGCCGGATTCAAGGGTTATTGCCGGCTTTGGCCTACTTGCCCGCACCCGGGCCCTGTCGCATGATGCGACAAACACCCCTTCGCATCCATCAGGCATTGTTTGACGGCGGCGGCGGGGCAAATAAAAACATTCCACTATCTGGCCATCCTTTCCCCCGAAGGAGTGTCGATGTCGCGATGTCAGCGCCTGCAAACCCTGGGCCTGTGCCTGGCCCTCGGCGTGCTGTTGAGTGCCTGCGATCCCAAGCCCACGGCCACCAGCCCGGCGGCGTCTTCGGGTGCCTCGGGTGCGAGCCCGAGCGGCATCAAGCCAGCCGACTCCGGCGACAAGGTCGAAGAGTCCTCCGCCCACAAGGGCCCGTCCGAAGGCGGTTCGGCCATCGGCGGCATGAGCGGCCCCAATGGCGGCAATACGTCCGGCGGTACGGCCCCCGCGCCCAGCGGCGGCGACGGCTCGGCGCCCAAGTAGCGCGGCCGCCCAGTACAGATTTCCCACGCAAAGCAAAGAAGAAGAGACCACGATGAAACACCCCACTTCAGCGATGCAGGAGGTTCCGTCATGGACATGAACCGCCGCCAATTCTTCCGCGTCAGCAGCGCGGGGCTGGTCGGCTCCAGCATCGTGGCGCTCGGCTTCTCGCCGACCGCCGCGCTGGCCGAGGCCCGCAACTTCAAGCTCGCGCGCACCACCGAGACCCGAAACACCTGCCCGTACTGCTCGGTGGGCTGCGGGCTCATCATGTACAGCCTGGGCGACAAGGCCAAGAACGTGGTGTCCGACATCCTCCACATCGAGGGCGATGCCGACCACCCCGTGAACCGCGGCACGCTGTGCCCCAAGGGCGCGGGCCTGCTCGACTTCGTGCACAGCCCCAACCGGCTGAAATACCCCGAGGTGCGCGAGGCCGGCGGCACCGAGTGGAAGCGCATCGGCTGGGACGACGCGCTCGACCGCATCGCCAAGCTGCTGAAGGCCGACCGCGACGCCAACTTCCAGACCACCAACGCCGACGGCAAGACCGTGAACCGCTGGATCAGCAGCGGCATGCTCTGCGCATCGGCATCGTCCAACGAAACCGGCTACATCACGCACAAGGCATTCCGCTCGACCGGGATGCTGGTGTTCGACAACCAGGCACGCGTCTGACACGGACCCACGGTGGCCAGTCTGGCCCCGACGTTCGGCAGAGGCGCGATGACCAACCACTGGCAGGACATCCAGAACGCGGATGTCGTGCTGATCATGGGCGGCAACGCGGCGGAGGCGCACCCGTGCGGCTTCAAGTGGGTCATCGAGGCCAAGAAACAGAACAAGGCCCGGCTCGTGGTGGTCGACCCGCGCTTCACGCGCTCGGCCGCCATGGCCGACTACTACGCACCGGTGCGCGCGGGCTCCGACATCGCGTTCCTCTCGGGGGTCATCAACTACCTGCTGAGCAACGAGAAGATCCAGATGGAGTACGTGCGCAACTACACCAACGCGCCGTTCATCGTCGGGCCCGACTACAAGTTCGAGGACGGCATCTTCAGCGGCTACAACGCCGAGAAGCGCAACTACGACCCCAAGTCGTGGAACTACGCGCTCGACGAGCAGGGCATGGCCAAGGTCGACATGACCATGCAGGACCCGCAGTGTGTGCTGCAGGTCATGAAGCGGCACTACGCGCGCTACACGCCCGAGATGGTGAGCCGCATCACCGGCACGCCGCAGGACAAGTTCCTGAAGGTGTGCGAGTACATCGCGAGCACCAGCACGTCCACGCGCACCATGACCATCATGTATGCGCTGGGCTGGACGCAGCACAGCCAGGGCTCGCAGATGATCCGCACCGGCGCCATCGTGCAGCTGCTGCTGGGCAACATCGGCGTGGCGGGCGGCGGCATGAACGCGCTGCGCGGGCACAGCAACATCCAGGGCCTCACGGACCTGGGGCTGCTGTCGAACTCGCTGCCGGGCTACATGTCCCTGGCGCGCGACAGCGAGCAGACGCTGGACGACTACTACAAGACCCGCGCGCTGAAGCCGCTTCGGCCCAACCAGATGAGCTACTGGCAGAACTACCCGAAGTTCTTCGTCAGCATGCAGAAGTCGTGGTGGGGCGACGCGGCCACGGCCGACAACGACTGGGCCTTCCACTACCTGCCCAAGATCGACAAGCTCTACGACGTGCTGCAGGCCTTCGAGCTCATGAACCAGGGCAAGCTCAACGGCTACATCTGCCAGGGCTTCAATCCGGTGGGCTCGTTCCCCGACAAGAAGAAGATCGTCGACGGGCTCTCCAAGCTCAAGTTCCTGGTCACCATCGATCCGCTGGTGACGGAGACCAGCGAGTTCTGGCGCAACTTCGGCGAGTTCAACGACGTCAAGACCGCCGACATCCAGACCACGGTGTTCCGCCTGCCCTCGACCTGCTTCGCGGAGGAAGACGGCTCGCTCACCAACTCCAGCCGCTGGCTGCAGTGGCACTGGAAGGGCGCGGAGCCTCCAGGCGAGGCCAAGGGCGACATCGAGATCGTGGCGGGCATCTTCAACCGCATGCGCCAGGCCTACGTCAAGGACGGCGGCGCCTTCCCCGACCCGATCGTCAAGCTGACCTGGCCCTACAAGATTCCGCACTCGCCTTCCGCGCAGGAACTGGCGATGGAATACAACGGGCGCGCGCTGGTGGACCTGGTCGATCCGAAGGACCCGAGCAAGCCCCCGACGGCCAAGGCGGGCGAGCAGCTCTCGGGCTTCGGCCTCCTGCGCGACGACGGCACCACGGCCAGTGGCTGCTGGATCTACAGCGGCGCATGGACGCAGGCCGGCAACCAGATGGCGCGGCGCGACAACGCCGACCCGTTCGGCATCGGCATGGTGCAGAACTGGGCATGGGCCTGGCCCGCGAACCGGCGCATTCTCTACAACGGCGCCTCCACCGACCCGACCACCGGCAAGCCGTGGATCGCCAAGCGCACCCTCATCGCGTGGAACGGCAAGCAATGGACCGGCTCGGACATTCCCGACATCCGGCCCGACGCCAACCCGATGGAAGCCGACGCGGTGCGCCCGTTCATCATGACGGCCGAGGGCGTGGCGCGGCTCTTCGCGCCCACGGGCATGGCCGAAGGGCCGCTGCCCGAGCACTACGAGCCCTTCGAGTCGCCGCTGGTCAACAACCTGATGCACCCGAACAACGCGGTGGCGCGCGCCAACCCCGCGGCGCGCATCTTCAAGGGCGACCTCGAGCGGCTCGGCGTACCGAAGGACTTCCCGTACGTGGCGACCAGCTACCGGCTCACCGAGCACTTCCACTACTGGACCAAGAACGTGCGCACCTCCGCCATCATCCAGCCGCAGCAGTTCGTCGAGATCGGCGAGGAGCTGGCGAAGGAGAAAGGCATCGGCCACGGCGACATGGTGAAGGTGTCGAGCAAGCGCGGCTACATCAAGGCCGTGGCGGTGGTGACCAAGCGCATCGTCGGCCTGCAGGTCGACGGCCGCACGGTGCACACGGTGGGGCTGCCGAACCACTGGGGCTTCGTGGGCGTGGCCAAGCCGGGCTACCTGGTGAACACGCTGACACCCTTCGTGGGGGACGCGAACACGCAGACGCCGGAGTACAAGTCGTTCACGGTGAACATCGAGAAGGCATGACATGAAGCAAGCACTCGATGCATTTCTCCCTCCCCCGCTGGGGGAGGGCCGGGGTGGGGGCACGGCGGCCTCCACGACCATGCGGCGCTTCATCGAAGGCCTGCCCCCATCCCAGCCTTCCCCCGGAAGGGGAATGAGCAAGACCGCCAACCGGAGCCGCTGAGATGTCCTCCCTCCAGACCCTAGACATCGCCGCCCGCTCGGCCACCACCACCCCGTCGCCCGAGATACGCCACCGCCCGCAGGTGCAGCAGGTGGCCAAGCTGATCGACGTGTCGACCTGCATCGGCTGCAAGGCCTGCCAGGTCGCGTGCATGCAGTGGAACGACCTGCGCGACGAGGTCGGCACCAACCACGGCACCTACGACAACCCGGTCGACCTCACGCCGTCTTCGTGGACGGTGATGAAGTTCTCCGAAGTCGAGCCCGAGGCCGGCAAGCTCGAATGGCTGATCCGCAAGGACGGCTGCATGCACTGCGACGACCCCGGCTGCCTGAAGTCGTGCCCCTCGCCGGGCGCCATCGTCAAGTACGCCAACGGCATCGTCGACTTCATCAGCGAGCATTGCGTGGGCTGCGGCAACTGCGTCACCGGCTGCCCCTTCGACGTGCCGCGCATCAGCAAGGCCGACAACAAGGCCTACAAGTGCTCGCTGTGCTCCGACCGCGTGGGCGTGGGCCTGGAGCCGGCCTGCGTGAAGGCCTGCCCCACCGGCGCGCTGCACTTCGGCACCAAGGAAGACATGCACGACTACGCCGCGGAGCGCATCGTCGACCTGAAGGACCGCGGCTTCGCCAACGCCGGCGTGTACGACCCGGCCGGCGTGGGCGGCACGCACGTGATGTACGTGCTGCAGCACGCCGACCGCCCCGGCCTGTACGCCGACCTGCCCAAAGACCCGCACATCAGCCCGCTGGTGTCGCTGTGGAAGGGCGTGGCCAAGCCGCTCGCCATGGTCGCCATGATCGGCGCCGTGGTCGGCAGCTTCTTCCACTACATGAAGGTGGGCCCGATAGAGCCCAAGGAGGACCATCCCGATGCCGACCGCGACGGCCACCCCGACGACGTGGCGGTGATCGAAGAGCCCCCGCGGACCCCGCCGCCACCCACCGCGCCCCGCGCATGAGGAGGAGATTGCGATGACACGCTACTACCTTCGCCGCTACCGCGACGCCACGCGCATGAACCACTGGTTCGTGGCGATCATGTTCTTCGCGGCCGCGCTCTCGGGGCTCTCGTTCTTCCACCCGAGCCTGTTCTTCCTGACCAACCTGTTTGGCGGCGGGCCGTGGACGCGCATCCTGCACCCCTTCCTGGGGGTGCTGATGGTGCTGGGCTTCGTGTTCCTGTTCTTCACGATGTGGCGCGAGAACATCCTCGACAAGGTCGACCGCGAGTGGATCGCCAACGCGCCGAAGATGCTCAAGGGCGACAAATCGAGCATGCCGCCGGTGGGCAAGTACAACGCCGGGCAGAAGCTGGTGTTCTGGGCCTTCGGCATCAGCCTGCTGCTGTTGCTGGTGACCGGCTTCATGTTCTGGAGCCCGTGGTTCGTCGGCTTCTTCCCGATACTGCTGCGGCGCATCGCGGTGGTGGTGCATGCGGTGTCGGCGGTGGTGCTGATTCTTTCGGTCATCACCCACATCTACGCCGCCATCTGGGTCAAGGGCACGCTGCGCGCGATGACGCGCGGCACCGTCACCGAGGGATGGGCCAAGCTCAATCATCCCCTCTGGCATCGCAAAATGACACGAGGTGAGTGATACTGGGCCAATGAGCAGTTCCACCGGCAACCCACCGCCGATCCGGACCACGCGCATCCTCGATCCCGAGCAGATCGCGATGCAGGCCGGACGGCAGATGCCGTTCCTGCGCCTGCCGGCGCGCTCCCTCGTGTTCTTCGACCGGCAGCTCCGGTTGCGGCAGCTCGCGGCATCGCATCCGATGCGCGAATACCTGATCTTCATCGCCGACCTCGCGCAGGCGCAGCACCAGGTGCTGCAGGACTACGCGCCCGTTGCGCTGCCCGCATCCGACGCGCTCGAAGCCGCGGCCAAGGTATTGAAGCCGCCGATGCCCGCCTTCGGATGGACGCGCGACCCGGTGTGGCTGAAAGAGCTTCGCCGACTGCTCGGCCTCTTCCGCGCCCGGCTGCCCGAGGGCGCAGCGCGCGACACGCTCGACCGCGTGGTGGTGGCCGACGATGCATGGATCGAGCAGCAGGCCGACCGCCTCTCGCGCCGCATCATGTTCGGGCTTGACCTCGCGGCCGCGCCGCTGATCGCCGCCGGCCTGCAGGCCTACTGGACGCAGCTCGTGCTGCAGGTGGCCGAGCGCGAAGGCGAGAACATCTACGGCCGCACCGATCCCGGCAACGAATGCCCCTGCTGCGGCAGCGCCCCCACGGTGAGCATCACGCGCATCGGTGCCGATGAGGCGGGCTTTCGCTACCTGCACTGCTCGCTGTGCGGCACCGAGTGGCACTATGTGCGCATCAAGTGCACGCACTGCGAGAGCACCAAGGGCATCCACTTCGAATCGCTGTCGCCGCAGCCCGGCGTCGAACTTCCGGCCACAGGCGTGCGCGAAGGCGCGGTGAAGGCCGAATGCTGCGACAGCTGCGGCCACTACCTGAAACAGATCGCGATGGAGAAAGACCCCGAAGTAGAGCCCGTCGCGGACGACCTGGCGAGCGTCACGCTCGACCTGCTCGTATCCGAAGCCGGCCATCAGCGCAGCGGCCACAACCTGATGCTGCTGTTCGGCGACCCCGAAATACCCGACGACGGCGGAGGCGGCTGATGGCGGCGCCCGAAGAGTCCGTGGTCCACGGCTCGACGGCAAGGCCCCAGGATCTGCCTTCTGTCGATCAACTGCTGCGCCTCGCCGTGCCGGGCGCATTGCTGGCCGAGCATGGCCGCACGCTGGTGGTGAAGGAAGCGCGCGCGCTGCTCGAAGGGCTTCGCGCGCAGGCCGTGGCGGGCAAGCTGATGGCAGCCGAGGTGCAGCACGACGCACTCGGCAACGCGCTCGCCGCACGCCTCCAGACGCGACTCGCACCGCGCATGAAGGCGGTGCTGAACCTCACCGGCACCGTCATCCACACCAACCTCGGCCGCGCGCTGCTGGCCGATGCGGCGCTGCAGCGGCTGCTCGCGGTGATGACCTCGCCCAACAACCTCGAATACGACCTTGCCACCGGCAGCCGCGGCGACCGCGACTCGCTGGTCGAAGAGCTGCTGTGCGGCATCACCGGCGCCGAGGCCGCCACGGTGGTCAACAACAACGCCGCCGCCGTGCTGCTCACCATCGCGGCGCTGGCGCGCGAGCGCGAGGTGATCGTCTCGCGCGGCGAGCTGGTCGAGATCGGCGGCGCCTTCCGCATGCCCGACGTGATGGCCAGCGCGGGCGCGCGCATGGTCGAGGTCGGCACCACCAACCGCACGCATCCGCAGGACTACGAGCGCGCCATCAACGAGCGCACCGCGCTCGTGATGAAGGTGCACACCAGCAACTACGCGGTGCAGGGCTTCACCGCCGCCGTCGACGAAGCCACGCTCGCCGGCATCGCGCATGCGCGCGGCGTGCCGCTGGCCACCGACCTTGGCAGCGGCTCGCTGGTCGACCTTGCGCACTACGGCCTGCCGCGCGAGCCGCTGCCGCAGGAGATGCTCGCGGCCGGCTGCGACGTGGTCACCTTCTCGGGCGACAAGCTGCTGGGCGGGCCGCAGGCCGGGCTCATCGTGGGCAGCAGGGAAGCCGTGGGCCGCATCCGCAAGTTCCCGATGAAGCGCGCGCTGCGCATGAGCAAGCTGCCGCTGGCCGCGCTGGAAGCCACGCTTTCGCTGTACCTGCGCCCCGAACGCCTCGCGCGGGACCTGCCGACGCTGCGCCTGCTCACGCGGCCCGCCGATGCGATCCGCGAGATGGCCGAGTCGCTGAAGGCACCGCTGCAGGCCGCCGTGTCGCCACGCTTCACCGTCGAGGTGGTGCCGCTGCTCGGGCAGATCGGCTCGGGCTCACTGCCCGTCGAACGCCTGCCTTCGGCGGGCCTCGCGCTCGCGCCGGCAGGCACCTCGAAGAAAGGCATCGGCACCGCGCTCGATGCCCTGGCCACCGCGTTGCGCGGCCTGCCCCTGCCGGTGATCGGCCGCATCGCCGAAGACCGCCTGCTGCTCGACCTGCGCTGCCTGGAAGACAGCGCGCCCTTCACGGGCCAGCTCGACATCTTGCGCGAGCGGCTCCTGTAGACCGATTTCCTCAACCACCTGTCTGGAGAAAGCGATGAATCCCCTCGAAGTGCTCGCCGGTATCGAAACGCAGACGCTGCAGCCCCAGGCCCAGCGCACCGACAGCGAGGGACGCTTTCCACGAGAGACGGTCTCTGCGATGGGCCAGGCCGGCCTGCTGGGGCTGGTCTCGGCCACCGCCGTCGGCGGCCAGGGCCTGGGCCTGAAGGAGGCCGCGCAGGTGGTGTCCCGCATCGCGCAGACCTGCCCTTCCACCGCGATGGTCGTGTGCATGCACTACTGCGCCACGGCCGTGCTCGAACAGTTCGGCCCGGAAGCCACGCGCCGTGCGATTGCCGAAGGCAAGCACCTGAGCACGTTGGCCTTCTCCGAAGCCGATTCGCGCAGCCATTTCTGGGCGCCCACCGGTACCGCCCGCGCGGACGGCGCGAACGTGGTGCTCGACGCCCGCAAGAGCTGGGTCACCTCCGCCTTCGAGGCCGACAGCTACGTGTGGTCGAGCAAGCCGCTGGCGGCCGAAGGCGCCAGCACGCTGTGGCTGGTCGATGCGAAGTCCGACGGCCTCAGCCAGCCCGGCCGCTTCGACGGGTTGGGCCTGCGCGGCAATGCCTCGACACCGGTCACCGCGAAGGACATGCGCATCGCAGCCAGCGCCCGGCTCGGCGAGGACGGCAAGGGCTTCGACACCATGATGGGCGTGGTGTTGCCGTGGTTCTCGGTGCTCAGCGCCGCCTGCTCGACCGGGCTGATGGAAGGCGCACTGAGCCGCGCCATCGGCCATGTGAGCCAGACGCGGCACCTGCACCTCGATTCGTCGCTGGCCGATCTGCCCACCATCCGCGCCTACCTCGCGCGGGCGCGCATCAAGACCGACATGGCGCAGGCGCTGCTCGACGACACCGTGGCCGCCATCGGCGCGGGCCGTGCCGACACCATGCTGCGTGTGCTCGAAGTGAAGGCTGCGGCGGCCGAGACCGCGCTCGAGGTCACCGACATCGCGATGCGCGTGTGCGGCGGCGCGGCCTTCCGCAAGGAAGCGGGCATCGAGCGGCTCTTCCGCGACGCGCGCGCATCGAGCGTGATGGCGCCCACGTCGGACGTGCTGTACGACTTCATCGGCAAGGCCATCACCGGCCTGCCGCTCTTCTGAGAAGGAGCCGCGCGATGCCGCATCAGCAGACACTGATCATGGGCGCCGTGGCCTACGCGCCCAAGGTCGTCACCATCTGGGAAGGCTTCAAGGCCTTCTTCGTGAAGAACGGACTGGCCTTCGACTACGTGCTTTATTCGAACTACGAAAGCCAGGTCGAGGCGCAGTTCGACGGCACGCTGCACCTGGCCTGGAACTCGCCGCTGGCCTGGGTGCGCGCCGAACGCATCGCGCGCAGCCGGGGCCTTCAGGTGCAAGCCGTGGCCATGCGCGACACCGACTGCGACCTGCGCTCTGCCATCGTCGTGCGCGCCGACAGCCCCGCGCAATCGCTGACCGACCTGCGAGGCAAGACCATCGGGCTGGGCGCGCTCGATTCGCCGCAGGCCACGCTGATCCCGCTCGACCACCTGCGCACCGAGGGGCTGGTGAAGCAGCGCGACTTCCAAGCGCGCCATTTCGACGTGCTCGGCGGCAAGCACGGCGACCACATCGGCGGCGAGCGTGACGCGGCCCTCGCGTTGATGGCCGGCGAAGTCGATGCCTGCTGCCTGATCGATGGCAACCACCTGGCCTTCGGCCTCGACGGCACGCTGCCTTCGGGCAGCACGCGCGTGCTGGCGCGCACCGGCGCGTACGACCACTGCAACTTCACCACCAGCCCGGATGCGCCGGCCGCGCCGGTCGACCGCTTCGTCTCGCTGCTGATGGCGATGCGCTGGGACGACCCGCAGGTGCGGCCGCTGCTCGAACTCGAAGGCCTGCGCGAATGGCGCAACGGCCGCACCAGCGGCTATGCGCTGCTCGAACGCGCGGTGGACGACGAACATTTCTACGACGGCGATGGCCGCATCACCAACCCCGACTATCGATATTGAGTCGCTGGGCCTCGACCAGGGCGCCCTGCTGCTCATTCGCCGCGCGCTGGCCGAACGGCCGGTGGGCGGCGAACTGCGCGTGCGCGGGCAATCGCCGGACTGGCGCATGCACCTGCAGGCGTGGTGCCGCGGCCAGGGGCATCCGCTGCGCTTCGAGGCAGAGGAAGCAGTGGTCACGCGCGGCCCGCATGCGCAGGGCCGCTGGCTCGGCGCGCAATCGACCGGCCTCGCGCAGGGCGACGCCAACGGCGCACCCGCCGAGGACGCCGCGCCCGGCTGGGGCCTGGCGGCGCGCGGCGCCACGGTGGAAGCCGGCAGCCCGCCCTTCTTCTTCGCGCTGCACCGCCGCGACGAGCTCTGGGCCGCGACGGCCGGCGAGCTCTACCGGCAGGCCGCGGCGGCCCAGTGGGACCCGGGCACGGCCATCGACTGGAACGCGTCCTTCGAGCTGCCCTCCTCCGTGGAAGCGGCCGTGGTGCAGGTGATGACCTACCTCATCGAGAACGAGAACGCCGCGCTGCTGGTGCCGGCGCGCCACCTGGGGCAGATCCACCCGCATTTCCGCGAAGTGCTGCAGCTGCTGGCGCTGCAATGCGCCGACGAGGCACGGCATGTGGAGGTGTTCACGCGCCGCGCCACGCTGCGCGGCAACCAGCCCGCGCTGTCGACGGCCGGCGGGCAGGCGTCGCTGCGCACGCTGTTCGACGCGCCCGATTTCTCGGTCGCCACCTTCCTGCTGGCCGTGCTCGGCGAAGGCAGCTTCGTGAACCTGCTCAACTTCCTGCAAGCGCATGCGCCCGACCCGGTGACGCAGCAGATCGCGCGGCTCACGGCGCGCGACGAGGCGCGCCACGTCGCCTTCGGCATGGCGCATCTCGAATACCGGCTCTCGGTGCAGCCCGACTACCAGGTGCGGCTGCGCAACGCCATCGAGATTCGCTACGACACGCTGGCCGGCACGGCTGGCCTCAACGAGGAAGTGTTCGATTCGCTGGTGCTGCTGGCGGCCGGCGAGTTGTCCCCCGCCGCCATCGCGCGCGGCCATGCGGCCGTGCAGCAGCTGCAGCGCGACATGGCGGCCGGGCGCCGCGCCCGCCTCGCGCGGCTGGGCTTCGACCGCGACGAGGCGCAGCGGCTGTCCGACCTGCACACCCGCAACTTCATGTGACGGCGCACCCAAGATGATCATCGGCACCGCAGGCCACATCGACCACGGCAAGACCACGCTGGTGCGCGCGCTCACCGGCGTCGACACCGACCGGCTGCCGGAGGAGAAGCGGCGCGGCATCTCCATCGAGCTGGGCTATGCGTACCTGCATGCGCCCGACGGCGTCTCGCTGGGCTTCGTCGACGTGCCGGGCCACGAGCGGCTGCTGCACACCATGCTGGCCGGCGCCACCGGCATCGATCATGCATTGCTGGTGGTGGCGGCCGACGACGGCGTGATGCCGCAGACGCGCGAGCACCTGGCGGTAGTGGCGCTGCTTGGCGTGCGCGAGGCAACGGTGGCCATCACCAAGATCGACCGCATCGACGAGAGCATGCGCGAGGCTCGGCTGGCCGAAGTGCGTTCGGACATCGCCGCTCTGCTCGCGCCCACGCCGCTGGCGGGAGCGCCGATGCTGGCTGTGTCGGCGACCACCGGCGAAGGCGTCGACACGCTGCGCGAACGCCTGCTCGACGTCGCGAGCAAGGCACGGGCGCGTGAAGACGACCTGGCGTTCCGTCTCGCGGTCGATCGTGCTTTCACGCTCTCGGGCGTGGGCACTGTCGTCACCGGCACGGTCTTCAGCGGCACGGTGCGCATCGGCGACGAGTTGCGCGTGGTGCCCGGCGACCGCTCGGTGCGGGTGCGCGGCATTCATGCGCAGAACCAGAAGGCCGAATCGGCGCATGCGGGCCAGCGCTGCGCGTTGGCGCTCGCGGGTGTCACCAAGGACGAGATGCATCGCGGCGACTGGGTCTGCGCGCCCGCCATCGCGCTCGCGACCGACCGCATCGACGTGCTGCTCACCCTGTGGCCCGACGAAGCCAAGCCGCTGCGCTCGGGCACCACGGTGCATGCGCATCTGGGCGCGAGCGACGTGATGGCTTCGCTCGCGCTGCTCGACCGCGACGCGCTCGCGCCCGGCGAAACGGCCCTGGCGCAGTTGGTGACGAAGGAAAGCGTCGGTGCATGGCACGGCGACCGGGGCGTGCTGCGCGATGCCTCGGCCACGCGCACCATGGCCGGCGTGCGCGTGCTCGACCCGTTCGCCCCGGTGCGCTACCGGCGCCTGCCGGAGCGGCTGCGCACGCTGGCGGGCTGGGCCATCGACGACCGCGCGGCACGCGTGGCCGCGCTGCTGCACAACGCGCCTCTGGGCATCGACACCGCCCGGCTGGCGCGCGCCCTCTCGCTGCCGGACGAAGCCGCGCTGCCGCTGCCCGCCGACGCGGTGCGCATCGAGCACACGGCCATCGCGCAGCGGCACCTGGATGCGCTCGACGCACAGATCACCGGGCGGCTCGCGGACTTTCATCACGACGCGCCCGACGAGGTCGGCCCCGATGCGCGCCGCCTCAGGCGGCTGGCAGCGCCGCGCACCGACGATGCGCTGTGGCGCCATGCGCTCGATGCACTGGTCGCGCGCGGCGCGCTGGTGCGCAGCGGCACCTGGCTGCATCTGCCCGACCATGCGGCGCGGCTCGGCGAAGCGGAACAGAAGCTGGCGCAAAAGCTGTTGCCGCGGCTGGCGGATGGCGGCTTCGATCCACCGTGGGTGCGCGACCTGGCCAAGGACTGTTCGGCGAGCGAGCCGATGGTGCGGCAGACGCTCGCGAGCCTCGCGCGCCGGGGAGAGGCCTTTCAGGTGGTGAAGGACTTGTACTATCCGCTGGCGACCATCGAGCGGCTGGCCGCGATCGCGCGGGATTGCCTCGATGGTCCGGAAGGTCTGCAGGCTGCAAGCTTCAGGGACGCGACGGGCCTGGGGCGCAAGCGCGCGATCCAGCTGCTGGAGTTTTTCGATCGTGTGGGGCTGACGCGGCGCGTGAAGGATGCGCACCTGCTGCGGCCCGATACGTCGTTGTTCGGGGCGAGGCCGTGAACGACGCGATGAATCATGGGGGGAGATCGTCCCTGGTGGGGCGGCCGGGCTTCAAACCCGGTGGGTGGCGCCAGTCGTCGCCGGGAAGGTTCGACTCCTTCCTCCTTCCGCCGTTTTTGAACGGGCGCCTAGGGCACCACGCGCAGCGAAGGCTCCCCCGCCTCGACGCGGCCGATGACCGCCGCCTGCCCGAAGCCCTCGTCGCGGAAGATCTTCAGCACCGCGCCGACCGCTTCCGGCGCGCAGCTCACGAGCAGGCCGCCCGAGGTCTGCGGATCGCTCAGCAGGTTCTGCGCGGTGGGATGCAGGCCGGGTGCCAGTTCCACGTCGGCGCCGTAGCCGGCCCAGTTGCGGCCCGAGGCGCCGGTGACCATGCCCTCGGCGGCCATCACCACCACGTTGTCGAGCAGCGGCACCTTCGACCATTCGATCACCGCCCTGAGCTTGGCGCCGCGCGCGAGTTCGAGCGTGTGGCCGGCCAGGCCGAAGCCCGTCACGTCGGTCAGCGCATGCACGCCGTCGAGCGCCGCGAGGGCGATGCCGGGGGTGTTGAGCTTGGTCGTGTTCTCGATCAGTTGGCGGTAGCCGATGCCGGACAGCTGCTCTTTCTTGAGCGCCGCCGACAGCACGCCCACGCCCAGCGGCTTGCCCAGCACCAGCACGTCGCCGGCTTTCGCGTCGGCGTTGCGGCGCACGCGGTCGGGGTGCACGAGGCCCATCGCGACGAGGCCGTAGATCGGCTCGACCGAATCGATGGTGTGACCGCCGGCAATCGGAATGCCCGCGGCGCGGCACACGTCCTGGCCGCCGCGCACGATGTCGGCGATGACTTCCACCGGCAGCTGGTTGATCGGCATGGCAACCAGCGCCAGCGCCATGATCGGCCGGCCGCCCATGGCGTAGACGTCGCTGATCGCGTTGGTCGCGGCAATGCGGCCGAACTCGTACGGGTCGTCCACGATGGGCATGAAGAAGTCGGTGGTCGCGATCAGCGCCTGCTGGTCGTTGAGCTTGTAGACCGCGGCGTCGTCCGCGGTCTCGATGCCCACCATGAGTTCGGGCGGGATCATGCCGCCCGCGTGGTTCTTGAGAATCTGCGACAGCACGCCGGGCGCGATCTTGCAGCCGCAGCCGCCGCCGTGCGAAAAACTCGTGAGGCGCAGTGGCGCGAGCGGGTTCATGAGCGTTGGGTTCATGGGGCGATTATCGAATCGCCTTTGCTTTCTACAATCCCGTCCCTTCCTATCCCGCACGTCCCAGAGGCGCATCCATGATGAAAAAGACATTCACCCGACTGGCTCTTGCCCTGAGCCTCTCCGCCGCCAGCCTCGGTGCCTTCGCCCAGGGCGTGCTGCGCGTCTCGGCCATTCCCGACGAGGCGCCCACCGAGCTGCAGCGCAAGTTCACGCCGCTGGGCGACTACCTGAAGAAGGAAACCGGCATGGACGTGCAGTTCACGCCCGTGACCGACTACGCGGCCGTGGTCGAGGGCCTGGCCACCAACAAGATCGACCTGGCGTGGCTCGGCGGCTTCACCTTCGTGCAGGCGCGCATCCGCACCAACGGCGGCGCGGTGCCGATCGTGCAGCGCGCGGAAGACGAGGTGTTCACCAGCAAGTTCATCGTGCCGGTCGACAGCACCGCCAAGACGCTGGCCGACCTGAAGGGCAAGACCTTCGCCTTCGGCGCGCCTTCTTCCACCTCGGGCAGCCTGATGCCGCGCTACTTCTTGCTGCAGGCAGGCATCAACCCCGAGAAGGACTTCAAGACGGTCGCGTTCTCCGGCGCGCACGACGCCACGGTGGCCTTCGTGGCCGCGTCGCGCGCCGAGGCCGGCGTGCTCAACGCATCGGTGTGGGACAAGCTGGTCGAGGCCAAGAATCCGAACGCCGCCAAGGTGCGCGTGCTCGCGACCACGCCGACCTACTACGACTACAACTGGACGGTGCGCCCCGGCCTCGACCCCGCGCTCACCAGGAAGCTGGCCGACGCTTTCCTCAAGCTCGACCCGGCCAACCCGGCGCACAAGGAAATCATGGCGCTGCAGCGCGCGAGCAAGTTCATTCCGACCAAGTCGTCCAACTACGACGGCATCGAGACGGCGGGCAAGTCGGCGGGTTTGATCAAGTGAGCCTGCGCGGATGAGTTTTTCGCTGGAAGGCGCGGGCGTCGTTCACCCCAACGGCCATCGCGCGCTCGCCGGTGTGACGCTGTCCGCCCGTGATGGCGAGCGCATCGCCGTCATCGGGCCTTCGGGCGCCGGCAAGACCACGCTGCTGCGCGTGCTGGGCGCGGCGCTCCGGCCCGGCGAAGGCGAAGTGCGGCTCTTGGGCGCAGGGCCGTGGCAGTTGCAGGCGGCGGCGCTGAAGAAGCTGCGTGCCCGCATCGGCACGGTGCACCAGTCGCCGCCGATCGCGCCGCGCCTGCGCGTGGTCACCGCGGTGCTCGCGGGCCGGCTCGGCGAGTGGTCGACGCTGCGCGCGCTGGGCTCGCTGCTGCATCCGTCGGACATCGCCGGCGCGCATGAAGCGCTCTCGCGGCTGGCCATGGAAGACCGCCTGTTCGACCGCTGCGACCGGCTCTCGGGCGGCCAGTTGCAGCGCGTGGGCATTGCGCGCGTGCTGTACCAGCGCCCCGCCCTGCTGCTGGCCGACGAGCCCGTGTCGGCGCTGGACCCCACCCTGGCCGACGCCGCCATCGGCCAACTGGTCGCGCAGAGCGAGTCGACAGGTGCCACGCTGATGGCTTCGCTGCACGCGGTCGACCTGGCGTTGCGCTGGTTTCCGCGCATCGTCGGCATGCGCAACGGGCTGGTGGTGTTCGACCTGCCCGCCGGCCAGGTGACGGCCGCGATGCTCGATGCGCTCTATGCGAGCGAGGGTGGCGTGGCGGTGCAGAAATCGGCGCAGCCCGTCGCAGCCGAAGCGACTTTTCTTCGTCCGGACTGCCCTTGAGCACGGCCGCCCCCTCCGCCGTCATCCGGCGCGACCCGCAAGCCATGCGGCGGCTGGCCGGTTGCCTTGCCGCGCTGGTCATCGCATGGCCGATGCTGGCGCTGTCCGAGTTCAATCCGTGGGCGCTGTTCACCAGCGGCAATCTCGCGGTCATCGGCGGCTTCCTGGCGGGCTTCTTTCCGCCCGACGGCTCGCCCGCCTTTCTCGCGCTGCTCCTGAAGGCCACGCTGGAGACGCTGGCCATGGCCACGGCCGGCATCGCGCTGGCCTTGCTGATCGGTGCGCCGCTGGGCTTCGTGACCACGCGCGCGCTTTCAGTCTCGCGCATCGGCCCAGGGCCGGGCCGCGTGCGGGCCGGCATCGTGCGGCAGGCCGCACGATGGCTGCTGATGGTTCTGCGCGCGATTCCGGAAATCGTCTGGGCGCTGCTGTTCGTGCGCGTCTTCGGGCTCGGCCCCGCCGCGGGCGTGCTGGCGCTGGCCATCACCTATGGCGGCATGCTGGGCAAGGTCTACGCCGAAATCCTCGAATCGACCGACACCCGGCCCGCGCGCGCCCTGCTCGAGGGCGGCAGCGGCCGGCTCGCGGCGCTTTGCTACGGCCTGCTGCCGAACACCGCGCAGGAGCTGGCCTCGTACACCGTGTACCGCTGGGAGTGCGCGGTACGCGCGTCGGTGGTGATGGGTTTCGTAGGCGCGGGCGGGCTGGGGCAGTTGATGGACCAGTCGATGAAGATGCTCAACGGCGGCGAAGCCAGCAGCATCCTTCTGGTGTTCCTGGCGCTGGTGCTGCTGGCGGACCTGCTGAGCAATGCGCTGCGGAGGCTGCTGGCATGACGACGACCGCACGCGCGCTGCCCTCAAGACCGCCGCCATGCTGGCGATGCCGGCTGGCGCTGCTGCTGATCGGCGCGGCGGTGGTGGCGAGCTTTGTCTATCTGGGCATCGACTACCGGGCGTTGGGCTCGGCGGACTCGCTGAAGCTCATGGGCAAGTTCATCACCGAATTCTTCCCGCCCGACATGTCGCCCGACTTTCTCGCAAAGGTGGGCAAGGGCGCGCTGCAGACCCTGGCCGTGTCCGCGCTCGGCACCGTGCTCGCGGCCATTGCCGGTGCGGTGCTGGCATTGCCGGCTTCGGGGCGCGCGGGCGGCGCCTTGCGCCACGGCTCGCGCTTCGTGCTCAACTTCCTGCGCAGCGTGCCTGAACTGGTGTGGGCGGCGCTGATGGTGCTGGCCGCCGGCATCGGCCCTTTCGCCGGTGCGCTGGCGCTGGCGCTGCACACCACGGGCGTGCTGGGGCGCCTGTTCGCCGAGGCATTGGAAAACGCCCCGCGCGAGCCGGAGCACGCGCTGACGCTCTCGGGCGCCGGCCCCATCGCCGCCTTCAGCTACGCCAGCCTGCCCATCGTGCTGCCGCAGTGGGTGGCCTACGCGCTCTACCGCTGGGAAATGAACATCCGCATGGCGGCGGTGCTGGGCTTCGTGGGCGGCGGCGGCCTGGGGCAGCTGCTGTACTTTCACCTGTCGATCTTCCAGCAGCAGCAGGCGATGACGGTGCTGATCGCGATGTTCGTGCTGGTGACTTTTGTCGACTTTGCGAGCGTCCGCCTGCGCCGTGGCCTCGGACCTGCATACGCCTGACAATCGAGGCATGAGGTTCCTGCCATGAGTCATCGCCAGCCCGTGCGGGTCGGCGACCGCCACGCCTTCGACACGCTGATCGACGCCCGCTCGCCGGCCGAGTTCGCGCTCGACCATATTCCCGGCGCCATCAACTGCCCGGTGCTCGACGACGAGGAGCGCCGCATCGTCGGCACCGTCTACGTGCAGACCGGCGCCTTCGAGGCGCGGCGCATCGGCGGTGCGATGGTCGCGGCCAACATCGCGCGGCACCTGCGCGACACGCTGGCCGACCGGCCCGAGAACTGGAAGCCACTGGTCTACTGCTGGCGCGGCGGCATGCGAAGCGGATCGATGGTCACCTGGCTGCGCCTCGTCGGCTGGGACGCGCAGCAACTCGCGGGCGGCTACAAGAGCTTTCGCCGGCACGTCATTTCGCAGATCGACGCGCTGACGCCCAAGCTGGATCTGCGCGTGATCTGCGGCGCCACCGGCAGCGCGAAGACGCGCGTGCTGCATGCGCTTGCCGCGCGTGGCGCGCAGGTGCTCGACCTGGAAGACTTCGCGAGCCACAAGGGATCGCTGCTCGGCTCGCTGCCGGGTGTGCCGCAGCCTTCGCAAAAACACTTCGAGACGCTGATCGCGGCGGTACTCGAAGGCGTCGATCTTTCGCGCCCGCTGTATGTGGAGGGCGAGAGCATCCGCATCGGACGGCTGTCGCTGCCGTTGTCGCTGGTGGCGCGGATGCGCGCCGCGCAGTGCATCGAGGTGTGCGCCACGCCCGAGGCGCGGCTGGCGTATCTGCTGCGCGACTACGCCTACCTGGGCGACGACCGCGACGCGCTGGCCGACAAGCTGGGGGCGCTGAAGGAACTGCAGGGCAAGGAGACAGTGGCGCGCTGGCAGCAGTGGGCGCATGAGGCGGATCTGCCGCATCTGTTTGCGGAGTTGATGGCACTGCATTACGACCCGCATTACCAGAAGTCGCAGGAGGTGCACTTCAAGGCATGGGCCCAGCGCCGGGGAGTGTCGGCGGCTGACCTGTCGGATCAGGGGATCGAGGCTGTGGCCGAGGCGGTGCTGAGGCTGGGGTGAATGGCCGACTTTCTGCCTGACAGCCACGAAATGGCCAGGAAATTCGGCCCCTGACTGGAGCCGGCGATGACCGCGGCAATGCGGTCACCCCGGCCCTCTGTTCACGATCTCAAGCGCAGCGGAATTTAGCGACGCCCATATACCGCGCACCGGATGGAAGCGTTGCCGAATAGCCGACCGCGATCGCGTAAGCGCCGCCGCCGTGATCGCCCAGCGTGATGCCGGCGCCCGCCCCGGCACTCAGGAAGCTGCCGGTCACCGACGTGCTCGATGGCGACTTGACCTTGGTGTCGAAATTCACCGAGCCGGCGGCATCGCCGACAGTCACCTTGACGGTGCCGGCGACGACCGCGCCTTCGCTGCCGAATGCCAGCGTCGAAGATCCGCTTGCAGCACCGCTGTTGGCCGCGGCCCCACTGCCGCCGCCCACGTACGTAGGACTGGTGAAGACGCCCGCGTCGCAGGTGGTGGTCGCACTGGCAGGCAGGGTCTTCAGTTCGTTCAAGGCAAGGTAGTGATACGCGCGGTTGTCGGCTCCCGTCAGGGTCTCCGCGCCCGAACTGCGCGTGACCGTGCCGGCGGTCCAACGGCCGATCGCGAAGTTCGCGTCGCCATTGATTTCCTTCGTCGCGCTCGATCCCGTCAGTGTGTTGTCGTTCAGGCGGGTCATCGCGCCGCTGGCCGCCTGCTCGCTTTGCGACAGCACGCCGAACGATTGCGCGCCCACGCCGAGCAGCAGGTAGCGTGCACGCTCGGCACGAACGAAGAGCGCCGATACGGAGCCGGAATCCGCTGCGGCAGGCACCGGTGCGGCCGCCTCCGCCATCGGGGACGGCGCGCTGGGCGGGACGATGCCCAGCGGCATGCCGCTGCCGCCACCACCGCTGCCTCCACCGCAAGCGTGAAGAAGGCCAAGTGACAGCAATGAGAGCGAAAAGAGAATCTTGTTTTTCATGAAATCTTGTGTGTGATCTGTTGTGGCTGATTGGGTATGCGATGTCGGTCTTTCTCTGGTGCGGCTTCCTCCTCGATTTCTCCGTGCCGCCGGCCGAAGTGGCTGTCGACCGGCTTCCCATGCGTTTCCCGCAGCGATTGCGGCGCACGAATGCAGCGAGGAATACGCTGCGGGCGCGGATTGTCATGTCGCGTTTGGCTGCACATTTGTGGCCAAAAGTGACTTGGAGAATTCCTGGAGATTTCGTTAGATATGCAACACCGTTGCACTGCCCAACGGCGTCGGAATTAACAAGAATCGGCCACTTGTTATCAGCGCCCGGCGGTCGGGCGCTAGCGGCACGTCAGTTGCCGTGGTTCAGTCCGCCGGCGTAGAGCACCCCGCGCGGCGCGCGGCACAGGCCCCAGAAGCGCAGGCCGCAGAGTTCGGCCATGCGCACGCCCATCGAGGTCGGTGCGGAGATGGTCGCCATCGCCGCGATGCCCAGGCGCGCGCACTTTCGCACCAGTTCGTGGCTGCCCCGGCTGGACATCAACACGAAGCCCGGCTCTTCGAGTCGCCCTGCCATCGCGAGCTTGCCGAGCAGTTTGTCGAGCGCGTTGTGGCGGCCGACGTCTTCCATCAGGTCCGTGAGCTCGCCGTCGACCGTGGCCCACGCGGCGGCGTGGATCGCCCCGGCTTCGGCGTTGAGTGTCTGGCGCGGGGGCATGGCGGCGAAGGCGCGAAGCACTGTCGCCAGGTCGATGCGTTCGATCCAGTCGCGTTGCGGCACGCGCTGCGGCGTGAGGTCGAGCCCCGCAAAACTCTCGACGCCGCACACGCCGCAGCCGGTGCGGCCCGCGAGGCTGCGGCGGCGGTCCTTCAGGCGTTCGAAGCTGCGTGTGGAAATTTCCAGCTGCACCTCGATGCCGGGCATGCCTTCTGGCAAGCCCGCGTCGGAGGCGTCGACCGTCCGCACGTCGATGCCCCGGCAATCGGCGGCGCTGTCGAGGATGCCTTCGCTCAGCGCGAAGCCGAGCGCGAAGGCTTCCAGGTCTTGCGGCGTGGCCATCATCACCGCGTGCGAGACGCCGTTGAACACCAGGGCCACCGGCACTTCGGACGCCAGGGTGTCGTCGCGCACCACGCCCTCGGGCGCGAGGCCGCGTTCGCCGAACACATGCACCGCGTGCCGCGCGAGCGGCGGCAGGGAATCGGATTCGGTGATGGTGGGGTCGTCTTGCATGGCCGCGGCCATTGTCCGCTCAGCCGGGGTTTTCGTCAGCCGGCAGGGTCTCGGCCAGCGCGCGGCCGGCGTCGGTGAGGTGCGCGACCCAGCGGTCGTCCAGCTGCACCACGCGCACCCAGCCGGGCCCGCGCACGCCGCCGATGGATGCATCGCCCATCAGCGTGAGCTGGCGCATGACCACGCTTGCGCCCTGCCCCAGCCGCTTGCCCAGGCGCGGCAGCGACATGCCGCCCTCGCCCGGCGCGTCGGCCAGTGCGCGCAGGATGGCAATGGAAAAGGAATCGGCGTCGAAGGAGGCGGCGGTCATGCCGCCACGGTATCAGCGTCCGCCGGCTCGGGGGCAGGCGCCGCATGCAACGACAGCACCACGGGAATGGACTTGGAGGTCGGCGTGCCCGCGTTCTCGGCCACCGACGACAGCGGCACCAGCGGATTGGTCTCGGGGTAGTAGGCCGCGAGATTGCCGCGTGGAATGTCGTACGCCACCAGCTTGAAGCGATCGGCGCGGCGTTCCTGGCCGTCGCTCCACACGGTCTGGATGTCGACCCAGTCGCCGTCCTTCATGCCCAGCTTGCGGATGTCTTCCTTGTTGATGAAGACCACGCGGCGCTGGCCGAAGACGCCCCGGTAGCGGTCGTCCATGCCGTAGATGGTGGTGTTGTACTGGTCGTGCGAGCGCGTGGTCAGCAGCGTGAAGACGATGGTGTCGCCCTTCTTCGCGAAGCGCGCGCGGGCGCGGTGCGAATGGGTGTCCAGCGGCACGGCATGGGTGAAGAACACGGCTTTCTTCGACGCGGTGTTCCACACCCGCTCGCTCGCGGTGTTGCGCAGGCGGAAGCCGCCGGGGTGCGCCACGCGGGTGTTGAAGTCCTTGAAGTCGTCGAACACGGCTTCGATCTTGTCGCGAATGCGTGCGTAGTCTTCCACCAGCCAGAGCCACGGCGTCTTGCTGCGCGCACCGATGGTGGCGGCCGCGAGGCGCGCCACGATGGCCGGCTCGGACAGCAGGTGCTCCGACGCGGGCGGGTTGATGCCCATCGAGATGTGCACCATGCTCATCGAGTCTTCCACCGTCACGCCCTGCGGGCCGTTGGCCTGCATGTCGATCTCGGTGCGGCCCAGGCACGGAAGGATGATCGCCTCGCGCCCGTGGATCACATGGCTGCGGTTGAGCTTGGTGGTCACGTGCACCGTCAGGTCGCACTGCTGCAGGCCCTTCCAGGTCTGGTAGGTGTCGGGCGTGGCGGCCGCGAAGTTGCCGCCGAGCGCGAAGAACACCTTGCCCTTGCCGTCGAGCATGAGCCGGATGGCCTCGACCGTGTCCACGCCGTTCTGGCGCGGCGGCTCGAAGTCGAACACCTTCTGCAGCCGGTCGAGCAGCGCCGCCGGCGGCTTTTCCCAGATGCCCATGGTGCGGTCGCCCTGCACGTTGCTGTGCCCGCGCACCGGGCAGGCGCCCGCGCCCTCGCGCCCCATGTGGCCGCAGAGCATGAGCCAGTTGCCGATCATCTGGATGGTGGCCACCGAATGCTGGTGCTGCGTGATGCCCATGCCCCAGCAGGCGATGACGCGCCTGGCGCCCAGGTACACGTCGGCGGCGGCGCGGATCTGCGCCTCGCTCAGGCCGGCCTCGCGCACCAGGATGTCCCACGACTCGGCCCGCAGGTCGGCCGCCAGCGACTCGAAGCCGATGGTGTGGGTGGCGATGAAATCATGGTCGAGCACCGAGGGCTCGCCGCGCGCCACGGCCGCGTCCTCGCGCTCGATGACGTGCTTCATCATCCCCTTGATGACGGAGAAATCGCCGCCCACGCGCAGCTGGAAGTAGTGCGTGCTGATGGGCGTGGAGCCCATGGTCGCCATCTCGAGCTTGTCCTGCGGATCGGCGAAGCGCTCCAGGCCGCGCTCGCGCAGCGGGTTGAAGCTCACGATGCGCGCGCCGCGCTTGGAGGCCGCGCGCAGCTCGCCCAGCATGCGCGGATGGTTGGTGCCGGGGTTCTGGCCGAAGATGAAGATGGCGTCGGCCTTCTCGAAGTCGTCGAGCGTGACCGTGCCCTTGCCCACGCCGAGCTGCGGGCGCATGCCGCTGCCGCTGGGCTCGTGGCACATGTTCGAGCAGTCGGGAAAGTTGTTGGTGCCGTACTCGCGCACGAACAGCTGATACAGGAAGGCGGCCTCGTTGCTCGCGCGGCCCGAGGTGTAGAAGATGGCCTGGTTCGGGTCGGGCAGCGCGTTCAGGTGCTGCGCGATGCGCGCGAAGGCGTCGTCCCATTCGATGGGCACGTACTTGTCGCTGGCTGCGTCATAGGCCATGGGGTGCGTCAGGCGCCCCTGGTCTTCGAGCCAGAAGTCGCTCTGCTGGGCCAGCTCGGCCACGGTGTGCTTCGCGAACAGCTCGGGGCCGGCGCGGCGCGCGGTGGCCTCGGCGGCCACGGCCTTGACGCCGTTCTCGCAGAACTCGAAGGTGGAGGCATGGTTGCGGTCGGGCCAGGCGCAGCCGGGGCAGTCGAAGCCGTCGGGCTGGTTGGCCGAAAGCAGCGTCTTCGCGCCCTTGATGGGAATGTCCTGCCGCAGCAGCGCGTTGGTGACGCTGCGCAAGGCCCCCCAGCCGCCGGCGGGGCCCTTGTAAAACTCGATCTTCTGCTCGCTCATGCCGGGAGTGTTCGCGCGCGAGGAGCGGCCGTCAAATTGGATCGGCGTATGCGTCGATTCAAAATGGAAATGAACGGGGCGCCGCGCCGGCTGCTCAGGCAGATGAGAGCGGCCCGGACCGACTCAGTGGTAGTCGTCCTCTCGCTGATGCCTGACGGCGGCCACGACGATCGAGTCGCTCGCCTCTATTTCGAACAACGCAACATAACCGCTGGCACCGAACGGGATCACGAGTTCGCGGATGAAGGGGCTGTCGCCCGCCTTGCGGCAAGTGAACGGGGAAAACGCCAAGGCGGCAATGCCGTGCTCGATGGCCTCTAGAGCCCGCTCGGCCAGCGCCAGGTCGCCGCCCCTTTCGAGTTCTCGCTGAAGAACGAAGTCGAACAGCCGCTCCAGGTCTTCGGCTGCCTGGCGCGTGAACCGGACCGTGTAGCTCACCGGCGCGGAGCGTGTTGCAGCTTCTTCGCCGAGTCGAGCTTTGCCTTGAGGCGATGCACCATTTCGCCCGCATCGACGTAGTCCCCGCCGCGACGCGCATCCGCCAGCGACTTCATGCCCCTCGCCACGAACTCAGCCTGGCTCTTTCGCTGGGAAACACAGGCGCGCACCGCCGCCTCGACGAACTGGGACAAGGACTCGCCTTCGCCAAGCACCTGCTCGACTTCGTCCCGGAATTCGGGCTCGACACGCACGGAAGGGATGGTGGCGGTTTTCATCGCCAAAGTGTATCGCTTATGCGATACACGGGCGTCAGCCGCGCGCATCCTGCATCAGCAACCCGCGCAGCTTGCTGCGCAGCGGCGTGTCCTCGACCTCCTGCACGCCCGCGATGTCGCGCAGCGCGAAGTCGCGGCTGTCGGCGCTGTGCAGGTCGATCTCGCGCACCACCTGGCCGTCCTTGTAGACGAAGGCCACGTCGGCCAGCGCGAGCACGTCCTCGATGTCGTGCGTGATCATCAGCACCGGAATGCCCCACTGCTTGCGCACTTGCGCGAGCTCGTTGCGCAGTTCGGTGCGCAGCATGGGGTTGAGCGCCGCGAAGGGCTCGTCGAGCAGCAGCACCTGCGGCTCGCAGGCCAGCGCGCGTGCCAGCGCCACACGCTGCTGCTGGCCGCCCGAGAGGTTGCGCGGGCGGCTGTCTGCCAACGCCGCGAGGCCGAAGCTGTCCAGCAGCGCCTGCACGCGCTCGGCATCCCTCGCGGACGGCTTGCGGCGTTGCCAGGCGGTCAGGCCGAAGCCGACGTTCTGGCGCACCGTAAGGTGCGGGAACAGCGCGTAGTCCTGGAACAGATAGCCGATGCGGCGCTCGGGC
Organism: Variovorax paradoxus; assembly: GCF_022009635.1. Lineage (NCBI taxonomy): Bacteria > Pseudomonadati > Pseudomonadota > Betaproteobacteria > Burkholderiales > Comamonadaceae > Variovorax > Variovorax paradoxus. The sequence continues at coordinate 5,772,860 of NZ_CP091716.1, forward strand.
GCGGGCACGTCGATGCCCTGCGCCGCGTCGTACAACGTGCGACCGTCGAGCCGCACATGACCCGCGGTCGGCTGCAGCAGGCCCGCGATGGCCTGCAGCGTGAGCGACTTGCCCGCGCCGGACGGGCCGTAGAGCGCGGCAAAAGGCACGTCGGTCTGAAAGCGCACGGCCAGGTCGAAGCGGCGTGCCCCGTCCTGCACCGAGAGCTTCAGATCGACGTCGATCATGGCTTGCCGAAACCGTAGCGCGTGAGCACTTCCTGCGCGGCGGGCGTCGACAGGAACGCGATGAAGTCGCCGGCCAGCGCCTTCTGCTTGCTGTCGGCCACCACGGCGATGGGGTAGGTCACGGGCGTGTGGCCGGTGGGCGTGAAGGCGATCTTGACCTTGTCGCCGGCCACGGCCGCGTCGGTGCGGTAGACGAAGCCGGCCTCGACCTCGCCGCGGCTCACGTAGTCGAGCACCTGGCGCACGCTGTCGGCCTGCACGAACTTGGGCTCGAGCGCGGTCCACAGGTTGGCTCCGTCGAGCACCTGCTTGGTGTAGCGGCCGACCGGCACGGTCGCAACCTTGCCCACGGCGATCTTCTTGACGCTGGCGCCGCTCAGGTCCTGCAGCGTCTTCACGCCCACGGCGCCCGTGGCGGGCTCGACCAGCACCAGGCTGTTGGTGACGAAGTCCTTGCGCGTGGCGGTGTCGATGACCTTCTGCTCCACGCCGCGGTTCATGGTGTCCTGGTCGGCGCTGGCGAACACGTCCACCGGCGCGCCTTGGCCGATCTGCTGCAGCAGCACGCCCGAGGCGGCGAAGTTGAAGCGCACGGTGGCGCCCGACTTGGCGGCCTCGAACTTGGGGCCGATTTCCTTGAACGCGTCGGTCAGGCTGGCGGCGGCGGACACGGTGATCTGCTGCGCGGCGGCGGCCAGCGGCAAGGCCAGGGCGACGACGAGGGACAAGAGACGGAACGGACGCATGGCAACTCCTTATAAGAATGATGAACGACGAAGCACGGAAACAATCAGCGAAGCGAAAAGAAGCGGTTCGACAGCACCAGCACGGTGATCGACAGCACGGAAGTCACGATGACCAGCAGCAGCGCGAGGTCGTCGTGCCCGGCCTGCACCGCGTCGTAGATGGCCATCGACAGGGTCTGGGTCTGCTTGGGAATGGAGCCGGCCACCATCAGCGAGGCGCCGAACTCGCCCATGGCGCGCGCGAAGGCCAGCAGCGTGCCGGCCAGGATGCCGGGCCACGCCAGAGGCAGCGTGACGCGCAGGAAAACGGAGAACGGCGACTGCCGCAGCGTGCTGGCCGCCGCTTCGAGCGAGCGGTCCACGCCCGAGAACGCGGCGCTGGCCGACTTGAGCACCAGCGGCAGCGCCACCACGGCGGAGGCCACCACCGCGCCGTGCCAACTGAAGATGATGGTGTAGTCGAGGTGCTCGCGCAGCCACGCGCCCAGCGGGCTGCGGCGCCCGGCCGCCACCAGGATGGCATAGCCGATGACGGTGGGCGGCAGCACCAGCGGCAGCATGAACACGGCCTCCAGCACGGTGCGGCCGAAGAAGCGCTTGCGCGCGAACACCCAGCCCAGTGCCACGCCCATGACCAGCGCCAGCACGGTGGCCACGGCGGCCACCTTGAGCGACAGCACCAGGGGGAACCAGTCGGTCGAAGCGATGAGTGAATTCGTCGTGTTCATTGAAATACGGCGGCGATTGTTACACGCTGAGCCCTAAGGTTCTCACGGGGGTGCGCAAACCGATGAGTCTTCATATACTGGCGGATATAGCGTTGGACACCCTGGAACCCATGCGCCCATCCGCCCACGACACCGTTGTCCGTTCGATCTCCGGCAGGCCGGAGCTTCGCCACGTGACGCAGGTGCAGGAGTGGCGCATCGAGCGCGCCATGGACGCCGCCGGCTTCGTGCTGTCCATCACCGCGCCCGACGGCGAAAGCCAGTCTTTCCTGGTGGCCGAGGCCGACGCCAACGACATCGGCGAAGTATTGCGCCGCAAGGCGGTGTACGCCGACCGCCTGGGACAGTGACTCGCATGTGGCGGCACATGACGGGTGCGGAACGCATCCTCGAGGTGCTTTTGACGCGGCGTTCCGTGTCGCCGCGCAGGCTGCAGCCACCCGCCCCCAACCCCGATGAACTCGACGGCATCCTGCAGGCCGGCCTGCGCGCGCCCGACCACGGCGGGCTGCATCCGTGGCGCGTGATCGAGTTCCGCCCACAGAACCGCGAGGCGCTGGCCTGGTGCTTCGAGCAGGAAAAGCTGCGGCGCGATCCGCTCGCCAGCGCGGCCGACCTCAAGAAGGCGCGCGAGCACGCCACCCGCCCGCCTCTGCTGCTGGGCTTCGTGGTGTCGCCGCGCGAGCGCAGCAAGATCCCGGCGCGCGAGCAGTGGCTCAGTGCCGGCGCGGCGCTGGGCAACATGCTGAGCGCCGCGCACCAGCTGGGCTACGGCGCCATCGTGCTGAGCGGCGAGCGCTGCTTCGACGAGACGCTTTCGCGCCAGGTGGGCGTGCTGCCGGGCGAGTACCTGGCGGGCTTCATCAGCATCGGCAGCATCAAGGAAGCGCCGCCGCCGGCGCGCGAGTTGCTGTCGCAGAGCGTGTGGTCGTGCTGGCAGGGAGACGCCTCGCCGCCCGCGCTGCCGGCGGCGGACGCGGCGCCCGATCAGCCCATCCTGTCGTCGGAGCGCGTGCTCGGCAATTGATCGAGCCGGGCGCCGAACCAGCCGACGCGTTCGGTCTCGCGCACGTCGAACCTGGGCACGTAAGGCTTGATGTCGAGCACGGGCGTGCCGTCCATCATGTCGTTGCCGCTGAAGTGCAGCGTGGTGCCGTCCACCGACAGCAGCCGCACGATCGACAGGCCCAGTCGGTTCGGCCGCGCGGGCGCGCGCGTGGCGAAGACGCCGTGCGAGGCGTTGTCGAGAAAGGGCACCACCTCCAGCCGCTCGTGCGCGCACTGGTGCAGGTGGGTGACGAGGATCAAGTAGTCGAAGCCCTCGATGTCGCGCAGGCCCGGCGCGAACTCGGCGAAGACTTCGAGGCGACCCGGTTCGCCGGGCGCGCCGGCCGTCTGGATCGGCATGCCGGCGGCTTCGGTGAAGCGGCTGCGCACCACGCCGACCGGGCGGCAGACGACGGGCTCCAGGGCTTCGGGCTTCATGGCGCGAGCAGGCGGGTGAGCGCGCGGATGTCGGCCGCCGCGGCCAGCCGCGCGGCGTTTTCGATGGCGCGGTAGTGCTTGACGATGTCTTCGCCGACCTGCGTGAGCGCGGTGCCGCCGCCGCGCGAACCGCCGGCGGCCGTGTTCACTGCGGGCGAGGCCAGCGCCTGGTTCATTTCGTCGATCAGCATCCAGGCGCGGCGGTACGACATGCCGAGCAGGCGGGCCGCCGCCGAGATCGACCCCGTCTCGGCCACGGCTTCGAGCACCGCGATCTTGCCGGGGCCGATGGCGATGGCGTCGTCCCGGTAGATGCGCAGGCGGAACTGGACTTTGGATTTCATGTTGGCGCGAAGCGTAAACCAATGCGGGCCGTCATTGTCCGCCCGCGGCGGGCCACCGGCGTCATGCAAGAATGAATACGACGCCCCTGCCCTGGAAAAACGAGGAGTTCACGTGAAAGACCGCAAACTGTTCCTGCCCTCGAAGCGGCCTTGCCGCGCCGCTGCCGCTGTCGTCGTCATGGCGATCGCGATGCTCGGCGGCTGTGCCACCGGCTCGCCTCCCGCGGCGCCTGCCGTGGCTGCTGCGGCCACTGCCAGCGAAGGCATCTCGCCTTCATTCACCGTCTCGGGCGCCGTCGGCAAGCGGGCGAGCTTCGACCTCGCGGCGCTGCAGGCGCTGCCCGTCGCCACGCTGACGGTCGGCGCGAACAGCTACACCGGCGTGAGCCTGTGGGCCCTGCTGAACGATGCGTCGGTGGGCCTGAAGCCCGACACCGCGGTGCGCAACCCTGTGCTCTCGATGTACGCGGTGCTGGTCGGCAGCGACGGCTACCGCGCGGTGGTCTCGCTGGCGGAGATCGCACCCGAATCCGGCAACCGCATGGCGCTGGTCGCCTACAGCCTCAACGGCGCGCCGCTGGGCCGCAACGGCATGGCCCGGCTGGTGATGGCCGGCGACGTGAAGCCGGGCCGTTCGGTCGCCCGGCTGGCCGCGATCGAGGTGTTCGCGGCGCAGCCTTCGGGCCGTTGATCGATTGGCCGGGCGGTCAGTTGAAGAACTTGGCCGCGCTCATCAGCGTCTTGTAGACGCCCCAGGCCAGCGGAATGCCCACAGCCACCCAGGCCAGCGCCACCACCAGCGGGCTCACCGTGTCGGCGCGGCCCGAGCCGCTGCCCACTTCGGCGGCCGAGGCCTTCTCGTGCGCCAGCTTCTTCTCGACGGCCAGTTCGGCGTCGGTCATGAAGTGCTTGTCGGCCACCGGTCGCACCAGCAGGTTGGCGATGAAGCCGATCACCAGCATGCCCACCAGGATGTACATGGTCTGGTTGTAGACCTGCTCGCGCGGCAGGCCCAGGCCCAGTTGGTATTCGCGCATGTAGTTCACCACCACCGGGCCCAGGATGCCCGCAGTGGCCCATGCCGTGAGCAGGCGGCCATGGATGGCGCCCACGAACTGCGTGCCGAACAGGTCGGCCAGATAGGCCGGCACCGTGGCGAAGCCGCCGCCGTACATCGACACGATCACGCAGCAGGCGCCCACGAACAGCAGCTTGCTGCCCGCGCCGGCCGACGAGGGAATGCTCGCGTACAGCACGGCGCCGAGCACGAAGAACACCGTGTAGGTGAGCTTGCGGCCCAGCTTGTCCGACAGACTCGCCCACACGAAGCGCCCGCCGATGTTGAACAGCGACAGCAGCGCCGTGAAGCCGCCCGCCACCACCGCGATGGCTGCCAGCTGCGTCTTGTCGAGCTGGCCGTACTTGGCCGGCAGGTCGATCAGCGCGCCGCCGAACACTTCCTGCAGCATGGGCGAAGCCATGCCGATCACGCCGATGCCCGCGCTCACGTTCATGCACAGCACCAGCCACACGAGCCAGAACTGGGGAATGCCCCAGACCTTCTTCACGTGCACGTGGCGCTGGGTGATCATGGTGTTGCTGGTCTGCGCCGGGGGCGGCGTCCAGCCTTCGGGCTTCCAGCCCGAGGGCGGCACGCGGTAGCCCAGCGCGCCGGCCATCATGAAGACGAAGTAGCCGAGGGCCATGACCACGAAGGTCTGCATCACGCCCACGTCGGTGGCGGTGGAGAAGCGCTTCATCAGGTCGACCGCCAGCGGCGAGCCGATCATCGCGCCGCCGCCGAAGCCCATGATGGCCATGCCGGTCGCCATGCCGCGCCGGTCAGGGAACCACTTGATCAGCGTGCTCACCGGAGAGATGTAGCCCAGGCCGAGCCCGATGCCGCCGATCACGCCGGAGCCGAGGATCATCAGCCAGAACTGGTGCAGGTGGATGCCCAGTGCCGACAACAGCATGCCGCCGCACCAGCACAGCGCCGACACCACGCCAGCCTTGCGCGGGCCCGCGCGTTCGAGCCAGCCGCCCCACAGGGCCGCCGAGCAGCCGAGGAAGACGAAGAACAGCGTGTACATCCAGCCCAGCGTGGCCACGCGCCAGTCGCAGTTGGTGGCAAACAGCTCCGCGAAGAAGCTCATGTCCTTGGCGCAGGCCTGCGCGCCGGTGCCGGCCGTGCCCAGCGCCTTGGACAAGGGCAGCCAGAACACCGAGAAGCCATAGGCCATGCCGATGCAAAGGTGGATGGCCAGTGCGGCCGGGGGTACCAGCCAGCGGTTGAAACCGGGGCCCGCGATGATGCGTTCTTTTTCCAGGAAGCCGGGTTGCTGTTGCACTCCGCTTCCGCCGATGCGATCTCCCTCGAGAACGCCTGCAGATGAGCCTGCCATATTTCTCCTTGTACGCCGGATGTGTAATTTGTTGCCGAATCCGGGCCGCGGAGTGTGAGTGAGCGCTTCATGCGCCGTCAAATTCGATCAGCGCATGGCCCGATTCAAGTTTTGAATGAGTGCGGCGCTAGGTGCCGCCGAGCGTCCCGCTGTGCTGCTGCACCTGCGCCTGCCACTCGGGTGTCCGCAGGAACGCCAGCGCGGCGTCGAGCGCGCGCGAGCTTCGCACGCCGTCCTGCGTCATGAAGCCGATGGGCGTGCGCACTTCGGGCGACACCAGCGGCAGCGCCTCCAGCTCGCGGTGGCTGCGCACCGCCGCCACCATCGCGCCCGGCAGCACGCTGCTGACCGTGCCCACGCTCACGGCCAGCGCGAGCGCCAGCACCGAGTTGGTCTCGATGGCCGGCGCCACCGGCACGCCGGCTTCGCGCAGCGCCTGGTCGATGATGGCGCGGTTGTGCATGTCGGGCGTGAGCAGGCACAGCGGCAGCTGGCCGGCCTCGGCCCAGGGCATGGGCTTGCCGATGCGCAGTTGGTCGGCCGACGCCTTCTTCGCGCGCCGCAGCAGGAAGTAATGCTCGATGCTCTGCGGCCAGGCCGAGAGCTTGATGCCCGGCAGGTGCATGCGCTCGGTGTAGCCGAGCGCGAGGTCGACCGACAGGCTCTCCAGGCCCGTTTCCAGCTCCTGCGAGCTCATCGACAGCACCGCGGGCACGATGCCCGGATGCCGCTGCTGCAGCATGGCCGCGAAGCGCGACAGCATCGGAATGGCCGTGGGCACGGCCGCCATGCGCAAGCGCCCGTGCGGGTCGCCCTCTTCGCTGCGCAGCTCCTGCAGCAGCACCTCGTTGTCGCGCAGCATGCGCTGCGCGGTGGCCAGCACGCGTTCGCCTTCGTGCGTGAGGCCCACGTACACCCGCGCGCGCTTGACGATGACGACGCCGAACTCGCTCTCCAGCGCGCGCAGCGCGTTGGACAACGCCGGCTGGGTGATGTGGCAGGCCTGCGCGGCGCGGCCGAAATGCTTGTGCTCGCTCAGCGCGACCAGATAGCGCATCGAAGCGAGCAGGTTCATGCCTAGGTGTTCTTGCTGATCGAGATGGTGGGGAACTTGGAGGAAAAGTCCTTCGCCTTCTCGGCGATGCCCACGGCCACGCGGCGCGCCACGGCCTTGTAGATGCCCGCCACGTCGCCTTCGGGGTCGGACACCACCGTGGGCGCGCCGCTGTCGGCCTGAAGGCGGATCTTGATGTCCAGCGGCAACGCGCCGAGGTACTCCATCTGGTATTCGGCCGCCATCTTCTTGCCGCCGTCGGCGCCGAAGATGTGCTCGGCATGGCCGCAGTTCGAGCAGATGTGCACCGCCATGTTCTCGACGATGCCCAAGATCGGCACGCCGACCTTCTCGAACATCTTGATGCCCTTCTTGGCGTCGAGCAGCGCGATGTCCTGCGGCGTGGTGACGATCACCGCGCCCGTCATCGGCACGCGCTGGCTCAGCGTGAGCTGGATGTCGCCGGTACCCGGCGGCATGTCGACGATGAGGTAGTCCAGGTCTTTCCAGTTGGTCTGGCGCAGCAGCTGTTCCAGCGCCTGCGTGGCCATGGGGCCGCGCCAGATCATGGCCTGGTCCTGGTCGACCAGGAAGCCGATGGACATCACCTGCACGCCGTGGCGCTCCATGGGCTCCATGGTCTTGCCGTCCGCGCTGTCGGGGCGGCCTTCGATGCCCATCATCATGGGCTGGCTCGGGCCGTAGATGTCGGCGTCGAGCAGGCCGACCGTGGCGCCCTCGGACGCCAGCGCCAGCGCCAGGTTGGCTGCCGTGGTGCTCTTGCCCACGCCGCCCTTGCCCGAGGCCACCGCGATGATGTTCTTGACGTTGGGCATCAGCTGCACGCCGCGCTGCACCGCGTGGCTGATGACCTTGGTGACGATGTTGACCGACACGTTCTCCACGCCCGGCACCGCCTTGGCAGCCGCCACCAGCGCCTTGCGAATGGCCGCGTGCTGGCTCTTCGCGGGGTAGCCGAGTTCGATGTCGAAGGACACGTCGCCCTCCGAGACCTGGAGGTTTTTGAGCGACCGGCTCGCCACGAATTCCTTGCCGGTGTTAGGGTCCGCGACGGCCTTGAGCGCGTCCGTCAGCCCTTCTGGGGTGAGTGCCATTGATCAAACTCCTGAATGGCCGGTAGTCTAGTGCGCTCTCCGAGCCTTCATCGAACAGCTCCTCAATAACCAAAAAATGCCAGAGACAAGCCCCGTCACCGGCCTCCTGCTCACCGGGGGCGGCGCCCGGGCCGCCTACCAGGTGGGCGTGCTGGAGGCCATCGCAGAGATCCGGCGCGCAGCCGGCCCCGCCGCCGGCACCGGCAACCCCTTCCAGGTCATCACGGGCACCTCCGCCGGGGCCATCAACGCCGCCGCGCTGGCCTGCGGCGCCGACAACTTCGACCACGTGGTGGCACACATCGCCGAAGTCTGGGGTCAATTCCACGCCGAGCAGGTCTACAAGGCCGACTCGCTCTCCGTCATCGGTAGCGGCGCGCGCTGGCGCATGCTGCTGGGACTCGGGCGCTACGCGGCCAACTGGATGCGCGTCAGGCCCCGTTCATTGCTGGACAACTCGCCGCTGGCCGACCTGCTGCAGCGCCTGGTGCTGCTCGACCGCCTGCCGCAGCTCATGCAAGACGGCCACGTGCAGGCGCTGGCGGTGACGGCCTCGAGCTACAGCTCGGGCGAGCACGTCACCTTCTTCGAGGCGGCCGTGCCCATGGAGCCCTGGGTGCGATCGCAGCGGATCTCCGTGCGCGACCGCATCACGCACGCGCACCTGCTGGCCTCGTCGGCCATTCCGTTCGTGTTTCCGGCCACCGCGCTGCCGATGCTGCAGGGCCACACCGAGTACTTCGGCGACGGCTCGATGCGGCAGTCGGCACCCATCGCGGCGGCCATCCACCTGGGCGCGCAACGCATCGTGGTGATCGGCGCCGGCCGCATGCACGAGCCGCTGGAAACCCCGGGGCCGAACACCCACACCGGCTATCCGACCATGGCGCAGATCGCGGGCCATGCGCTGTCGAGCATCTTCCTGGACGCGCTGGCGGTCGACATCGAGCGGCTGCACCGCGTGAACCACACGCTGAGCCTCATTCCAGAGGCGGCGCGGGCGTCGAGCGGCCTGCGCCCGCTGGACCTGTTGGTGATCTCGCCGTCGGAGCGCCTGGACGTGATCGCGGCGCGCCATGTCGACGCCCTGCCCGGCGCGGTGCGCTACCTGCTGGGCGGCTCCAGGGTGGCGGCCGACGTGAAAGGCGGCGCGCTCGCAAGCTACCTGCTGTTCGAGTCGGCCTACACCCGCGAGCTGATGGCGCTGGGCCGCGCCGACGCGATGCGCCAGCGCGACGAGGTGCTGCGGTTCTTCGGCTGGAGCAGCCCGGCAGGCGCGTCGGCCTAGAGCCTAGACGTGCAGCGCGGCCAGCACGCCCACCACGAACCCCGCGGCGGCGACGCCGAACATCGCGCGCTCCAGCCACTTCTTCTTGGTGAGCAGGGCGATGGCCGCCAGCGCGATCGACACCTGCAGCACGGTGGTCGCCTGGGCCCAGCGGTGATGCTGGTGCATCTGCTCTTCGGACTGGGCGTCCCAGCGGCTCGCCTCTTCTTCCAGCTTCTTCGCGGCGGCCTGGATCTCGGTCTTTTCCTGCTCGTAGCGGCTCACCTTGGCCTGCCAGCCCGCGCGCTTGTCGTCGGTCGCGGTGTCGCGCGCGAACTCGGCCAGCGCCTGCTTGGTGCTCTTCGACTGGAAGTAATTCCACTGGTTGGACGCTTCGGTCTTCTTGATGGCGGCGTTGTTCTTGTAGAGCCCGGCGTTGGCCTGGGTGGCGCCGCCCATGTACGCGAAGATCGCGCCGAAGGTGGCGATCACCGCGGTGCACACCGCGATCTTGCCGGTCATGTTCATGCCGCCGGACTGCGCCGCCGCGCCGTCGCCATGGGCGCCTGCACCGCCATGGCCGTGGCCGCCCGATGCGGCGTGTTCGAGTTCGTGGTCGTGCGGGCCGTGCACGTGAAAGCCGTGTCCTGACATGGGATCCTTGTTGAAGCAATGCGGGGGATTGGGGCGCGCGAGTATCACGCCCGTCGATGACAGTTGCCTCAACGCGCCGGCCGGCGCTTGCGCCTACCGGCGCCCGTGCGACAGCAGCCACTGCTGCTGCGCCGCGACCACTTCCTCGCCCGAAAGCCCCGTGATCGCGCGGTAGACGCCGGGCGCGGTCGCGCCCTCGGTGTTTACCAGCAGAACGCGGGCCTCGGGGCCCAGACCGGCGGCATGGCGCGCCTCGGCATCGGCCGCGAGCGCCTGCAGCGCCGCCAGGCCGGCCGCGCCGGATTCGCCGCTGAGCACCGGCACATCGCCCGCATCGCCGGCCGCGAGGGTGCGCATCGCCTGCTCGGCCTGCGCATCGGTCACCGTCATGAACAGGTCGACCGCCGGCTGCAGGAAGCGCCACGCGAGCGGCGAGGTCTCGCCGCAGGCCAGCCCCGCCATCACCGAATCGACCGAACCGGTGGCACGGGCCGGCCGGCCGCTTCGCGCGCTCTGCAGGAGGCAGTCGGCCTGCCCGGGCTCGACGACGACGAAGGCCGGGCGCGCGGCGCCATAACGTTCCCAGAAGTGGCTGACCACGCCGGCCGCCAGTCCGCCCACGCCGCCCTGCACGATGACGTGGGTGAACGGGCACGGCGCATCGTTGGCGGCGTGCTCGAGCAACTCGTCGGCGAGGATGCCGTAGCCCTGCATCACATCGCGCGGCACTTCCTCGTAACCGTCGTAGGAGGTGTCGGAAACCACCTCCCAGCCGTTGGCTTCGGCAAGCCGCGCGGCCTCTGCCACCGACTCGTCGTAGTTGCCCGCGATGCGGACAATCTCGGCGCCCAGTTGCGCGATGGGCGTCTCGCGCTCCTCGCTCACCTGTGCATGCAGCACGATCACGCAGCGGCAGCCGATGCTCTGGGCCGCGGCGGCCAGCGCGCGCCCGTGGTTGCCGTCCGTGGCGCTGACGACCACGAAGTCGCGCAGCACGCCGGCATGCCGGCCCGCCAGCAGGTCGGCGGGCGTCCACTCGCGGTCGGGCCAGCGGCGCAGCACCAGCCGCAGCAGCGCCACCGGCGCGCCGAGCACCTTGAAGCTGCCGAGCGCCGAGCGCTTCGATTCGTCCTTGACGGTGAGCCCGCCAATGCCAAGCCGCGCCGCGAGCCGGGGCAACGACCATGCCGGCGTCGGTTGCGGCGAAAGCCGGTTCCAGCTCGACAGCCACTGCCGGCTCTGCCTGCCGCGCGCGATGCTCATCACTTCGCGCAGGGATTCGTCGTACGCGCGCCGACTCGCGCGGGGGTTGGTGAAAAACATGTCGCTCAATTCCCGGTGCCGGTCGATCGGGGAAGGCGCATGCGCACGATCTCCGCGAAATAGCAGGCGCCCGCCGCGAGCACCTCGTCGTTGAAGTCGTAGCTGCTGTTGTGCAGCGGCGTGCCGCCGGGTTCGCCGTCGGCGCCGTTGCCCAGGAACACGAAGGCCCCCGGCACCTTGCGCAGGAACGCACCGAAGTCTTCCGACGCCATCAGCGGCACGACATCGGCATCGACGTTTTCCGCGCCCACGACGGCCGTGGCGGCGGCCACCGCGACGGGCACGCACTCGGCCCAGTTCACGGTGGGCGCGAACTCGTGGGTGTAGCTGAAGTCGGATTCGGCGCCATGCAGGCGGCAGATGCCTTCGCTGATGGCGCGCATGCGCTCGGCCAGCATCTGCTGCACCGCCGGGTCGTAGCTGCGCGTGTCGCCCTTGATCACCACGTTCGACGGAATCGCGTTGCGGATGCCGTCGGTGATGAACTCGGTGCACGAGACCACCGCCTGAGCGCCAGGGTCGAGCGTGCGCGACACGATGGTCTGCAGCGCCAGCACGATCTCCGCCCCGATGACGATCGGGTCGATGCCCATGTGCGGCCGCGCGGCATGCGTGCCCCGCCCCTTCACGTGGATCACGAAGTTGTCCTCGCTGGCCATGATGCCGCCCACGCGCGTGGCGATGGTGCCGGCGCGCATGCCGGGCATGTTGTGCAGGCCGTAGATCTCGTCGACCGGGAAGCGCTCGAACAGGCCGTCGTCCATCATCGCCTTGGCGCCGCGGCCGTGCTCCTCGGCAGGCTGGAAGATGAAGCGCACGGTGCCGTCGAAGTCGCGCCTCTCGCGCAGGAGGCGCGCCGCGCCGAGCACGATCGACATATGGCCGTCGTGGCCGCAGGCGTGCATCTTGCCGGGCGTCGTGGAGACATGTGCGCGGCCGGCGGCCTGCTCGGTGATGTTGAGCGCGTCCATCTCGGCGCGCAGGCCGATCACGCCCCTGCCGTCGCCCACTCTCAGGTTGGCGACGAGGCCGGTGCCGCCGATGCCGGTGTGCACCTCCAGGCCCAACGCCTTGAGCACGCGGATCACGAAGGCCGATGTCTTCGCTTCCTCGAAGCCGGTCTCGGGCATGGCGTGCAGTTGTCTCCGCCAGCCCGTCAGTTCGTCGCGCAAGGGTGTGTCAGCAAGGTTCATGGCGAGATGCTATTGACAACACAGCGATACAGGTGCGCAAAATCGCGCCGTTCGACGCAACGTTTTTGCGTCACCCCATCTCCGCATGACGCCTCTCGACGCCCTCGACCTTCGCCTTCTCGAACTCGTGCAGGCCAACAGCCGCATGCCGCAGAGCGAACTCGGCGAGCGGGTGCATCTGTCGACGGCGGCCGTCAACCGGCGGTTGAAGCGCATGCTCGACGAGGGCGTGATCCAGCGCTACGGCGCGGTGCTGTCGCCCGCCGCGCTGGGCCACCCGCTCACCATCGTGGCCGAAGTGGAGACCGAGAGCGAGCAGATCGAGCTGCTCGACGCAATGAAGCAGAGCTTTCGCGACTGCCCGCAGGTGCAGCAGTGCTACTACGTGACGGGCGAGTGGGACTTCATCCTGGTCTTCGTGGTGCGCGACATGGCGCAGTACACCGCCCTGAGCCGCCAGCTTTTCTTCCAGAGCAACAACGTCAAGCGCTTTCGCACGCTGGTGACGATGGACCCGGTGAAAGTGAGCCTCGACGTGCCGGTTTCAACCACCTAGGAGTCCGCGCGGCAGAAGTTTTTCTGCGCCGCTGTGACCCCACGTTGAGTTGTGCGCGCCTCGCAAGCACTCGCGCGGCGCGTTGGCTGTTCTCGAACGACCACAAGGGCGCCTACTCGGCCTGCCGCAGGCGAGCGGCGCGCGGATTCACCCCCGGCCACGGGCCTCATCTGGCCATCAATGCGCTCATGCGCCGCAGGTTCAGCGCCAGACACACGAGCTTGAACTCGGCCTGGACCTTCTTCAATCCCCGCAGGCTGAACTGCCTGAAGCCCAGCACGCTCTTGATCCACCCGTTGGGCGCCTCCACGATCCACTTCCTCTTGCGGTAGGCCGCTCGGCCTTGGGGCGTCTTCAGCCTGGCATCCATCGCTGCGGTGCGCGGGTATTGTTCGGCGTCGATGTCCAGCGCCTGCTTGCCCTCTCGGCCCAGCGCCACGATCAGCTCGCTCGGGCTGTCCTTGAGCTGCTCGAACACGGCCTCCGAGCGGAAGCCCGCATCCGCCAGCACCTGTCGGGCATCCTCGCCCAGGTTGGCCTTCACCGCGGCCAACAGCACCGGCAGGCGGTCGCTGTCGGCGGCGTTGTTGCTGAGTTCCGCTGCCACCACGAGCTGCGCGCTCTCGTCCACCGCCGTGTGGGCGTTGTAGCCATAGTCGTAGCCCCCGCCCGAGCGCTTCATGATCCGACTGTCCGTGTCGGTGAAGCTCTCCTGGGCGCTGTCCTGGGAACACCGAAGTCGCGCTTGTAGCGCCCGCCCTTGGGCTTGCCGTCCTTGTCGCGGGGTTTGCGTTCGTCGTCGGCGCTGCGCCCGCGGGCCGCATCGGCCTCGCGCTGGCGCTGCTCCAGGCGCAGCTTGGCCTCAGTGATCGCCTTGAGCCGGTCCTCCCGGCGCTTGATCTCCCCGGGAACGTCCAGGTCGGGTTCGTTCTTCTCCAGATCGTCGGCGGCACGCGCTCGGTTGAGCAGGCCGTCGATCTGCGCCTTGAGCTCGCCCTCGGCCTTGACCATCCGGTCATAGCTCATGGCCTTGTGGCGGCTCGCATTCGCCTTGAGCTTGGTGCCGTCCACCGCCACCGTGCCGAGCTTGACCAGGCCGCACTCACGCGCCAGGCGCACCACCTGCACGAACAGCGCCGCCAGCTCCTGCAGGTGCAGCGCCCGGAAGTCCGAGAGCGTGCGGTGCGCCGGGTAGTTCTCCGCGGCCAGCACCCGCAGGGCAACGTCCTCGTGCAGCTTGGCCGCCAGCTTGCGCGAGCTGAAGGTGCCGGTGGCGTAACCGTAAATCAGCACCTTGACCATCATGGCCGGGTGGAACGGCTGGTTGCGCGGCCCGCCCTTGGCATACCGGGCGTGGAAGGCGCTCAGATCCAGGCTGTCGACGCTGTCGCTGATGAAGTACGCCAGATGCCCTTCGGGCAGCCAGTCTTGAAGGGCGTCGGGAAGCAGTCTTTGCTGCTGCGGTTCATAGGGCAGGTAGCTCACGGGCATGCGCCAAATCTATCAAGCCTTCGCGCACTCGTCACGCCTTCTGCCGCGCACGCTCCTAGCAGGCAACCCACGATGTACCCCAAGAACCGCCTCGACGCGCTGACCGACGGCATCTTCGCCGTGGCCATGACCATCCTCGTGCTCGACCTGCGGATCCCCGACGAAACCGCCGTGGGAGCGAGCGAGGCGTCGTTCTACCAGGCCCTGCTGGCGCTGAGCCCCAAGTTCGTTCCGTACCTGCTGAGCTTCTACGTGCTGGGCGCGAGCTGGCTGTCGCTGATCAAGGCCCGCTCGCGCGGCGAATCGGTGGGCGCGGGCTACGCGAAGTGGAGCCTGTTCTATCTGCTGTTCGTGACGCTGCTGCCGTTCTCCACCGTGCTCATGGGCCGCTTCACTTCGCACACGGTGGCAACGGCCATCTACGCGGTGAACATCGGCATCATGGCCGCCACGGCCTTCCTGCTGATGTCGCTCCTGCCGGACCCGGTAAAGGACGCGCACTGGGTGGACCGGCGCATTTCGCTGCTGGTGCTGCTGGCGTCCTGCGTGCTGACGATCGTGCTGAGCTTCTTCAGCCCCGGCAAGGCGCTGTTCGCGTTCCTGCTGAACGGCTTGGCGGGTACGCTGGTGCGGCTTTACCTGCGGCGCGTGCCTACGCCGGGCTGAGCCGGCAGCATCGAGCGCAGCAGCATCAACACCGCGCACACGATGGGCGCCAGCGCAAGCAGCCGGCCGGGCTCGAAGGCCAGCCCCGCGACGGCGCCAACCAGGCAGCCGGCCCAGATCCACCCCGGCACCGCCTCCCAGCCGCGCCGGTGCGCCACGGCGAAACCGATCAACGCCACCCAGCCGAACAGGCCACCGAAGACCGAGAGCACCCAGCTCAGCAGGTAGAACGCCGAATCCGCATCGCGGAACGCGAGCGCGGTGCCCAGGCCACGCCAGGTGTTCCACCAGCCGTCGAACAGCAGGAAACCGGTGGCCGAGGCGGCCCACCAGAAGAACGCGTAGAAGCTTGCGATGCCCGCCAGTGCCGCGAGCCAGCCGAGCAGGCGGCGGCTGATGTCGTCGAAAGGCATGTGATCGCGCCAAGTGGCGATCTGTCCGTTGTCCATATCCCGTGCTCCATTGAAGAGTTGGCAATGGGCACGAAGTTAGGCAGCGGATGCGCGGGCTGCGTGAAGCCCGTGTGAAGTGCCGGAATCAGTTCGTTTCGGAAATGCCCAGCTCGGAGCACACGCGCCCGAGCAGCGCCTTGAGCGAGGCCACCTCGGTTTCGAGCCGCGCCACGTTGGCCTTGAGCGCGGCGACCTCGCCCAGCGACACGTCGTGCGGCGCATAGGCCGCGTCGGACGACGCGCTCCCCGGTCCCGCGACTTCTTCCGCCGGCGCGCCGCTCAGAAGGTGCGCCCAGCGGCTTTCGCGCGCGCCGGGCAGTCGCGCCAGCTTGACGACCAGCGCGCCGGCCGGGCGTTCCGCCAGTTCGTTGAGGAAACCCTCGACCGATGAGATGTCGGCAAAGTTGTGCATGCGGTCGCAAGCGATGCGCAGCTCGCCCGCCGTCTGCGGGCCGCGCAGCATCAGCACGGTCAGCAGGATCACCGACTGCGACGGAATGCGCAGCACGCGGTCGATGTTGTGCTCGTAACGGTAGGCGCGCCCGCCGCTGGTCTCGGCGACGAGGCTGTAGCCCTTCAGGCTGTCGATGGCGGCCTGCACCTGCGACTCGGTGAGTTCGAGCACCGGGTTGCGGCTCGTCTTCTGGTTGCAGCCCGACACCAGCGAGTTGAGCGTGAGCGGGTAGCTGTCGGGCACGGTGCGCTGCTTCTCGGCCAGCACGCCGAGCACACGGGTTTCGAGGAGGGACAGGACGGGCAACGGAGTGGACATGACCAGGCAGAAATTCTCGAAAGTGAAAACACGAAGCACCGCACGGGGCGCGACCGCGTCGCGAGCCCCATGCGCGAAAGAACTCAACCGCCGTTGATGCGGCTGACCAGCGCCTTGGTGAAGGCCTCGGTGCCCGCCGTGCCGCCCAGGTCGCCGGTGCGCACCTTGTCGATGTTCAGCGTCTGGTCGATGGCGGTGCGCAGGCGCGTGGCCAGCTCCGGCAGCCTGACGTGGTCGAGCATGAGCGCGGCGGCCAGCAGCAGCGCGGTCGGGTTGGCGATGCCCTTTCCGGCGATGTCGGGCGCGGAGCCGTGCACCGCTTCGAAGATCGCGGCGTCGGCACCGATGTTGGCGCCGGGCGCCATGCCCAGGCCGCCGACGAGGCCGGCCACCAGGTCGGACAGGATGTCGCCGAACAGGTTGGTCGTGACCAGCATGTCGAACTGCCAGGGGTTCAGCACCAGCTTCATGGCGCAGGCGTCGATGATGACCGTGTCGAGCTCGAACTTGCCCTTGTACTTCTTCTCGTACAGGTCCAGGCCGGTCTCCAGGAAGATGCCCGTGAGCGCCTTCATGATGTTGGCCTTGTGCACGATCGTGACCTTCTTGCGGCCCGTGGCCACGGCCGTCTCGAAGGCGTACTCCAGCAGGCGGCGGCTGCCCTGGCGGGTGTTGATGCCGGTGGCCATGGCCACGGCATGCGGGTCTCCGTCGATGGGCACGTAGTGCTCGTGGCCGATGTACAGGCCCTCGAGGTTCTCGCGCACGACCACCAGGTCGATCTTGTCGAAGCGGCCGCCCGGAATGATGGTGAGCGCGGGACGCAGGTTGGCGTACAGCTGGAATTCTTCGCGCAGCCGCACGTTCGACGAGCGGTAGCCGCCGCCCGACGGCGTTTCCAGGGGCCCCTTCAGCGCGAGGCGGGTGCGGCGGATGCTGTCCAGCGTGGCCAGAGGCAGCGGATCGCCCGCGGCCACCACGCCGCCCAGGCCGGCGATCTGGCGGTCCCACTCGAAGGGCGCGCCCAGCGCATCGAACGCGGCCAGCGTGGCGTCGACGATTTCGGGGCCGATGCCGTCGCCGGGAATCAGGGTTGCGGGAATGCGAGGGGAGGTCATCGGCGGTGTCTCACTTTCTGTATCGGGGGCTGGAGCATACGTCGCGTGTGCGACAGCGCCAGGTGCCACAGTGCTCAAGGCACTGCTTGCCTGAGGTGTTTGTGGTACGCGAAGGTGCCGATGACGCCCTGGACATAGAAGTAGAAAAAGACCAGCGACATGAACAGGCTGGAAGCGCCGACATGCCCTTCCGAGATGAGGACGAACTTGGCGAAAGCGAAATACCCCAGCATCAGAACCGCGCAGACGCGGCTCTTCTTGTAGATGCCGAACCAGCGCCGCGCCCGCGCGTCGATGCCTGCGGCATGGGGTCGATATGGCGGTGAAACGCATCCCGGGACGCGGCCACCTAAAATGCCCGGTTCCCCGTCTGCCACTCCGAAAGCGCCCTTCCCGATGTCCGCCCCGCGCAAGCTCTTCGTTACCACCGCCCTGCCGTACGCCAACGGCAAGTTCCATATCGGCCACATGATGGAATACATCCAGGCCGACATCTGGGTGCGGAACCAGCGAATGAACGGCGCCGACGTCAACTTCGTGTGCGCCGACGACGCCCACGGCGCGGCCATCACCATCGCGGCCGACAAGGCCGGCGTGACGCCGCAGGCCTTCGTGGCCGAGATCGCGGCCGGCCGCAAGCCCTACCTCGACGGCTATCACATCGCCTTCGACAACTGGCACTCGACCGACGCGCCCGAGAACCACCAGCTCGCGCAGGACATCTACCGCGACCTGCGGGCCAACGGCCTCATCGCCACCAAGAGCGTCGAGCAGTTCTACGACCCGCAAAAGGGCATGTTCCTGGCCGACCGCTTCATCAAGGGCGAGTGCCCCAACTGCCATTCGAAGGACCAGTACGGCGACAACTGCGAGGTGTGCGGCGCCGTGTACGCGCCCACCGAGCTGATCAACCCCTACTCGGCCCTGTCGGGCGCCAAGCCCGAGCTGCGCAGCTCCGAGCACTTCTTCTTCAAGCTGTCGGACCCGCGCTGCGAGGCCTACCTGAAGGAGTGGACCGCGGCCCCCGGCCACGTGCAGCCCGAGGTGCAGAACAAGATCCGCGAATGGCTCTACAAGGACGACGAAGGCAAGGGCGGCCTCGGCGACTGGGACATCAGCCGCGACGCGCCCTACTTCGGCATCGAGATCCCCGATGCGCCGGGCAAGTACTTCTACGTGTGGCTCGACGCGCCCGTGGGCTACCTGGCCTCGCTGAAGAACCTGCTGGACAAGCGCTGCATCGAGCTGGGCGGCGACGGCATCTCGTACACCGAGTACATGGCCGACCCCGAGCTGGAGCAGGTGCACTTCATCGGCAAGGACATCATCACCTTCCACACGCTGTTCTGGCCCGCGATGCTGCATTTCAGCGGCCGCAAGGCGCCCAACGCCGTGTACGTGCACGGCCACCTGACGGTGAGCGGCGAGAAGATGAGCAAGAGCCGCGGCACCGGCATCGACCCGCTCAAGTACCTGTCGATCGGGCTCGACCCCGAATGGCTGCGCTACTACATCGCCGCCAAGCTCAACGGCCGCAACGAAGACATCGACTTCAACCCCGAGGACTTCGTGGCGCGCGTCAACAGCGACCTCGTGGGCAAGTACATCAACATCGCGAGCCGCGCGGCGGGCTTCATCGGCAAGCGCTTCGGCGGCAAGCTGGGCGAGGTGTCGGCCGACGGCGACGCGCTGCTGTTCACGCTGCGCGACGCGGCGCAGCAGATCCACTCGCTGTACGACGGCCGCGACTACGCCCGCGCGCTGCGCGAGGTGATGGCGCTGGCCGACAAGGTGAACGAGTACGTCGACCAGAACAAGCCCTGGGAACTGGCCAAGAAGGAAGGCGCCGAGGCGCGCCTGCACGACGTGTGCACCGTGTGCATCGAGGCCTTCCGCCTGCTCACGCTGTACCTGAAGCCGGTGCTGCCGGCGCTGGCCCTGAACGTCGAGGCATTCCTGAAGACCTCGCCCCTGGTCTGGGCCGATGCGACGCAGTCGCTGCCCGCGGGCCACGCCATCGGCGACTACAAGCACCTGATGCAGCGCGCCGACCCCAAGCAGGTCGACAAGCTGTTCGACGCGCCTGAAGCCGCGGCGGCACCAGCCGTCGCGACGCAAGCCCAGGAGCTGCCCGGCGGCGAAGCCATCGCGCCCACCATCACCATCGACGACTTCGCGAAGATCGACCTGCGCATCGCGAAGATCGTGGCCTGCGAGAAGGTCGAAGGCTCGACCAAGCTGCTGCGCCTGACGCTCGACGCCGGCGAGGGCAAGACCCGGAACGTGTTCAGCGGCATTGCCTCGGCCTACCAGCCGGAGCAGCTCGTGGGCAAGCTCACGGTGCTGGTCGCCAACCTCGCGCCGCGCAAGATGAAGTTCGGCGTGAGCGAAGGCATGGTGCTGGCCGCGAGCCACGGCGACGAGAAGGCCCACCCCGGCATCCACGTGCTGGAACCGTGGCCGGGCGCGACGCCGGGCATGCGCGTGCGCTGATCGCTGGCCGGCACGACGACATCATGGTCACGCTGCTGCACCGCGCACTTCTGCTGCTGTCGCTTTCTGCCCTGTTGAGCGGCTGCGCGGTGGTAGCAGTGGCGGACACCGCCGTCAGCGTTGGAGTCGGCGCCGTGGGGCTGGCGGCCGATGCGGCCATCGGCACCGCACGCATCGCCGGCAAGGCCGTGGGCGCCACGGCCGACGCGGTGATTCCCGACAGCAAGTAAGCAGAGTTCAGTCCGCCAGGCCCAGCCGGGCCACGTGCGGCGGCGTGTGCAGCGCCTTCTGCTTGCGCACGAAGGCCGAGCGCAGCGCGGCGTGCGGCTCGGCCGGGTCGAAGAAATTGCGGCGCATGTGCGCCAGTTCCTCGTCGCGGTACTGCCGCAGCGGCTTGATTGCTTCGTCCCGTTCGCGCGCCGCCTTCTTCTTCGCGATGCGCGCGGGCAGCTCGGGCGAAGCGGCGAGTTCCGTCGCCAGCCGGGTCACTTCAGCTCCCAGCTCCTCGGGTGCCGCCTGCAGCACGCGCTCCGCCATGCCGAGCGCGACGGCGCGCTTCGCGCTCACCGGCAGCGCCGACTGTGTGAGCCGCTGCGCCTCGGCCTCGCCCACGCGGCGTGGCAGGGTGTAGGTCCAGTACTCGGAGCCGTGGAGGCCCATCAGAACGTAGTGCGGGTTGAGCACCACGCCGTCGCGGCACCACACCTCGTCCGCCGCCAGCGCGAGCATCACGCCGCCGGCCGCAGCGTTGCCGCCCAGTGCCGACACGGTCAGCCGGTCTGTGGTGGCGAGCACCGCGTGGACGAGGTCGTTCATCGCGTTGATGTTGGCCCACGACTCCTCGGCCGGACTCTCGGCCGCCTCGATCACGTTGAGGTGGATGCCGTTCGAGAAGAAATCGCGCACGCCGCCCAGCACCAGCACCGAAGTCGGGCGCGTGCAGGCGAAGCGATAGGCCTCCAGCAGGCGGCGGCATTGCACGGTGCTCATTGCGCCGCCGGGGAAAGAGAAGTTCAGCACGCCAACCTCGCCGGCCCCGCCGTGTTCGCTGTAGCGGATGTCGGTCCAGGTGCGGCGGCCGGCCGGCAGCTGGAGCGGCGCCGGCACTTCGGGCACCTCGAAGGGCAGCAGCTCGCCCAGCGCTTCGACCGCCGGCAGCTTGTAGCTCGGCAGCTCCGAGCCGGGCGCGCGCCAGGGCCGCAGTTGGGGGATCCACACCGCCCCGTCGACAGTGGCGCGGCAGATGGCGCCGGCGCGGGTGGCGATCAGTTCTCCGGCGGCACCGCGCAGCTCGTCTTCTGGATGGCCGCCGTGCAGGTACCACTGCGCGCCCAGCAGTTCGTCGAGCACGCCGGGTTGGGAATCGGCGGCGCGCAACTGGCGCAGCACCGACGCGGTCGAATCCGCTCGCCAGTCGATGCGCCGCTGCGCCTGCTTCATGAACGGGCGCCAGCCGGCAGCCAGGTCGGCGGCCCGCTGGGGCTGCGGCTTGTACCTGCCCGAGGCGAAGCGCTCCACCGCGAGCATCACCGCGTCGACGGCGGCATCGGCCACTTCGCCCCGGTACAGGTCGCTCTTGCCCGCGAGCGCCGGCACCTTGAAGGGCGACCAGGCCCAGACATCGCCCGCGTCCATTTCGGCCACCGCTTCGAGCACGGTGACGCCCCAGCTTTCGGCGCCGCCTTGCAGGGTCCAGTCGAGCGACGAAGGGCCGCGGTCGCCCGGCGGGCCGGGGTGCACGATCAGGCAGGTGTGGGCGCGCCAGACGTCCTCGGGAATCGCGGTGGTGAGCATCGGCGCCACGATCAGCCCGGGTGCGTGGCGTCGCACGGCGGCGCGCAGGGCATCGTCGTCGCCGAGGGCCAGTTCCACGCCCACGGTGTGGCCGTGGTCCTGGAGTTCGGCAAGAACCCGTTGCGTCAGGCTGTTGAACGCGCTTGCGACAAGCAGGATGTGCATCGGACGCCTTCAGTAATGTTGGTGTCTAAATGTCAACGAACGTCAGAAATGTATCTCGATGAATCGGCACCGATAAGCTGCCCAAAAGTACACACCGGGGGTTGCCCCAGGGCGCGCCAGGCGTGCAGGCCACAATCGGAGGCCCCATGCATTTCCCCTTGAATCTCGCCCGCTTTCGTCCACGCCTGATGGACGCGCTCGCGGACTACGACCGCGCGCGCTTCTTCCGGGACCTGGGCGCCGGCGCGATGGTCGGCATCGTGGCGCTGCCGCTGGCCATGGCTTTTGCCGTCGCGTCGGGGATCAGGCCAGAGGCCGGCATCTGGACGGCGGTCACCGCGGGCTTCCTGATCTCGCTGCTGGGCGGCTCGGCCGTGCAGATCAGCGGTCCGGCGGCCGCGTTCGTGGTGATCGTCTACGGCATCGTCGAGCGCTACGGCGTGGCCAACCTGTTGATCTGCACCGCCTGCGCCGGCGTGCTGCTGTTCATGGCGGGGCTCTTCGGACTGGGGCGGCTGCTGCGCTTGGTGCCGATGTCGATCGTGGTGGGCTTCACCAACGGCATCGCGGTGCTGATCCTGCTGTCGCAGCTCAAGGAGCTGCTCGGCCTGGCGGTGGCGAAGATGCCGGCCGACCCCTTTTTGCAACTGCACGCGATGGCGCTGCAGCTCGGCAGCTTCAACCCGCATGCCTTTGCGCTGGGCGTGGCCTGCGTGGCCGGCCTGCTGCTGTGGCCTCGGTTGCTGCGCGCCGAGTCGAAGATCGGCGCCGCGGTGCTGCGCGCCGGCGGCCGCGTGGCGCGCTCGCGGGGCGTGCAGATGAGCGCGCGCGTGCCCGGCCCGGTCGTCGCGCTGGTCACGCTCACGCTGCTGTCCTGGGGCCTCGAACTGCCCGTGGAGACCATCGACACGCGCTTCGGCGGCATTCCCGAAGGCGCGCCGGCTTTCGCGCTGCCCGACTTCTCATGGGAAACGGTGAAGCAACTGGTCATGCCCACGCTGACCATCGCGCTGCTTGGCGCCATCGAGTCGCTGCTGTGCGCCCGGGTGTCCGACCAGATCAGCGGGCAGTCTCCGCACGATCCCGACCAGGAGCTGATGGCGCAGGGCGTCGCGAACGTGGTCACGCCTTTCTTCGGCGGCATGCCGGCCACGGGCGCCATCGCGCGCACCGTGACCAACATCCGCTCTGGCGGCACCTCGCCTGTCGCGGGCATGGTGCATGCGCTGACCTTGCTGCTGGTGGTGCTGCTGGCCGCGCCGCTCGCGCGCCATGTGCCGCTGGCGGTGCTGGCGGGCATCCTGGTGTTCGTGGCACTGAAGATGGGCGAGTGGCGCGAGTTCGCGCCCACGCGGCTGCGGCAACTTGACCGGCACTACCGGCTGTTGATGCTCGGCACCTTCTTCCTCACCGTGGTGTTCGACCTGACGGTGGCGATGCAGGCGGGTATCGTGCTGGCGTGCGTGTTGTTCATGCGGCGCATGAGCGGGCTGTTCAGCGTGGAGCTGGTGATGCTGCAGCCGCCGGTGCTCACCTACCGCATCTACGGCGCGCTGTTCTTCGGCGCCGCGGCCAAGCTGGACGAGGCGGTGAACGCCGCCGAACGCGCGCCGCGCGGCATGACGGTGGTGCTCGACGCGATGCACCTGATCTACCTCGACGCCACGGGCATCGCCGCGCTGCGGCGACTGCACCGCGCGGTGCTGGCGCGCGGCGGGCTGCTGCGCATCGAGTCGCTGCAGCCCCAGCCGCGCGAGGCGATCGAGCGCTCCGGCTTTGCGGAGGAGCTGGTGGCGGGCCGCCCCGCCGACGCCCCCGGCGCCTGAAAGCGCCGAAGCGGAATCAGGGCGCTTCGGTACCCCGGTCGGGCGACGAGCCGCTGCGCACCACGCGCTGGTCGTCGTTCAGGGTGGCGGTGAAGACCATCGGCGAGCTCGGCGGCTGCACCCAGCGCCATTCCCATTCGGTCTCGCGCCTGAGTGCGTAGGGCGTGACCTTGGCGGGCTTGCCGAGCATCTTGCGCAGGTCTTCCATCATCATGCCGGGCTGCACCCGGGCGAAGTTCTCGGGCGTCAGCACCTGGCGCAGCGCGCTCATCTTGCCGTCCGTGCCGATGGTGATCATGTAGTTCTTCTGGCCCTGCGGCTGGCGGTTGTATTCGAAGATGCGGCCGCGGTTCGGGCCGTCCCAGATGTTCTCTGGCTCGCCGAAACGGGCGCGCACATCGGCCTCGGTGGAGACGCCTTCCTCGAGCTCGCTGATGTTCTTGGAGTCGCAGGCCGCGAGCCCCGCCACGACCGCCAGCAACGCGGTTGCCATGCCGATCCGCCATCCTCGCCGATGCTTCATGCCGTCCCCGGTAAAATTCACGCCATAAAGGTCCAGTCTATGTCCATCTTCCGCCGCCCCCACTACTCTTCCGAGATCACGAACTTCATCGAGCAGATGAAGGAAAAGAAGCCAACGCTGGAAGCCGAACAGCGCGCCGGCCGCGCCCTGCTGTGGGACAAGCACCTCGACCGCAGCCTGCTCGAGGAATACAGCGAAGCCCGCGTGGCGCAGCAGCCCTACGTCTACCAGACCCAGCCCAAGTAATTCATCAGTGACGCCGAATTGGCATCCAACGCCCGTCCGCATTGCGCCGACAGCTATTGAAATGATAGCGATCGACCAATGAACGGAGACGAGGACAACGGCACGCTCGTGGTCGGCATGCCCGACGTGATCGACCAGGTCGCGCTCGCGAGGCTCTATGGCGAGCCGCTGTTCGCGATGCCGAAGGACCTGTACATCCCGCCCGAGGCGTTGCAGGTGTTCCTCGAGGCCTTCGAAGGCCCGCTGGACTTGCTGCTCTACCTGATCCGCAAGCAGAACTTCAACATCCTCGACATCCCGATGGCGGGGCTCACGCGGCAGTACCTGAGCTACGTCGACGAGATCCGCCAGACCAACCTCGAACTCGCGGCCGAGTACCTGCTCATGGCCGCGATGCTGATCGAGATCAAGTCGCGCATGCTGCTGCCGCCCAAGAAGGTGGCCGACGGCGAGGAAGCCGAAGACCCGCGCGCCGAGCTCGTGCGCCGCCTGCTCGAATACGAGCAGACCAAGCTGCAGGCCGCCGCCATCAGCGCCATGCCGACCTACGGCCGCGACTTCTGGAAGGGGCAGGTCTACATCGAGCAGTCGCTGAAGCCGCGCTTCCCCGACGTCGACGTGGCCGAGCTGCGCGACGCCTGGGCCGACATCATGAAGCGCGCCAAGCTCGTGCAGCACCACAAGATCTCGCGCGAGGAGCTCAACGTGCGCGAGCACATGAGCATCGTGCTGCGCCACCTGCAGGGGCAGCGCTTCGTGGAATTCGAGAAGCTGTTCGATGTGTCGCGCGGCACGCCGGTGCTGATCGTCACCTTCATCGCGATGCTCGAGCTCGCGAAGGAAACGCTGATCGACATCACGCAGGCCGAGGCTTTTGCTCCCATCTACGTCAGATTGGCCTATTCGCCAAGCTGACCCAACCGGCTCCCCGACCCAGTGACTTCCGCCGTGCGCGACTTCGACGTCCTCATCGTCGGCAGCGGCCTGGCCGGCCTCTCGGCCGCGCTGCACCTGGCGCCCACGCACCGCGTGGCCGTGCTCACCAAGCGCGCGCTGAACGACGGCTCCAGCGCCTGGGCGCAGGGCGGCATCGCGGCGGTGCTGGCGGCGGGCGACAGCTTCGACGCGCACGTCGAAGACACGCTGGTGGCCGGTGCCGGCCTGTGCGATGCCGAGGCCACGCGCTTCGTGGTCGAGCATGCGCCCGAGGCCATCGGCTGGCTGCGCGAGCTGGGCGTGCCCTTCTCTGAAGAAGACGGCGGCCTGCACCTGACGCGCGAAGGCGGCCACAGCCAGCGCCGCATCGTGCACGTGACCGACGCCACCGGCGCGGCGGTGCAGCAGGTGCTGATCGAGCGGGTGCGCCGCACGCCGAACATCACGCTGTTCGAGCACCACACGCTGGTCGACCTGATCACCGGCCGCAAGCTCGGGCTCGACGACCCGGCCTGCCTGGGCCTTTACGCGCTCGACGACCAGACCGACGAGGTGCTGGCCTTCCGCGCGCCGCACACCATCCTGGCGACGGGCGGCGCGGGCAAGGTCTACCTCTACACCACCAACCCCGACACGGCCACCGGCGACGGCATCGCCGCCGCCTGGCGCGCGGGCTGCCGGGTGTCGAACATGGAGTTCATCCAGTTCCACCCGACCTGCCTGTACCACCCGCATGCCAAGTCCTTCCTGATCAGTGAGGCGGTGCGCGGCGAAGGCGGGCTGCTCAAGCTGCCCGACGGCACGCGCTTCATGCCCAGGCACGACGAGCGCGCCGAGCTCGCCCCGCGCGACGTGGTGGCCCGCGCCATCGATTTCGAGATGAAGAAGCACGGCCTGGACTGCGTGTACCTCGACATCTCGCACCAGCCGGCCGCGTTCCTGAAAGAGCACTTTCCCAACATCCTGGCGCGCTGCCTGGAGCTGGGCATCGACATCACGCGCGAGCCCATCCCCGTGGTGCCGGCCGCGCACTACACCTGCGGCGGCGTGCTCGGCGACCTGAGCGGGCGCACCGATGTGCCGGGCCTCTACGCCATCGGCGAAACTGCCTGCACGGGCCTGCATGGCGCCAACCGGCTGGCCAGCAACTCGCTGGTCGAGTGCATGGTGTTCGCGCGCGCCGCCGCCGGCGCCATCGCCGCGGCACCGGTGCGCGAACGCGCCGAGCTGCCCGCCTGGGACGACAGCCGCGTCACCGACGCCGACGAGGCCGTGGTCATCTCGCACAACTGGGACGAGTTGCGCCGCTTCATGTGGGACTACGTCGGCATCGTGCGCACCAACAAGCGCCTGGAGCGCGCGAGCCACCGCATCGCGCTGCTGCAGGCCGAGATCCACGAGTTCTACGCGAACTTCCACGTCACGCGCGATCTGCTCGAGCTGCGCAACCTGGTTCAGGTGGCCGAGCTGATCGTGCGCTCCGCGCAGGCCCGCCACGAGAGCCGTGGCCTGCATTTCAGCCGCGACTACCCTTCGCTCGCCGAGCACGCCGCACCCACGGTGCTGGTGCCGCCGGCCGACCGATAGGCCCCACCCGCTTCGTTTTCTTCACTCAAGGATGCCCGGCCACCGACGCCCGCAGGGAGAAACCCAACCATGTCGAACACCACACCGCCGACCGAAACGCCACCGGCCTCGCCCTACGGCACGCTGCCGCCGGCCTCCCCGCCCGCGTCGCGCAAGCCCGTGAGCCTGCCGCGCCTGGCCGACATGCACGCACGCGGCGAAAAGATCGCCATGCTCACGGCCTACGACGCCACCTTCGCGGCCATGGCCGACGCGGCCGGCATCGACTGCCTGCTGGTCGGCGATTCGCTCGGCATGGTCTGCCAGGGCCTGAACAGCACGGTGGGCGTGAGCCTGGAAGCCATGCGCTATCACACCGACAGCGTCTCGCGCGGCCTGCGCCGCGTGCAGGGCACGGCCTGGCTGATTGCCGACCTGCCCTTCGGCAGCTACCAGGAATCGCGCGAACAGGCGCTGCGCAGCGCCACCGTGCTCATGCAGGCCGGCGCGCACATGGTCAAGCTCGAAGGCGGCGGCTGGACCGCCGACACGGTGCGCTTCCTGGTCGAGCGCGGCATTCCCGTCTGCGCCCACCTGGGCCTGACGCCGCAGACGGTACATGCGCTGGGCGGCTACCGCGTGCAGGGCAAGGGCGACGCCGCCGGCGCGCTGCTGAAGCAGCAGGCCCATGCGCTGCAGGACGCGGGCGCCGCGATGCTGGTGCTCGAGATGGTGCCGGCCGCGCTGGCCGCCGAACTCACGGCCGAGCTGACGCGCTGCGCCACCATCGGCATCGGTGCCGGCCGGGCCACCGCCGGACAGGTGCTGGTGTTGCACGACATGCTGGGCATCAACCTCGGGAAGATGCCGAGGTTCGTGCGCAACTTCATGGCCGACGCGCCGGGCGTGCTGCCCGCGCTGAAGGCCTACGTGCAGGCCGTCAAGGACGGCAGCTTTCCCGACGACCGACTCCACGCCTGGTAAAGACCAAGGAACCGCTCTCATGTACATCGCACACACCATCGAAGAACTGCGCGGGCGCCTGTCCGCCAGCCAACGCCCCGCCTTCGTGCCCACCATGGGCAATCTGCACGACGGCCACATCGCGCTGGTGAAGCAGGCCAGGCCGCTGGGCGACGTCACGGTCGCGAGCATCTTCGTGAACCGGCTGCAGTTCCTGCCGCACGAAGACTTCGACACCTACCCGCGCACCTGGGACAGCGACTGCGAGAAGCTGCGCGCCGCCGGCTGCGACGTGCTCTTCGCCCCTACCGAGAAGGTGCTCTACCCCGAGCCCCAGACCTGCAAGGTGCACCCCGACCCGGCGCTGGCCGACATCCTCGAAGGGCACTTTCGCCCCGGCTTCTTCATCGGCGTGTGCACGGTGGTGATGAAGCTCTTCCAGTGCGTGCAGCCGCGCGTGGCGGTGTTCGGCAAGAAGGACTACCAGCAGCTGATGATGATCCGCCACATGGTGCGGCAGTTCGCGCTGCCCATCGAGATCGTGGGCGGCGAGACCTTTCGCGCCGACGACGGGCTGGCCCTCTCGTCGCGCAACGGCTACCTGAGCAAGGACGAGCGCGCCGAGGCCGTGCAGCTGTCGAGGGCGCTGCGGGCCATGGCCGAGGCGGTGCGCGAGGGCGAGCGCGATTTGGCCGCGATAGAAGCGCGGGCAATGCAGTCGCTGGCGCAGCGGGGCTGGCAACCGGACTATCTTGTGCTGCGGCGGCGCACCGACCTGCAGGCGCCGTCCGCCGGGGAGCCGCTCGTGGCGCTGGCCGCGGCGCGCCTGGGCAGCACGCGGCTGATCGACAACCTGGAGATCGAGGCTTTCGCAACGCCATGAGCTACAGCGTCAAGGAAATCTTCTACACCCTGCAGGGCGAGGGCGGCCAGGCCGGCATGCCGGCCGTGTTCTGCCGCTTTGCAGGCTGCAACCTCTGGAGCGGCCGCGAGAGCGACCGCGACACCGCCGTCTGCCGGTTCTGCGACACCGACTTCGTCGGCACCGACGGCACGCTGGGCGGCAAGTTCAAGACCGCCGACCTGCTGGCCGACACCATCGCCGCGCAATGGCCGGCCGGCGATGCCGACCATCGGCTGGTGGTGCTCACCGGCGGCGAACCGCTGCTGCAGGTCGACGCGGCGCTGGTCGACGCGCTGCATGCGCGGCGCTTTCGCATCGCCGTGGAGAGCAACGGCACGGTCGAGGCGCCCGAGGGCATCGACTGGCTGTGCATCAGCCCCAAGGCCGGCGCGCCGTGGGTGCAGCAGCGCGGCCAAGAGCTGAAGCTGGTGTGGCCGCAGACCGAGTTCGACCTCGACACGATGGCGCGCACGGGCGAATTCACGCACCGTTTCCTGCAGCCCATGGACGGGCCCGACCGCATCGCCAACACCGAGCTGTGCATTGCGGAGTGCATGCGTCAGCCAGCGTGGCGGCTCAGCGTGCAGACGCACAAGATCACCGGCATCCGCTGAAGCGGACAGCCTCTTTTCCCCCAGAGTTTCTTTTTCGACGATGCGCTTCACCATCAGCCAACGCTTTTTCTTCGACGCCGCCCACACGCTGAAGCGGGAGATCGAAGTGGAAGGCAGCCGCCGTATCCACGGCCACACGTACCACGCGGAGGTGTGGCTTGCCGGGGAGCGCGATCCGGTGACGGGAATGGTGATCGACCTGGGGTTGCTGCGTCGCCGGCTGGAGGATGTGCGCGAGCAGCTCGACCATCACCTGCTGGATGACGTGCCGGGGCTGCATCCGCCGACGCTGGAGAACCTTTGCGTGTTCATTGCGGATGCGTTGCCGGATTTGCGGGCGTCGCTGGCGCGGGTGAGGGTCTGGCGCGAGGCGTTGGGCGACAGCTGCACCGTGGACTTCTAGGTTTTTCTCCCTCCCCTCCCGGGGGAGGGCTGGGGTGGGGCAAGCGGCGCCACCACTGGGCACGCTCTGCCTGGCCCCAACCCAGCCTTCCCCCAGAGGGGGAAGGAGCAATGCGGGTCAGGCGGCGCCGATGCCGGCTACCAGACTGCCAGGCGCCTGGCCGTTCTTCAGCCCGGCCGTGAACGCCAGCATCCGATCGATCGGCACCCGCGCCCGCAACCCCAGCGCCGGATCCACATGGATCTCGCCCGCGCCGGTTTCCAGCGCATTCGCCAGCTCCACCAACCCGTTCATAGCCATCCAGGGGCAATGCGCGCAGCTCTTGCAGGTGCCGCCGTTGCCCGCGGTAGGTGCCTCGATGAAAGTCTTGCCCGGATTCAGCGTACGCAGCTTGTGCAGCATGCCGCTGTCGGTGGCGACAATGAATTCGCTCGCGTCCATGCGCTGCGCCGCATTCAGGATGGCGGAGGTCGAACCCACCGCGTCCGCCAACGCGATCACGTCGGACGGCGACTCGGGGTGCACCAGCACCTTGGCTTTCGGATGCTGCTTCATCAGCAATTCGAGTTCCAGCGCCTTGAACTCGTCGTGCACGATGCAGGCGCCGTTCCAGCTGACCATGTCGGCGCCGGTCTGGCGCTGGATGTAGTCGCCCAGGTGCCGGTCGGGGCCCCAGAGAATTTTTTGCCCCGCCGCGTGCAGCGCATTCACCACGTCGAGGGCGCAGCTCGAGGTGACGAGCCAGTCGGCGCGCGCCTTCACGGCCGCGCTGGTGTTGGCGTAGACGACCACGGTGCGGTCGGGATGCTGGTCGCAGAAGGCACTGAACTGCTCGACCGGGCAGCCCAGGTCGAGCGAGCAGTTCGCGTCCAGGTCGGGCATCAGCACGCGCTTTTCGGGCGAGAGGATCTTCGAGGTCTCGCCCATGAAGCGCACGCCCGACACCACCAGCGTTTGCGCGGCATGGTCGCGGCCGAAGCGCGCCATTTCGAGCGAGTCGCTCACGATGCCGCCGGTTTCCTCGGCCAGGTCCTGCAGGTCGGGGTGCACGTAGAAGTGCGACACCATCACCGCCCCTCTTCCCCCGTCATGTTCGCGCAGCAGGCGGCGGATGCGTTCCTTTAGCGCGATGCGTTCATGGGGCGAAGGCTCGGGCGGCACGCGGGCCCAGGCTTGGCGGGTGTCGCAGACGGAGCCGGCCTGCGATCCGGCGGGTTGTTCGTAGTCGACGTCGATGACGGAAGCGGTCGTCATGGCAAGGCGGCTCAGTTGTCCTGGAAGCGCATCGAATAGTCGACGGCTTTCACGTCCTTGGTCAATGCGCCGACGGAAATACGGTCGACGCCGGTTTCGGCCAGCGCGCGCAGGCCGTCGAGCGTCACGCCGCCCGAGATTTCGAGCACGGCCTTGCGGTCGCCGCCCACGGCGTCGTTGATGCGCACGGCTTCGCGCAGCGTGGGCAGGTCCATGTTGTCGAGCAGCACCATGCGCGCGCCGGCTTCCAGCGCCTCGTGCAACTGGGCCAGCGTCTCGACCTCGACCTCGACGAAGGCTGCCTGCGACGCCACCGGCGCGACCGCACGCAAGGCCGCGGCCACGCCGCCGGCGGCGGCAATGTGGTTTTCCTTGATGAGCACGGCGTCGTACAGGCCGATGCGGTGGTTCAGGCCGCCGCCGGTGCGCACCGCGTACTTCTGCGCCAGGCGCAGGCCCGGAATGGTCTTGCGCGTGTCGACGATGCGCGCGCGCGTGCCGCGCACCGCATCGGCATAAAGGGCGGTCTTGGTGGCGACCGCGCTCAGCAGTTGCAGGAAGTTGAGCGAAGTGCGCTCGGCCGTGAGCAGCGCGCGGGCCGCGCCTTCGATCTCGAGCACGACCTGGTCGGCCGCGCAGCGCTCGCCTTCGGCGCAGCGCCACTCGATGCGCACTTCGGGGTCGAGCTGCCGCAGCGTGGCCTCGACCCAGGGGGCGCCGCACACCACGGCGGCTTCGCGTGCCAGCACGCGGGCGCGGGCACGGCGGGCGGGATCGACCAGCGACGCCGTCAGGTCGCCATCGGCAACGTCTTCTTGCAGCGCGCGTGCGGCATCGGCGCGGGCCAGCGCGGCCACGGCCGACGCTGAAAAATCAAAGCGAAGGCTCATGGCTCTTTCTGTCTCTTCAGTCTTTTTCAGGAGGATTGGCGGGGGGACGGCGCGGGCGCGACGGACTCGGGCACCGGGTCGCGGCCGGTCAGGGCGGCGACGGCGTCCTGCGGACCCATGCGGCCATCGAGCAGCGCGACCACGCCCTCGGAGATCGGCATTTCGATGCCGAGTCCGCGCGCGCGCTGCACCACGGTGCGGGCGCAGTACACGCCCTCGGCCACGTGGCCCAGCGAATCGACCGCCTGGGCCAGCGTGCGGCCCTGGGCCAGCAGCAGGCCGACCTTGCGGTTGCGCGACAGGTCGCCGGTGGAAGTCAGCACGAGGTCGCCCAGGCCGGAAAGGCCCATGAAGGTCTCGGCGCGGGCGCCGAGCGCGAGGCCCAGGCGCGTCATTTCGGCAAGGCCACGCGTGATGAGCGCGGCGCGGGCGTTGAGGCCGAGCGCCAGGCCGTCGCACAGGCCGGTGGCGATGGCCAGCACGTTCTTGACGGCACCGCCCACTTCCACGCCCACGATGTCCTCGTTGGCATAGACGCGCAGCGCCGGTCCGTGGAAAGCCTCGACGAGCGCGTCGCGCACGGCGGCATGGGGGCTGGCGGCTACCAGCGCGGTGGGGCGCCCTTCGGCGACTTCCTGCGCGAAGCTGGGGCCGCTGAGCACGCCCGCGGCCAGGTCGGGTGCGACCTGCGCCCGGATTTCGTGGGCGAACAGGCCGAAGGATGCGGGAGACGCGTCGAGCGCGGGCTCGACGCCCTTGCACAGCCACGCCACCGGCGCGGTGGTGCCGCGCAGTGCAACGAGCTGTTCACGCAGGGCGGCCATGGGCGTGGCCACGATGACGAGGTCGGCGCCGGCCCGTGCCTGGCCGATGTCGCCCGCGCGCACGGCGAGCGAGGCCGGCAGTGCCAGACCTGGCAGGTAACGGGTGTTTTCGCGGGCCTTCGAAATGGCGTCGGCCTGGGCCGCGTCGCGGGCCCAGAGCGTGACCTCGTGGCGGCCCGCCGCATTGACGGCGACCGCCGTGCCCCAGGCACCGGCGCCATGAACGCAGATCTTCATCGGCGTTGGCGGCGTCGTGCCGGCTTACTGTGCGAGGGTGGGCGCGGCCTGGCCGGCGGCCTGTGCCTGCTGCTGCTCGTACATGGCCTGGAAGTTGATTTCAGCCAGGTGCACGGGCGGGAAGCCGCCGCGCTGGATCACGTCGGCCACGTTGCCGCGCAGGTACGGGTACACGATTTGCGGGCAGGCGATGCCGAGGATGGCGCCCATCTGCTCTTCGGGCAGGTGGCGGATCTCGAAGATGCCGGCTTGCTTGGCTTCGACCAGGAACACGGTCTTGTCCTGGATCTTGGTCTGCACGGTGGCCGACACGGTGATCTCGAAGATGCCTTCGGCCACGGGCTGTGCGTCCACGCCGAGCTGGATGTCGACGGTGGGCTGTTCCTGCTCCAGCAGGATCGCGGGCGAATTGGGTTGTTCGAGCGACAGGTCCTTGAGGTAGACGCGCTGGATCTGGAAGACGGGATCTTGGGCTTGCTGGTCGGCCATGGCTGAACTTTCGAGGATCAAAACAATGCCCGCCGGGGAGAGGTTCCCGCAGCGGGCTGCAGATGAATAGGCGAACGATTATCGCCCGACGACCGGGTCGCTTTTGCGACGCCGGTTGCTTTCTGTTTCAGGCGCCCTGCAGCAGGGGCACGAGGCCGCCGCGGCTGTCGAGGGCCATGAGGTCGTCGCACCCGCCCACGTGGGTGTCGCCGATGAAGATCTGCGGCACCGTGCGGCGCTGGGTGATTTCCATCATGGTGTTGCGAGCCTGGGGGTCGGTGTCGATGCGGATCTCTTCG
Organism: Variovorax paradoxus; assembly: GCF_022009635.1. Taxonomy (NCBI): domain Bacteria; kingdom Pseudomonadati; phylum Pseudomonadota; class Betaproteobacteria; order Burkholderiales; family Comamonadaceae; genus Variovorax; species Variovorax paradoxus. The sequence goes on from NZ_CP091716.1 coordinate 5,806,882, forward strand.
ATCTGCTCGACACCCTTGGACTTGAGGATCTGTTTCGCACGCGTGCAGTAGGGGCAAACGGCGGTGGTGTACATCTTGACTGCTTGCATACGATTCATCTCGGGGAAATTCAGGCCTTTTCAACCGGCAGGTTAGCCTCTTTCCAGGCTTTCAGCCCGCCGGCCACCGCTTGGGCCTGCTCGTAGCCGAGCTTCTTGGCCACGGCCACGGCGCGCTGGGCGCGGGCGCCGGTGGCACACACCAGCAGCAAGGGCACGGTCTTGTTCTTGACCGCGCCGGTCAGCTTTTCCTCGAGCTGGTTCAGGGGCACGTTCTTGGCGCCGATCATGTGGCCGGCGGCAAACTCCTCGGGCTCGCGCACGTCGACCAGCACGGCGCGTTCGCGGTTGATGAGCTGCACGGCGCCCTGCGCGGTGAGCGTTCCGCCGCCCGCCCCCCGCACCAGCGGCCAGGCCAGCATGGCACCCGAGCTGAGCGCGATCAGGATCAGCATCCAGTTCGCGGTGACGAATTCGATCAATTTCACGGGGGTTCCTTGAATGGCAAACCGGGGATTTTAGAATGCGGGGTTTCGCAAGCGCAGCCAAAGGCCTCCCTCATGCACAAACTGGTATTGATCCGTCACGGTGAATCGACCTGGAATCTTGAAAACCGCTTCACCGGATGGACGGACGTCGACCTCACCGACACCGGCGTGGAGCAGGCCAAGCAGGCCGGCCGGCTGCTCAAGGCCGAAGGCTACGACTTCGACGTCGCCTACACGAGCGTGCTCAAGCGCGCCACACGCACCCTGTGGCACACGCTCGACGAGCTCGACCGCACCTGGCTGCCGGTGGTGCATTCCTGGCGCCTCAACGAGCGCCACTACGGCGGCCTGCAGGGCCTGAACAAGGCCGAAACCGCCAAGAAATACGGCGACGAGCAGGTGCTGGTCTGGCGCCGCAGCTACGGCACCCCGCCGCCGCCGCTGGAAGCCAACGACCCGCGCAGCGAGCGCTCCGACGTGCGCTACGCCAAGCTGTCGCCCGAGCAGATTCCCCTTACCGAGTGCCTGAAGGACACGGTCGCCCGCGTGCTGCCGTTCTGGAACGAATCGATGGCGCCGGCCATCCGCGCCGGGCGCCGGCTGGTGGTGGCCGCCCACGGCAACTCGATCCGCGCTCTCGTGAAGTACCTGGACGGCATCTCCGACGACGCGATCGTCGGGCTGAACATTCCGAACGGCATTCCGCTGGTCTACGAGCTCGACGACGACCTCAAGCCCCTTCGCAGTTACTACCTCGGCGATGCCGCCGCGGCCGAAAAGGCCGCCGCCGCGGTGGCCTCGCAGGGTAAAGGCTGAAGAAACCCTCTCCTGCCGGCCCATTCGTGGAACCCCGGCAGGCAATTTGCTTCCAAGCTGTGTATATTGGTTCGACAGCCGCCGACAAGGACAACCACTCATGATGGGCCAGAAACTGAAGATCACCGGCTGGGTCGCCGCCGGCGCCGTAGCAGGCGTCCTGACCACCGTCTCGTTGCAGACAGTCGCACGCGGTTCGCTTGCGCCACTGCCGCTCGAGGAATTGCAGCAGCTCGCTGCCGTCTTCGGCATGGTCAAGAGCGACTACGTCGAGCCGGTCGACGAGAAAAAGCTCATCTCCGACGCCATTTCCGGCATGGTCGCCGGGCTCGACCCGCATTCCCAGTACTTCGACAAGAAGTCCTTCAAGGAATTCAGGGAAGGCACCACCGGCCGGTTCGTCGGCGTGGGCATCGAGATTTCGCAGGAAGACGGCCTGATCAAGGTCGTTTCGCCCATCGAAGGCTCCCCGGCTTTCCGCGCCGGCCTCAAGCCCAATGACCTGATCACCAAGATCGACGACACCGCCGTACGCGGCCTGTCGCTGAACGAGGCGGTCAAGCGCATGCGCGGCGAAGCCAACACCAAGGTGTTGCTGACCATCTTCCGCAAGGACGAGAGCCGCACCTTCCCGGTCACGATCACGCGCGAGGAAATTCGCACGCAGTCGGTGCGCGGCAAGATCATGGAGCCCGGCTACGGCTGGATCCGCCTGTCGCAATTCCAGGAACGCACCGTCGACGACTTCGTCAAGAAGATCGACGAGATGTACAAGGAAGACCCGAACCTCAAGGGCCTGGTGCTCGACCTGCGAAACGACCCGGGCGGCCTGCTCGACGCGGCGGTGGCGGTGTCGTCGGCCTTCCTGCCCGAGAACGTCACGGTCGTCACCACCGACGGCCAGCTGGCCGAGAGCAAGTCGATCTACAAGGCGGCGCCGGAGTACTACCAGCGCCGTTCGGGCAGCGACCCGCTGCGCAGCCTGCCCGCGGCGCTGAAGACCGTGCCGCTGGTGGTGCTGGTGAACGAAGGCTCGGCCTCGGCCAGCGAAATCGTCGCCGGCGCTCTGCAGGACCACAAGCGCGCCACCATCATGGGCAGCCAGACCTTCGGCAAGGGCTCGGTGCAGACGGTTCGCCCGCTCGGCCCCGACACCGGCCTGAAGATCACCACCGCGCGCTACTACACGCCGAGCGGCACCTCGATCCAGGCCAAGGGCATCGTGCCCAACGTGCTGGTCGACGAAAGCGCCGAGGGCAGCCCCTTCGCCGCCCTGCGCATGCGCGAGGCCGACCTCGAGAAGCATCTGGCCAGCGGCCAGGGCCCCGAAGTCAAGGACCCGGAACGCGAAAAGGCCCGCGACGAAGCCCGCAAGCGCCTCGAGGAAGAAGCCAAGAAGCCGCCGCAGGACCGCAAGGTGCCCGAGTTCGGCACCGACAAGGACTTCCCGCTGGTGCAGGCGCTCAACCGCCTGAAGGGCCAGCCCGTGCTCGTGAGCAAAACGCAGGTCATCGTCGACAACAAGGAAGAAAAGAAGGAAAACTGAGCCCGGTGGCGCATGGAAGATAGCCAGCTGCTGCGCTACTCGCGCCACATCCTTCTGGAGGAATTCGGCATTGACGGGCAGGAGCGCGTCAGTGCCGGACGGGTTCTCATGATCGGCGCCGGCGGGCTGGGCTCGCCGGTTGCGCTCTACCTTGCCGCCGCAGGGGTCGGCCACATCGTGCTGGTCGACGACGACGAGGTCGATCTCACCAATCTCCAGCGCCAGGTCGCCCACACGCACGCGCGGGTCGGGCTGTCCAAGGTCGAATCAGCCGCGCAGGCCATGCGCGACATCAACCCCGACATTTACATCGAGACGCACGCGGTGCGGGCCGACGATGCACTGCTGTCGCGCCTGGTCAGTCAGGCCGACGTGGTGATCGACTGCTGCGACAACTTCGCCACCCGGCAGGCCGTCAATCGTGCCTGCGTGGCGCATGCCAAGCCGCTGGTTGCCGGTGCGGCGATCCGCTTCGACGGGCAACTGAGCGTGTACGACACGCGCGATGCGGCTTCCCCCTGCTATGCCTGCCTGTTCCCGCCAGACGCGACTTTCGAGGAAACGCGCTGCGCGGTACTGGGCGTGTTCGGTCCCGTGGTCGGAACGATCGGCACGCTGCAGGCCAGCGAAGCGCTCAAGCTGCTCGCCGGCATCGGTCCGTCATTGGCGGGCAAGCTGTTGATGTTCGACGGACGCAGTACCAGCTTCGACACCTTGCGTGTGGCGCGGGACCCGCATTGCAGCGTCTGCGGGCAACGTCCCCACGCTTAGGGCTGCTTCACAGGCTGCTTGGCGCCCTTCGCCTTCGCGGCGCCATTGGCTGCCGCCCCTGCCGTCGGGCGGTTCGCATCGCCCAGCACGCCCTTGCAATCGGCATCTTCGCCCGGCCCGGTCTCGATGGTCGCGGCCAGCGCCAGCAAAGGATTGATGGCCCCCAGCGCCAGCGCGGCCAGCCCGCGCTCGGCCAACGGCGTCACCTGCAGGCCGCCCTTGGGCGCCCCGAACGTACCGCTCACCACCAGCGGCGTGCGGATCGAGAGGATGCTCTTGCTCTTCGGCTCCGGGCGGATCACGAAATCCAGGCCCTCGGTCGCAAGATTGGCCTGGCCGGTGGCGGTGAACACCGCGTTGGTCGTGTCCAGCACCAGCGTGCGTCCGGTCATCAGCCCCTTGTTCACGTCGAAGGCCAGGGCCGCGCAGCGCAGCTCCACATTGCGGTCGCCGCGCAGCAGGAACTTGATGATGTCACCGCCCACCAGCGTCGCGAACACGGGCAGCAGGTTGCCGAACTGGCCGCGCCCCGAGATCACAGCCACGTCGCCGGACACGCCGCCCAGCCAGTTGGCCACCGTGCTGCCCGAACCCGACAGGTTGACGCGCCCGTCCAGCCGTCCCACGCTGTTGCCGGTGGTCTCCAGCTTGGGGAACAGGCGGGCCAGCTGCATGGCGCGCACATCGAGCGAGGCGCGGATGTCCGCCGGGTTCTTCGAGGCGTCGATGCGGATCGCACCGCCGAGCTTGCCGCCGGCCACGCCCAGGTCGAGCGGATCGAGCGTGAGCACACCGTTGTCCAGCTTCACCTGCACGCTGCCACGGTCGAGCGGAATGTCGCGCACGTTCTGGATGCGGTCTGCGGTGTACTTGACGTCGGCATTCATGGCGCGCAGACGCTCGAAGTCGAGCGGCGCGGTGGGCAGCACCTTGCCGCCCGCCCGCTTGACCTGCGTCACGGTCGGCGGGGGCGCCACGCCTTCCACCGTGTTGGCGGTGCGCGCGGTGGGCGGCAGGCCGATCAGCGGGCCGAGGTCGTCCATGTCCATCACCCGCGAGCGCAGTTCGCCCGACAGGTGCGGCAGCTTGCCGGCCTGGTCGAAACGCATGTCGCCGGAAATGTCGGACAGGCCCAGCTTGCCCTTGAGGCCAGCCACGCCCCACAGGGTGCCGCGCTTGCTCAGGTCGCCGCTCAATGCGTAGGGCGAGGTCTGCGGCAGCGCGATGCCCAGCAGCGGGAACAGCGCACCCAGCGTCTGACCCTTGAGTTCGAACTTGGCGTCGATGCCATCGAGCCCCGAGAGCTCGGCCACGGTGCCGCTCGCCTTCAACTGGGTCTGGCCGGCGGCCGCGTTGATTTCCAGCGGGAACGGCGGCGCGCCCGTGGCGTTGATCTGGAGCACGTTGCCGGTGCGGCCGTTGGCGGTCAGCGGCTGGCCCTTGTAGCGGCCCTTGATGCGGTAGCTGAGCGGCATTTCGCCGCGGCTGGTGTCATAGCTCAGGTCGGCATGCAGGTCGACGCCCAGATGCTTGGCCAGGAAGTCGACCGCCCCGCTGTCGACCTGTATCAGGCCGATGCTGGGCACGGTGCCTGAATCGGAGGTGTCCTTGCCAAGCGCCCAGGTGCGGCGCCCGTCCTGCTCCATCTGCAGGCCCACGGTGGGCGAGAACAGCGCCAGGCGCGGAATGTTCACCTTGCTGGCCAGAAGCGGCCAGATGCGGATGTCGAACTCGGCCCGGTCCGCCTTCACCAGGTAGGGGTCCCGCGCCCACGAGGGGTTCGCGAACTCGATGCCGTCGAACTTGACGGTGGCCTGCCGCCAGCCGAGGTTCACGTCGAGCCGGCGCGTGATCTCGAACTTGCGGCCGGTCTTCTCGCTCACATAGCGATTGACAGGCTCGCGCAGCACGTCCCACGGAAAGAACGCCAGCACCAGCACCAGCGCGGCCAGCAGCAGCACCACGAAAGCCAGCAGTTTCTGCCACAGGGGCCGTGAGCGAAGAATGTTCGTTGCCATGTCTTATGGAATACCTTGGGCACGACCCGTCCAGGGTCGGCAGTAGACCGCAGAAACCGTGCGGCATTGCCTACGGCGGAAGCTTTGTTTGTGCATCGTCGGAACCCGCCTACAACGCCCGGTCCTTGAAGCTTGCATGATGCGCGACAAGGAGGCCTCAATGTCCACTTGCAGGCATTCCCACAGGCGGGGGCGCTTCGGATGCTCCTGCCAACGTAAGAGGAAGCGCGGTTCGGCATGGATCCCAGATTGCAGACTTACGTCGTCGAAGACAACCTCACGATCCGTGAAAACCTTATTGGCACCCTGGAAGAACTCGCCTGCGCCGCAGTCGTCGGCTTTGCCGAGACAGAGAGCGGCGCGCGCGACTGGCTGCAGGCGCATACCGGCGACTGGGACCTTGCCATCGTCGACCTCTTTCTCAAGCAGGGAAGCGGCCTGGGTGTGCTGCAGGCCTGCCAGGCACGCGGCCCGACCCAGAAGGTGGTGGTGCTCAGCAACTACGCCACGCCGGACATCCGGCGGCGCTGCGCCGAATTCGGGGTCGACGCGGTGTTCGACAAGTCGAACGAAATCGACGCGCTGGTCGACTTCTGCCTCGGGCAGGCGAGCGCGTTGCGCGCCTCGCCGCGGGCCGCGGGCTGAAGAGGCCGCGTTGGGCCCCTTCCCTATTCCCCGGCTGGCCTCAATCGATCAGCTTGTTCTTCAGCGCGTAGTACGTCAGGTCGCTGTTGGAGGAAAGATTCATCTTCTCCATCAGGCGCGTACGGTAGGTGCTCACCGTCTTCACCGACAGCGACAGCGTCTTGGCGATGTCGCCGGCGGTCTCGCCCTTGGCCAGCTTCAGGAACACCTGGAACTCGCGCTCCGAGAGCTGTTCGTGCGGCGCGGCGTCGTCCTTGCGGTCGAGCTGGCGGGCCAGCAGTTCGGCCACGGCGGGCGTGATGTAGCGCCGGCCCAGCGAAATGGTGCGGATGGCGTTGACGATCTCGATCGGATCGCACTCCTTGTTGAGGTAGCCGCTCGCGCCCTGACGGATCAGGTTCATCGCGTAGTGCTCCTCGGGGTAGCCGCTCAGGATCAGGATGCCGACGTCCGGCGCCTTGGCGCGGATCATGGCAAGCGCGTCGATCCCGCTTTGCCCCGGCATCGAAAGATCCATGACCAGCACGTCCAACTCCGTGGTGCGCACCAGTTCGATGGCTTCACGCCCGCTGGCCGCTTCGCCCGCCACGCGCAGGTCCACGTGCTCGGAGAAGAACTGCCGGAGGCCGGATCGCACGATGGCGTGGTCGTCCACAATTCCGATTTTGATCATCTGTTACTTTCGTCGTTGTGTTGCGCGCATGCGGGCCGCAACATGCCGGGTCCCTGATTGTTGTCAATTATTCACGAACTTGCGTAGTAAGCAGCCTTGAAAGTTTCATGCACTGGTTAGCCCCTCCAAGAATGGCCTTGAGCCTGCTGCTCGCGGCACTGGCCGCGCTGGCCCTCGTCGGCATCAACGAGGCCGGCTACCGGCAGTCCAGCCGCGCCCTCGCCGACATCGAGGAGGCGCAGCAGGTGCGCGGCACGCTCAACCAGATCCTGCAGAACATGCTGGACGCCGAGACCGGCCAGCGGGGCTACCTGCTGACCGGCGAGGCGAACTACCGGCAGCCGTACGACACGGCGGTGAAGCAGGTCGACGGCAACCTCGCGACGCTGCGCCGGCTCTACGCCGGCCGCCCGGCCGAACTCACCCAGCTGGCCGAACTCTCCAAGCACGTGCTGCGCAAGGTGGCCGAGATGGACATGAGCGTGCGCCTGCGCCAGGACGGCAAGGAGGACGCCTGGAAGTTCGTCATCACGACCGACGTGGGCCGCGAGGAGATGGATTCGATCCGCACCACGGCGGGCGAGCTGGTCCGGATCAGCAACGACACGCTGCACCAGAGCCAGGTGCAGGTGCTCAAGTCGCTGCAGCTGGCGCGCATCGGCACCGCCATCGTGGCGCTGGCCGCGCTGCTCGCCTTCTTCCTGTACCTGCGGCAGACGCACGCGCTGCGCTCCATCGGCGAGCGCCAGCAGGAAACCCTTCAGCGCGAAAGGAATGCGCTGGAAGACGAAGTGCGCGAGCGCACCGCCTCGCTGGCCGAGCTGGCGACCCACCTGCAGGATGTGCGCGAAACCGAGCGCGGCTACCTCGCACGCGAACTGCACGACGAACTGGGCTCGCTGCTCACCGCCGCCAAGCTCGACGTGGCTCGGCTGAAGTCGCGGCTGGCGGATTCGCCCGACGCCATCCAGCGGCTGCAGCATTTGACCGAGCTGCTCAACAGCGGCATCGCGCTCAAGCGCCGCATCATCGAAGACCTGCGGCCCTCGTCGCTGTCGAACCTCGGACTGGTCGCGTCGCTGGAGATCCTGGGACGCGAATTCGCCGAGCGCTCGGGCCTGCAGATCGAGATGGCGCTGGAGCCGGTGACCATGGACGAATCGCGCCAGCTCACCATCTACCGCATGGTGCAGGAGAGCCTGACCAACATCGGCAAGTACGCGGAGGCCAGCGAGGCCACCATCGTGCTGAAGAACTACGAGAACCACGTGATCGTGGAAGTGGCGGACAACGGCAAGGGCTTCGACACCCTGCGCATGCGCCCGTCGACGCATGGCCTGGCGGGCATGCGGCATCGCGTGGAGGCGGCGCGCGGCAAGCTGACGGTGTCGTCGACCCCCGGCAAGGGCACGCGGCTGAGCGCCATGCTGCCGGTGGTGCGCCCGACCTGAGCCTGGCGGCCCGGCCGTCCAATCGGCCGCACTCGGCCCACTCGGCTATCTCCTACGCACCCCGCCCCCGACCGCTGACAGGTCCGGCGCGAGGGGCCACTTAAGGTTGCTCCTGTGCCATTCGCAGCTTCCCAGAAGCCCTCCGGATGTGCCGTTTTCAAAACAACGAGGGAAGCCTCGAAGGAGTTCCACATGCTGCATTACGCCGTGGTTTTTCTGGTCATTGCGCTCATCGCCGCCCTGTTCGGCTTCGGTGGCATCGCCGCCAGCGCGGTCGGCATCGCCAAGATTCTTTTCGTGATCTTCGCCATCCTGGCTATCGCGAGCTTCCTGAGCGGCTTGCTCCGACGCAAGTAGCGTAGTTACGATCAACAGGCTCCCGCATTTCATCTTCCCGGAAAGGACTTACACATGAACACGACCAAGACTCCCTCGCAGCTCGCCGACGACGCGCGTCAGACCGCCAACGAAGCGGTGGAATCGACCCGCGCCTATGCACAGAACGCGGTGAATGCGGCGGGTGAAAAGGTCCGCGAACTGCGCCGCGACGCCGAGCCTGCCGTGGAGCAACTCGCAGCCCGCGTGCAGCAAGCCGTGCAGCGCGGCCTCGACGCGGCGTCCACCACCGGCGCGCGCGCCCAGCGCCGCATCGGCCAAGCCGCCGACGTGACCGGCCGCTACATCTCCGACCAACCCGTGCGCTCGGTGCTGATCGCCGCCGCAGCGGGCGCCGCCATCACCGCGCTCATCGTGCTGGCCAGCCGCCGCAGCCGGGACGACTACTGATCCGCTGAGTTCCAGTTCCACCGATCCCCGGCACCATGCTTCATCCGATTTTTTCCACGGTGCTCGGGCATCCGGAACTCGTTGCTGAACACCTCGCCAACTACGCCGCCCTCGTCCGCCAGGAAACTGCGCAGGCGGGGCGCGGTCTCGTCGCCCGCATCGTCGCGGGGGTGCTGGCCGCGGCCAGCGCCATGCTGGCCCTCGGGCTGATCGGCGTGGCCGTGCTGCTCGGCGTGCTGCACGGCAGTTTTCACTGGGTGCTGGTGGCCGTACCCGGCGTGGCCGTGGTGATCGCGGCGTTCTGCGCCTGGTACGCGACACGCCCCAGCCCGAGCCACGGTTTCGACGACCTGCGCTCGCAACTCGAGGCCGACCTGCAGGCCTTGCATGACGCCGGAGCCCATCATGGCCAGCGCTGACCGCACACCCCTGACCCCGCAGCAACGCCTGGCCCTCTCGCGCCGCGCGCTGGTGCGCCAGCTCAACGGCGGCGGAGAGGACGCGCACGACGCGTTCCTGAACCACGCCCCCGCGAGCGCAGCCGACGACGACCTGGAATACGCGCACCACGACGCCGCGCAAGCAGGCCACGCAGAGCGCCACCAGCCGAACGGCGCTGGCGGCGGTGTCTGGGTGCCGCTCGCGCGCAGCATCGTGCAGCGCTGGTGGCGCCGCCATCCCGCCCATGCGGCAGGCCAGCTGGCCCGCCCGATGCTCGAGCACTACGCCCGCAAGCAGCCCGCCAAGCTGATGGCTGTGGCCGCGGCGACCGGCGCGGTGCTGGTGCTCGTGAAGCCGTGGCGCCTGCTCTCGGTCACGGCCGTGCTGGCGGCGGTACTGAAGACATCCGACGTGGCTGACATCGTCAACACGTTGATGCAGAAGAACCCAAGCCCCCCACGAAAGGACCCTCCATGAAAGCCGATGTTTCCTCATCCACCAAGGCCTCCGGACACAAGCACCTGGTGCTCGACCAGGGCGGCCTGGACGCCGCGCGCAAGAGCCTGGACGACGGCGCCGTCACGCCCAGCTACGGCCCCTGGCGCGACGACGTGGTCAAGCTGCTGAACGACGCGCTGGCCACCGAATTGGTGTGCGTGCTGCGCTACAAGCGCCACTACTTCACCGCCAACGGCGTGGAGTCGCCCGCCATCGCCGACGAGTTCCTGGTGCACGCAAACGAAGAATCGGGCCATGCGGACCGCATTGCCGAACGCATCGTGCAACTGGGCGGCGAGCCCGACTTCGCGCCCTCGCACCTGCTGGAGCGCAGCCATGCGGCGTACGACGAATCGACCGACCTGCAGGCGATGGTGCGCGCCAACCTGATCGCCGAACGCATCGCGGTCGAGTCGTACCGCCAGATGATCGCGCTGATCGGCGACAAAGACCCGACCACCCGCCGCATGCTCGAGGACATCCTCTCCGACGAGGAAGAGCACGCCGACGAGCTGAAGGACTGGCTCGGACACTGAGCCCGCCTTATCCTTCGTGGCCCCCGAACCTGACGGGGGCCACAAAGCAAAAAGCCCGGACATTCCGGGCTTTTTTGCGTGCGGCGAATCGCGGGAATCAGCTCTTCACTTCGAGCTGGTTATCCACCGAGGTCACGCCCTGCACGCCCTTGGCGATTTCTTCGGCCCGCGCCTTGGCGGCGGCAGTGGGCGCCGGCCCCTTCAGGCTCACGGCACCGCCCTTGGTGTCGACATTGATCTTGATAGCGCTCAGGTCCGGATCCTTCGCAAGGCCCGCGGAAACCGAAGCGGTGATGGCGGCGTCGTCGACCTTCGCGCTCATGGTGGCACCGGCCTCCTTGGCGGCTTCGGCGACATTGGCCATGCCCTGCTTCACTTCGGCGGTGGTGCCGGATGCGTCGACCTTGGCCTTGGCTTCACGCACGGCCTCACCGGTTTTGGCCGCGGCGGTATCTGCGGCCTGCTCGGTCTTGGCGACTGCGCTGTCGAGCTTCTCGCCCGCGGTGCGATTGTCAGACTTGTCACAGGCGGCCAGCGTCAGCGCGGCGCCCGCCACCAGCACGGCCAGCCATGCGCGCGAATGCGGCATGGCGGCGGGTTGTGGATGCTTTTTCATTTGATTTCCTCCGTTCGCTCTCTGCAAAGAAAAAAGGGCTGCACGCACACGCGCGCAGCCCTGGCCAGCGGGATCAGAGCTTGTCGGCGCCCGACTTGATCGCGTCCTTGGTCTTTTCCTTCACGTCGCCGTAGGTCTTCTGCACCTTGCCGGCGGCCTGGTCGCCAAGGCCTTTGCTCTGGAGCTTTTCGTTGCCGACAACCTTGCCGGTCACTTCCTTGATCTTGCCCTTGGCTTCTTCGACGCGTCCTGCCACTTGGTCCTTGTTCATGTCGCTTCCTTCCTGTGAGGGGTGGGTGAAATACCGTGGGCCGATATGACCCACTGACTTCAATCTAGGCGCTGCTTCTCGGCACGGGGCGGAGCCGGAAGCCCGAAGCGGTGTAGGACAACAAGGCTCAGGCGGTGACGATCCATCCTTCAAGCGGATCGAAGCCCTCAGGCAGGCCGTGGCCCGGCCCCGCGCTGCCGGCGCGCTGCAGGCCCCATGCCGCCTGCAGAAGGCACAGCACGGCGTCGATGTCGTCGCCGCGTGCATCGGCCAGCAATTCGGCGCGCTGCGGCGCCGTGACCCAGAGCCGCAGGCCCAGCCGCGATGTGCCGGCTTCGAGTGCGGCCAGCAGGTCGGTGCGCGCGGCCAGGCGCTCGGGCGTCTGCTTGCGCCGGTCGTCGCTCTTGTAGCTGCGCCGGCCGATCAACTCGCGCGCCAGCAGGCCGGGATAGGCCTCCAGCGCGATGCAGTCCTGCCGGCTGCCCGGGTGCAGCCCGGGAATCCGCGCCCCCGACGCCAGCAGGCGCGGCACGCCCGCGTGCAGCATGTACGCGACTGGCGGGTTGACCCACTTCATCGACGGGCTCGATCCCGCGGGCAGGTCGGCCGCGCGGTGCGCGAACTTGCCGCCGACCGGGCGGGACGCGCAAAAGGCCGCGAAGGTGTCGCGGATCTGCGCGCGGCTCAGTCCGGCGTAATGCAGCATCAGCGCTTCCCACTGCAGCGGCCAGCCCAGGTGCTCGACCAGTTCGCGTGGCAGGCTGAACGGAAAGTCGAAACCGCCGACCCAGGCGGGCGTGTCGCGCAGCCAGTCACCCCACGCGTCGAGCAAGGCAAAGCGACGCAGCCCGGTCAGCGCGACGCGGCCGTCCTCTTGCAGTTCACCGACGGCCACGACGATGGGCTTGCGCGAGGTCGGCGCGCTCGAGAAGTCGCAGCCGAACAGCACCATCGCCTCAGCCCAGCGCGAGCGCCACCACGCCGGCGGCGATGAATACCGCGCCCAGCAGCCGCAGCAGCCGGTCGCCTTCGCGCAGCAGGTGTCCGCCGATCAGCGCCGCGAACAGCATCGACACCTCGCGCGCCGGCGCGACGTGCGAGATCGGCGCCTGCTGCACGGCGTACAGCACCAGCACATAGGAAACCGGGCTGACCGCCGCCACCAGCGCCGCATATTTCCACTGCGAGCGCCACATGCGCGCGGTCGTGGCGCGGTCTTTCAGCGCCACCGGCAGCAGGAGCACGATGCGCACGAGGTTGCCGAAATAGTCGAGCAGGATCGGCGACATGACGAGGAACTTGACCGCGTAGCTGTCGACCACCGTGTAGGCCGCGATGAAACCGCCCGTCAGCACGCCGTAGCGAATGCCTTTGTGCACCCGCTCACGCTGCGCCGCGTCATGCGACTTGCGCCAGAGCTTCGGCCCGCCCGCCACCAGGAAGACGCCGAGCACCACGCCCGCGATGCCCGCCACGCCGAAGAGGCTGATCTTCTCGCCCAGGAAGAGCACCGCCACCAGCGACGACAACAGCGGCCCCGAGCCGCGCGCCAGCGGATAGACCACGGTCAGGTCCGACCTGCGGTAGCCGCGCAGCAGCACGATGAAATAGAAGACGTGCAGCACGCCGCTGAGCACGACGAAGCCCCACTCGGCCGCGCCCCAGCCGGGCACCACGTTCCAGCCCAGGGTGATGCCCACGGGCGCCCAGATGAGCATGTTGAACACGCTGGTCTGGAAGCTGAAGCGCGCATCGCCGTTCGCCTTCTTGGCGACGATGTTCCAGCCTGCGTGGATGATCCCGGCCAGCAGGATCAGTGCGAATGCGGAGAGCGGCACCCCTGGATCAGTGGCGGCCGACGATGGCGGCCGTGGCCATCAGTTCTTCGAGCAGCGCCAGCGAGACCTTGCCCGACACCGCATAGGGGTTGAGTTCGGGTTTCTCGGAATATTTGAGCAGCGTCGAGGCATTGAGCTTCGACAGGTTGACCTGCCCCATCGTCCAGCCGCCGAAGCGGCGTTCGAAGATTTCCTCGTAGTGCAGCAGCACCACGTCTTTATGGCGCGCGTCGCGCTGAATGTGGCCGTAGAGCTCGCTGATGGCCATGCGCCCGCCCTCGATGGCCTGCAGGAAGGTGCCCGCGCCGTAGCAAAGGATGCCGGTGATGCCGCAGGCCGTGTTGTGCGAGCGCGATTGCGCGAGGATCGACTCGATGGCCTCGGGGCTGGTGTCGACGGCGCGGCTGGCGTAGAGAAGTCGGACCAGCATGGCTCAGCTCTTTCTTGGCAGGAGAGACAGGAATTCGCGGCGCAGGCTCGGGTCCTTGAGGAACACGCCGCGCATCACGGAGTTGATCATCTTGCTGTCCATTTCCTTGACGCCGCGCCAGGCCATGCAGAAATGCTCGGCTTCCATGACGAGCGCCAGGCCGTCCGGCTGGGTCTTTTCCTGGATCAGGTCGGCCAGCTGCACCACGGCTTCTTCCTGGATCTGGGGACGGCCCATGACCCATTCGGCCAGGCGCGCGTACTTCGACAGGCCGATCACGTTGGTGTGCTCGTTGGGCATCACGCCGATCCAGAGCTTGCCAATGATCGGGCAGAAGTGGTGCGAGCAGGCGCTGCGCACGGTGATCGGGCCGACGATCATCAGCTCGTTCAGGTGCTCGGCGTTGGGAAACTCGGTGAGCGAGGGCGCGGCCACGTAGCGGCCGCGGAACACCTCGTTCAGGTACATCTTGGCGACGCGGCGAGCGGTGTTGTCGGTGTTGTGGTCGTTCTCCACGTCGATGACCAGGCTCTGGAGCACGCCCTTCATCTTGACCTCGACCTCGTCGAGCAACGCCTCCAGATCGCCGGGCTGGATGAACTCGGCAATGTTGTCGTTGGCATTGAAGCGCTTGCGCGCGGCGGTGATGCGCTCGCGGATCTTGACGGAGACGGGCGTACCCTCGTCGTCGTCTTTTCGATCGGGCAGCGGTTCGACGTCGGTTTTCCTCAGCATGGCGGGGATCGTACCAGTGAATGGCTCCAGACATTCGGGGCCGCAACGCCCGTCCCTTCTTGGAGCAATGCTATCAATTAAGGAGCGAAAAATCGGCCACCAACGGGAGGTGGTCGGACATTCGGGCCCATATGGGGCCGCGCGGCACCGCGCAGGCCAGCGGCTCCAGCCTGCGCCCGTAGACGAAGTCGAGCTGCGCCACCGGCAGGCGCGAGGGGTAAGTGAGCGTGCGCGGGCCGCGCAGGTCGCTGGTGTCGCGCATGCCCATGGCATTCATGGCGTAGCGCATGCGCGCGCCCCAGTCGTTGAAGTCGCCCGCCACCACCACGGCCTCGTCGGGCGGCACCTCGCGGTCGATGAACTCCCGCAGCCGGGCGATCTGCCGCACACGGCTGCCCTTGATGAGCCCCAGGTGCACCACGATGGCGTGCACCCGCCGGCCTTCCACGTCGATCACCACGTGCAGCAAGCCGCGCTGCTCGAAGCGGTGGTCGGAAATGTCCTGGTGGCTGGTGCGCAGCACCGGCCAGCGCGTCAGCAGCGCATTGCCGTGCTCGCCGTGGCGCGTGACGGCGTTGGTCTCGTAGACGGCGGTGTAGCCCTCGGGCGCGAGGAAATCGGCCTGCGGCAGCTCCGGCCAGCGCGCGAAGCGGGCGGCGGCCTGCCGGTTCATCTTGCGCACTTCCTGCAGGCAGACGATGTCGGCGTCGAGCTGCTCGATGGCATGGCCCAGGTTGTGGATTTCGAGCCTGCGCGCCGGCCCGATGCCCTGCACACCCTTGTGGATGTTGTAGGTCGCGACCCGGAGGTTTTGCGCTGCTGATGCTGCCGGCTGGTTCATCGCACAAATTCTGTCAGCAACAGAATGGCTTCGGCGTTCGATGGGGAAAAACAAGCGTCGGCGGCTTCCCGGTACGGCAGCCATTGCCACGCGGTGTGCTCGCGGGGCTCCAGCACGGGCACCAGGCGCTCGGGCACGCACAGGCCGAACAGGTGCTCGGTGTTGTGGGTGACGCCGGGCGCGTAGCGGGCGCGCCAGCGGGGATAGATTTCGTAGACGTTGCGCAGCTGCCAGTCGACCAGTTGCAAGGCCAGCGCGGTGCCTTCGCCGCACTGGATGCCGGTTTCCTCGGCCACCTCGCGCGCCGCGGTGAGCGCGAGCGGCTCGTCGGCCAGGTCCTTGCTGCCGGTGACCGACTGCCAGAAGTCGGTCTCGGCATCCGCACGCCGGATCAGCAGCACATCGAGCGCCGGCGTGTGGATCACGACCAGCACCGACTCCGGAATCTTCCAGGGCCGGGGGCTGATCGTCATGGCCTCGTCAAGCCGCCTGGGGCGTGTTCCGCAGCTTGATGTGCAGTTCGCGCAGCTGCTTCTCGTCGACCGGGCTCGGCGCCTGCGTCAGCAGGTCCTGCGCGCGCTGGGTCTTGGGGAAGGCGATCACGTCGCGGATCGACTCGGCGCCGGTCATCAGCATGACCAGGCGGTCCAGGCCGATGGCGATGCCGCCGTGCGGCGGCGCGCCGTACTGCAGCGCGTCCAGCAGGAAGCCGAACTTGAGCTGCGCGTCTTCTGCGCTGATCTTCAGCGCGCGGAACACCTTGCTCTGCACTTCCTCGCGGTGGATACGCACCGAACCGCCGCCCATCTCGATGCCGTTGAGCACCATGTCGTAGGCCTTGGCGATGCACTTCTCGGGGGCGGTGTCCATGAGGTCTTCATGGCCGTCCTTGGGCGCGGTGAACGGGTGGTGCACGGCGCTCCAGCGCTGGCCTTCCTCGTCGAACTCGAACATCGGGAAGTCGACCACCCACAGCGGTGCCCAGCGGTCGTCGAACAGGCCGCTCTTCTTGCCGAAGGCGCTGTGGCCGATCTTGATGCGCAGCGCGCCGATGGCGTCGTTGACGACCTTTTCCTTGTCGGCGCCGAAGAACAGGATGTCGCCGTTGCGGGCACCCGTGCGGGCGATGATCTCGGCCAGCGCGTTGTCGTCGAGGTTCTTCACGATCGGGCTCTGCAGGCCTTCGCGGCCGGCGGCTGCGTCGTTGACCTTGATGTAGGCCAGGCCCTTGGCACCGTAGATCTTGACGAATTCCTGGTACGCGTCGATTTCACCGCGCGACAGGCCGCCCTCGGCACCGCCGCCGGGCACGCGCAGCGCGACCACGCGGCCGCCGGGCATGGTGGCGGCATTGGAGAACACCTTGAACTCCACGCGCTTCATCAGCTCGGTGAGTTCGGTGAATTCGAGCTTCACGCGCAGGTCGGGCTTGTCGGAGCCGTACTTGAACATCGCGTCGCCGTACGTCATGGTCGGGAACACCGGCAGGTCGATGCCCGCGGCGTTGCGGAACACGTTGCGGATCATGCCTTCGAACATCTCGCGGATTTCCTCTTCGGCGAGGAACGAGGTCTCGATGTCGATCTGCGTGAATTCGGGCTGGCGGTCGGCGCGCAGGTCCTCGTCGCGGAAGCACTTCACGATCTGGTAGTAGCGGTCGTAGCCGGCCACCATCAGCAGCTGCTTGAAGAGCTGGGGCGACTGCGGCAGCGCGAAGAAGCTGCCGTCGTGCACGCGGCTGGGCACGAGGTAGTCGCGCGCGCCTTCGGGCGTGGACTTGCCGAGCATCGGCGTCTCGATGTCGATGAAGCCGTTGGCGTCGAGGAACTTGCGGGTTTCCATCGTCACCTTGTAGCGCAGCATCATGTTGCGCTGCATGGCCGGACGGCGCAGGTCGAGCACGCGGTGCGTGAGGCGGGTGGTTTCCGACAGGTTGTCGTCGTCCAGCAGGAACGGAGGCGTGACCGAGGGGTTCAGCACCTTCAGTTCGTGGCAAAGCACTTCGATCTTGCCGCTCTTGAGCTGGTCGTTGGTCGTGCCCTCGGGGCGCGAACGCACCAGGCCGGTGATCTGCACGCAGAACTCATTGCGCAGGTTTTCAGCCACGGCGAAGGTGGAGGCGCGATCGGGGTCGCACACCACCTGCACATAACCTTCGCGGTCGCGCACGTCGACGAAGATCACGCCGCCGTGGTCGCGGCGACGGTTGACCCAGCCGCACAGGGTAACGGTTTGGCCCATCAGGGCTTCGGTCACGAGACCGCAATAGTGAGTACGCATGGCCATAGAGAGGACTTCCGGCGCCTTGACGGCGCGTTCGTTTTTATGAGTTGGATGGCTTGGTCGCCAGCACGGCGGGGCCGCCAGGAACGACCACCCCCATCGAGACGATGTACTTGAGCGCTTCGTCCACGCTCATCTTGAGTTCGATGCAGTCGCTGCGCTTGAGCATCACGAAGTAGCCGCCCGTGGGGTTGGGCGTGGTGGGCACGTAGACGCTGAGGAAGTCTTCGTTGCCCAGGTGCGCGGCCACTTCGTTGCCCGGCGCGCCGGTCACGAAGGCGATGGTCCAGACGTTTTCGCGCGGCCACTGGACCAGCACCGCCGTGCGGAATGCATTGCCGTTCTCGGAGAACAGCGTGTCCGAGACCTGCTTGACGCTGGAATAGATGGAGCGCACGACCGGAATGCGGCGCACCACGGCGTCGCCCCAGCCGAGCAGGCGCTTGCCCACGAAGTTGCTCGCGACGGCGCCGACCACCAGCAGGATGGCCAAGGTGAGCAGCACGCCCAGCCCACGGATGTTGTTCTCGTACAGCCAGCGCTGCCAGGCGCCGGGCAGCACCCAGAGCGTCTGGTCCAGCGTGTCGATGATCCACTTCAGCACCGCCAGGGTGATGAACAGCGGAACGATCACCAGCAAGCCGGAGAACAACCATTTGCGCAGGGCGAGCATGGCGGTCGATCAGTCGCTGCTTGTGGCGGCCGGCGCGGGTGCCGGGGCCGCCGGAGCGGGGCTGGGAGCCGCGCTGGAAGAGGAAGGAGCCGCGGCGGGAGAAGAAGAATCGGCGGGCTTGGCGCTGTCGCCGGAGGCGGGCGCGGTGGCGGGCTCGGACTTCTTGCCGCCGCCGTCGCGGAAATCGGTCACGTACCAGCCCGAGCCCTTGAGCTGGAAGCCGGCGGCGGTGACCTGTTTCTCGAACGCGCTCGCGCCGCACGCCGGGCACACCGTCAGGGGCGCGTCGGACATCTTTTGCAGGGCGTCCTTGGCAAAGCCGCAGGCACTGCACTTGTAGGCGTAGATGGGCATGGAGATCCGGAGGTCAAAAAAGCGGCGCAGCTGCCGCTCGCAAAGCCCTCGATTATAGGGGCGCCCCCGCCAAAGGGCGCCCTGCCCGACCGCCGAGCCTGGGCTTCAGGCCGGCTCCGCAGCCAAAGGGCGGTGCGGCGTGTGAGTGTTCGCCAACCACTGCGGCAGCAGCGAACCCGCCACCATGCCGACGAACGAGCAGAGCACGCCGGCCAGTTGCGCCGGAAACACCGCGCCCCAGGCCGACACGGCCAGGAACAGCAACCAGACGCCGATGCCCAGGACGATCGAGGCGACCGCCCCTTGCGTGGTGGCGCGGCGCCAGTACAGCCCGCACACCAGCGGCACGAAGGCTCCCACCAGCGGCACCTGGTAGGCACCCGACACCAGTTCGTAGATCGGCGTGCCCTGCATGCGGATGGCATAGGCCAGCACCGCGGCGCTGAACAGCAGCACCGTGATGCGCATCGTCATGAGGTTCTGGCGATCGGTGCCGGCCGGGCGGAACTGGCGCCAGATGTTCTCGGTGAAAGTGACGCTGGGCGCCAGCAAGGTGGCCGAAGCGGTCGACTTGATGGCCGACAGCAGCGCACCGAAAAACAGCACCTGCATCACGAACGGCATCTTCTGCAGCACCAGCGTGGGCAGCACCTTCTGCGGATCCTCCTTGAGCAGCGTGGCGGTCTGCTCCGGCATGATCAGCAGCGCGCTGGCCACCAGGAACATCGGCACGAAAGCGAACAGGATGTAAGCCAGGCCGCCGATGACCGGGCCACGCGTGGCCGCCTTCACGCTGTTGGCGGACATCACGCGCTGGAACACGTCCTGCTGCGGAATGGAGCCCAGCATCATGGTGATGGCCGCCGCGAAGAAAAACACCATGTCGTGCCAGCTCGGTTCGGGCCAGAACTTGAAGAGGTCCTTGCTCACGGCGAAGGCGACCACCTTGTCCGCGCCGCCGGCCATGCTGCCGGCGAACATCGCGATCACGGCCAGGCCGGCCACCAGGATGATCATCTGGATGAAGTCGGTGACGGCCACCGACCACATGCCGCCGAACAGCGTGTAGGCCAGGATCGAGATCACCCCGATCACCATGCCCATCGGAATGCTGATGACGCCGGCCGACAGCAGGTTGAACACCAGCCCCAGCGCCGTGACCTGCGCCGACACCCAGCCCAGGTAGCTCAGCATGATGATCAGCGAGCAGGCCACCTCGACGGTGCGGCCGTAGCGTTCGCGGTAATAGTCGCTGATGGTCAGCAGCGTCATGCGGTAGAGCTTGCCGGCGAAGAACAGGCCCACCAGGATCAGGCAGGTGCCCGCGCCGAACGGGTCTTCGACCACGCCGTTCAGGCCGCCCTCGATGAACTTGGCCGGGATGCCGAGCACCGTTTCGGAGCCGAACCACGTGGCGAAGGTGGTCGTGACGATCATGAAGAGCGGCAGGTGCCGCCCGGCGATGGCGAAGTCGGTGGTGTTCTTCACCCGCTTGGCGGCATAGAGGCCGATCGCGATGGTGACCAGCAGATAGACGATGACCAGCGTCAACAACACGGCGAAAACTCCTCTAGAACAAGCGCACGCGCACCAGCAATTGCATGGCGAGCAACCCCAATACAAAACCTATGCCACCGTAGACGATGGTCTGCAGCAACCGGTTGGTGCGTTTTTGTTCGGCCAGCAGTTCGAGCAGTTCGCGCCGGTTGTCGGCGGGGCGATTTTCCAGGAAATCGTGCAAAAGTCGCGGGAATTGAGGAAGCAATTTGGCGTAACGCGGCGCCTCGGCCTTGAGCTGCTGCAAGAGCTTCTTGGGTCCGATCTGGTCGACCATCCACTTCTCGAGGAAGGGCTTGGCGGTGGCCCAGAGATCGAGGTCGGGGTCGATGTTGCGGCCCAGGCCCTCGATGTTGAGCAGCGTCTTCTGCAGCAGCACCAGTTGCGGCTGGATCTCGACCTGGAAGCGGCGCGAGGTCTGGAACAGGCGCATCAGCACCATGCCCAGCGAAAGCTCTTTCAGCGGACGGTCGAAGTACGGCTCGCACACGGTGCGGATGGCCGCCTCCAGCTCGTCGATGCGGGTGCCCACCGGCACCCAGCCGCTTTCGAGGTGAAGCTCGGCCACGCGCTTGTAGTCGCGCCGGAAGAAGGCCACGAAGTTCTGCGCCAGGTATTCCTTGTCCGACTCGGTCAGCGTGCCGATGATCCCGAAGTCCAGCGAGATGTAGCGCCCGAAGGTCTCCGGCTCCAGGCTCACCTGGATGTTGCCGGGGTGCATGTCGGCATGGAAGAAGCCGTCGCGGAACACCTGCGTGAAGAAGATCGTGACGCCGTCGCGCGCCAGCTTGGGAATGTCGACGCCGGCCGCGCGCAGGCGGTCCATCTGCGCGATGGGCACGCCCTTCATGCGCTCCATCACGATGACCTCGGGGTGGCAGAAGTCCCAGAACATCTCGGGGATCAGCACCAGGTCGAGCTCGGACATGTTGCGGCGCAACTGGGCCGCGTTGGCCGCCTCGCGCACCAGGTCGAGCTCGTCGTGCAGGTACTTGTCGAACTCGCCGACCACCTCGCGCGGCTTCAGGCGCTTGCCGTCAGCCGAGAGGCCCTCGACCCAGCCGGCCATCATGGCCATGAGCGCCAGGTCTTTCTCGATCACGCCGCGCATGTTGGGCCGCAACACCTTGACCGCGACCTCGCGCAGTTCGCCCGCGTTGGTGCGGATGGTCGCGAAGTGCACCTGGGCGATCGATGCGCTGGCGATGGGCGTTTCGTCGAACTGCACGAACACGTCGCCCACCGGGCGGCGGAACGCGCGCTCGATGGTGGCGATGGCCACCGACGAAGGGAACGGCGGCACGCGGTCCTGCAGGAAAGCCAGCTCGTCGGCGATGTCGGGCGGCAGCAGGTCGCGCCGGGTCGACAGCACCTGGCCGAACTTCACGAAGATGGGGCCGAGCCTTTCGAGCGCCTCGCGCAAGCGCTGGCCGCGCGGCGCGTCGAGGTTGCGTCCGAAGGACACGATGCGCGCGACCACGCGCAGCCAGGGCTTCTGGAAGCTGGTGAGCACCAGCTCGTCGAGGCCGTAGCGCAGCGCGACCCAGACGATGAACAAGCCTCGATAGAAGCGCCTCATTCGGCGTTGCTCGCCGGGCCGGTCGTCGAAGCGCCGGCGCGTGCGGTGCGGTCGCCGACGAACTGGCGCAGCGCGCCCACCACGCGGCGCACGGCATTGCCCAGCGTATGCGCGGGCACGTCGCCGATCACCCGGGCGAGGTCGTCCTCGATGTCCCAGCGCACGTGATCGACCAGCCAGTTGACCTCGGCGGCCAGTTGCACGTCGCCGATGATCTGCACCGAGGGCTTGTCGCCGCGCAGCGTGGCGCGGGCGATGTCGAAGGGGGAATCATCGGTGACGGTGAGCGTCAGCTCGGGCACCGAGCCCGCCGGGGCCAGGTCGAGCAGGCCGGCCGGCGTGGCCACCAGTTCCATGGTCACGAAGCGCCACTGGAAGCGCACCACCCGCCCCTGCTGGCGCAGCAGCCGCTGCTGGGCTTCAGGCTCCTGCTGCAGCACATGGTTCAGGAACAGGACCGCGCGATGCTGGATCTCGTGGACCGCCCAGTCCGGCGGCTGCAGGCGCTCGCCGATGCGATTGAAAAGGTCGCCGAGAAAAGAAAAAGGGGACGATGGTGTGGCCATAGTCCCCATTATCCCCGTCATACCGCCCCCCGGCTTTGCACTTCGCTTCGCTCCGTGTCATTCGCCACCCCCCGTGGGGGAGGCGCGGCTCGCCTTGGGGCGGCCCGGCGGCGGCCGCCTTCGCGCTTACCTTATTGAAGCGCTTGCACGCCGGCAACCAACCAGCCACTGGTGCCGCTGATGGGCTTGGTCATGTTCCAGACTTCGCGGAACGGGCCGGGGCCTGCCGAGGCGTCTTCGCGGATCATGCCGGAGAACTCCACGCTGGCCATGTAGGCGTCGGGCAGTTCCTCGATGCCGAGCAGCTTGGCGTCGAGCATCACGACTTCGGTCTTGTTCGACGCGCCACCGGTGTGGCTGGCGCGGTCGGCCAGCTGCGAGCGGATCTCGTCGACCATGCTGTCGGTCATCATCGAACGCAGCATCGACACGTCGGCACGGTCCCATGCATCCTGCAGCGTCACGAAGTTGCGCTTGGCGGCACCGAGGAAACCCTCGACGTCGAAGCCGGCGGGAATGCCCCACGACTGCGAACCGCCGAGCGCCGAGCCGATCATGCTGCCGCCTGCCGCTGCACCTGCCGCGGAGAGGCTGCTGCCGTGGCCGGCCGCGGGCGTTGCGTCGAATGCGGTCGCATTGCGCTCCCAAGGACGCGCCGAGGCGTCGTTGCCCACGTTGGCCGGGCTGTATTGCGCCGGTGCGCTGGCATTGCTCGGGCTGGCACCTGCGCCCTGGAACGCGAAGCCGCCCTGGCGGCTGGCGCCCGAGGCTTGCTGCGAGCGCGCCTTGATCATGCGCCACACCACCACGCCGGCCAGCACGAGCAGGCCGATCAGCAGGATGTTGCCGAAACCGGCGCCAAGGCCGAGCGAGTGCGCGAGCCATGCGAGGCCCAGGCCGGCCGCGAGGCCGCCGAGCATTGCGCCCCACGGACGCTTCGGTGCGGCGGCTGCGGGAGCGGCGGCACCGGGCTTGGCGGCGGCTGCGTTGGTCGCGCCCTGCTGCGCGGGTGCGCCGGGCGCTGCCGGCGGGGTGGCCTGGCGCTGCGTCACGTTGGACGACTGGCGTCCCACCGACTTGCCGCCACCCATGCGGGCCGCTTCAGCCTGGACACTGCCAAGCACCAGCGCGACCGCCAAGAACAAAGAACCCAAACTCTTCATGTCGTCTCCTCTTGAGCGAAAGATTCGCCTCATCAACATTTGATTCCAACATGGAGGGCAGCGATTCCCCCAGTCATGTTGTGATAGTCCACATGTCCGAAACCGCCCTCTTTCATGAGGGTCTTGAGCTCCTCTTGCGAGGGATGCATCCGGATCGATTCGGCCAGGTAGCGATAGCTCGCGTCGTCGCCGGCCACGAGCTTGCCCAGGCGGGGCAGCACGTTGAAGGAGTACCAGTCGTAGGCCTTGGCCAGCGGCTTCGCGACCTTCGAGAACTCGAGCACGAGCAGCTTGCCGCGCGGCTTGATCACGCGGTTCATTTCCTTCAGCGCGACGTCCTTGTGCGTCATGTTGCGCAGGCCGAAGGCCACCGTGACCACGTCGAAGTGGTTGTCGGGAAAAGGCAGCTTCTCGGCGTCGCAGACGGTGGTTGGCAATGACACGCCGGCGTCGAGCAGGCGGTCGCGGCCTGTGCGCAGCATGGCTTCGTTGATGTCGGTGTGGACCACCTGGCCGGTGGCGCCGACCTTCTTGGCGAAGGCCAGGGCGAGGTCGCCGGTGCCGCCCGCGATGTCGAGGACACGCGAGCCTTCGCCCACGTTCGCGACCATCACGGTGTAGGCCTTCCATGCACGGTGCAGGCCCGCGGACATCAGGTCGTTCATGATGTCGTAGCGCGAGGCGACCGAGTCGAAGACGCCGCGTACGCGTTGCGCCTTCTCGCTTTCGTCGACTGTTTCGAAGCCGAAGTGTGTGGTGCTCATGCAACCGATGTTAGGCCGGAAGCCTTCACATCAAGCCGACGACCCCGCGGGCACGGCGGACATTTGTTGCTTTTTTCGTGCGCCCTTTACGGCTGTAGGGCCATGTCCTCGGCTCAGTGGCTGCTGCAGCCGTGCCCGCCCTGCTCGATCATCGGCGCGTCGCGATCGACGCCTGCCTCGGCCAGCCGTTGCTCGTAGGTGGCCCACAGCTCGGCCTGCTTGGCGCCCAGCTCGTAGAGCAGGTCCCACGAGTAGATGCCGGTGTTGTGGCCGTCGCTGAAGGTCGGCTGCACGGCATAGTTGCCCACGGCCTCGAGGTCGACCAGCTCCACGTTGCGCTTGCCGGTCTGCAGGATCTCCTGCCCAGGGCCGTGGCCCTGCACCTCGGCCGACGGCGAGTAGATGCGCATCAGCTCGAAGGGGATGCGAAAGCTCGCGCCGTCCGAGAAGCCCACTTCGAGCACGCGCGACTGGCCGTGAACGGTGATCGATTGCGGCGTCGGTGCGCCCGGTTTCAAGCCTGCCATCAGAAACTCCTTGTGCCCAGGCGCTCGATCATCGCAGCCTCGACGGCCGGCAGCTGCGAGGCGATCTCCGCCTCACGCGCCGCATTGCGCTCGCGCTGCACCGGAGCCCACACGGAGCCGGGGAAATGGCTGTCGTCGGTAAAGCGTGCAATCACGTGCCAGTGCAGATGCGGCACCATGTTGCCGAGCGCGGCGATGTTCATCTTGACGGGCTCGAGCCGCTCGCGCATGCACTGCTCGACCACGGCCACGGCCTCCGTGCACAGCACGCGATCGGCCGCTTCCAGGTCGGAAAACTCGGCCGCATGCTCGCGCCAGATCACGCGATAGAAGGCCGGGAAGCCCGCCTCTTCCGCATGGATGACGCGCAGCTTCGCGCCCTCGAACACGAGGCGCCCGCCCAGGCCTTCGCAGAGCACGCAGCCCTGCGGCACCGCCGCCGTCATACCAGCACCCGCTCGATGCCGCCCTGGTTGGCGGCGGCCACGTACGTTGGCATCCAGTCGGCACCGAGGATCTTGTTGGCCATCTCGACCACGATGTAGTCGGCTTCGAGCAGGCCGTTGTTCAGGTCGTTGCCGTAGCGCGAGAGGCCTTGCAGGCAGCTCGGGCAGCTGGTGAGGATCTTCACGTTGTCCTTCTCGCCGACCTTGCCGCTGTCGCGCAGCGCGGCCTCGCCCTTCTTCAGCTCGCTTTCCTTGCGGAAGCGGATCTGCGTCGAGATGTCGGGCCGCGAAACGCCCAGCGTGCCCGACTCGCCGCAGCAGCGATCGTTCTTGAGCACGTTGTCGCCGACCAGCGCCTTCACCGTCTTCATCGGGTCCTGCTGCTTCATCGGCGAATGGCAGGGGTCGTGGTACAGGTAGCCGCCACCGCCCGCCTCGGCGAGCGTGATGCCCTTCTCGAGCAGGTATTCGTGGATGTCGATGATGCGGCAGCCCGGGAAGATCTTGTCGAACTGGTAGCCCTGCAGCTGGTCGTAGCAGGTGCCGCAGCTCACTACCACCGTCTTGATGTCGAGGTAGTTCAGCGTGTTGGCCACGCGGTGGAAGAGCACGCGGTTGTCCGTGATCATCTTCTCGGCCTTGTCGAACTGGCCGCTGCCGCGTTGCGGATAGCCGCAGCACAGGTAGCCCGGCGGCAGCACGGTCTGCACGCCCGCATGCCACAGCATGGCCTGCGTCGCAAGGCCGACCTGCGAGAACAGCCGCTCCGAGCCACAGCCCGGGAAGTAGAAGACCGCCTCGGTTTCCGGGGTTGTGGCCTTCGGGTTGCGGATGATCGGCACGTAGTCGGCATCCTCGATGTCGAGCAGCGCGCGCGCCGTCTGCTTGGGCAGGCCGCCCGGCATCTTCTTGTTGATGAAGTGGACCACCTGCTCCTTGATCGGCGCCACGCCCAACGAGGCCGGCGGCGCGGAGGTCTGCTTCTTCGCGAGGCCTCGCAGCAGGTCGTTGGCCAGCCGCTGTGCCTTGAAGCCCACGCCTACCATGCCCGCGCGCATCGTCTTGATGGTCTGCGGATTGGTCGCGTTGAGGAAGAACATCGCGGCCGCGTTGCCGGGCCGGAAGCTCTTCTGGCCCATCTTGCGCAGCAGGTTGCGCATGTTCATCGACACGTCGCCGAAGTCGATCTTCACCGGGCACGGCGTGAGGCACTTGTGGCACACGGTGCAGTGGTCGGCCACGTCCTCGAACTCTTCCCAGTGCTTGATGCTCACGCCGCGCCGCGTCTGCTCTTCGTAGAGGAAGGCCTCCACCAGCAGCGAGGTCGCGAGGATCTTGTTGCGCGGGCTGTAGAGCAGGTTGGCGCGCGGCACGTGCGTGGCGCATACCGGCTTGCACTTGCCGCAGCGCAGGCAGTCCTTCACGCTGTCGGCAATGGCGCCGATGTCGCTCTGCTGCATGATCAGCGACTCGTGCCCCATGAGGCCGAAGCTCGGCGTGTAGGCGTTGGTCAGGTCGGCGTGCAGCGTCTCTACCTGCCCTGCGGGCGCGCGCAGCAGCTTGCCCTTGTTGAAGCGGCCCTCTGGGTCGACCTTGGCCTTGTATTCGGTGAACGGGCGCAGCTCTTCGTCGCTCAGGAACTCGAGCTTGGTGATGCCGATGCCGTGCTCGCCCGAGATCACGCCGTCGAGGCTGCGCGCCAGCGCCATGATGCGCACCACCGCGGCATGCGCGGTCTGCAGCATCTCGTAGTTGTCGCTGTTCACGGGCAGGTTGGTGTGCACGTTGCCGTCGCCCGCGTGCATGTGCAGCGCGACCCACACACGGCCCTTGAGCACGCGCTTGTGGATGGCCGTGCATTCGGCCAGGATCGGCGCGAACTCCGCGCCCGAGAAAATCTCCTGCAGCGGCTGGCGCAGTTGCGTCTTCCAGCTTGCGCGCAGGGTGTGGTCCTGCAATTGCACGAATTGCGCGTCGACGTCGCGCAGCCAGCCGGCCCACAGCGTGCGCACTTCCTGCACCAGCGCCACGGCCTGCGCCACGCGGTCTTCGAGCAGCTCGGCAGCGGGAATTTCGTGCGCGTCGTCGGTCTTGCCCAGCGGCAGGTTGCCGCGCGTGAGGAAGGCTTCGAGCTCGTCGGTGAGCGCGAGCTTGTTCTGCAGCGACAGCTCGATGTTGATGCGCTCGATGCCGTCGCTGTACTCGGCCATGCGCGGCAGCGGGATCACCACGTCTTCGTTGATCTTGAAGGCGTTGGTGTGCTTGCTGATGGCGGCCGTGCGCTTGCGGTCGAGCCAGAATTTCTTGCGTGCCTCGGGGCTGATGGCAATGAAGCCTTCGCCGCTGCGCGAGTTGGCGATGCGCACCACCTCGGAGGTGACACGGGCCACCGCGTCGGCGTCGTCGCCGGCGATGTCGCCGAACAGCACCATCTTCGGCAGGCCGCCGTGCTTCTTCGACTTGGTGGCGTAGCCCACCGCCTTCAGGTAGCGGTCGTCCAGGTGCTCCAGGCCGGCCAGCAGCACGCCGGAGCGCTTCTGCTCGGCGAACATGAAGTCCTTGATCTCGACGATGCTGGGTACCGCGTCCTTGGCGTTGCCGAAGAACTCCAGGCACACGGTGCGCGTGTGCGCCGGCATGCGGTGCACCACCCAGCGGCAGCTGGTGATGAGGCCGTCGCAGCCCTCTTTCTGGATGCCCGGCAGGCCCGAGAGGAACTTGTCGGTCACGTCCTTGCCCAGGCCTTCCTTGCGGAAGGTGCGGCCGGGGATGTCGAGGCGCTCGGTGCGCAGCTTGGTTTTGCCGTCGGCGGCGTAGTACTGCAGCTCGAACACGGCGCTTTCGGCGTCGTGGATCTTGCCGAGGTTGTGGCCGATGCGCGTGACTTCGAGCCATTCGGCCTGCGGCGTCACCATGCGCCACGAGGCGAGGTTGTCGAGCGCCGTGCCCCAGAGCACGGCCTTCTTGCCGCCCGCGTTCATGGCGACGTTGCCGCCCACGCACGAGGCTTCCGCCGAGGTCGGGTCGACCGCGAACACGAAGCCCGAGCGCTCGGCCGCGTCGGCCACGCGCTGGGTGACCACGCCGGCCTCGGTCCAGATGGTGGGCACCGGGTCGGCCAGGCCGGGCAGCGGCATGTGCTCGACCTCTGTCATCGCCTCGAGCTTCTCGGTGTTGATGACCACGCTCTTCCAGGTCAACGGAATGGCGCCGCCGGTGTAGCCGGTGCCGCCTCCGCGCGGGATGATGGTCAGGCCCAGCTCGATGCAGCCCTTGACCAGCAGCGCCATCTCGGCCTCGGTGTCGGGGCACAGCACGACGAAGGGGTACTCCACGCGCCAGTCGGTGGCGTCCGTGACGTGGGACACGCGCGACAGGCCGTCGAACTTGATGTTGTCCTTGGCCGTGAGCCGGCGAAGCACGCGCGTGGCCTTGCGGCGCAGGGCGGCGACGTCGCGGAACTTGGTGTCGAAGGCGGCCACCGCGTCGCCGACGAGGGCGGTGAGCTCGCCCACGAGCTGGTCGCGCGGCAGGTCGCTGTCGGGGGTGCGGCGCTTCTGCACCTCGGCCAGGCGGTGCCTGAGGGCATCGACCAGCTGGCCGCGCCGGCGCGGGTTGTCGAGCAGGTCGTCGACGAGATAGGGATTGCGCTGCACGACCCAGATGTCGCCCAGCACCTCGTAGAGCATGCGTGCCGATCGGCCGGTGCGGCGCTCGGCGCGCAGGGTCTGGAGCAGGTCCCAGCCGCGTTCGCCGAGCAGGCGAATCACGATCTCGCGATCGGAGAAACTGGTGTAGTTGTACGGGATCTCGCGCAGTCGCACAGGCTCTGCGGCCTGTGACAACAGCGTATTCAACGCGGTCGGAGCATTCATCGGGGTGGCGCCACGGCCAGGCGCTGCGCGCCCATTCAGCCGGGCTGGGGATTTTAGGGCAGCGACTGGGGTCTTGCCTCGTGGCGCCCGCTACGCCCTTGTGCTAAGCGCGGCGGCGCCGCGTCCCGGCACCCCGGAAAAGCTCAGAACAGCACGCGGCTGCGGATGGTGCCGTTCACCTTGGCCAGCTTCTCCAGCGCCAGATCGGACGAGGCGGCGTCGATGTCCATCACCACGTAGCCGACCTTCTCGTTGGTCTGCAGGTACTGCGAGGCGATGTTGATGTTGTTGTCCGAGAAGATCTTGTTGATCTCGGACAGCACGCCCGGCACGTTCTTGTGGATGTGCAGCAGCCGGTGCTTGCCGTGGTGCGCGGGCAGCGCCACCTCGGGGAAGTTGACCGACGAGATCGAGGTGCCGTTGTCGCTGTACTTGACCAGCTTCTCGGCCACTTCGCCGCCGATGTTGGCCTGCGCCTCCATGGTCGAGCCGCCGACGTGCGGGGTCAGGATCACGTTGTCCAGCCCGCGCAGCGGGGACATGAACTCGTCCTTGTTGCTGCCCGGCTCGACCGGGAACACGTCGATGGCGGCGCCCCAAAGCTTCTTGGCCTTGATGGCATTGGCCAGCGCGTCGATCTCGACCACGGTGCCGCGCGCGGCGTTGATCAGGATGCCGCCCGGCTTCATGGCGGCGATCTCCGCCTCGCCGATCATCCACTTGGTGGAAGGCAGTTCGGGCACGTGCAGGGTCACGATGTCGCTCTGGGCCAGCAGGTCGTTCAGCTTGGGCACCTGGCGGGCATTGCCCAGCGGCAGCTTGCTGACCACGTCGTAGAAGGCCACGTGCATGCCCAGCGCCTCGGCCAGCACGGAAAGCTGGGTGCCGATGGAGCCGTAGCCGACGATGCCCAGCGTCTTGCCGCGGATTTCGTGCGAATTGACGGCCGACTTGAGCCAGCCGCCGCGGTGCGCCAGGGCGTTTTTCTCGGGAATGCCGCGCAGCAGCAGGATCGCCTCGGCCAGCACCAGTTCGGCCACCGAGCGGGTGTTGGAATAGGGAGCGTTGAAAACCGCCACGCCGCGCTCGCGGGCGGCGTCCAGGTCGACCTGGTTGGTGCCGATGCAGAAGCACCCCACCGCCACCAGCTTGGGCGCGGCCGACAGCACGTCGGCCGTGAGCTGGCTTTGCGACCGGATGCCCAGGAAGTGCACGTCGGCCAGCTTGGCCTTGAGCTCTTCGCCCTGCAGGGCCTTGGGCAGGGTCTCGATCTGACTGTAGCCGGCCTGGCGGATCACCTCGAGGGCCGAAGGATGAATGCCCTCAAGAAGAAGGAACTTGATCTTGCTTTTGTCGAGAGAGGTTTTGCTCATCCCCGAAGGCTAGCATGGTGCAGCGCAGCAAGCGGGCGCACCAAACAGGAGCGCGGATGGTCAAAAGGGTTTCCCCGGTTTGAGTGAAATCGCGTTCATGCGAAAACAATCGCCGCGAAACGTTCACATTCGTAACCTAATATCGCGGGTTTCTCAAACCCCTCAGGAGTTTTCTTCATGCGCTTCAAGACGCTCGCCATCGCTTCGGCGCTGGCCACCACGCTGGTGATGCCAGTTCTCGCCCAGGCCCAGACTGAAATCCAGTGGTGGCATTCGATGGATGGCGCCCTGAACGACTGGGTCAACGACCTGGCCAAGCAATTCAACGAAAGCCAGAAGGACTACAAGGTCGTCGCCACCTACAAGGGCGAATACGACCAGTCCATGGCCGCCGGCATTGCCGCCTTCCGCGCCGGCAACGCACCGGACATCCTGCAGGTGTTCGAAGTGGGCACCGCCACCATGATGTACTCCAAGGGCGCCATCAAGCCCGTGGCCGACGTCATGAAGGAAGGCGGCCAGAAGTTCGACCCGAAGGCCTACATTCCCGCCGTGGCCGGCTACTACACGGCCCCCAACGGCCAGATGCTGTCGTTCCCGTTCAACAGCTCGACGACGGTGTTCTATTACAACAAGGACGCCTTCAAGACCGCCGGCCTGGACCCCGAAAAGGCCCCCGCCACCTGGCCTGAAGTCGTTGCGGCCGCCGCCAAGCTCAAGGCCAGCGGCAGCCAGTGCCCGTTCACCACCTCGTGGATGAGCTGGGCCCAGCTCGAGAGCTTCTCGGCATGGCACAACACCTCGTACGCCACCAAGAACAACGGCTTCGGCGGCCTCGACGCGCGCCTGGAATTCAACTCGCCGTTGCATGTTCGCCACTTCGAGAACCTGTCCAACATGGCCAAGCAGGGCCTGTTCGTCTACAAGGGCCGCGCCAGCAAGCCGATCACCTCGTTCACCTCGGGCGAGTGCGCCATGTTCATCGGCTCGTCGGGCAGCTACGCCAGCGTGAAGCGCGATGCCAAGTTCAAGTTCGCCGAGTCGGCACTGCCGTACTACCCGGACGTGCAGGGCGCGCCCCAGAACACCATCGTCGGTGGCGCCAGCCTGTGGGTGATGTCGGGCAAGCCGGCCGCCAACTACAAGGGCGTGGCCGCGTTCTTCTCGTTCCTGTCGAGCCCCAAGGTCCAGTCCGAGAGCCACATGCGCACCGGCTATCTGCCGATCACCATGGCTTCCTATGAGCTGACCGAGAAGACCGGCTTCTACAAGGAAAACCCGGGCACCGACGTGGCCGTGAACCAGATGATCAAGAAGACCACCGACAAGTCGCGCGGCGTGCGCCTGGGCAACCTGCCCCAGATCCGCGCGATCGAAGACGAGGAAACCGAACTGATCTGGACCGGCAAGAAGACCCCGAAGGAAGCCCTGGACAGCGCCGTCAAGCGCGGAAACGAACTTTTGGTGAAATTCCAGGCCGCAAACAAGTAAGCTCTGCACCCGGCGAATCGGCGCGAACGAATGTTCGTTTCGGTTCGTTTTAACATCGCAAGCCAGCCTGCCTCCGTGCAGTGCTGGCTGTTTGCTTATTTAGTGTGTCTGTGACCTGAACGCCCATCCCATGGAAAAACGCGTCCTCTTCCGCTCGAGCTGGTTGCCCTGGGCTTTGCTCGCCCCGCAGCTGATCATCGTCGGCGTCTTCTTCTTCTGGCCCGCCGGCCAGGCGCTGGTGCAGTCGCTGCAGCAGCAGGACGCTTTCGGCAACTCGATCACATGGGTCGGCTTCGACAATTTCGTGGCGCTGTGGAACGACAGCACCTACATGGCGTCGTTCCAGACCACGCTGATCTTCTCGACGCTGGTGACGGTGCTGGGCCTGGCCATCGCGCTGCTGCTGGCCGTGTTTGCCGACCGCGTGGTGCGCGGCTCGAGCTTCTACCGCAGCGTGCTGATCCTGCCGTACGCGGTGGCGCCGGTCGTTACCGGCCTGCTGTGGTCGTTCATGTTCTCGTCGTCGATCGGCATCGTCGCCTACTGGCTCAAGAAAATGGGCTTCAGCTGGAACCACCTGCTCAACGGCGGCGACGCGATGGCGCTGGTCGTGATGGCGGCGGTCTGGAAGCAGATTTCGTACAACTTCCTGTTCTTCCTGGCGGGCCTGCAGTCGATTCCGAAGTCGCTGATCGAGGCCGCGGCCATCGACGGCGCGCGCCCGATGCGCCGTTTCTGGACCATCCAGTTCCCGCTGCTCACCCCCACCACCTTCTTCCTGCTGGTGATCAACATGGTGTATGCCTTTTTCGACACCTTCGCGATCATCGACGCGACCACGCAGGGCGGCCCCGGCAAGGACACCGCCACGCTGGTCTACCGCGTGTACTTCGACGGCTTCCGCGGCATGGACTTCGGCGGCGCTGCCGCGCAGTCGGTGGTGCTGATGGCCATCGTCATCTGCCTCACGGTGCTGCAGTTCCGCTACGTCGAAAAGAAGGTCCAGTACTGATGACCTCCTCTCTCATGCAACTCATTTCCTCGACCACGGAGGCCCGCCATGGTTGAGCGCCGCCCCTCCCTCGGCATCCTCGCGCACGCGATCATGATCTTCGGCGTGCTGCTGGTGGTCTTCCCGATCTACCTGGCCTTCATCGCCTCCACGCACACGCCGCAGGAAATCATGCAGGCGCCGATGCCGATCCTGCCCGGCGCCAACTT
Source organism: Variovorax paradoxus (assembly GCF_022009635.1). NCBI lineage: Bacteria > Pseudomonadati > Pseudomonadota > Betaproteobacteria > Burkholderiales > Comamonadaceae > Variovorax > Variovorax paradoxus. Next base: position 5,840,192 of record NZ_CP091716.1, read on the forward strand.
CTGGGAAAGCTACAAGGCCGCGCTGACCGGCGGCGGGCGCACCAGCACCAACGTGTCGGTGGCCCGCATGATCTGGGTCAGCTCGGTCATCACCTTCATCATCACCTTCGGCAAGATCAGCATCTCGCTGCTGTCGGCCTTCGCCGTGGTGTACTTCCGCTTCCCGCTGCGCAGCCTGTGCTTCTGGCTGATCTTCATCACGCTGATGCTGCCCGTCGAAGTGCGCATCGGCCCGACTTACCAAGTGGTTGCCAGCCTGGGCATGATCAACACCTTCGCCGGGCTCTCGGTGCCGCTGATCGCCTCGGCCACGGCCACCTTCCTGTTCCGCCAGTTCTTCCTGACGGTGCCCGACGAGCTGGTGGAAGCCGCCCGGGTGGACGGCGCCGGCGCGATGCGCTTCTTCAAGGACATCCTGCTGCCGCTGTCCAAGACCAGCATCGCGGCGCTGTTCGTGATCCAGTTCATCTACGGCTGGAACCAGTATCTCTGGCCGCTGATCGCCGCGACCAGCGAGAACATGTACCCCATCGTGGTCGGCATCAAGGCCATGACCGGCAACGGCGAATCGCCGGTGGACTGGAACGTGGTCATGGCCACCGCCGTCCTGGCCATGCTGCCGCCCGGCCTCGTGGTGGTTCTCATGCAGAAGTGGTTCGTCAAGGGCCTGGTCGATACCGACAAATAAAACGCTGAACGAAAAATGGCTGCTCTCTCTCTACGCAACGTCATCAAGCGCTACGGCCACGGGCCGAAAGCCAACCAGGTCATCCACGGCGTGAGCGCCGAGATCTCCGACCATGAGTTCATCGTGATCGTCGGGCCCTCGGGCTGCGGCAAGTCGACGCTGCTGCGCATGGTGGCCGGCCTCGAGGAAATCTCGGCCGGCGAAATCTCCATCGGCAACCGCGTGGTGAACAACCTCGAGCCCTCGGAACGCGACATCGCGATGGTGTTCCAGAACTACGCGCTCTACCCGCACATGACGGTCTTCGACAACATGGCCTACGGCCTGAAGATCCTGAAGGTGCCGGTGGCCGAGATCAAGACGCGCGTCGACAAGGCCGCCAAGATTCTCGAGCTGGGCCATCTGCTGGCGCGCAAGCCGCGCGAGCTGTCGGGCGGCCAGCGCCAGCGCGTGGCCATGGGCCGCGCCATCGTGCGCCAGCCGCAGGTGTTCCTGTTCGACGAACCGCTGTCGAACCTGGACGCCAAGCTGCGCGCGCAGACCCGCCTCGAAATCCAGAAGCTGCACCGCGAACTCGGCATCACCTCGCTGTTCGTCACGCACGACCAGGTCGAGGCCATGACGCTGGCGCAGCGCATCATCGTGATGAACGGCGGCGTGATGGACCAGTTCGCCACGCCCGAAGAGGTGTACAACCGCCCCGCCACCACCTTCGTGGCGAGCTTCATCGGTTCGCCACCGATGAACCTGCTCAAGCACGCGCCGGGCGTGCGCCCGGGCCAGATCCTGGGCATCCGCCCCGAGCACATGAAGCTCGACGAAAGCGGTTGGACGGTGCAGGTCGAGCAGGTCGAACTGCTGGGCGCCGAGCGCCTGGTGTACGGCCGCATCGGCGACGAGCAGATCATCATGCGCACCGACGAAGGCGACCATCCGCCGGTGACCGGCGACACGGTGAAGATCGCCGCGCGCGAAGACAAGCTGCACTGGTTCGACGCCGGCTCCGGCAAGCGCGTGGACTGATCATGCTCGCCCCCAGGCTGCGCGCACTTCGTGTCGCTTCGCCAACCCCCTACCGGGGGCGACACCAGCGGCCCGGCAAAGCCGGTTCCGCGGTGTCTCGCGAAAAAGCCGGGAGCACACCCGAAAGATGACCATGAATTCCTGGCCCTACCCCCGCTGGGTCGCGCACCGCGGCGCCGGCAAGCTGGCGCCTGAAAACACGCTGGCCGCCTTCAAGCTGGGCGCGTCCCACGGCTACCGCATGTTCGAGTGCGACGCCAAGCTCAGCGCCGACGGCGTGCCCTTCCTCATGCACGACGCCAGGCTCGACCGCACCACCAGCGGACGCGGCATCGGCGGCGAGCAGCCGTGGCATGCGCTGTCGCAGCTGGACGCCGGCAGCTGGCATTCGCGCGGCTACGCGGGCGAGCCGCTGCCGACGCTGGAGAACATCGCGCGCTTCTGCCTGGCCAACGGCCACCTGCTGAACATCGAGATCAAGCCGACACCGGGCGTCGAGCGCGAAACCGGCGAAGTGGTGGCACGCGAGGCCGCGCGCCTGTGGCAGGGCGCGGCCGTGCCGCCGCTGCTCACCTCGTTCCAGGTCGATTCGCTGAAAGGCGCACAGGCTGTTCAGCCCGAGCTGCCGCGCGGGCTGCTGCTCGATTCGCTCTGGAAAGGCTGGCTCGAAGCAGCCCAGCAGCTCGGCTGCGTCGCCATCGTCTGCAACCACGCACTGTGGGACGCGGGCGTGCTCGCGCAGGTGCACGGCGCCGGCATGCGCGCCCTGAGCTACACGGTGAACGACGAATGGGCCGTGCAACGCCTCATCGACCTGGGCACCGACGGCATCATCACCGACCGGGTCGACCTGTTCAGCCCGGCCGGCTGAGGCGCACGTTTCTTACAGGCGCTTACTTCATGGCCGCTTCTATGATGCGGCCATGAAACGGACCTCTCGCCTGGCGAGCTTCTGCCTCGCCACCCTGCTGGCCCTGTCGATGTGCGGCCTGGCGCTCGCGCAGCCCGACGCCAGCATGAACGCGGGCAACGGCAGCAACCCCAACAACAGCGCCAACACCGCCGTCGCCGCGCCCCCCGCGCCCACGGTGGCCGAATTGCGTGCGCAGTTCAACAAGATCACCGCCGCCACCGGCAGCAACGCCGACGACGATCCGCGCAAGCAGCTCGCGCAGATCAGCGACATCGGCGCGCAGGCCGACAAGTTCGTGGCCGCGCGCACCGGCGACCTCGCCGACCTCAACGCTCGGCTCGGCGAGCTCGGCAATCCGCCCGCCGCCGGCGCCACCGAAGACCCCGACATCACGCGCCAGCGCGCGCGCCTGACCAAGGAGCGCAACGCGCTCGACGCCGACATCCGGCTGGCAAAGCTGCTGTCCATCGACGTGCGCCAGCGCGGCGCCGACCTGGTGTCGCAGCGGCGCGAGATGTTCGAGGCCCAGCTCACCGAGCGCGCGGCCTCGCCGCTGACCGGCGAGTTCTGGACCGACCTGCAGGATGCCTGGCCCGACGACCTGGAGCGCCTGCAGGCCATGGGCTCGGTGGTCAACGACGGCTTCGTGCAGGCGCTGGCGCCCGCGTCGCGCACGCTGGTGATCGCGGCGCTGATCGGCGCCCTGCTGCTGGCATGGCTGGGCGTCTGGGGCGCCGAGCACCTGCTCGCGCGGCTCGCGACGCGCGTGCTGCCGGCCGGCCGGCTGCGGCGCTCGCTGCTGGTGATCGCCATCGTGGCAACCCATGTGCTGCTGGTGGCGGTGGCCGCGCACGGCTTCGTCGAAGTGCTCAAGGCCCACGCCACCTGGGATGCGCAGGCGCGCAAGGCCTTGCAATCGGCGGCGCAGGCGCTGACCTTCATGGCCTTCGTCATCGGCCTGGGCCGCGCGCTGCTGGCCACCTCCCGCCCCTCGTGGCGGCTGCCGCCGATTCCCGATGCCACGGCCAGCCGGCTCGCGGCACTGCCCTGGCTGGTGGCGCTGGTGGCGGCGTTGGCCTGGACGCCGGCCGAAATCAACGCGCTGATCGACGCCAGCTTCGCCGCAGTGGTGGCCACGCATGTACTCACGGCGCTGATCCTCACCGCGCTGGTCGGCACGGTGATCTACCGGTTCAAGGCCCTGCGCGCGGACGCGCCCGAGGCCGGCCTGCCCGAGCGGCCGATGTGGGTCGGTTTGCTGGTGGCGCTGATCGGCGCGCTGATGATCGCCATCTGGGTGCTGGTGGCGCTGGGCTACGTGGCGCTGGGCAGCTTCCTGGCCTCGCAGCTCACCTGGACCGGCATCGTGGCGGCGGCCTTCTATGTGCTGTTCAAGTTCGCGGACGACGTGTTCATGGCGGTCGTGTCGTCGCGCAGCACCTTCGGCCAGCGGCTGCAAAAGAGCTTCGGCCTGGCGCCGCAGACGCTGGACCAGGCCGCCACGGTGCTGTCGGGCATCAGCCGCGTGGCGCTGTTCGTCTACATGCTGATCGCGCTGGCCGCGCCGCTAGGCACGTCGCCCGGCGAAGTGTTCCAGCGCAGCGGCAAGCTGGGCACCGGCGTGAAGGTGGGCGAGTTCCAGCTGGTGCCGGGCGCCATATTGAGCGCGCTGACGGTGGCGGTGGTGGGCTTCATCCTGCTGCGGGTGTTCAAGCGCTGGCTCACGCGCAGCTACCTGCCGAATACGCAGTTCGAGCCGGGCATGCAAAGCTCGATCACCACGCTGCTGGGCTATGTCGGCGGCATCCTGGTGGTGGCATTCACGCTGTCGGCGCTGGGCATCGGCATCGAACGCATCGCGTGGGTGGCCAGCGCGCTGTCGGTGGGTATCGGCTTCGGTTTGCAGGCGATCGTGCAGAACTTCATCTCGGGGCTGATCCTGCTGGCGGAGCAGCCGGTGAAGGTGGGCGACTGGGTGGTGCTGGGCACGGCGGAAGGCGACGTGCGGCGCATCAACGTGCGCGCCACCGAGATCCAGCTGGGCGACCGCTCGACGCTGATCGTGCCGAACTCCGAGTTCATCACCAAGACCGTGCGCAACATGACCCTGGCCAACGCCGAGGGCCGCGTGCTGATCCGCCTGCCGATGCCGCTGACCACCGACGCGCAGCGCGTGCGCGAGCTGATCCTGGCGGCCTGCAAGGCGCACGAGGGCGTGCTGGAAACGCCCGCGCCCTCGCTCACGCTCGAGGGCATCGAGAACGGGCTGCTGATCTTCCAGGCCATCGCCTACGTGGCGAGCCCCCGGCTTGCGGGCGGGGTGCGCAGCGACCTGCTGTTCGTGATCCTCGACGAGCTGAAGAAGGCATCCCTGCCGCTGGCGGTGCCGACGATGGTGATGGCCGCCGCCCCCGAGGTGCCGGCGCCGATCGTGCCTTCGTCGCCCGCCTCGCCGATCCCCGGCGTGCAGAGCTGACCGAAGCGCCGCCGCGCCTCCCTCACTCCAGGGGGAGCGCCGTGGTGAACTTGATTTCGTTGAGGCACACGCTCGAGCGCACCGCCGACACCCCGGGCATGTGCATCAGCGTGTGCATCAGGAACTGCGAGAGCGACTCCAGGTCCTGCGCGACCACCTTGAGCACGTAGTCGAAGTCGCCCGTCACCGAATAGCACTCCAGGATCTGCTTCATGTCGGCGATCAGGTCCTGGAACTTGGGCAGCTCGTCGACATGGCCGCGCGCCATGGTCACGTGGATGAAGGCGATCACGCCCAGCCCGACGCGGCGCGCATTCAGCCGCGCGGCATAGCCGTGGACCAGCCCCAGTTCTTCCAGCCGCCGGTGGCGCCGCAGGCACTGGGCAGGCGAAAGGTTCGCCACTTCCGCCAGCTCCAGGTTCGACGCGCGGCCGTTCACCTGGAGGTGCTCCAGAATCCGCCGGTCGATCCGGTCGAGTTCGACATCATGCAATTTCATTTCTCCCAGACCTTTCTGGATGCAATTTTATGGTGCAAAGCGGGGTAAGTCCGGGTCTTTCATGCACCTTAATTGTGCAAAGTACGATCTAGACTCCGAGCGCCGGAGTTGCAGCACGCAATTCCAGCCCCCTGGATTCCCTGCCCCGGCACCCGCCGGCGGCGCACTCAGACGCATCCCTTCCCCATCCGGAGACCCCTACGTGAAAAACGCTTTGCTTCGCACACCCTTCAGCGCAATGGCCCTGGCCCTCGGCATGCTGGCCGCCGCGCCTTCGTTCGCGGCCGACACCAAGTCGGTGGCCGTGACGGCCATCGTGGAGCATCCGGCGCTGGATGCCGTGCGCGACGGCGTGAAGGCCGAACTCAAGGCTTCCGGCTACGAAGAAGGCAAGAACCTCAAGTTCACCTATCAGAGCGCGCAGGGCAACGTGGGCACCGCCGCCCAGATCGCCCGCAAGTACGTGGGCGACGCGCCCGACGTGATCGTCGCCATCGCCACCCCGTCGGCGCAGGCCGTGGTCGCTTCCACCAAGACCATCCCGGTCGTGTACTCGGCCATCACCGACCCGGTGGCCGCCAAGCTGGTGAAGAACTGGGACGCCACCGGCACCAACGTGACGGGCGTGTCCGACCTGTCCCCGCTGGAAAAGCATGTCGCCCTCATCAAGCAGGTGGTGCCCGCCGCCAAGCGCATCGGCGTGATCTACAGCCCCGGCGAAGCCAACTCGGTGGCCATCGTCGAATCGCTCAAGAAGGCCGCCTCGGCCGCCGGCATGACCGTGGCCGAAGCCGCCGCCGCCCGCACGGTGGACGTGCCGACCGCCGCCCAGAGCCTGGTCGGCAAGGCCGACGTGATCTACACGCCCACCGACAACAACGTGGTCTCGGCCTTCGAAGGCATCGTGAAGGTGGCCCAGCAGGCCAAGCTGCCCGTGGTGGCTGCCGACACCGCCACCGTCGAGCGCGGCGCCGTGGCCGCCCTGGGCCTGAACTACAGCGACATCGGCCGCCAGACCGGCAAGATCGTGGTGCGCATCCTCAAGGGCGAGAAGCCCGGCACCATCGCCTCGCAGACCAGCACCAACTTCGAGCTGGTGGTGAACCCCGGCGCGGCCAAGCTGCAGGGCGTGACGCTCTCCGACGAGCTGCTGAAGACGGCGAAGGTCGTGAGCACCAAGTAATCCCTGCGACGGGCCCGCGCCCCGGTTTCATCCACCGGGGCGCGCCCGTTTCCGCCTCGCCGCCTGCCGGAAGCCTCCCCCCATGTCCCTCATCGCCTCGCTGGGCGCCATCGAGATCGGTCTGATATTCGGACTGGTCGCGCTGGGCGTCTTAATGTCGTTCCGCATCATCAACTTTCCCGACCTCACGGTGGACGGCAGCTTTCCGCTGGGCGCCGCCGTGGCCGCGACGCTGATCGTCGCCGGCTGGAACCCGGTGGCCGCCACCGCGGTGGCCTGCGTGGCCGGCGCCGTCTCGGGCTGGGTCACGGCCTGGCTCAACGTGAAGCTGAAGATCATGCAGTTGCTCGCGAGCATCCTGGTGATGATCGCGCTGTACTCCATCAACCTGCGCGTGATGGGCAAGCCCAACGTGGCGCTCATCACCGAACCCACGGTGTTCAGCATGGTCGACTTCGGCGGCATGCCGGAGCAGTGGGCCAAGCCGCTCTTGCTGCTGCTGATCGTGATCATCGCCAAGATCGTGGTCGACATGTTCTTCGCCTCCGAAGCCGGCCTGGCGATGCGCGCCACCGGCGGCAACGCGCGCATGGCGCGGGCCCAGGGCATTTCGACCGACTTCCACACCATGGCGGGCCTGGCGCTGTCGAACGCGCTGGTGGCGCTGGCAGGCGCGCTGTTCGCGCAGAGCCAGGGCACGGCCGACATCTCGATGGGCGTGGGCACGATCGTGATCGGCCTGGCCGCGGTGATCATCGGCGAGACGCTGATGCCCGCGCGCAGCATGGTCATCACCACGCTGGCATGCATCATCGGTGCTCTGCTCTACCGCTTCTTCATCGCGATGGCGCTGAACACCGACTTCATGGGCCTGCAGGCGCAAGACCTGAACCTGGTCACCGCCGTGCTGGTGGCCTTCGCGCTGCTGGTGCCGGCCTACAAGCGCAAGCTGGGCGCGCTTTTCAAGGGGAAGAACTGATGCTGCGCGCCCAACAACTCGAAATGACCTTCAACCCGGGCACGCCGATCGAGAACCGCGTGCTGCGCGGGCTCAGCCTGGAAATTCCCACCGGCCAGTTCGTCACCGTGATCGGCTCGAACGGCGCGGGCAAGTCGACCTTCCTGAATGCGGTGAGCGGCGACCTGATCGTCGACAAGGGCAGCATCGAGATCGACGGCAAGGACGTGACCCGCATGAACGCCTGGCAGCGCTCGGGCATGGTGGCCCGCGTGTTCCAGGACCCGATGGCCGGCACCTGCGAGGCGCTGACCATCGAGGAAAACATGGCGCTGGCCTGGAAGCGCGGCGAGCGGCGGGCCTTCGGCTTCGCGCTGAACCGCAACCTGCGAGAGCTGTTCCGCGAGAAGCTGTCGATCCTGAAGCTGGGGCTGGAAAACCGGCTGGCCGACCGCATCGGGCTGCTGTCGGGCGGCCAGCGGCAGGCGGTGAGCCTGCTGATGGCATCGCTCAAGCCCTCGCGCATCCTGCTGCTGGACGAGCACACCGCCGCGCTGGACCCGAAGACCGCCGCCTTCGTGCTGGAACTCACGGCCAAGATCGTCGAGGCCGGCCAGCTGACCGCGATGATGGTGACGCACAGCATGCGCCAGGCGCTGGACTACGGCTCGCGCACGGTGATGCTGCACGAGGGCCAGGTGATCCTCGACGTGGCCGGGCCGCAGCGCGCCGGGCTCGACGTGCCCGACCTGCTGCGCATGTTCGAGCAGACCCGCGGCGAGAAACTGGACGACGACAAGCTGCTGCTGTCCTGATGCAGTCCTCGAGCCCTCTCCTGCCGCTCGTGCGCGCGATGCGCGCCGGCGACCTCGACGCCGTGCTCGCGATCCAGCTCGCCTGCTACGGCGCGGGCTTCGTGGAAGATGGCGAGCTGATCGCAAGGCGGCTCGCGGCCGCGCCGCACACGGGCTGGGTCGCCGAGCACGGCGGCGGCGTGCGGGCCTATCTGGCGGGCTATCCGTCGATGGCCGGCAAGCTGACGCCGCTGCACGGCGAGTTCGAAGTGGCCGCGCAGGCCGATTCGCTCTATCTGCACGACCTGGCGGTGCACCCCGATGCGTCGGGGCTGGGCCTCGGCCCGCGGCTGGTGCGCCACGCCTGGGCGCATGCGGCGCAGGCCGGATGGCGGCATTCGACGCTGGTGTCGGTGCAGTCGTCGGTCGGTTTCTGGGAGCGCCAGGGCTATGCGACAACGCAGCCCGATGGCGCCGAGCAGCAGGCCCGGCTGGCCACCTACCCCGGCCGGTCGATCTACATGATCCGCCGGCTGGACGCGGCCTGAGCGGCTTTCAGCGGCGCCAGCCGCGCATCGCCAGCCATTGCACGATGCCGCAGACCACCACGAGCGCGGCGTAGGTCGCCATCATCCCGTCGCGCCCGAACACCACGAGGCCGCCCGCCAGCACCCCGACGCCGGCCAGGAAAACGAACGCCAGCTGCGCCCACCAGCGCGGCACGCCGGCGCGCCCGCCGCCCAGGTAACGGCCGGCGAACACCAGCACCAGCGCCATGAAGGCGGCAGGTGCAACGAAATTGAGCAGGTGATCGAGGAGGTCGAGCAGGTCCATCGGAGGGCCGCATGCGTGGGTGAGGTCATGCGGCAGGGCTTATGGCTGTCATAGGGAAAGCCATTTGTCCCTCTGCAAGCCCGGTGCGGCTGCTGATTTTATAATCACGGGAATGTCTGTCTGGGCTCTTGGCTTGAACCACACGACCGCGCCGCTCGATCTGCGCGGTCGTTTTGCGTTCGCGCTCGACCAGATCGCCCCCACGCTGCAGAGCCTGCGCAGCTCCTTCGGCTCCGGCCGCCATCCCCAGGTCGAGGCCGCGATCATCTCCACGTGCAACCGCACCGAGATCTACTGCGCCTCCGAGCACGCCGCGCTCGACCACACCTTCGGCTGGCTGGCCCAGAGCGGCGGCGTGACGCCCGCGCTGCTGCGCTCGCATGCCTACACCCTGCACGACGACGAAGCCGCGCGCCACGCCTTCCGCGTGGCCAGCGGGCTCGATTCCATGGTGCTCGGCGAGGCCCAGATCCTCGGCCAGATGAAAGACGCGGTGCGCGCCGCAGAAACCGCCGGCGCGCTCGGCAGCACGCTCAACCAGCTGTTCCAGCGCTCCTTCGCCGTTGCAAAGGAAGTGCGCACCGCCACCGAGATCGGCGCGCACTCCATCAGCATGGCCGCCGCCGCCGTGCGACTGGCCGGCCAGCTGTTCGAAGACCTGCGCAAGACGCGCGTGCTGTTCGTCGGCGCCGGCGAAATGATCGACCTCGCGGCCACGCACTTCGCGGCCAAGGAGCCCAAGTCCATCGGCATCGCCAACCGCACGCTGGAGCGCGGCGAGAAGCTGGCCTCGCGCTTCGGCGGCGAAGCCATGCGGCTGGCCGACCTGCCCTCGCGGCTGGCGGAATTCGACATCGTCGTGAGCTGCACCGCGAGCACGCTGCCGATCATCGGCCTGGGTGCCGTGGAGCGCGCGCTCAAGGCACGCAAGCACCGCCCGATGTTCATGGTCGACCTGGCCGTGCCGCGCGACATCGAGCCCGAAGTGAAGGCGCTGGAAGACGTGTACCTGTACACCGTCGACGACCTCGCGCAGGTGGTGCAGCAGGGCCACGCCAACCGCCAGGCCGCCGTGGCGCAGGCCGAAGTCATCATCGACGCCGGCGTGCAGAGCTTCATGCACTGGCTGGGCCAGCGCGGTACCGTGCCGCTGATCCAGCAACTCAACGCGCAGGCCGACGAATGGCGCGCCGCCGAGATGGCACGCGCCCGCAAGCTGCTGGCCAAGGGCGAGTCGGTCGAGGCCGTGCTCGAAGCCATGTCGCGCGGACTCACGCAGAAAATGATGCACGGCGCGCTGGCCGAACTGCACGCGGGCGATGCCACTTCGCGCGAGCAGACGGCGCAGACCATCTCGCGCCTGTTCCTGCGCAAAGAGCGTTAGCGACGCTCGCCAGCGGCCCGGCTCCGCCGGCCGCAGCCTTCATTGCGCCTGCCGCTGCATTGCGGCTTCCTCCCATTTTTTCGAGCCCCTTCCGCCGTGAAATCCTTTCTGCGCCACCAACTCGAACGCTACGCCCAGCGCCTGGGCGAGCTCGACTTCCTGCTCTCGCGCGAAGACATCATGAGCGACATGGCGCAGTACCGCACCATCTCGCGCGAGCATGCCGAAGTCACCCAGATCGCCGGCCGCTATGAGCGCTACAGGCAGCGCGAGGCCGACATCGCCGGCGCCAAGGAGATGCTCGACGACCCCGACATGGCCGAGATGGCACGCGAGGAAATCTCCGGCGCCGAGGCCGAGCTGGTGCAGCTCGAGGAAGAGCTGCAGCGCCTGCTGCTGCCCAAAGACCCGGACGACGCGCGCAACGCCTTTCTCGAAATCCGCGCGGGCACGGGCGGCGACGAATCTGCCCTCTTCGCGGGCGACCTGCTGCGCATGTACACGCGCTATTGCGAGCGCGCCGGCTGGCGCTGCGAGATCGTGAGCGAGAGCGAGAGCGAACTCGGCGGCTACAAGGAAGTGGTGGTGCGCATCGTCGGCGACGACGTGTTCGGCCACCTGCGCTTCGAGTCGGGCGGCCATCGCGTGCAGCGCGTGCCCACCACCGAGACGCAAGGCCGCATCCACACCAGCGCCTGCACGGTCGCCGTGCTGGCCGAGCCCGACGAGACCGTGGCCGTGCAGATCAACCCGGCCGACCTGCGCATCGACACCTACCGCGCGAGCGGCGCGGGCGGACAGCACATCAACAAGACCGACTCCGCCGTGCGCATCACGCACATCCCGACCGGCATCGTGGCCGAGTGCCAGGACGACCGCAGCCAGCACCGCAACAAGGCCAAGGCGCTGCAGGTGCTGTCGGCGCGCATCCAGGAGAAGGAGCGCAGCGAGCGCGCCGCCAAGGACGCCGCCATGCGCAAGGGGCTGATCGGCAGCGGCGACCGCTCGGACCGCATCCGCACCTACAACTTTCCGCAGGGCCGGCTCACCGACCACCGCATCAACCTCACGCTCTACAAGCTGCTGGCCATCATGGAAGGCGACCTCGGCGACGTGCTGGACGCCCTGCGCGCCGCGCGCGAGGCCGAGCAACTGGCCGAGCTGGAATCGAGCCTGCCGGCGTGATGACCGTCGACAACCCCAAGCCGTCCACCGTGGCGCAGGCGCTGGCCGCCGCGATCGCACTGGGCATCGACCGGCTCGATGCGCAGTTGCTGCTGCTGCATGCGCTGGGCCGCGCGCCGCACGACCGCGCTTGGCTGCTGGCGCACGACACCGATGCATTGCGGGACGAGGCCTGGTCCGCGCTTTCCACGCAACTGTCGCGCCGCCTCGCGGGCGAGCCGGTCGCCTACCTGCTCGGCGAGAAGGAATTCCACGGCCTCGACCTGCGGGTCGACGCGCGGGTCCTGGTGCCGCGGCCCGACACCGAGACGCTGGTCGAATGGGCGCTGGAGTGCCTCGAAGGCCATGCCGCGCCGCGCGTGCTCGACCTCGGCACGGGCAGCGGCGCGATCGCGCTGGCCCTGCAGCATGCGCGCGCCGATGCGCAGGTCGATGCGGTCGATACCAGCGCCGACGCGCTGGCGGTCGCGCAGGCCAACGCCCAGCGCCTGGGCCTGCCGGTGCGCTTCGCGCTGGCGAACTGGCTCGACGGTGCCGAAACCGGCTACGCGGTCATCGCCAGCAACCCGCCGTACATCGCCGCCAACGACCCGCACCTGCCCGCCCTGCGGCACGAGCCCGTCTCCGCGCTGGTCGCGGGTACCGACGGGCTCGACGACATCCGGCAGATCGTCCGGCACGCCCCCGCGCACCTGGCGGAAGGCGGCTGGCTGCTGCTCGAACACGGCCACGACCAGGCCGCCGCCGTGCGCCAACTGCTCGCAGAACGCGGTTTCGCCGAAGTGCAAAGCCGCGAAGACCTCGCCGGCATCCAGCGCTGCTCCGGCGGAATCTGGCGCACGGTGAAATAATCCCCTCAGCCCACTTTTCAGGAGTCCCCATGTCCGACGCCCAACAACGTATCGACGATCTCGTCAAGACCAACGACCTCGTGCTCTTCATGAAGGGCAACGCCAGTTTCCCGATGTGCGGCTTCTCCGGCCGCGCGATCCAGATCCTCAAGGCGGTTGGCGTCGACACCAAGGCGCTCAAGACCGTCAACGTGCTCGAAGACGACGGCATCCGCCAGGGCATCAAGGAATACAGCAACTGGCCCACGATCCCCCAGCTCTACGTGAAAGGCGAGTTCGTCGGCGGCTCGGACATCATGATGGAGATGTACGAGTCGGGCGAGCTGCAGCAGGTCATCGGCGGCGGCGCCTCGGCCTGATACGGCAGGCTCCGCGATGAGCCACGATCACGGCCCCGACGACGGCCATTCTCATGGCCATTCCCACGAAGGCGAACCGGCCTGGAAGCACGACGGCGTGCGCGTGGTCGCCGCCAACCAGCTCGACGTGAACACCGCCCAGACGCCCGGCATGAACCGGGCGGCGGCCATCAACTTCGCCCGCGTCGGCGCGCAGAAGCTGTGGGCCGGCACCGTGACCATCCACGCCGATGCCAAGACCGGGGCCCATCACCACGGGCATCTCGAATCGGTGATCTATGTGGTGCGCGGCCGGGCCCGTATGCGCTGGGGCGACAAGCTGGAGTTCACAGCCGAGGCCGGACCGGGCGACTTCATCTACGTGCCGCCTTACGTGCCGCACCAGGAAATCAACGCCAGCGCCACCGAGACGCTCGAATGCGTGCTGTGCCGCAGCGACGGCGAAGCGGTGGCCGTGAACCTCGACATCGAACCCGTCGAGAAGCCCGAATCGGTACTCTGGGTCGACCCGACCCACCCCCACGGCGGAGTCTGAGCGCTTTCCGGGGGCCGAGTCATGGCACCATGGCATTCTTAGCGTGCCACCATGACCCTGACCCAAAGCCTGCTCATCATCCTCCTGCTGATCGCGCTGAGCGCGTTCTTCTCCCTTGCCGAGATCACCCTGGCCGCTTCACGCCGCCTGCGCCTGCGCCAGATGGCCGACGAAGGCGACCCTCGGGCCGAGAAGGTGCTGCGGGTGCAGGAGCAGCCGGGCCACTATTTCACCGTGGTGCAGATCGGCCTCAACGCGGTGGCCATCCTCGGCGGCGTGGTGGGCGAAGGCTCGCTCAGCCCCTACTTCGCCGTCTTCTTCGAGAAATGGCTGAGCGTGGAAGCCTCGGCCAACGTGGCGTTCCTGTGCTCGTTCGTGATCGTCATCGCGGTGTTCCTGGTGTTCGCCGACCTGTTTCCCAAGCGGCTGGGCATGAGCAGCCCCGAGCAGCTGGCGGTGCGCGTGGTCGGGCCGATGCTGCTGCTGATCACCGCCTTCAAGCCGCTGGTGTGGTTCTTCACGAATTGCACCGACCTGCTGTTCAAGGTGCTGGGCATGCCGATGGCCCGCGACGACAAGATCACGTCGGCCGACATCCTCGCGATGACCGAGGCCGGCGCGCGCGCCGGCGTGCTCGCGGTGCGCGAGCAGCAGGTGATTGCCAACGTGTTCGAGCTGGAGACGCGGCTGGTGAGCAGCGTGATGACGGCGCGCGAGAGCATCGCCTGGTTCCTGCACGACGACCCCGAGACGGTGCTGCGCGCGCGCATCGTGGCCGAGCCCTTTTCGGCCTACCCGGTGTGCGACGGCGACATCGACCACGTGCTGGGCTACGTCGACGCCAAGGACATGTTCCAGCGCGTGCTCAGCGGCCAGCCTCTGGCCTTCGACCAGGGGCTGCCGCTGCACAAGGCACTCGTCATTCCAGACCGGCTGTCGCTGACCGAAGTGCTCGAGCAGTTCCAGCAGGCGCATGAAGACTTCGCGATCATCGTCAACGAATACAGCCTGGTGGTGGGCGTGATCACGCTCAACGACGTGATGAGCACGGTCATGGGCGACCTGGTGTCGACGCCCGACGAAGAGCAGATCGTGCAGCGCGACGAGAACTCCTGGCTCATCGACGGCATCACGCCCATCCAGGACGTGCAGCGCGCGCTGCACATCGACGAGCTGCCGCACTCGGAGGAATACGAAACCCTCGCCGGCTTCCTGATGGTGATGCTGCGCCGCGTTCCCAAGCGCACCGACAACGTGAGCTGGGGCGGCTATACCTTCGAGGTCATGGACGTGGACAGCTACCGCATCGACCAGGTGATGGTCACCAAGGGCTCGGGCACCGCCAAGGCGCCGGCGAGCTGAACATCCAGCGGTTTCAGGCGGCCGAGCGGTCGCGCTCGCGATCCTTGTCGTTGAACACCCAGAGCCGCTGGTTGGAGAACACGGCGTTCGGGTACGGCGACTTGCCGCGGCTGCCGTTGTAGCGGCCGAGTGTCATGTAGAGGTCGCCGTTCTCGCGGTCGAGGTAGTGGCGCAGGATCACGCAGCCGAAGCGCAGGTTGGTCTGCATGTGGAACAGCTTGGCGGGGTCGGCGTCGCCGATCACGCGCGTCCAGAAAGGCATCACCTGCATGTAACCGCGCGCGCCGGCGCTCGACACGGCGAACTTGCGGAAGTTGCTCTCAACCTGCACCAGCCCCAGCACCAGGCTCACTTCGAGGCCCGAGCGCTTGGATTCATACCAGGCGGTCTGCAGGAATTCCTTGCGCGACGGCCAGTCGGGAATCTTCTTCTTGAGCCGTTCGCTCATTTCGCCGAGCCAGCGCAGGTAGACCAGCCGGGCCTCGGTGTTCGGGAACTCGGGCACCGGCGGCGCCTTGTTGTGGATGGCCGAACTCAGCGCTGTGCGCACCGAGTCGATCAGCGGCTCCTCGATCTGCGCGCCGGCCTGGGCGGTCCGGGGCAGCGACAACATCGTGAGGGCGCTCGCCGTCATGGCGCCGCCCAGGCAATGGCGTCGCGAGAGACCGCCCTCCAGGCTCATTTCGCGAGCTTGCCGGTGATGAATTCGGCGATGCCGGCGGCGGGCACCTTGGTGGCCGCGGTGTCGCGCCGGCCCTGGTATTCGAGCTGACCTTCCTTCAGGCCGCGGTCGGAGATGACCACGCGGTGCGGCACGCCGATGAGTTCCCAGTCGGCGAACATCGCGCCGGGGCGCTCGCCGCGGTCGTCGAGCAGCACGTCGACGCCCTTGGCGAGCAGCTCTTCATAGAGCGCTTCGGCCGCGACCTTGACCTCGGGGCTGCGGTCCATGCCGATCGGGCAGACCACCACGGTGAACGGCGCCAGCGCGTCGGGCCAGATGATGCCGCGCTCGTCGTGGTTCTGTTCGATGGCGGCGGCGGGCAGGCGCGTGATGCCGATGCCGTAGCAGCCCATCTCGAGGAATTGCGGCTTGCCGCCTTCGTCGAGGTAGGTGGCGTTCATGTCCTTGCTGTACTTGGTGCCGAGCACGAACACGTGGCCCACTTCGATGCCGCGCTCGATGGCCAGCACGCCCTTGCCGTCGGGCGAGGCGTCGCCGGCGACCACGTTGCGGATGTCGGCCACCAGGTCGGGCTCGGGCAGGTCGCGGCCCCAGTTGACGCCGGTCATGTGGAAGTCGACCTCGTTCGCACCGGTGATCCAGTCGGCCAGCACGGCGGCCTCGCGGTCGGCCACCAGCTTGACGGGCTTCTTGAGATTCAGCGGGCCCAGGTAGCCGGGCTTGCAGCCGAAGTGCTCGTCGATTTCAGCGAGGGTCGCAAAGCGGAAGCCCTGGTCCAGGCCGGGCAGCTTGCTGACCTTGATCTCGTTCATGTCGTGGTCGCCGCGCAGCAGCAGCAGCCAGACCTGCGAGCCCTTGGGATTGCCGGCCGCGTCGAGGATGTCGGTGGCCAGCACCAGCGACTTGATGGTGGTGGAAAGCGGCACGCCGAGCAGCTCGGCCACGTCGGCGCAGGTGCTCTTGCCGGGGGTCGGCGTCTTCTCGAGCGCCTTGGCGGCGGCGGGACGCGGGCCGGCCGGCGCGAGCGCCTCGGCCTTTTCCATGTTGGCGGCGTAGTCGCTGTCGGGGCAGTAGACGATGGCGTCTTCGCCGGTGGCGGCGATCACCTGGAATTCTTCGCTCAGGTCGCCGCCGATGGCGCCGCTGTCGGCCGCCACGGCGCGGTAGCGCAGACCGAAGCGGTCGAAGATGTTGCGGTAGGCCTGCGCCATGATCTGGTAGCTGGCCTTGGCCGCGTCGAGGTCGCGGTCGAAGCTGTAGGCGTCCTTCATGATGAATTCGCGCCCGCGCATCAGGCCGAAGCGCGGACGGCGCTCGTCACGGAACTTGGTCTGGATCTGATAGAAATTCTTCGGCAGCTGCTTGTAGCTGCGGATTTCCTGGCGCGCGATGTCAGTCACCACTTCTTCGCTGGTCGGCTGGATCACGAAGTCGCGGTCATGGCGGTCCTTGATGCGCAGCAGCTCGGGGCCCATCTTCTCAAAGCGGCCGGTCTCCTGCCAGAACTCGGCCGGCTGCACCACGGGCATCGTCATCTCGACGGCGCCGGCGCGGTTCATTTCCTCGCGCACGATGGCCTCGACCTTGCGGATCACGCGCAGCCCCATGGGCATGTAGGTGTAGATGCCCGTGCCGAGCTTCTTGATCATGCCGGCGCGCATCATGAGCCGGTGGCTCGCGACCTCTGCGTCAGCGGGCGCTTCCTTGAGGGTGGAGACAAAAAATCGGGAAGCTTTCATCGGGATCGCGGTGATGGAAACGGGAATGGAAGTGGGGAACTGCTCCCCCGGAGAGACCCTGAGAGCCTGCATCGCAGCTTGCCGAGGGCAACCCGGCATGCATAATCGACTCAGTTCAAAAATTGGGGTTTGATTATGCTCGACCGGGACGGCTTCAGGCCCAACGTCGGCATCATCCTGCTCAACCAGAGAAACCAGGTTTTCTGGGGCAAGCGCATACGCACGCATTCCTGGCAGTTTCCGCAAGGCGGCATAGACCGCGGCGAAAGTCCCGAGCAAGCCATGTTCCGGGAACTGCATGAGGAAGTGGGGCTCCATCCGGAGCATGTGCGCATCGTGGCCCGTACCCGCGACTGGTTGCGCTACGAGGTGCCGGATCGGTTCATCCGCCGTGACGCACGGGGCCACTACAAGGGCCAGAAACAAATCTGGTATTTGCTGCAACTCGTCGGCCACGATTGGGATCTCAACCTGCGTGCAACCGACCATCCCGAATTCGACGCCTGGCGCTGGCATGACTACTGGGTGCCGCTCGACGTCGTCGTCGAGTTCAAGCGCGGCGTCTACGAGATGGCGCTCACCGAGCTTGCTCGCTACCTGCCACGGCAGGATTTCCGCAACCGCTTCCTGCGCAGCAACGTGCGCGCCCGAGAATTCGAGCGCCATTCGCTGGACGCCGGCGCGCCGCCCGGACTGGACCTGCCGCCGGGCGGCAGCTTCGATCCGCATCCAGACATTCCTTCAGTGAGCGATGAACCTTCTGCCAACCACAACGCGCCCTTCCTTCCGACGCAACGCTGAACGCGCGCTCCTGCTCGCCTGCTTCGGCATCCTTGCCGGATGCGCCTCGGGCAACCACGATACCGACAACGCCGACTGGGCCCAGGCCGGCATGCCGCCGCCGCCCAAGCGCTCCGAGACAGACAGGGAGTGGGCCGAAACCGCCGTTCCGCCGCCCCCGGCGTTCAGCGAAAGCCGCTTGCTGCAAATCTCGATGCCGCCGTACATGAGCCTGCAGTTCGGCATCGACCCGAACACGATCGCCATCACCGGCGACGGCATCGTGCGCTACGTGGTGGTGGCGCACAACCGTTCCGGCGGCGCCGTCAACGCCTTCTACGAAGGCGTGCGCTGCTCGACCTCGGAGATGAAAAGCTACGCCCGCTACAACGAAGGCCGCTGGCACGAGAACGAAAAGCCCGAATGGAAGCGGTTCTACGACCTGAACTCCAGCTACACCAAGGCACTGGCCGGCCAGGCGCTGTGCCGGGGTAATGCGCCGCGCGCATCGGTCGGGGAAATGGTCCAGAACATCCGGAATCCGGTCCGGGAAGTGCAATAAGCAAAAACAAACGGGGCCCTGGGCCCCGTTTCAGTTTTCTGCCTCAGCTGGGCATCAGCACCATGTTGTCGCGGTGGACCATTTCAGGTTCCGCCACGTAGCCCAGCAGGCGCTCGAATTCGGACGAGGGCTTGCGGCAGAGCAAGCGCGCCTCCACGCTCGAATAGTTGGCCAGGCCCCGGGCCAGTTCGACGCCCTCGGCATCGCGCACTGCGATCACGTCGCCTCGCGAGAACTCGCCCGATACGGCCGTCATGCCGATCGGCAGCAGGCTCTTGCCCTCGGCCCTCACCTTGGCCGCCGCGCCGGCGTCGACGACGACAGCGCCGCGCAGCTGCAGGTGGTCAGCCATCCAGCGCTTGCGGGCCTGGTGTTTGGCGGTCTGCGCCACCAGCAGCGTCCCGATGGATTCGCCCTTCGCCAGGCGCAGCAGCGCATCGGCTTCTCGCCCCCAGGCAATGACGGTGGAAGCGCCTGAACCCGCGGCACGCTTGGCCGCAAGGATCTTGGTGATCATGCCGCCCTTGCCGATGCTCGACCCCGCGCCGCCGGCCATGGCCTCGAGGGCCGGATCGCCCGCCGCGGCCTCGTGCACGAACTTCGCTTCCAGATCTTTGCGCGGGTCGGCCGTGTAGAGGCCCTTCTGGTCCGTGAGGATGACCAGCGCATCGGCCTCGACGAGGTTGGCCACGAGCGCGCCGAGCGTGTCGTTGTCGCCGAACTTGATTTCGTCGTTGACGACGGTGTCGTTCTCGTTGATGACCGGGACGACGCCCAGCCGCAGCAGCGTGACGAGGGTCGAGCGCGCATTGAGATAGCGCTCGCGGTCGGCCAAGTCGGCATGCGTCAGCAGGACCTGGGCGCTCCCGATCTGGTTCTCGCGCAGCTTGGTCTCGTACATCTGGGCCAGGCCCATCTGGCCGACTGCCGCCGCCGCCTGCAGTTCATGAATCTCGTGCGGACGGGTGCGCCAGCCGAGCCGCTTCATGCCTTCGGCAATGGCGCCGCTCGACACCATCACGACCTCGCGGCCGTCGCGCACGAGTTCCGCCAGCTGACGGCACCATTCGCCGATGGCGGCTTCGTCGAGACCGCGCCCCTCGTTGGTCACGAGGCTGGAGCCCACCTTGACGACGATACGGCGGGCGTCCCGCAAGGCGGTGGATCCAGAATTCGAAGTCATTTCGGCTGTAGCGGTCTTGAATGCTGCGTTGATTGCTATCTGATTTGTAGCATCTTTCGATGCTGTGCCGCCGGTCAGTCGCCTTCGGGCGGCAGCGGAATGAAGCGCGGATCGATCTCGACCGGCTCATGCTCGGCCACCTGCTGCGCCTTGACCTGCTGATAGATGGCTTGCACCAGATGCTCGCAGCCTTCACGCGTGAGCGCCGAAATCTCGAACACCGGGCCCTTGAAGCGCAGGCGCTTGACGAAGTCCTTGACGCGCGCGGCGCGTTCGTCGGCGGGCACCATGTCGAGCTTGTTCAGCACGAGCCAGCGCGGCTTTTCGTAGAGCGCGGCGTCGTATTTCTTCAGTTCGCCGACGATGGCCTTGGCTTGCGCCACCGGATCGATGCTGTCGTCGAACGGCGCCATGTCGACCACATGCAACAACAGGCGGGTGCGCTGCAGGTGACGCAGGAAGAGATGGCCAAGGCCGGCGCCTTCGGAAGCGCCTTCGATCAGGCCAGGCAGGTCGGCCACGACGAAGCTTTGCTCCGGGCCGACGCGCACGACGCCGAGGTTCGGGTGCAGCGTGGTGAAGGGGTAATCCGCAATGCGCGGGCGGGCATTGGAGATGGCGCTGATCAGCGTCGACTTGCCGGCATTCGGCATGCCGAGCAGGCCCACGTCGGCCAGCACCTTGAGTTCGAGCTTGAGGCTGCGCTTCTCGCCGGGCCAGCCGGGTGTCTTCTGGCGCGGGGCGCGATTGATGGCGCTCTTGAAGCGCATGTTGCCGAAGCCGCCGTCGCCGCCCTTGGCGATGGTGATGACTTCGCCTTCCGCCAGAAGCTCGAACAGCACCTCGCCGGTTTCGGCGTCGGAGATGATCGTGCCGACCGGCATCTTGAGCGTGATGTCGTCGCCAGCGGCACCGAACATGTCGGAGCCCATGCCGTGCTCTCCGCGCTTTGCTTCGTGGCGGCGCGAGTAGCGGAAATCGACGAGCGTGTTCAGATTCGAGTCGGCCACCGCGAAGACGTGGCCGCCTCGGCCGCCGTCGCCGCCGTTGGGGCCGCCGAACTCTTTGTATTTCTCATGACGGAACGACACGCAGCCGTTGCCGCCATCGCCCGCGGCGATGTCGATGAAGGCTTCGTCGACGAACTTCATGGGATGTCCAGTTTACAAATGAAGAAGCCCCGGCAATGCGGGGCCTCGGGCTGATCGAAGTGACTCGAGGCTTACGCCGCGGGCGTCACGTTGACCGTGTGCTTGTTCAGTGCACCCTTTTGACCGAACGACACGTGGCCGTCGACCAGGGCGAAGAGCGTGTGGTCCTTGCCCACGCCGACGTTCACGCCGGGGTGGAACTGGGTGCCGCGCTGGCGCACGATGATCGAGCCTGCGCTGATCAGTTCGCCGCCGAAAGCCTTCACGCCGAGCATCTTGGGCTTGGAATCGCGCCCGTTTCGCGTTGAGCCGCCGCCTTTTTTCTGTGCCATGGAATCTTCTCCTTAGCCGGCGATCGCGCCGATTTGCAGTTCGGTGAACTGCTGGCGATGGCCTTGACGTTTCTGATAGTGCTTGCGACGGCGCATCTTGAAGATGCGAACCTTGTCGTGCTTGCCGTGCGACAGTACCGTGACTGTCACCGTTGCGCCGGACACCAGGGGCGTGCCAACCTTGATTTCAGCGCCGTTGCCGACGGCCAGAACCTGGTCGATCACGATTTCCTGGCCTACGTCCGCAGCAATCTGTTCTACTTTAATTTTTTCGCCGGAAGCAACGCGATACTGCTTGCCGCCGGTTTTTATGACCGCGTACATGTAAACCTCTTAGAAATTGAGTCCCCGCGGCGAATTCCGCAGAGCCCAAGATTATAGCGCGGTTTGTGTTCGCTAACCACCCCCAGCCCCCGCCACCCCTTGCGGAAGGTAACGGCTCCCTATAATTTGCGCGTCCCGGCCCATCGGCCGCCCTTACTTTCAGCAGCGCCCCGCGCCCCCGCTTTGCCAGTTCCAGCCGCCGACACCTCCCCCACCGCCACCGTGCTGGACCTGATTGCAGGTGACATGATCGAAGTCGATCGTGTGATCTCCCGCCGTCTGGATACAGGCGTGCCGCTGGTCAGCCAAGTTTCCAAGTACATCATCTCCGCGGGCGGCAAGCGCCTGCGGCCGGCGCTGTTGCTGCTGATGTCCGGTGCGCTTGGGTACACAGGGGAGCAACGATTCAATCTGGCGGCCGTGGTGGAGTTCATCCACACGGCGACGCTGCTGCACGACGACGTGGTGGACGAATCGACCCTGCGACGTGGGCGCGCGACGGCCAACGAATCTTTCGGCAATCCAGCCAGCGTGCTGGTGGGCGACTTCCTTTATTCGCGCGCCTTCCAGATGATGTTGGACGCCAACAACATGCGCGTGATGCAGATCCTGGCCGAAGCGACCAACGTGATCGCCGAGGGCGAAGTGCTGCAGTTGATGAACATGCACGACGCATCGCTGGACGAAGCCGCCTACCTGCGCGTCATCCGCTCGAAGACCGCCAAACTGTTCGAGGCAAGCACCCGGCTCGCCGCCGTGCTGGCCGGCACCACGCCCGAAGTCGAAGAAGCCTGCGCCACCTATGGGCAAGCGCTCGGCACCGCCTTCCAGGTGATCGACGACGTGCTGGACTACGCAGGCGATGCCAACGAGACAGGAAAGAACGTCGGCGACGATCTGCGCGAAGGCAAGACCACGCTGCCGCTTATCTTCGCGATGCAGCGCGGAACGCCGGCGCAGAGCCAGCTCGTACGTGCCGCCATCGAGGCCGGAGACACCGCACAGCTGGGCAAAGTGGTCGAGATCGTTCGCGAAACAGGGGCACTCGACGCCTCCCGCGAAGCCGCCGCCGCCGAAGCACAACGAGCAATTCATGCATTGAATGGCTTTCCGTCCAATTTGCACGCTTCAGGTTTGCTACAATTGGCGGCTCAGTTGCTTGAGCGACGTGCCTGAACACCTCACCTGAGTTGGCATCTAGGACGAATTCTCTTTTTCTTGCAACCATCGGGGTGTAGCTTAGCCTGGTAGAGCGCTACGTTCGGGACGTAGAGGCCGGAGGTTCGAATCCTCTCACCCCGACCAGCCTTTGGCTGGCATAAATAAATGGCCATGCCTGTTGCTGTGTAGCGATTTACAGCACAGGAGTGTTCAGCGATGATCGTGAAGCACTTTTTCACATCTTTTGCATTCGCTGAATGGCCGCTGCCGAACTTCCAGTCAAAGAATCCGCGCAGATAGCGCTTCCAGGGCTTGCGCGTGCCCTGGTTTCCGCCGGCAAGCTGCCCGCCAAGACGGCGGAAGACATCTATCAAAAGTCGCTGAGTGGCCGCACCAGTTTCATCGCGGAACTGACCGGCACGGGAGCCGTATCGGCCGCGGACCTTGCCCATACCCTTTCCAGCGCGTTCGGCGCTCCGCTGCTCGATCTCGACGCCATCGACCACCAGCGCCTGCCCAAGGATCTGCTTGACCCGAAGCTCTGCCTTGCCTACCGCATCGTCGTTCTCAGCAAGCGCAATAACCGGCTGATCGTCGCCACGGCCGATCCGTCGGACCAGCAGGCGGCGGAAAAGATCAAGTTCGCCTCGCAGATGGGCGTGGACTGGGTCATCGCGGAATACGACAAGCTGTCGCGCATGATCGAAGCCGCCGCCGTGAGCGCGGCAGAGACCATCAACAGCATCGTCGGCAGCGAGTTCGAGTTCGACGAAGTCACGGCCGACACCTCGGGCGATGCCAACGAGCAGGCGATCGCCGAAGTCGAAGACGCACCGGTCGTGCGTTTTCTGCACAAGATGCTCCTCGACGCCGTGGGGATGCGGGCGTCGGACATCCACTTCGAGCCCTACGAGCACAACTACCGCGTGCGCTTTCGCGTCGACGGCGAACTGCGCGAGATCGCCAGCCCGCCGACCGTCATCAAGGACAAGCTCGCCTCCCGCATCAAGGTGATTTCTCGGCTCGACATCTCCGAGAAGCGCGTGCCGCAGGACGGCCGCATGAAGCTCAAGATCGGCCCCGACCGCGTGATCGACTTTCGCGTGAGCACGCTGCCCACGCTGTTCGGCGAGAAGATCGTCGTTCGTATTCTCGACCCCAGCAGCGCGCGCCTGGGCATCGATGCACTGGGCTACGACGCCGACGAGAAGGCACGGCTGCTGCACGCCATCGGCCGTCCCTACGGCATGGTGCTAGTGACCGGCCCGACGGGTTCGGGCAAGACCGTGTCGCTCTACACCTGCCTGAACCTGCTGAACCAGCCGGGCGTGAACATCGCGACGGCGGAAGACCCGTCGGAAATCAACCTGCCCGGCGTCAACCAGGTCAACGTCAACGAGCGTGCGGGCCTGACTTTCGCGGCCGCGCTGCGTGCGTTCCTGCGGCAGGATCCCGACATCATCATGGTCGGTGAAATCCGCGACCTCGAGACCGCCGACATTTCGATCAAGGCCGCCCAGACGGGCCACCTGGTGCTCTCGACACTGCACACCAACGACGCGCCGACCACGCTCACGCGGATGCGCAACATGGGCATCGCGCCGTTCAACATCGCATCGAGCGTGATCCTGATCACCGCGCAGCGCCTTGCGCGGCGCCTGTGCACCGTCTGCCGTGCGCCCGCGGACGTGCCGCGCGAGGCACTGCTCGACGCAGGATTCCAGGAAGAACAGCTGGACGGCAGCTGGAAGCCCTACCGCCCCGTCGGTTGTTCGGCATGCAGCGGCGGCTACAAGGGCCGCGTCGGCATCTACCAGGTGATGCCGATCTCGGAGGCCATCCAGGAAATCATCCTGCGCGACGGCAGCGCGCTCGACATCGCACAGCAGTCCGAGAGGGAAGGCGTGCGTTCGCTGCGCCAATCCGGCCTGCGCAAGGTCATGCAGGGCCTCACTTCGCTCGAAGAAGTCGTGGCCTGCACCAACGAATAACGCACACACTGAAAACCGGAGATCGAATGGCAACAGTGGCATCCTCCCGCTCCCAGCCCACGCACAAGGAATTTGTCTTCGAGTGGGAAGGCAAGGACCGCAACGGCAAGCTGGTGCGCGGCGAACTTCGGGCCGCCGGCGAAAACCAGGTACAGGCTGCGTTGCGCCGCCAGGGCGTGCTCGCCTCGAAGATCAAGAAGCGGCGGATGCGCTCGGGCAAGAAGATCAAGCCCAAGGACATCGCCATCTTCACGCGCCAGTTGGCGACGATGATGAAGGCCGGCGTGCCGCTGATGCAGTCCTTCGACATCGTCGGACGCGGCAACGCAAACGCGAGCGTGGCCAAGCTGTTGAACGACATTCGCAGTGACGTGGAAACAGGTACGTCTCTTTCGATGGCCTTCCGCAAGTTTCCGAAGTACTTCGACAACCTCTACTGCAACCTGGTGGAGGCCGGTGAGGCCGCCGGTATCCTGGAAGAGTTGCTGGACCGCCTTGCCACGTACATGGAAAAAACCGAGGCGATCAAGTCCAAGATCAAGTCGGCGCTGATGTACCCGACTTCGGTGATCGTGGTGGCGTTCGTGGTGGTAGCCATCATCATGATCTTCGTGATACCGGCGTTCAAGCAGGTGTTCACCTCGTTCGGCGCCGACCTGCCGGCACCCACGCTGTTCGTGATGGCGATCAGCGAGTTCTTCGTGTCGTACTGGTGGCTGATCTTCGGCGGCCTCGGCGGCGGCATCTACTTCTTCCTGCAAGCCTGGAAGCGCAACGAACGCGTGCAGAGAGTCATGGACCGGGCACTGCTGAGAGTGCCGATTTTCGGCGTGCTGATCGAGAAGTCCTGCGTGGCTCGCTGGACCCGTACGCTGGCAACCATGTTTGCTGCAGGCATACCGCTGGTGGAAGCGCTCGACTCCGTGGGCGGTGCCTCCGGCAATACCGTCTACGGAGATGCCACAGCCAAGATTCAGCAGGAAGTCTCGACCGGCACCAGCCTCACGGCAGCCATGACCAACGTCAATCTCTTCCCCTCGATGGTCATCCAGATGACCGCCATCGGCGAAGAATCCGGCTCCATCGACCACATGCTGGGCAAGGCCGCCGACTTCTACGAATCCGAAGTGGACGACATGGTCGCGGGCCTCTCGAGCCTGATGGAACCCATCATCATCGTGTTCCTCGGCACCATCATCGGCGGCATCGTCGTCTCGATGTACCTGCCCATCTTCAAGCTCGGCCAGGTCGTCTGATGCTCGTTTCGCGGGAGATCGACACCGTTTTCGCCGGTGTCCTGGGGTTGTTGATCGGCAGTTTTCTCAATGTGGTCATCTACCGTATCCCGGTGATGATGTACCGCGACTGGCTGGCCGAGGCCGTGTTCAACCTGATGCCGTCCAAGGACACCCCCTCGCTCTGGTCGCTGGTCTTCGGCCCCAAAGCCACGCCTCCGGCAGGGCTCGAGGCGGCGGCAGAGAAGGCGGCGCCGGCCATCGAAGCCCTGCCGCCTTTCAACCTCATGCGCCCGGCATCCCGCTGCGGCAGCTGCGGCCACCAGATCCGCTGGTACCAGAACATCCCCGTACTGAGCTATGTGCTGCTGCGTGGCCGCTGCGCATCCTGCAAGACGCCTATCAGCCCGCGCTACCCGCTGGTCGAGCTGATCACCGCCGGCCTCTTCGCGCTGTGCGCCTATCGCTTCGGCATCACCCCCACCGGCGCCTTGTGGGCCGCATTCGGGGCATTGCTGGTGTGCCAGTTCCTGATCGATTTCGACACCCAGTTCCTGCCCGATTCGCTCAACTACCCCCTGCTCTGGCTCGGCCTCGTCGGCGCAGCCATGGGCTGGACCGGTGTCTCGCTCAATGCTGCCGTCTGGGGCGCGGTGTTCGGCTACCTGAGCCTGTGGCTTGTGTACCATGGCTTTCGCCTGATCACTGGCAAGGAAGGCATGGGCTATGGCGACTTCAAACTGCTCGCCGCGCTGGGTGCGTGGCTGGGCGCCGACTACCTTATCGCGATCATCCTCGTCTCTTCGCTGGTGGGCGCCGTGATCGGGCTGACGCTGCGCTTTGCCGGCAAGCTGGCGCACAAGGACATCCCCATCGCCTTCGGCCCGTTCCTGGCCGGCGCGGGCCTGGTCTGCCTCGTGGCAGGCCCGGAGCTCGTGAAGCAATGGATTCCCTTCGCGTTCCCGCTGGGCGCGCTGGTGCATTGACCGGCCGGGCCATGGTGCGCCGCATCGGGCTGACAGGCGGCATCGGCAGCGGCAAGAGCACGGTCGCCGCGCTGCTGGTCGCGCAGGGCGCGGTCCTGGTCGATACCGACGCCATTGCACGTTCGATCGCGCAGCCCGGCGGCATCGCCATGCCGGCCCTCGAGGCCGCCTTCGGCCCCGGCGTGATCGCACCCGACGGCGGCATGGACCGCGCCGCCATGCGCCAGATCGTGTTCGCGGACGCTGGTGCCAAGACCCGGCTCGAATCCATCCTGCACCCGCTGATCGGCGCGGAAACCCAGCGCCAGGCCGCTGCCGCGGGCCCGGATGCCATCGTCGTCTTCGACGTCCCGCTGCTGGTCGAGTCCGGCCGCTGGCGCGCCATCGTCGACCGCGTGCTGGTGGTCGACGCGAGGGAAGAAACCCAGCTGAAAAGGGTGATTGCCCGCTCGGGCTGGACGCCCGAAGCAACAAGGGCAGTGATCGCCCAGCAAGCCCCGCGCAAAGCACGCCGGGCCGCCGCGGACGCCGTCATCTACAACGACTCCCTGACCCTCGAGGAACTCGGTTCAGAGGTGCGGGGTCTCTGGGAACGGTGGGTTGGGACGGGCACGCGATAATCAACGATTGACGCCGCGACGGCTACACGACGATCACGTCAAACGGCGCACGCCTCAGCGCCCCTCACGATGCTTTTCAATTCGTATCCTTTCATCTTCATATTTTTCCCGCTGGTCCTGATCGGCTTCTTCCTGATCGGTGCGCGCAGCCCCCGGGCGGCGGCGGGTTTCCTGGCACTGGCCTCGCTCTTCTTCTACGGTTGGTGGAGCGTCAAGGCGCTGCCTCTGCTGCTGGGGTCGATCTGCATCAACTACTGGTTCGGGCTGCGGCTCACGCCTTCTCCCAGCCGGGAAGACAAGCACCGCAAGGCGCTGCTGATCATTGCGCTGGTGGTCAATCTCGGGGTGCTGGCCGTCTTCAAGTACGCCAACTTCTTCCTGGAAAACATTGACGCCGGCTTGGCCGCCGCGGGTTTCTCGCAGATCGACCTGGTGCACATCGTGCTGCCGATCGGCATCTCGTTCTACACCTTCACGCAGATCGCCTTCCTGGTCGACTGCTGGCAGGGCAAGGTGCAGGAGCGCAGCTTCATCCACTATGCGCTGTTCGTAACCTACTTCCCGCACCTGATCGCGGGCCCGGTGCTGCATCACGCGCAGATGATGCCGCAGTTCAACAACCCGGCCACCTACAGGATCAACGCCCGCAACCTGGCGCTCGGGCTGGGCATCTTCGTCTTCGGCCTCGCCAAGAAGATGCTGATCGCCGATCCGCTGGGGCAGTACGCCGACATGATGTTCAAGGGCGTGCACGAAGGCGTGCTGCCTTCGCTGTATACGGCCTGGTTCGGCGTTCTTGCCTATACGCTGCAGATCTACTTCGACTTCTCCGGCTACTCGGACATGGCCGTCGGCCTGTCTCTTTGCGTGGGCGTGCAGCTGCCGCTCAACTTCCGGTCGCCGTACAAGTCGACCAACATGATCGAGTTCTGGCGCCGCTGGCACATCTCGCTGTCGACCTTCCTGCGCGACTACCTCTACGTGCCTCTGGGCGGCAACCGCAAGGGGCCGGCGCGCCGCTACATCAACCTGTTCCTGACGATGCTGCTGGGCGGCCTGTGGCACGGCGCGGCCTGGACCTTCGTGATCTGGGGCGCGCTGCATGGCGCCTATCTCATGGTCAACCACTTCTGGAACGCCAAGGTGCGGCGCGGCAACACCAAGACCACGTGGTACGGCCGCGTGATCGGCTGGTTCATCACCTTCGTCTGCGTCATGATCGCCTGGGTCGTGTTCCGCGCCGACAGCATGACGGCCGCCATCGAGATCTACAAGGGCATGCTGGGCATGCACGGCGCGCCCGTTTCGGCGTTCGGCGAGTTCAAGGTTCCGTTCCGCAAGCCCGAGTTCTTCCAGACCATCCTGGTGGGCCTGGTGATCTGCCTGGCGCTGCCGCCCACCATCACGCTCGACCGCTGGATCCCGAGCGTCGCCGGCCTGGCCGGCCGGCCGCGCCTGCAGCGGCTGGCGACCTGGGTCACGGGCTTGGGCTGTGTCTATCTTTTTGGCCTGTGTGTGTCGAAATTCGGCAGCTACAGCCCGTTCCTCTATTTCCAGTTCTGACATGGAAGACACGAAATCGGCCAAGACCTGGCTGGGAATCTTCGCCGCAGGCTATCTGGTGTGCTGCGCTTTGTTGCTCATCAGCCTCTTCACGCCCATACCCTATGGCGACCTGACCCGCATCGGGCGCATCTCGGAGCGTCAGTTCGGTTGGCACGCGCCGCCACCGCCCATTCCGGACGCCGACGTCAAGACTTGGCCGGTCAACGAATCCGACATCCTGGTCATCGGCGATAGTTTTTCAGTGCGCTACGCCTGGCAGGCATCTCTTGTCGGGGCAGGCTACAAGGTGACGACCACCCACTGGGACAACCTCGGCGGAACGCTGTGCGGGGACTTCTCGAACTGGCTTGAGAAATCCGGCTTCAAGGGCAAGGTCGTGATCGTCGAGAGCATCGAGCGCCTCCTTGAATACCGGATCAAGGAGTCCGAGTCCTGCCAGACGATGAAGCACCCCTTCAATCCGACGCCCCCGCCTTTCGAGAACCCGGCAAAGCCCGCCCCCGGCTTCCAGATCAACTGGGACGCCCAACTGCTCAGTGGCTGGCTCACCTACAAAAACACCAAGGCCATCCTGCGCTCCGACAACTGGACCAACACGCCCGAGCACTGGGGCCCGCTGATCGATGCGCGCGTCGTGCCCGACGGCTGCAAGCAGTTCAGCCATCAGGCCTGCGACAAGCTGCTGATGACCGCTGAAGACCGCATCAATCCGGCGCTCTCGCTCAGGTCCGCACAGTTCATGAAAAGCTTCGAAGACACGGCCGCGCCCTACAAGGTCTTGTGGATGGTCGTGCCGAACAAGACCACGGTCTATTTGCAACAAGATCATGCCGACGTGTTCCGCGCCGCGTTCAACCCGCAAAATATCGGGCCAGACCTGTTCGCCGTGGCGGCCGAGAACCGCTTCAAGGTGATGGACTTTTTCCCCGCCAACGAAACCCATGTCTCGACCCGCGGATACATTCTTTTCGGTCAGCGTATGCTGGAGGCTGTGCGACAAGTGTTTCCGCCCCCGGCAGCCAAGTCGCAATGAGCTCGAACCTGACGTGAAAAAACGATACGCGTGATCCTTTACGAGTACCCCTTCAACGAGCGCATCCGCACCTACCTGCGGCTGGAGCACCTGTTTCGCCGCCTGGGCGAGCTGGTACCCGCTGAATCGCCGCTGTCCCACCATTACGCCCTGATCACGATCTTCGAGATCATGGACGTCGCCGCGCGGGCCGACCTCAAGGCCGACGTACTGCGCGACCTCGACAAGCACAAGACCGTCTTCAACAGTTATCGCGGCAACCCGGCCATCGCCGAAGCGGTGCTCGACCAGGTCGTCAGCCAGCTCGAGCGCAACTTCACCACCCTCAACGGCGTGGCCGGCAAGGCCGGGCAGGCGCTGACGGAAAACGAGTGGCTCATGAGCATCCGCAGCCGAGCCGGCATTCCGGGCGGCACCTGCGAATTCGACCTGCCCGCCTACTACGCCTGGCAGCACCGCCCCCCGGCCAGCCGCCGGGCCGACCTCGAACGCTGGTCGAACACGCTCTCGCCGCTGGCCTCGTCGATTTACCTGCTGCTCAAGCTGCTGCGCGACGCCGACGTGCCCTACAAGGTGATCGCCACCAACGGCCAGTTCCAGCAGAACCTGCCCCAGGGCCGCAGCTTCCAGCTGCTGCGCCTGCGCATCGACCCCAAGCTGGGCCTCATTCCTGAAATCAGCGGCAATCGCCTCATGGTCTCGGTGCGTCTCATGCGCCACGACAAGGACGACCGCCTGCACCAAAGCTCGGACGACGCGCCTTTCGAGCTGACCCTCTGCGCATGACCGCGGTGAACGACAAAGGCGAGCGGATCGTCCGCTGCCCCACGTGCGGCGGCGACAGCATCTACGCACCGAGCAACGCCTATCGCCCGTTCTGCAGCGCACGCTGCAAGGGCATCGACCTGGGCGCCTGGGCCAGCGAGGAATTCCGGATGCCGGCCGAAGCGCCGCCGGACGACGAGCCCTTCGGCGATCCCAAGATCCAATAAATACGAGCGGGCTATTTCCCGTTCGCGTCTTCGTCCAAGAGTGCCGGATCGATGTACGTCGCAAAGTTGCGTGTGTATCTGGGCCGCAGGTGGCCAATGTCCTTGTAGGCCGGCGAATCATCGTCCGGCATGCTGCGGATGCAGGCGCCGGAAGCGCAAAGGCTGTCAAAGGGCTCGATGACCTGCGCTCCGTTCGCCAATGCCACCTGCTTCAACCGCGCATTGAGCTCCGCCTGATCCTGCGGCACCGGGGCCGTGAGGCGCCCGGACGACGCCGTCATCGTTCCCAGGCGGTCGCCCTGGATCTGCTTCAGCGGATCGAAATCCAGGCCCACCGGGTTGCCCAGCACGAGATACACCTTCTTGCGCGCCGAGACCCGTTTCAACACCTCGCCTAGCGACTTCAACGAAAGATCGACACCATCCCCGCTCACGAACGGATGCGCGGCTTTCCTGTCGTCCAGAAAGTAGTTCACGAGGAGGCCGGTGCCCGTGAAGTAGCAACTCCAGCAGGCGCCCAGCACGACCGTGTCGATCTGCGGTTGCAGTGCCAGCTCGAGCACCGCGGCGCGGCGCTCGCCGCAGTCGCCGCCGGCATCGAGCCGGGAGAACAATCCCGGTACTGGCGGGCAGGAGCCTTTGGTCGCGAAGTACACGGTGCGCGCCTTGGCTGGCTCGGTGCGTACCAGTTCCAGAGCACGCGGCGCATATTGCTCGACATGGCTGTCCCCGATCAGGAGCACGTTGTGCTTTCCCTGGCCGGTGCGGTAAACGAATTGTCCGCCCAGCGTGTCCTCCTGAAAGCCGTCGTAGTAGTTGTCTTCTTGCGTCGCATCCGCCACGGCCTGCAACGCCTGGCTGGCGTTGCGGGGGGAAGGCATTCCCAGGAACACCAGCACGCCGGCCAGTGCTAGCGCGGCCCCGCCGCCCGCCAGGCCGCGCAGCAGCCCCGTCGACAGGTGAAGCTTGACGAAGCGCTCGACGAATCGATAGGTTCCCCATGCCAGCACGATGGCCGCAACGACGAGCGCCACGCGCAATTCGAGCGAGGGCTCTCCTCCTTCAATGATGCGCGCGTACGACAACAGCGGCCAATGCCACAGATAGAGCGGATAGCTGATCAGCCCGATCCACACCATCAGGCGATTCGACAGCAGATATCGGTTGAGCACGCCACTCGGTCCCGCGGCGATGCAGCTCGCCGCACCCAATACCGGCAACAGCGCCCACCACCCTGGAAATGCCTTCGTGCTGCGCGTCATCACGAGCCCCAGCACGATCAACCCGACGCCGACGATCGATTGCACATGCCTCACCCACGGCCGCGAGTCCGCCGAGCCGTTCGCAGCCTGGAGTCGCATCGCCGCGAGCAAGCCGCCAGCCATCAATTCCCAGGCACGCGACAGCGGCGAATAAAAGGCGGCCGCGCGATGCGGCTGCACCGTCAGCACATTGATCAGGAAAGAGATCGCGGCCACCGCCAGGGTCACGCGCAGGATGGGCCAGCGCTTGCGCCAGGCCAGCCCCAACAGCAGCGGCCAGAAAATGTAGAACTGTTCCTCGATACCCAGCGACCACAGGTGAAGAAGCGGCTTTGTCTCCGCAGTGGCGTCGAAATAGCCAGACTCGCCCAGGAACACCAGGTTGGCGAAGAAGGCGGCACCACCCGTGATCTGCTTGCCGAGTTGCGAAAACTCCCCCGGCAACAGCACGTACCAGCCGAAAGCCAGCGTAGCCAGCAAGACAAGAAGCAGTGCCGGGAAAATGCGCCTGATGCGCCTCGCGTAGAAGTCCCGGTAACTGAAATCGCCGGCCGCCAGGCTCTGCAGGAGGATGGTCGTGATCAGGAAGCCCGAGATCACGAAGAAGATGTCGACCCCGATGAACCCCCCGGGCAACAGGCTCGGGAACGCGTGATAGACCAGCACCGAGCCCACCGCGATGGCGCGCAGGCCGTCAATGTCCGGGCGGTACTTGGGGTGCATCGTGCAATCGGTCCTTGGCTACCTGACGGGCTGGGCAACGTCGCTCTTGCGCAGCACTCGATCGATGTAGGTGGCGTGGTCTCGCGTGAACTCCAGGCGAAGATGGTCCCCGTCCTTGTACGAAGGATCGCCATCCGGCATGGTTCTCTGGCACTCATTGTCCTTGCACAGGGTGGCCACGGCATTGATGGGCTCCGCACCGCTTGCGGCCGCAATCTCCAGCAGCCGGTCGTTGAGCTGCTTCTGATTGGCAGGAAGCGGTGCCGTAGGCGTTGTCGGCGCGGCGGTGATGTGCCTCAGTCTGTTGCCCTGAATCAATCGCCTCGGCGTGAAATGCTCGCCTCCCGGATTGTCCAGCAGCAGGTACACCTTCTTTTTCTGCGACAGGTCGTGCAGGAGCGCTTCCAGCGAAGCGAGCGATCGGGCGATGCCGTCTCCGCTCTGGAAGGGATGCACCACACCATCGGGGCCGCGGAAGTAATAGTCCAGCGCCCCCGAGTCGAGAAAGTAGCAATTCCAGCAGCCGCCGATCACGACCGTCTTGACCTGGGGATCGTAGGCGAAGGCCAGGGTCTTATTGCGCCGCTCAGGGCAATCGACATTCTTGTCCGCGAAGACACCAGGCACCGGCGGGCATGAACCCAGAGTCGCGAAGTAAGCGGTGCGCGTGTCCTCGGGGAAAGCTTGTGTCACGGCCAGCGCCCGTGGCGCGTACTGTTGCACATGGCTGTCTCCCACGAAGAATGTATCGGCCACGCCCGTTCCAGCCTTGTAGACCCGCTGGTCACCGACCATGTCGCGCGTGAGGCCGCCGTAGTAGTCGGCGTCCACCGCAGCATTGGCCACGGCCTGAAGCTGTGCATTGTTGTTGCGCGGAGAAGGAACACCGAACGACACCACTGCGCCCGCTAGCGCCAATACCAGCATCGAGACCACCAGTCCACGCAAGACCCCCGTGGTCTGCCGGCGCCTGACGAAGCGCTCGACGAATCGGTAGGTCGCCCAGGCCAGCACTACGCTGGCAATCACGGCCGCGATCCTGGCGGTCACCGAATGATGCAGCGGATCATTTTCGACAAGGCGGACATACACCAGCAGCGGCCAGTGCCAAAGGTACAGCGGATAGCTGATGAGCCCGATCCATACCATCACGCGGTTGGAAAGCAGGTACCTGTTCAGCACACCTGTCGGCCCGGCGGCGATGCAACTCATCGCACCCAGCGTAGGCAACAGCGCCCACCAGCCCGGGAACGCCTTGATGGCGCGGATCATCACCAGCCCCAGAACGATCAGTCCGATGCCGAGCACGGATTGCAAGTGGCTGCGCCATGGGCTGGGGTTCGGCGGCCGCAGCCGCATGCAAGCCAGAATGCCCCCGACCATCAGTTCCCAGAACCGCGAAGCCGGCGAATAGAACGATGCTGTCGGAAAAGGATGCACCGTCGCGACATTGACCAGCAACGAGATTGCCGCAATTCCCAATATCACGCGCACGATCGGCCATTGCCTGCGCCAGGCAAGACCCAGCAGCAACGGCCAGAAAATATAGAACTGCTCCTCGATGCCCAGCGACCAGAGGTGCAGCAGCGGCTTGGTCTCCGCCGCCGTGTCGAAGTAGCCCGCTTCGCCCCAGAAAACCAGGTTGGCAACGAAGCCAGCCCCGCCCACCGTCTGCGTGCCGAGTTCGGCGAACTCATCGGACAACAGCAGGTACCACCCGGCACACAGCGTAACGAGCAGCACGATGGCCAGCGCGGGGAATATGCGCCGTACCCGGCGGGCGTAGAAGTCCTTGAAGCTGAAGTCGCCCGCTGCCAGGCTCTGCAGGATGATGGTCGTGATCAGGAAGCCCGAGATCACGAAGAAGATGTCAACGCCGATGAATCCCCCGGGCAGCAGGCTCGGGAACGCGTGATAGAGCACCACGGACGCTACCGCGACGGCGCGTAAGCCGTCGATGTCGGGGCGGTACTTGGGGTGCATCAATCAGTCGAGGGGTCCATTGAACATCCGGGAGCCGGGCCTCTTCTTCCAGATCCGAAAGAAGGGCTCGTGCGCCCGGCATGGGTCTAGGCCGCGTCTTGCTGCGCGAACGGCAGCCCACGCTCCTCGGACAGCCACTGCAGCACGGGCAGCGCGCCCGGCAACACCGGCGTCACCTCCAACGGCAGCTGCTGCCAGGCCATCTGCTGGCCTTCGCGCATCTCGAATTCGCCGCTCCAGGCGGTGACCTTGCACCAGTGCAGGCGCACCAGCGCGTGCGGATAGTCGTGTTCGGTGATCTTCCAGACCTCGGCGCCGTCGATGGTGATGCCGAGTTCTTCCTGCAGCTCGCGCCGCAGCGCCTGCTCGACCGTTTCGCCCGCCTCGATCTTGCCGCCGGGAAACTCCCAGTAGCCCGCGTAGGCCTTGCCTTCGGGCCGGGTGGAAAGCAGCAGCGCGTCGTCCGACAGGCGGATCAGCACGCCGACGGCGACTTCCGTGTGCTTGCGCGGCTCGCTCACGCGTTGCTCCGCCCTGCGTAGTCCCGCGCGAACTGGTAGGCCACGCGGCCGCTGCGCGAACCGCGCTCCAGCGCCCAGACCAGCGCCTCGGGCCGCGCCGCGGCAATGGCGGCTTCGTCCGCGCCGAACGACGAGAGCCACTGCCCCACGATCGTCAGGTACTCGTTCTGGCTGAAGGGATAGAAGCTCACCCAGAGGCCGAAGCGCTCCGACAGCGAGATCTTTTCCTCGATCACCTCGCCGGGATGGACTTCGCCGTCCTCGGTGTGGGTGTACGAGAGGTTGTCCTTCATGTACTCGGGCAGCAGGTGGCGCCGGTTGCTGGTCGCGTAGATCAGCACATTGGGCGTCGACGCCGCGATCGAGCCGTCGAGGATCGACTTCAGCGCCTTGTAGCCCGGCTCGCCCTCGTCGAAGCTCAGGTCGTCGCTGAACACGATGAATTTCTCGGGCCGCTGCGAGACCACCTCGACGATGTCGGGCAGGTCGGTGAGCTCGGCCTTGTCGACCTCGATCAGGCGCAGCCCCTGCGGCGCGTAGGTCTGCAGGCAGGCGCGGATGAGCGACGACTTGCCGGTGCCCCGCGCGCCCGTCAGCAGCACGTTGTTGGCAGGCTTGCCTTCGACGAACTGCTGCGTGTTGCGCGCGATCTTTTCCTTCTGGACGTCGATTTCCTTGAGCGAATCGAGCGACATCGCGGCCACGTGCTTTACCGGCTCGAGCACGCCGTGGCCCGAGCTGCGGCGGCGGTAGCGCCAGGCGATGGAAGCGTTCCAGTCGGTCGGCTCCGCCAGCGGCTGCGGCAGGATCGATTCGATGCGGTTGATCAGCTGTTCGGCGCGTTCGATCAGCTTCTGGAACTGCTCGTTCATGACCGGTAGTCGGCGTTGATGGTCACGTATTCGTGGCTGAAGTCGCAGGTCCACACGGTTTCGCTGGCGTCGCCGCGGCCCAGGCCGATGCGCACCGTGATCTCGCTCTGCTTCATCACGCGCTGGCCGTCTTCTTCGCGGTAGGCCGGATTGCGCCCGCCCTTGACCGCCACGTGCACGTCGTCGAGGAACAGGTCGATGCCGGTCTGGTCGAGGTCGTCGATGCCCGCGTAGCCCACGGCCGCCAGGATGCGGCCCAGGTTCGGGTCGCTGGCATAGAAGGCCGTCTTGACCAGCGGCGAATGCGCCACGGCATAGGCCACCTGCTTGCACTCCGCGGCGTTGCGGCCGCCTTCGACCTGCACGGTGATGAACTTGGTCGCGCCCTCGCCGTCGCGCACGATCGCCTGTGCCAGCTGGCGCGCCACGTTCTGCATGGCGGACACCAGCGCCTTGCCGTCGGCCGAATCGAGCGAGGTGATGGTGGCGTTGGTCGCCTTCTGCGTCGCGATGACCACGAACGAGTCGTTGGTCGAGGTGTCGCCGTCGATGGTCACACGGTTGAACGAGGCGTCGGCCAGCAGCCTGGCCAGCGGCTGGACCAGCGACGGGTCGATCTTCGCGTCGGTCGCCATGAAGCCGAGCATGGTCGCCATGTTCGGGCGAATCATGCCGGCGCCCTTGCTGATGCCGGTGATGCTGACGGTCGCGCCGCCGACCTGCGCCTGCTGGCTGAAGGCCTTCGGGATCGTGTCGGTGGTCATGATGCCTTCGGCCGCGCGCGCCCAGTGGTTGGCGTCGGCATCGGCCAGCGCGGCCGGCAGGCCGGCTTCGATGCGGTCGACCGGCAGCGGCTCCATGATCACGCCGGTCGAGAACGGCAGGATCTGCTCGGGCGAGATTTCCAGCTTGCGCGCGAGCGCGATGCAGGTGGAGCGCGTGCGCATCAGCCCGTCTTCGCCCGTGCCGGCGTTCGCGTTGCCGGTGTTGATCACCATCGCGCGGATGCCGTGGTTCGCGGCCAGGTGCTCGCGGCAGACCTGCACCGGCGCGGCGCAGAAACGGTTCTGGGTGAACACGCCGCCGACCGCGGCGCCTTCGTCGATCAGCACGACGGTCAGGTCCTTGCGATTGGCCTTGCGCACGCCCGCTTCGGCCACGCCGATGCGGACACCAGGCACCGCGAACAGCGCGGCGGGATCGGGAGCAGACAGGTTCACGGGCATGGGATGTCTCTTCTTAGGTTCCGGATCTGGTCAGGTCAGCTTGCCGTGGCATTGCTTGTACTTCTTGCCGCTGCCGCAGGGGCACGGGTCGTTGCG
This sequence comes from Variovorax paradoxus, assembly GCF_022009635.1. Taxonomy (NCBI): domain Bacteria; kingdom Pseudomonadati; phylum Pseudomonadota; class Betaproteobacteria; order Burkholderiales; family Comamonadaceae; genus Variovorax; species Variovorax paradoxus. Next base: position 5,878,259 of record NZ_CP091716.1, read on the forward strand.
GCCGACGCGGGCGAAGGCCAGGGCTTCGGCGCTCAGGGCGCCGGCACCCGCGGCCGCCGCGCGGCGCTGGCTTTCCTCGTCGACGCGCACCTCGACCTCGCCGGTTTCCGTCGGCGCGGTGTAGGTGATGTTGGTGACGTTCTCGCCGCGGCTCTCGAGCGCTTCTGCGGCTTCCTCGAGCTGTTCGCCCGATTGCACGCGCACCGTCATCAGCTGGCGCGTGACTTCGTTCTTGACCGAGTCGAGCAGTTGGCCGAAGAGCTCGAAGGCTTCGCGCTTGTATTCCTGCTTGGGCTGTTTCTGCGCATAGCCGCGCAGGTGGATGCCCTGGCGCAGGTAGTCGAGCGAGGCCAGGTGTTCGCGCCAGTGGGTGTCGATGCTCTGCAGCAGCACCATGCGTTCGAACTGGGTGAAATTCTCCTGGCCGATCAGCGCCACCTTCGCGTCGAAGGTTTCGTTGGCGTGCTGCAGCACCTTCTCGACGATGTCCTCGTCGGCAATGGCTTCCGCGGCCTCGACATCCTTCTTGAGCGGCATGTCGATGCCCCACTCGGTGAAGAGCGTGTTCTCCAGCGCGGCCAGGTCCCACTGCTCCTCGACCGATTCGCTGGGCACGTACTGGCGCACGAGGTCGGTGAAGCAGCCTTCGCGCAGGCCGGCGATCTGCGCCGTGAGGTCGCCCGCGTCGAGGATGTCGTTGCGCTGCTGGTAGATCACCTTGCGCTGGTCGTTCGACACGTCGTCGTACTCGAGCAGCTGCTTGCGGATGTCGAAGTTGCGCGCCTCGACCTTGCGCTGCGCGCTCTCGATGCTGCGCGTGACGATGCCGGCCTCAATGGCTTCGCCGTCGGGCATCTTCAGGCGGTCCATGATCGCCTTGACGCGGTCGCCCGCGAAGATGCGCATCAGCGGATCGTCCAGGCTCAGGTAGAAGCGCGACGAACCCGGGTCGCCCTGGCGGCCCGAACGGCCACGCAGCTGGTTGTCGATGCGGCGCGATTCGTGGCGTTCGGTCGCGATGATGCGCAGGCCGCCGAGCGACTTCACGAACTCGTGGTCCTTGGTCCATTCGGCGCGCACATGCTCGATGTCGGCCTTCTTGGCTGCTTCGTCGCGGCCCTCGTCGGCCTCGATCGCCTCGATCATCTTCTCGATGTTGCCGCCCAGCACGATGTCGGTACCGCGGCCGGCCATGTTGGTCGCGATGGTGATCATCTTCGTGCGGCCGGCCTGCGCCACGATGTCGGCTTCGCGGGCGTGCTGCTTGGCGTTCAGCACCTGGTGCGGCAGGCCCGCCTTCTCGAGCAGGCCGTCGATGATTTCGGAGTTCTCGATGGACGATGTGCCCACCAGCACCGGCTGGCCGCGCTCGTAGCACTCGCGGATGTCCTGGATGGCGGCTTCGTACTTCTCGCGCGTCGTCTTGTAGACGCGGTCGAGCTGGTCGTCGCGCTTGCTGATGCGGTTCGGCGGAATGATCATGGTCTCCAGACCATAGATTTCCTGGAACTCGTAGGCTTCGGTGTCTGCCGTGCCGGTCATGCCGGCGAGCTTGCCGTACAGGCGGAAATAGTTCTGGAAGGTGATCGAGGCCAGCGTCTGGTTCTCGGCCTGGATCTCCACGCCTTCCTTGGCTTCCACGGCCTGGTGCAGGCCGTCGCTCCAGCGGCGGCCGGTCATGAGGCGGCCGGTGAATTCGTCGACGATCACCACTTCGCCCTGCTGAACCACGTAATGCTGGTCGCGGTGGTACAGGTGACGGGCACGCAGCGCCGCGTTCAGGTGGTGCATCAGCGTGATGTTGGCCGGGTCGTAGAGCGACGCGCCTTCGGGCAGCAGCTTGAACTCGCCCAGGATGCGCTCGGCGTTCTCGTGGCCGTCTTCGGTCAGGAAGACCTGGTGCGTCTTCTCGTCGACCGTGAAGTCGCCGGGCACCGTGACGCCTTCGCCGGTGCGCGGGTCGGCTTCGCCTTCCTGCTTGGTCAGCAGCGGCACCACCTTGTTGATGGCCAGGTAGAGGTCGGTGTGGTCTTCGGCCTGGCCGCTGATGATCAGCGGCGTGCGGGCCTCGTCGATCAGGATCGAGTCCACCTCGTCGACGATCGCGTAGTTCAGGCCGCGCTGCACCCGGTCGCCGGGCTCGTAGACCATGTTGTCGCGCAGGTAGTCGAAGCCGTACTCGTTGTTCGTGCCGTACGTGATGTCGCTGCCGTAGGCCTGCTGCTTTTCCTCGCGCGGCATCTGCGGCAGGTTGATGCCGACGGTGAGGCCGAGGAAGTTGTAGAGGCGGCCCATCCAGGTCGCGTCGCGGCTGGCCAGGTAGTCGTTCACCGTGACCACGTGCACGCCCTTGCCGGTCAGCGCATTCAGGTACACCGGCAGCGTGGCGGTCAGCGTCTTGCCTTCGCCGGTGCGCATTTCGGAAATCTTGCCGTTGTGCAGCGCCATGCCGCCCAGCAGTTGCACGTCGAAGTGGCGCATCTTCATGACGCGCTTGGAGCCTTCGCGCACCGTGGCGAAAGCCTCCGGCAGCAGGGCGTCGACGGTCTCGCCCTTGGCGATGCGGTCCTTGAACTCCTGCGTCTTGGCGCGCAGTGCCTCGTCGCTGAGCTTCTCGAACTCGGGTTCGAGCGCATTGATGCGTTCCACCGTCTTGCGATACTGCTTGAGGAGCCGATCGTTGCGACTGCCGAAAATCTGGGTCAGGAAGTTGGTTGCCATGGGTGGAGATGGGCGGGCGCCTGACGCGACAGGCACTTCGACCGGATTCCCTAAGATATGGTGAAAGCAGTTGGGCGCGCTTTCAATGAAAGCAAGCGGCCTTTTTTCCGGCGCGAACGTCGGCAAACCGGGCATTTTAGCTGTCTTGTTTCTAACCCCTGGATTACCCATGTATCGCCGCACGCCACCTCCGATTTCGCTGCAGCAAGCCGCGGAAGGCTCGCCCACCCTGGGCAGCCTGATGGCGCGCGCCCGCGACACGGCGGAGCGGCTGAAAGCCGTGGAGGGCCTGATTCCACCCGCCATGCGCGGGGCTATACAGGCCGGCCCGGCCGAGGGCGATGTGTGGTGCCTGCTGGTGCAGGGCAGCGCCGCCGCCGCCAAGCTGCGCCAGTTGGCCCCGATGCTGGTGACGCGGCTCAAGAACCGGGGCTGGGACGTCGCGAGCATCCGCATCAAGGTGCATACAGGCCGCTGACTGAATGGATGGGTGGGCGGGTGGTCCTATATTTTTCGTCTGGAATTGGATAATATTTCCAGATGACGCCATCCACCGCCCCCGCCGACGCCCGGCTCCTTCTGCTCGACAAGAACCAGGTCGACACCCTGCTCTCGCCCGACGACGTGCTCCGGGCCGTCCGCGAGGCCTTCGTCCTGCACAGCGAGCGCGAAGGCCGGGTGTTCCCGGTGGTGCGCGAACCGCTGAAGACCGGCGGCGTGTTCGGCATCAAGTCGGGCGACGTGCAGGCCCAGGGACTGCTCGGTTTCAAGGCGGCCGGGTTCTGGCCCGCCAACCGGCAGCGCGGCGGCGAGCCGCACCAGGCGACGATCCTGCTGATCGATCCCGCCACTGGCCGCCCCCTGTGCGTGATCGACGGCAACGCGGTCACGACCGTTCGCACCGGCGCGGCGGGCGGGCTGGGCCTGCAGCAGCTCGCGCGGCCCGACAGCACCCGGCTGTGCCTGTTCGGCACCGGCGTGCAGGCACGCATCCAGCTCGACTTCGCGCTGCGCCTGCTGCCCTCTCTGAGCGACGTTCTCTATATGAGCGCCGACGGCCAGCGCAAGCCGGCATTCGAAGCAATCTTTGCCGGGCGCTGCAACATCGCCCCCGCCGCCGACCGCAACGCGGCCGTCTCTCGAAGCGACGTGGTGATCACCGCCACGCCGGGCGGCGGCGCCCTCTTCGAGCTGGAGGCCGTGCAGCCCGGCACCCATCTGAACTGCGTCGGCGCCGATACCCGAGGCAAGCGCGAGCTGCCGGAAGGCCTGCTGCCGCGCGCCCGGCTTTTCGTCGACGACAGCACCCAGGCCCGGCAGATCGGCGAAACCCAATGGGCACCCGACACGCCAGTCACCGAACTCGGCGACCTGCTGAGCGGAAAAACAAGCTTCCAGCGAGCCCCCGGAGACATCACCGTCTTCGACATGACCGGCCTCGCACTGCAGGACTTGACCGTCGCGCGCCTGCTGCACGCGCAGGCGGACGAAACAAGCTCGGGCACGCGCATCGCCTGGCCCTGGTGAGCCGGGCCGCGGCGGCGCTCTATGCGGTCTCGCCGCCGAACAGCCCGGTCATGAACTGCGTCGACTTCAGGCCCGTGCCGGTCAGCAATGCAACCGTCGTCTCGCCAGCGCGGATGTCGCCGCGCTGCGCCAGCACGTCGATGGCCGCCGCGGCCGAGGCGGATGTCGGCTCGGCGTAGAGCCCGCTCGCGGCCAACTGGCGCACCGCAGCGGCGATCTGCTCCTCGGTCAGCGCCACCGTTTTGCCGCCGGTCTCGCGCAGCGCCTGCAAAATTTCCCGCAGGCGCACGGGCCGCTTGATCGCTGTGCCTTCCGCGATGGTCGGCTGCACGGCGCGCTCCACCAGCGTGTCCACGCCCGCCACGAAGCTCGCGTCGATCGGCGAGCAGTTCAGCGGCTGCGCGACGAAGATGCGCGGCAGCTTGCTGATCTGCCCCGCCGCCAGCAGCTCCTTGAAGCCGATCCAGCAGCCCAGCACGTTGCTGCCCGCTCCGGTCGGAATCACCACGTTGTCGGGCGCAACAAAGCCCAGGTCTTCCCACAGCTCGTAGGCCAGCGTCTTCGTGCCCTCCAGGAAGAAGGGGTGCCAGTTGTGGCTCGCGTAGAAGATCGATTCCGACTGGCGCACCGCCTCGTACTCCGATTCCTCGCGCGGCCCCGGCACCAGTTGCACTTCGGCCCCGAAGGCGCGGATCTGCGCCACCTTGGGCGCCGGCGTGTAGCTGGGCGCCAGCACCTTCACGCGCATGCCCGCCGCCGCACCGGCGGCCGCAATGGCCGCGCCGCCATTGCCCGAGCTGTCCTCCAGCACCGCGTCGACGCCGATCTGGCGCAGGAAGGACATCATCACGGCCGCGCCCCGGTCCTTGAAGCTGCAGGTCGGGTTGAACCATTCGAGCTTGAAATACGGCTCCAGCCCGCCCCAGCGCTTTTGCACCAGCGGCGTACAGCCCTCGCCCATGCTCGCCGGCCTCTCGATGACCACCGGCAGCGCCGCGCGATAACGCCAGAGCGAACGCTCACGCGAATCGATGTCGTCGCGCGAGATGCCGGGCAACGGCGTGACCAGCATCGGATTGCCGTCGTCGGAGCGCCAGCGGCGCTCCGACAGTTCGTGATGCTTGCCGGTGCGCGGATCGACGTAGCGCGCGCGTTCTTTCGAGGTCATTCGCGACTCCATCGGCCAAAACTGGATAATACATCCAGTTTTATACTATTTGTATAATTTGGATTTTTAGTCCAGCGCTGGATACATTCCATGCCATGAAAAAGAAGTCGAACAAGCAGGTGCTCGAAATGCTGCGCAACATGGCCGAAGGCCTGGGCCAGACCTTCGCGCCTTTCTGCGAGGTGGTGGTCCACGACCTGAGCAATCCGAAGAACGCGATCTACGCCATCGAGAACAGCCTGAGCGGCCGGGAAGTCGGCCAGTCGGTCACCGAACTGGGCCTGGCGCGCATCCAGGACCCGGAGTTCCCGGCGGTGATCGCGAACTATGCCAACACCTTTCCGGACGGGCGCAAGGTCAAGAGCACCTCGATCGGCATCAAGGACGAGAGCGGCGAGTACGTGGCGGCGCTGTGCCTGAACGTCGACCTCACGCTGTTCCAGAGCTTCCAGGGCGCGATCTCGCAGTTCACCCGCATCGACGACAAGCAGGTGCACGAGCACATCGAGGCCGGCGGCAACCACACCGACCGCATCCATGCGCGCATCGACGAATTCGCGGCCGCGCGCGCGACCACCTCGCGCTCGCTCAAGCCGGCCGACCGCAAGCAGCTGGTGCAGGATCTGAAGAAGGCCGGCCTGCTGGAAGTGCGCCGCGGCGCGGAGATCGCGGCTGCGCACATGGGCGTGTCGCGCGCCACCGTCTACAGCGACGCAAAGTAAGCCGCCTCCGGGCTACTGGGGCTGCAGGCCGATCTCGTGCGCGGCCTTCTGCCAGCGCTCGGCCTCGGCGCGCAGGAACGCGCGCAATTCCAGCGGCGTCGAGCCCTTCATCTGCACGCCCAGCACCGACAGCCGCTCCTTCACCGACGCATGCTCGAGGGCGGCAATGGCCTCGCGGCGCAGCTTCTCGATCACGTCCAGCGGCGTGGTGGCCGGCGCGACCATGGCCCACCACTGGTCGATCTCCAGGCCCCGGAGATTGTTCTCCGCGAGCGCGGGCACGTTCTGCAGGCCGGGAATGTTCACCCGCTGCGTACTCGTCACCAGCAGCGGCCGGATGCGGTTCGCGCCCAGCAGGCTGGAGCCGCTGGCCATCGTCGCGAAGTGGCCCGCCACCGTGCCGGCGGCCACGTCGGTGAGCGCGGGCGCCGAGCCGCGGTACGGAACCATGTTGAACCTGATCTTCGTGCGGCTCGCGAGCAGTTCCGCCGCCAGGTGGCTCACCGTGCCCGCGCCGCTGTGCGCGATGGCCGGCGGCGCGGCCTTGGCGGCGGCCGTGCGCAGGAAGGTCTTGAAGTCCCTGCTGTCGTCCTCCATGCCCGCGAAGAACACCAGCGGCGACGTGCCGATCATGGTCACGGGCGTGAAGTCGCGCAGCAGGTCGTAGGGCAGCTTGGCGGTCACCGCCGGCGCGATGGCGTGCGGCAGCTCGACGATGGCGATGGTGTAGCCGTCGGGCGCGGCCTTGGCGGCGGCGTCGGTGCCGATCATGCCGGCGGCGCCGGGCTTGTTGTCCACGATCACCGGGCTGCCGATGGTCTGGCTCATGCGCTGCGCCATCGCCCGCGCGATGGCGTCGGTGCTGCCGCCCGCGGCCCACGGCACGACGAGCTTGATCGGCTTGTCGGGGTAGGCAGCCCAGGCGGGCAGGCTTACGGCGAGCAGGGTCGCGGGGCCGGCGGCCAGAACGGCCCGGCGATTCATCGTCGGCATGGGAACTCCTAAGGAATCAGGGTGCGGGATCGGGCCAGCTCGGATCGCTCGACGCGCTGGCGGTCAGCATCAGCACCACGCGCGAGCCGGCCTCGATGGCGTTGCTCTCGCGCAGCTGCTTCAGCGCGGCAAGGCTGCCGGCGGAACACAGCTCGGCGCTCACGCCGGCGGCGGTGAGCAGGCGGCGTGCGGCGCGGGCCTCTTCGTCGCCCACCACCACGGCACTGCCGCCGGTGGCGGTCGCGGCCTGCCATTGCAGGTAGGTCACGGTGGCGCCGGCGGTCGAGAACTGCGCGGTGTGGCCGGGGTAGCTGCCATTGATCGCGCCGCCCGCCTGCACGCACGACAGCCGCGCGAAGGGCTCCACGAGCCACAACTTGGGCAGCCGTGCAATGCGCCCCGCCGCCAGCAGGTCGCGAAAGCCCGCGTAGATGCCCCACGCCAGGTCGCCCCGCGCGGTGGGAATCACGATGTGATCGGGCAGGCCGCCGTCGGTCACGCATTCGAGGGCGATGGGCTTGTAGCCTTCTATGGCCAGCGGCGCGCTGCCCAGAGCCGGCAGGCGGTAGTTGGTGAGCGCGAAGTAGCCGGGGTACTGCGAACGCTCGCGCACGAAGGCCCAGCGGCCCGCGTTGTCGGCGAACACATAGCGCCGCGCGCCCAGCGCATCGAGCTGCCGCGCATAGGTGGCCGGCATGCCCTCGTAGGTGGCCACCTCGCAGCCCAGGCCCGCGGCCCAGGCGTAGTGCGCCGCAGACACCGCCGCGTTGCCCGACGAGGCCAGCACCAGCGTGTGCGCATCGAAGTCGAAGGCCTGAGCCACGCCCACGGCGGTCATGCGGTCCTTGTGCGAGCCGGTCGGATTGCAGGACTCGTCCTTGAGCGCCAGGCTGGCCACGCCGAACTGCTTTGCCAGCTCGGGCATCTGCTGCAGCGGCGTGTTGCCCTCCCCCAGCGTGAAGCCGGGCGCATAGGGCATGGGCATCGCTTCCACCGGGCCGTCGGGCAGGTAGCTGGCGCGCAGCGCGACATGAACGCCCTCGCGCTTGCAGGCCGAACAGCCGTCGTGCGTGAGCGTGATCGGGTAGAGCGCATCGCATCGCAGGCACTGCAGCCCGCGCAGGCGTGGGTTCCGCAGGGGCTTGGGCGTTCGGTCTCGGACCATGCCCGGCAAAGCGCCCGAAGAAGAGGCCGAGGGATCCGCTGGCGGTAGCGCGAACTTGAAGTCCAGAACTGGCGATGTCGTCACGGGCGTCATGTGTTGTAGGTTGTGCCCAAATCTTATGCAATCGGAAATAAAATTACGCAGCCCCAGATACTCAACCGATAACAAAACTTATCGATGCGCTTTGCCGAAATCGAGACATTCCGGGCCCTGATGCGCGGCAGCTCCACGCGCAAGGCCGCCGCCTTGCTGCATCTGACGCAGCCCGCCATCAGCCAGTCCCTCAAGCGTCTCGAAGCACAGGCGGGCATGCTGCTGTTCGAACGCACCGGCGGCCGGCTGGTGCCCACGCCCGAGGCGCGCGCCCTCTGGATCGAGGTCGAGCGGGTGTTCATCGGCATGGACGCCATCGAGCACCGGGTGCGCAGCCTGCGCGACTTCGGCGTGAGCCAGCTCGAGCTGAGCTGCTTTCCGGCCTACGGCCTGGGCTTCATGCCGCGCGCGCTGGCGCGGCTGAAGGCGCACCGCGGCGCGAGCCCCTGGCCGCAGGTGTCGCTGCAGGTGCTGAGTTCCAAGGACGTGCGCGACCGCGTGGCCATGGGCATATCCGACTTCGGTCTGATGGCCGACGAACTCTCGCTCGAAGGCATCGACCACTCCACCTTCGCGCGCTTCCCCGGCGTGGTGGTGATGCCGCCGGACCATGCGCTCGCGCGCTTCAAGACCATCAAGCCGGAGCAGCTGGCCGAGGCGCCCTTCATCGCGCTGAACCCCGAAGACCCTTCGCACCAGCGGCTGGAGGCCGCATTGGCACCGCACGGCGTGGCGCTGCGCGTGCTGGTGCAGACGCCCTATGCTGCCAGCGTCTGCGAGATGGCGCTGCGCGGCCTGGGGGTGGGCCTGGTCAATCCGATCACCGCGCTCGACTATGCGGAACGCGGCCTGGTGGTGCGCAAGTTCTCGGTCGACGTGTACTTCACCTGCCTGCTGGCCATGCCCGCGGGCAAGGTGCTGTCGGCCACCGCGCGCGACTTCATCTCGCTGATGCGCCAGCAACTGGCCGAGGACGAAAAGCGGATCCTGCGCTACCTGCGCTGAGCGCAGGTCACTTCAGGGTGAACTCGTGGTTGAGCCCGATCACGAAGCCGCGCAAGCCCTGCGAGCCGGTGCGCGAGGTGCTCACGTCCACGCTGATGAGCGGCGTGAGGCTGAAGCGCCCGCCGACGCGCGTCGTCCATTCGCCCGCCGCGCGGTTTCGCTCGGCGATGAGCGACACCGTGTCGTTCAGGGCCCATTCGACGGCGGCCCCGCCGCGCGGCGTGCGAACGCCGGTACCGGGCGCCCAGTCGGCGCCCAGGTTCATGTGCACCTGCAGGCTGCTGGCGGGCCGCCAAGTCATCGGCACGACGAACTGCCCGCCCGTGCGGCCGCCACGCTTGAAGTCGGAAACGGTGCTGGCCGACAAGGCGGCGCTGAACGGCGCGTCGGGCGCCTGCCCGAGGAAGTTCCACTTGACCTGCGGACCGCCGGTGACCGAATGAACGCCGCCCACCGAGTTGCGGTCGAGGTTCAGGCCCAGTTCCACCGGCCCCACGCGGCAGGCCGGACCGAAGTGAAAGCCCGTGACCGGCTCCGCGCCGGCGCGGCCCCACCAGGTTTCGTATTGGCATTGGCCCGGGTCGAGCGTGCCGGCATCGTCCACATCGAAATGCCCGGCGGCATGTGCGCCCAGGCTTGCGAACGCAAGACAGGAAGCGGCAAGCATCCGGCCACGGGGCAGCGGTGGTGTTGTCGTTCCTTGCCTGTTGTTTTTCATCGAAAGCATCCCCGCGCCATTCTAGGAATGCCAAAAGTCGACGCCATGACGCGGCGCCCCGCCGCTCAAGAGGCGTTCAGATCTCGAACTGCGGCTGCAGCTCCCGGATGCGCTTGATGGCCACGCCGGCGGCGGCCGTGCGGGTCTCGACACCCAGCTTCACGTACACCCGCTCCAGGTGCTTCTTGGCGGTGGCCGGGCTGCTGCCCAGGATCTCGCCGATGTCCTTGTTGGTCTTGCCCTTGACCACCCAGTAGAGCACCTCGGCTTCGCGCGCCGTGAGCTTCAGGCTCAGGCTCATGGCCTCGATCACGCCGGTGCCGGACACCTCGCGCATGATGATCATCCACTCGTCGCCGTCGTCGTCGCTGCCCGTCTGCTGGTGCAGCCGCAGCGTGAGGCTGCCCGCCCCCTGGGCGATCGACAGCGGCGGCGGCTCGATGCCGCGCTGCTGTGCATCCGGCGCGTGCTTGCGCAGCCACTCGAGCACGACGGGCGGCGTTTCGGGCGCACGGGTCTCGCAGTAGCGCTGCAGCAGGTCGCGCGCCAGCACGGTCTGCCAGATCAGCCGCCCCTCGGGCAGCCGCACGGTGATGCTCGCGTAGCCGAAGGCATCGAGCGCGTTGCGCGCCTGGCCGGCCTGCTGCGCGTCCTGACGGGCGCGGCGCGCGCCCTGCAGATGCACGTTCATGCGCGCCAGCACTTCCTTCGGCTTGATGGGCTTGGTGACGTAGTCGACACCGCCCGCCTCCAGCGCGGCCACCAGGTGCTCGGTCTCGGTCAGGCCGGTCATAAACACGATGGGAATGTGCGCCGTGGCGGCATCGGCCTTGAGCCGGCGCGCCACCTCGAAGCCGTCGATGCCCGGCATCATGGCGTCGAGCAGCACGATGTCGGGCCGGGCCTGCGCGGCGCGCTGCAAGGCCTGCTCGCCGTTGGTGGCGATCAGCACCGTGTAGCCCGATTCGTCGAGCGCGTCGTGCAGCACCGCGAGGTTGTCGGGCACGTCGTCCACGATCAGCACGAGGTCGCTGTTGGCGCCCTGCTGCTCGCGCAGCGTACGGGCAAGCGGCGATGTTTCCATGGTCGGTATCGAAGGGGTGGTGGTCGTCGTCATGGCGCGCTCACCGCGGCCTCGGCCAGCGCGCGGCTCATGGCTTCGAACTGGAATTGCCGGGCCAGCGCGCGCTGGGCCTCGGTCCATGCCATGCATTCGGGCTGCGCCGCGTCGATGTCGTCGAGCTGGTTCATGATGCCGCGGAAGTAACCCAGGCCCACGGCCTCCTCGAGCGCCCGCAGCCGGGCCAGCGAAGGCGCCTGCAGCGCGCGCGGCGCCGCCGCCGGCACGGGCTTCGCAGCGGCGGCCTCGGTCCATTGCAGGCCCAGCCTGCGCTCCAGCCAGTCGAGCAGTTCGGTGTGCCGCACCGGCTTGACGAAGAAGTCCTCGGGCGCGATGCCCACGTCGTTGTCGAGTCCCTTGTCGAAAGCGTTGGCCGAGACGATGGCCACCGAGGCCTCGGTCAGCCCCAGCTTGCGCGCGCGACGGATGGTCTCCCAGCCGTCGATGCCGGGCATGGCGAGGTCGACGAACATCGCGTCGGGCCGGTAGCCGGCGGCGATCAGGTCCAGCGCGTCGTGCCCGCTGGCCGCGCTGCGCAGCTCGAAGCCCAGCGGCGCGAGCACATGGCCCAGCAGGTCGCGGTCGGCTTCCTCGTTGTCGACCACCAGCAGGCGGCGGCGCGGGCCTTCGTAGCCGCGCCGCGCGCGCTGCACAGGCAGCGGCCGGCCGATGCCGCCCACGGTGTCGTGCACGCGCGGCAGGAACAGCCGCACGCAGAACAGCGAGCCTTCGCCCGGCGTGCTGCGCACCTTCATCTCGCCGCCCATCAGGTCGGTCAGCATCTTCGCGATGGTCAGCCCGAGCCCCGCGCCCGGCGCCGCCGACGCGCCCGCCGCCCCCACCGCATTGCCGCGCGCAAAGGGCTCGAAGATGCGCTCGATGTCCTCGGGCGGCATGCCGGGGCCGGTGTCCTCGATCTCGACCGACGCGAACTCGCGCGCATAGGCCAGCCGCAGCGTCACCTGCCCCGCCGCCGTGAACTTGATGGCATTGCCCAGCAGGTTGATGAGGATCTGCAGCACGCGCTTTTCGTCCGCGCGCACCACCTCCGGCAACGGGCCGGCGGCCTCGAAGCGGAACTGCAGCCCCTTCTCCGCCGCCTGCAGCTCGAACATGTCGGCCAGTTCGCGCAGCGTGTCGGCAAAGCGCATCGGCCGCGCATGCAGCGTGAGCTTGCCAGCCTCGATGTGGGCGATGGCCAGCGTGCCTTCGATCAGCGACAGCAGATGCTCGCCGCCGCGCTTGATGACCGCCACCGCCTGCTGCCGGTGCGGCGGCACCGACTGGTCTTCGCCCATCAGCTGCGCGTAGCCCAGGATGCTGTTGAGCGGCGTGCGCAGCTCGTGGCTGATGGCGCTGATGTAGCGGCTCTTGGCCTGGTTGGCCTGGTCGGCGGCCTGCTTGGCGAGTTCGGCCGCGAGCTTGGCGTGCTCGGCCACTTCGCGCGCCTCGTCGGCCGCCTGCTTGGCCGCCTGCAGCGCGCGGTCGGTCTCGCGGTGCAGCTCGATCTCGCGCACCAGCAGGTGCGTCTGGCGGTTCGATTCTTCCTGCGCCACCTTGCGGCTCTGGTGCGCCAGCACCAGCCACCACGCCACGATGCCCGCGATGACCAGCAGCGCCATGTAGGCCTTGAGAAAGCCCGAGCGCAGCGACAGCTTCTGCACGCCCGCCAGCGCGGCCGCCACGTCGGCCTGCGAAGCCAGCTCCAGCGCGCCTTCGCCGAACGCGCGCAGCTCCTGCTGATAAAGCACGCCGAACACCACCGCCAGCAGCGGCACGATGACCAGCATCAGCAGCAGGAAGTGGCCCAGCCCCGTATCCAGGTAGCGCCAGCTGCGCCGCGGCAGCAGCCAGCGCAGCACCGCCGACCACTGCGCCGACAGGCTAGCGTGCGGCTTGCACAGGTCGCCGCAGCGAGCGTCGAGCGTGCAGCACAGCGAGCAGATGGCGCCCTGGTAGGCCGGGCAATGAGCCATGTCGGGGCCTTCGTACTCGCGCTCGCAGATCACGCAGTGCTGCACCGTGAGGCGCCGGTAGCTGCCCTGGCCGCTGTCGTCATGCTCCACCTTCGCCCAGCGCACCGCGCGGGGCCCCGGCGCGGGCGCGAAGGCCACGGCGCCATGCGCCCACGAGCCGCGCGCCAGGTAGTACTTGCCGCCCGTGGCCCATGCCAGCAGCGGCGAGGCCACCAGCGCCGTGCCCAGCGCGATCAATGCAGAGAACGCCTGCGCCAACGGCCCGAACAGGCCCAGGTGCGCGGTGATCGAAAGCCCCGAGGCCAGCGCCATCGCGCCCACACCCACCGGGTTGATGTCCCACAGGTGCGCGCGCTTGAACTCGATGCCCGGCGGCGACAGTCCCAGCGGCTTGTTGATGACCAGGTCTGCCACCACGGCCATCATCCAGGCGATGGCGATGTTGGCGAACAGCCCGAGCACGTCGCCCAGCGCCTCGAACACGTTCATCTCCATCAGCATGAAGGCGATCAGCGCGTTGAACACCACCCACACCACCCGCCCCGGGTGGCTGTGCGCCACGCGCGAGAAGAAGTTGCTCCATGCCAGCGAGCCGGCATAGGCGTTGGTGACGTTGATCTTGAGCTGCGAGATCACCACGAACAGCGCCGTGGCCGCCACCGCCCAGCCGTAGTTCGGAAACACGTACTCGTAGGCCGCCAGGTACATCTGGTTGGGGTCGACCGCGCGTTCGGCCGGCACCATGTGCGTGATCGCCAGGTAGGCCAGCAGCGCCCCGCCCAGCATCTTGAGCACCCCCAGCACCACCCAGCCCGGCCCGCCGGCCAGCACGCCGGCCCACCAGCGGCGCGCCGTGGCCGCGGTGCGCGCGGGCATGAAGCGAAGGTAGTCGGCCTGCTCGCCCATCTGCGTGATCAGCGCGATGCCGACCGTGAGCGCAGCGCCAAAGAGGTGCAGATTGAAGCCCTGCGTGCCGGCCCTGACACCGTTGTAGTGCACAATGCCCGCGAAAGCACCAGGATCGCGCATCAGCACATAGCCGAAAGGCACGACCAGCATCAGCAGCCACAGCGGCTGCGTCCACAGCTGCAGCCGGCTGATGGCCGACACCCCGTGCGTGACCAGCGGAATCACCACCAGCGCGCACACCAGGTAGCCCCAGACCGGCGGGATGCCCAGCGCCAGCTCCAGCGCATAGGCCATCACCGCCGCCTCGAGCGCGAAGAAGATGAAGGTGAAGCTCGCGTAGATCAGCGAAGTGAGCGTGGAGCCGATGTAGCCGAAGCCCGCGCCGCGCGTGAGCAGGTCCATGTCGACGCCGTAGCGCGCCGCGTACACGCTGATCGGCAGGCCTGCCAGGAAGATGATGAGTCCGGTCGCCAGGATCGCCCAGAAGGCGTTGGCGAAGCCGTACTGCACCAGCAGCGTGGCGCCCACCGCCTCCAGGATCAGGAAAGACGCCGCCCCGAAGGCCGTGTTCGCCACCCGCCATTCGGACCACTTGCGAAAGCGCTGCGGGGTGTAGCGCAGGGCGTAGTCTTCCAGCGTTTCGCTGGCGACCCAGCTGTTGTAGTCGCGCCGCACCTTGACGATGCGCTGCGGGGCGTCGTCCGGGGTGGTTGTGGCGGCTTCAGGGTTCACACCGTTTCGGTGCATCTTCCGTGCCATCCGTACGGCTTTTGGCGAACAGGGCACGACTGTTGCAAAGAAGCCAGCTTGCCCATAATGACCGCCTCTCCCCGCCACCCGATGCCAATCCCATGGAACTGACCCCGCGCGAAAAAGACAAGCTGCTGATCTTCACCGCGGCGCTGCTCGCCGAACGCCGCAAGGCACGCGGCCTGAAGCTGAACTACCCCGAAGCCATCGCCCTGATCTCCGCCGCCGTGATGGAAGGCGCGCGCGACGGCAAGAGCGTCGCCGAACTCATGAGCGACGGGCGCAACGTGCTCACCCGCGCCGACGTGATGGAAGGCATCGCCGAGATGATCCCGGACATCCAGATCGAAGCCACCTTCCCCGACGGCACCAAGCTCGTGACCGTCCACCAGCCCATTGTCTGAAACTCGAAGAACAAAAGGACTTTCCATGCGCCACAACATTTCCAGAACCCTTGCCCTCGCCGCCTTGCTGCTGCCGCTCGCGGCCAGCGCCCACACCGGCGTCGACGGCGGCATGCACCACGGATTCGTCACCGGCTTCATGCACCCGCTGACCGGCGCCGACCACCTGGCCGCGATGGTCGCGGTCGGCCTGTGGAGCGCGCTGGCCGCGCGCCGGGCCTGGCCCGACCTGCTGTGGGCGCCGCTGGCCTTCGCCGGCATGCTGCTGGCGGGTGCGTTGATGGGGCTGGCCGGCGTGCAGCTGCCGGCGGTCGAGCCGATGATCGCGGCCTCGCTGCTGGTGCTGGGCCTGCTGGTGGTCACGCGCGTGCACCTGCCGGCCGTGGTGGCGATGGCCGTGGTCGGCGTGTTCGCCGTCTTCCACGGCGTGGCCCACGGCTACGAACTCGCGAGCGAACAGGGCGCCGCCCTCACGCTGGCCGGCATGGTCAGCGCAACGGTGCTGCTGCACGCGGCCGGCATCGCGGTGGGCTGGGCGCTGCGCCATGCCAACGCCTGGCTGCCGCGCGTGGCCGGCGCCGCGGTGGTCGGCCTGGGCGCCACGCTGCTCGCGCAGGCAATCTGAGGCAGGGCCGCTCATGATTCCCGGCGAACTCTTCACCGACGACGGCGAGCACGCGCTCAACCCCGGCCGCCGCACCCTCACGCTGGTGGTGCAGAACACCGCCGACCGGCCGATCCAGGTCGGCTCGCACTATCACTTCGCCGAGACCAACGGCGCGCTCGGCTTCGACCGCGAGGCCGCGCGCGGCATGCGGCTGAACATCGCCTCGGGCGCCGCGGTGCGCTTCGAGCCGGGCCAGCAGCGCACGGTCGAGCTGGTCGACTTTTCCGGCGATCGCATCGTCTACGGCTTTCGCGGCCTCGTTCAAGGAAAACTCTGATGGCGACCATTGGCAGACGCGCCTACGCGGAAATCTTCGGCCCCACGGTGGGCGACCGCGTACGCCTTGCGGACACCGAACTGCTGATCGAAGTCGAGGCCGACTACACCCTGCGCGCCGGCGGCTACGGCGAGGAAGTGAAGTTCGGCGGCGGCAAGACCATCCGCGACGGCATGGCGCAATCGCAGCGCACCCGGGCACAGGGCGCGGTCGACACCGTGCTCACCAACGCGCTCATCCTCGACCACTGGGGCATCGTCAAGGCCGACATCGGCCTGAAGGACGGCCGCATCGCCGCCATCGGCAAGGCCGGCAACCCCGACGTGCAGCCGGGCGTGGACATCGTCATCGGCCCCGGCACCGAGATCATCAGCTGCGAGGGCAACATCGTCACCGCCGGCGGCATCGACAGCCACATCCACTTCATCTGCCCGCAGCAGATCGAGGAGGCGCTGTCCTCCGGCGTGACCACCATGCTCGGCGGCGGCACCGGCCCCGCCACCGGCACCTTCGCGACCACCTCCACGCCCGGGCCCTGGCACATCGAGCGCATGCTGCAGGCGGCCGACGCCTTCCCGATGAACCTGGGCTTCCTCGGCAAGGGCAACGCGAGCCTGCCGCACGCGCTGCAAGAGCAGATCGAGGCAGGCGTCATCGGCCTGAAGCTGCATGAAGACTGGGGCACCACGCCCGCGGCCATCAGCAACTGCATGGACGTGGCCGACGCCACCGACACGCAGGTGGCCATCCACAGCGACACGCTCAACGAATCGGGCTTCGTCGAGAACACCATCGCCGCCGTGGGCGGACGCGCCATCTGCGCCTTCCACACCGAAGGCGCGGGCGGCGGCCATGCGCCCGACATCCTGCGCGTGGTGGGCGAGGCCAACTTCCTGCCCTCTTCCACCAACCCCACGATGCCCTACACCGTGAACACGCTCGACGAGCACGTCGACATGCTCATGGTGTGCCACCACCTGGACGCCGGTATTCCGGAAGATTTGGCCTTCGCCGAATCGCGCATCCGCAAGGAAACCATCGCCGCGGAAGACGTGCTGCACGACCTGGGCGCCATCAGCATGTTCAGCTCCGACAGCCAGGCCATGGGCCGCGTCGGCGAGGTCATCATTCGCACCTGGCAGACCGCGCACAAGATGAAGCTGCAGCGCGGCACGCTACCCGAGGACAGTGCGCGCAACGACAACTTCCGCGCTCGGCGCTACGTCGCCAAGTACACGATCAACCCCGCCATCGCGCACGGCATCGCGCACGAGGTGGGCTCGCTCGAAGTCGGCAAGTGGGCCGACATCGTGATCTGGAAGCCGGCCTTCTTCGGCGTGAAACCATTCACCATCCTGAAGGGCGGCACCATCGCGATGGCGGCCATGGGCGACCCGAACGCATCGATCCCCACGCCGCAGCCGGTGCACTACCGCCCGATGTTCGGCGCCTACGGCGGCTCGCTCGCGAAAAGCTCGCTCACCTTCGTCTCGCAGGCCGGGCTGGCATCGGGCATCAAGGAACGCTACGGCCTGGCCAAGCACCTGAGCGCGGTGAAGAACATCCGCGGCGTGCGCAAGAAGGACCTGATCCACAACGGCTACACGCCGAAGATGGAGATCGACGCGCAGACCTACGCGGTGCGCGCCGACGGCAACCTGCTGACCTGCGAGCCGGCCAAGCTGCTGCCCATGGCGCAGCGGTATTTCCTGTTCTGAGACCCGGGCGTGCGCCTGCTTGACAGGCTGCGTATCCTCGAAGGTATTCATCCAGCCAGCGGGCGCCTTTCAGGGGCGCTCCATTTGCATCATGCTCACCGCCAACAAACTCATGCCCCAGGGCCGCGGCCTCGCGCCCGTGCTGCTCAAGCGCGCAGCCACCATCGAGCTCGACTGGGACATCCGCCAGAAGAGCCGCTTCGACGCCACCGACTCGCAGGGCCGCCAGATCGGCGTGTTCCTGCCGCGCGGCACGGCCGTGCGGGGTGGCGACGTGCTGGTGGCCGAGGACGGCTCGCTGGTGCGCGTGATCGCGGCGCCGCAGCCCGTCCTGCGCATCACGCACTGCACCGCCCACGGCACGCCTTTCGACCTGACGCGCGCCGCCTACCACCTGGGCAACCGGCACGTGCCGATCGAGCTGAAGCCCGACCACCTGAAGATCGAGCCCGACCATGTGCTGGCCGACATGCTGCGGTCGATGCACCTGATCGTGGTGGCCGTCGACGAGGCCTTCGAGCCCGAGGGCGGCGCTTATGGCTCGCACGAGCATTCGCACGGCCACGGCCACGATCACCACGGCCATGACCACCATCATGGCCACTCGCATGGCGACAGCGGCAGCAAGGGCCCGAAGCCGCTCGTGCTCGCGCCGGAACTGCTGGGCGACGACCATGGCCACGGCCCTCATGGCCACTCGCACTGAACAACCGCCGACGTGTCCGCCCAAAGCCTGCTGCAGCTGATCTGGCTCGCCTCTCCGGCGCTGCCCGTGGGCGGCTTCTCCTACTCCGAAGGCGTGGAAGCGGCCGTCGAATGGGCCGGTGTCGATTCCGAACCGCGCGCCGCCGAATGGCTCGCCGACCAGTTGCACCTGAGCTTCGCGCGCGGCGACCTTGCCGTCTTCGCACAGGCCGTGCAAGCCTGGCGCGCCAACGACACGAAGCGTGTCCGCCAGCTCAACGACTGGGTGCTGGCCACCCGCGAATCCGCCGAATTCTTCCTGCAGACCGAGCAGATGGGCCGCTCCTTCGTCGAGTGGCTCAAGCTGCACCACGCCGACACCGCCCAAGTCTTCGCCGACCTGCCCGCGAGCTACCCCATCGCCTTCGCCTTCGCGGCCAGCCGCACCGATGCCACGGTGCACGACTGCTGCCTGGCCTTCGCCTTCGGCTGGGCCGAGAACATGGTCGCCGCCGCCGTCAAGGCCGTGCCGCTGGGCCAGAGCGCGGGCCAGCGCATCCTCGGGCGGCTGTCGAACGAAATTCCCGAAGCCGTCACCCGCGCCATCGCCCTCGGCGACGACGAGCGCCAGGCCTTCGCGCCCCTGCTGGCGGTGTTGTCGGCACGCCATGAAACACAATATTCCCGCCTCTTCCGAAGCTGAACCGGACACCCTTCCATGACCTCCGCCCTGCACCACATTCCCCACCGCACCAAGAGACTGCCCCCGCTGCGCGTGGGCATCGGCGGCCCGGTCGGTTCCGGCAAGACCACGCTGCTCGAAATGCTCTGCAAGGCGATGCGCGACAAGTACGACCTCATCGCCATCACCAACGACATCTACACCAAGGAAGACCAGCGCCTGCTGACCGTGGCCGGCGCGCTGCCGGCCGAGCGCATCATGGGCGTGGAGACGGGCGGCTGCCCTCACACCGCCATCCGCGAAGACGCGTCGATCAACCTCGAGGCCATCGACCGCATGCTCGAGGACTTTCCGGACGCCGACGTGGTGTTCGTCGAATCGGGTGGCGACAACCTCGCGGCCACCTTCAGCCCCGAGCTGTCGGACCTCACCATCTACGTGATCGACGTGGCGGCCGGCGAGAAGATTCCGCGCAAGGGCGGCCCCGGCATCACCAAGAGCGACCTCTTCGTCATCAACAAGACCGATCTCGCGCCTTATGTGGGCGCGAACCTCGACGTGATGGAACAGGACACCCAGCGCATGCGCCGCCAGCGCCCCTACGTGATGACCAACCTCAAGACGCTCACGGGCGTGGCCGAGGTGGTGTCGTTCATCGAGGAACGCGGCATGCTCGCCGCGGGCTGAGGCCGCCCGACAAGACCATCAATTCAAGGCAGGCCGAGGTAGACCCGCAGATCGTCCTTGACCGTGCCCGCCGAAGCCACGGCGGTGCGAAGGCGCTCCTCGCTCACGCCGAACCACTGGGTCCAGTAGTCGACCTCCTTGAGGTCGGTGACATCGATCCGCTCATCGTCCTGCGGAATGCGGATCTCGCTGTCGTCGGGCATCGTCGTCTCCTGAAGGGGAAGAAATGGGGTTGAAGGACAGGAGACGCAGTCTCCATGCCCCTCGCCCGCCGCCAGCCGGACGACGCCGACGCGGCGTGCAGGACATCGTCCTACCCGCCGCTTTATTCTTCCCGGGGTCGCTTCAGAGTTCGCTGCCGTCCCGCAGCTGCCGTGCCTTGTAGACCAGCCGTACGCTCGCGCGGCGCGGGTCGCTGACCTGCTGCACATAGACGTCGGTGTCGTTGCTCACCCATGCGGCATACGCGCTGCCCGGGTCGCGCGAGGCCAGTTCGTTGCCGAACATGCCGCGGCCCCATTGCACGAGCGCGGCAAAGGCGGCAGCGCCGCTGTCGGAGGCGCCTTGCGCCGTCGCCACGTACTCGACGCGGCGCAGCTCCGAGGCGGCAAAGAAGAAGGTGGGTTCGAACAGCAGCCCGGCCATTTGCACGGGTGCCCCGCGCCAGCTGCCGAGAAGGCCGCCGCCCAGGCGCTGGGGCCGCTGCACGCGCTCGGCGGCGGGCAGCGCGGCCTGGAGTTCGTCGGCCGTCATGCCCAGCCGCACGCCCGGCGGCAGGGCCTGCGCATGCAGGGCGCCGGAAACGACAAGGGCGCTTGCAGCAAGCGCCCGGATAAGAGTCAGTGAAACAGTGGATCGCAAGGTTGGCATCGGGGAGGAAGGCAGCGGCACCGTGGGACCGCGAGTATGACGCGGAGTTCCATGCGGGCCGTTGCCTCCTGCGCCCGGGCCTGCCGGGCGGCCCGTGCCTCAGTCCTCGACGAAGGCTTCTTCGCGCTTGGCCTTCACCGAAGGCAGCAGCACCAGCACCAGCAGCAGCGCTGCGGCGATCAGCAGGCCCGCCGACAGCGGACGCGTGACGAACACGCTCCAGTCGCCGCGCGACAGCAGCAGCGCGCGGCGCAGG
Source organism: Variovorax paradoxus (assembly GCF_022009635.1). Classification (NCBI taxonomy): domain Bacteria; kingdom Pseudomonadati; phylum Pseudomonadota; class Betaproteobacteria; order Burkholderiales; family Comamonadaceae; genus Variovorax; species Variovorax paradoxus. The sequence continues at coordinate 5,899,371 of NZ_CP091716.1, forward strand.
TTCTCTTCCATCATCGGGCCCAGGATGAAGCCCAGCAGCAGCGGCGCGGGCTCGCACTTGAGCTTGAGGAACAGGTAGCCCACGATGCCGAAGATCGCCACCATCCACACGTCGAAGGTGTTGTTGTTCTCCGAGTACACGCCCACCGCGCAGAACAGCACGATCGACGGGAAGAGCCACTTGTAGGGAATGGTCAGCAGCTTGATCCAGATGCCGATCATCGGCAGGTTCAGCACGATCAGCATCAGGTTGCCGATCCACATCGAGGCAATGAGGCCCCAGAACAGTTCCGGGTTGCTGGTCATGACCTGCGGGCCGGGCTGGATGTTGTGGATGGTCATCGCGCCCACCATCAGCGCCATCACGGCGTTGGGCGGAATGCCCAGCGTCAGCAGCGGAATGAAGGAGGTCTGCGCGCCGGCGTTGTTGGCCGACTCGGGGCCGGCCACGCCGCGGATGTTGCCCTTGCCGAAGGCGATCTCGCCCTGCTTGAGCTTGATCTTCTTCTCGATGGTGTAGGCCGCGAAGGCCGACAGCAGCGCGCCGCCGCCCGGCAGGATGCCCAGGGCGGAGCCCAGCGCGGTGCCACGCAGCACGGCAGGCGTCATGTCCTTGAAGTCCTGCTTGGTGGGCCACAGGCCCTTCACCTTGGCGGTGAACACTTCGCGCTCATGCTCCGGCACGGCCAGGTTGGCGATGATTTCGCCGTAGCCGAACACGCCCATGGCGATGGCGATGAAGCCGATGCCGTCGGTCAGCTCCGGAATGTCGAAGCTGTAGCGCGCCACGCCCGAATTCACGTCGGTCCCCACCAGGCCCAGGGCCAGGCCCAACAGGATCATCGTGATGGCCTTGAGCAGCGAGCCCGAGGCCAGCACCACGGCACCGATCAGGCCCAGGATCATCAGCGAGAAATATTCGGCGGGGCCGAACTTAAAGGCGAGTTCAGTGAGCGGCGGCGCGAAGGCGGCCAGGATCAGCGTGCCCACGCAACCCGCGAAGAACGAGCCCAGGCCCGCCGCAGCGAGCGCGGGCCCGGCCCTGCCTTTTCTGGCCATCTGGTAGCCGTCGATCACGGTCACCACCGACGAGGATTCGCCCGGCAGGTTCACCAGAATCGCGGTGGTGGAGCCGCCGTACTGCGCGCCGTAGTAGATGCCGGCCAGCATGATCAGCGCCGACACGGGGGGCAGCGCATAGGTCGCGGGCAGCAGCATCGCGATGGTCGCGACCGGGCCGATGCCCGGCAGCACGCCGATCAGGGTGCCCAGCAGGCAGCCCACGAAGGCGTAGACGAGGTTCTGCGCCGTGAAGGCGACGCCGAAGCCGATCGAGAGATTGGTAATCAGGTCCATGTGTCTTGTCTTTGGTCTTGTTGTTCTTCTTCGTGCATCAGCCGGAGATGAAGGTCGGCCACACCTGGAACTGCAGCTTCAGCGCCACCACGAAGGCCAGGTAGCTGCCCAGCGCGAGGATGCTCGCGAGCACGGTCACGCCCTTCCAGCCGAAGTTGTCGCCCGCCAGGCTGGCGATGAAGGTCAGCGCGTAGATCGCCACGATCAGCCCCATCGACGGCAGGCCGATGCTCGGCAGGCCGCCCAGCAGCACGCCGAAGATCAGGTTCGCGCCGATGATGAAGACCAGCGGCTTCCATGCGATGCTGCCGATGGGCTCGCCGTCTTCCGTTTCCACGCTGAGCGCCTTGAGCGTGATGAGCACGCCCATGAGGGCAATGAGGATGCCCACGATCAGGGGAAAGTAGCCCGGGCCCATGCGGGCGCCGCTGCCGACGTTGTAGGTCGTGGCTCCCCATGCGAAGGCCACGCCGAAGGCGCTGAAAAGTACGCCTGAGCAGAAGTCTCTCTGACTCTTGATTCTCACCGTTGATGTCTCCTGGAACTGCATTGATCGGCACAAGACGTGCGCAGCCGATCCTAGGAATTCAGGAGCCCGGTGTGTATGAACAAAACATTGCCGTTCGGCAATGTGGGGAACCTGCGGGGTCCGTGCGTCAGTCGCCGGCCATCGGCAGGTCGATGCACACGCGCAGGCCCGGCGCGGCATCGCCCAGCTGCAGCTTGCCGCCGTGCAGCGCGACCACGGCCTGCACGCTGGCCAGCCCGAGGCCGTGCCCCGGCGTGCTGCGGTCCAGGCGATGAAAGCGCACGCCGATGCGCTCGAACTCGGTGGGCGGAACGCCGGGGCCGTTGTCCTGCACGAACAGCTGCGCCCTGCCGTCCACCGTGTGCGTGCCGATGCGCACCGTGGCGCCGCCGCCCGCGTACTTGAGCGCGTTGTCCAGCAGGTTGGCCGCCGCGCCGGCGAGCAGGTCGCGGTCGCCCAGCGCGAAGGCCCTGTCGGCCGGCTCGCGCAGCAGCGTGATGCCGCGCATCTCGGCCACCGCCTCGTACAGCTCGGCCACGTCGTCGGCAATGACATGCAGCGCCACCTGCGCGAACTGCTGCCGCCGCGCGCCGGCCTCGACCTCGGCGATCTGCAGCAGCTTCTCGAACACCACGGCCAGTTCCTCGAGCTCGCGAATGGCCGTGGCCACGGCCTCGCGCTGCGGGTCGCCCGCGCCCAGTTCCTGCTCCACCGCGCGCAGCCGCACCAGCACGCGCGTGAGCGGCGTGCGCAGGTTGTGCGCGATGGTGTTGGACACATGGCGCACGCCGTCCATCAGCGACTGGATGCGGTCGAGCATCGCGTTGATGTCGTGCTCCAGCAATGCGAATTCGTCTTCCTCGCCCGAAGGCTCGACCCGCTCCTGCAGTTCGCCGGCCGCGATGCGCGCCGCGGTGCGCCGCACCGCGCCCACGCTGCGCTCCAGCTCCTGGCGGAACACGAAGGTGCCGCCGATCAGCAGCAGCACCGCCACGATGCCCGCCGCCGCGCTCGCGCTGGCGACCAGCGACTCGATCGACTCCTGGTCGCGCAGGTCGTGCCCCACCACCAGCAGGCCGCCGTCGGACAGGTGCCGCATCACGATGTAACCGATGGCGCTCTGGCCCGAGCGCACCACGCGCCGGTGCACGCCGTCGCCGGCGTCCGGCGCCAGCGAGGGAATCTGGTCGAGGTTGCCCGCGAGCTTGCGGCCCTCGCGGTCGGTGAGCAGATAGATCTCGTTGTCGGAGTTGCGTCCGTCGGCCAGCGCATAACCGATCTCGCCCACCACGCCGTCGGCGCCGCGCGCGTCGTAGCGCACCATCAGCTGCTGCATGCTGGCCGACACCTGGCGCACCATGCGCTGCTGCAGCACGCCCACGGTCTGCATGTAGACGATGGCCAGCGCCGCGAGCATGGTGATCGCGACCAGCAGCCCGTAGTAGAAGGCCAGCCGGAAACCCACCGAGCGCCACAGCTGGCGCAGCGTGCGGATCATTGCGGCGGTGCCAGCGTGTAGCCCACGCCGCGCACGGTGTGGATCAGCGTCGGCGCACCGCCCGCGTCGAGCTTGCCGCGCAGCCGGCTCACCTGCACGTCGATCACGTTGGTCTGCGGATCGAACTGGTAGTCCCACACGGCCTCCAGCAGCATGGTGCGGGTGACCACCTGGCCCGGATGCATCATCAGGTAGGCCAGCAGCCTGAACTCGCGCGGCTGCAGCGCGATGGGCCGGCCCGCGCGCTCCACGTGGCGGCGCGCGAGATCGAGCGTGAGGTCGGCCAGTTGCAGCAGGCGGATCTCTGGCCCGGTGCGCGAGCGCCGCACCAGCGCCTCGGCCCGCGCCGCGAGTTCCGAGAAGGCGAAGGGCTTGGCAAGGTAGTCGTCGCCGCCGGCCTTGAGGCCGCGCACGCGCTCGTCGAGCGCGCTCAGCGCGCTGAGCACCAGCACCGGCGTCTTCTTGCCGAGCGCGCGCATCGTCGAAAGAATGGACAGCCCGTCGACCTCGTTGGGCAGCATGCGGTCGAGGATCACCAAGTCCCACGACTCGCCGGTGGCACGGGCCAGCGCGTCGGTGCCGTCACGGCTGATCACGGCCACGTGGCCGAGCGAACGGAAGCCCTCGGCAATGTAGCGGGCGTTGTCGGCGTCGTCCTCGACGATGAGGCAGCGCCACATGGCGGTGGCGCCTAGCACCTCGGCGCCGCGCCCTCGTGCGGGGCAGCGGGGTAGACCGGCGAATGAAGAAGATCGGGGAGGGGCTGCGTTCTGGTGCTCATGGCAATGGAGTCGGCCGGCCCACCGTCCATCCGGGCGCCGCCGGGACGATCCTAGCCGCGATTCAACCAGAGAATGCGGCGCCGCTTCATTACCATTTGTCCATGTTGGGCTGCTATGCCTGCGGCTGAAGAAGCGGCAGGCGCAGCGTGAGGCCCAGCACGCCGCTGGCGTGCGGCGCCGAATAGATGCGCCCGCCGTGGTGGCTGGCAATGCGCTCGCAGGCCTTGGCGCTGGCTCTCACGATCGCCGCATGCGTGCTGTCGAAGAACCCGGCAAGGGGCGGCCGCGCATCGACGGCATCGAGGTCGCGCCAGTGGATCACGGCCTGCTTGCCGTCCGCATGCGCGGACACCTGCAGCGTGGCATCGGCGCGCATCACGCTGGCGGCATAGGCCGTGACCTTGGCGAAGAGTTCGCCCAGCTCCGACTCGATCGCGAGCACGGGCACGGCCTCCCGCGGCAGCTGGATGTCCAGTCGGATGGCCTCGCGGGCCGTGTCGCCCGAGGCCGCGCCCAGCAGCGGCCGCAGGTCGTGCACGCGGCTCGCGCCCAGCCGATGCCGCATGTCCCGCGCGGATTGCGCCGCGAGCTCGCGCGCCTTCGCGCCCTGCCGCAGGTTGGCGACGAACAGCGAACCCATCATGCAGATCACGCCGCCGAGGCCGAGAAGAATCGCGCCGGCGATGATGGTGCCGAGATGGCCGGTCTGCAGTCCGCCGGTCATCGGCGGGCTCCCTCGGGCGGCGCGTCGGCGCCGCGCGCGCAGTCATTGCCCGGGCCGGGCCGCGGCGCTTCGCAGGCCTGCCAGCCCGGCGCCTGCATGCGGGGAACGAACTGTGGCGGCGGCGGGCGGTAGGGCATGGGCGGCGGGGGCAGGACGATGCAGCCCGCAAGGCTTGCACCCGCCAGGGCGCCCGCGAGGAGTCGGAGTCGGTTCATTGAAAACTCGTTGCTGTGGATGAACGAACGGGCAACGAAGAAAGAGGGCACGCGCCCTCTTTCCCCGCGCGGCGCGAAACCAGCGTCAGAACGCGTGGCGAATGCCGAAGTCGTACCCGGTCGACGAGCGCGGCAGGCCCGTGTAGGTCACGCCGGTGCTGCCGTAGCCCGTGGTGCTGGCCGAGACCAGGCTGCCGGTGTAGTTCACGTCGTTGCGGTTGTTCACGCGCGCGATCGTCGCGTACAGCGCGGTGCGCTTGGACAGGTTGTGCACGTAGCCGATGGCCAGCTTGCGTGCCAGCGGATCCTCGCCCGTGACACCGGCCGCGCCTTCGTTGTAGCGCACCTGCGAGTACGACGCGCGGATCAGGCCCGCGCCCACCGGCACCGTCGCGCCGATCAGGTAGCCGTTGTAGCTGTCGTGCGTGTTCGTGAGCGCCGTGTCGAACTTGTTCTTCACGTTCGACAGTTCGCCGAACAGCTTGACCGGGCCGAAGTCGTACGAAGCGCCCAGGTTGATGGTCTGCACTTTGCGCTCCAGCGTGGTGGTGTCCACCGCGATGCTCTGGCCCACGCCCAGCGCCACGTCCAGCGGGCCGTTGGCATAGCCGAAGCGCCCGCCCACGTAGCGGCCCGCGTTGCTGCTGGTCGCGGCCGTGGTGCTGGTGGCGCTGGTGCTGGTGTTCTCGTCGAAGGCGTATTGCAACTGGCCGTAGAAGCCGCCCAGGTTCGGCGGCAGGAAGTAGCCCACCGAGTTGCTGGCACGCACGTAGTTGGCGTTGTTGATGGTGGTGTTGCCGCTGACGGTGCTGATCACGTTGGTGCCGGAGCCGTTGGTGCCGAAGGGGTCGAACACGGTGTCGTTCCAGAAGGTGGGCGTGTAGTCGCGGCCCAGGCGCAGTTCGCCGAAGCCACCGGACAGGCTCACGGTGGAGCGGCGGCTGAAGGTGGAGATGCCGGTGGCGCCGTCGTCGTTGGTGATGGGTGCTTCGAGCCAGAAGCTCGCGGCCAGGCCGCCGCCGAGGTCTTCGGTGCCGCGGAAGCCGATGCGGCTGGAGTTGTAGCCGGAGTTACCCAGGCTGGTCTTGCTCGACTTGATCGTGGCGCCGGTGACCGGGTCGCGCGAAGTCGCCGACTGGTAGGTGACGGCGGCGTCGACCACGCCGAACAGCGTGACGGACGATTGGGCAGAGGCCAGGCCACAGACGGCCAGGGCAGCGAATGCCGTGAGGGATTTCTTCATTCAGGTTTCTCCGGTTTCAACCGCTCTACATCGAGCGGCAGTCACGCATGGTCTCGTCCAAATTCGGAGGAATCTTGTGAATGCCTCGTCTTTGCGCGGACTGTTGTTTGCGTGCACATCGCAGGCCCATCGCGCACGCCACCGCCGGAAACACCTCGTACGAAAAGTCTCCCAGAAGCCGCGCAATGCTTCGAGGCCGAAGGAGTTCCATCCATGACCATTGCCTTGCAAAGCACCATCGCTTCGTCGCTGGGCGCGCAACAGCTCGCCAACGCATTCAGCCCCGCCTTCTCGCACCTGCGCATTCTTCGCAACCTCGTCATTCCCATGCCCGAGGGGCATGCGGTGCGCACCGCGCGCCTCGACGCCGTGGTGGTGTGCGAGACCGGCGTCTACCTGTTCGAGATCAAGGCCTGGCGCAATGCCTTCGTCTACCGCAAGAAGTCGGACCAGTCGCCGCCGCGCTGGTTTCTTCAGGTGAACGGCTGCAAGAACGCGCGCGAAGTGAAAGACCCCGCCTGGCAGGGCGGGCGCAAGACCACGCAGCTGCGCAGCCTGCTGCCCGACGACCTGCGCCTGCAGTACTTCGTGCTGCTGCCGTGCGAAGGCATCGAGCTGGAAGGCGTGATGCCCGCGGCGGTCATCACCCAGCAGGACCTGCCTTACATCGCGCGCCTGGTGCGCAACAACGGGCGCACCGCGCGCACCTATCGCCTGCTCGACGCGCAGGGCATCGACCGCACGGTGGCGCGCCTGCTGGAAATACAAGGGACGCTGTCGATCGAAGACCACGAGCAGAACTGCCGCGAAAGGCTGCAGTAACGCCCGGAAACAGCACAACCCCGGCGAACACGGGGAGTCCCAAATTTCTACGACATTGACGCGGACCATGCGGCGATGCATCTACCGAAGTCCCTCGCAGCGGCCGCCGTGCTGCTCGCCTCGCTGGCGGCCCTCCCCGCATGGGCCACCGATCCTTTCACCGTCAAGGACATCCGCCTCGAAGGCCTGCAGCGCGTCGAGCCCGGCACCGTGTTCGCCACCATGGGCCTTCGCACCGGCGACACCTACAGCGACGAGCGCGGCGCCAACGCCATCCGCGAGCTGTTCAAGCTGGGCCTGTTCAAGGATGTGCGCATCGACGTGAACGGCAACGTGCTGGTGGTGGTGGTCGAGGAGCGCCCCGCCGTCGCCGACGTCGACTTCGTGGGCGCCAAGGAGTTCGACAAGGCCGCGCTGCAGAAGGCGCTGCGCGAGATCGGCCTGGCCGAGGGGCAGGCCTTCGACAAGGCGCTGGCCGACCGCGCCGAGCAGGAGCTCAAGCGGCAGTACATCAGCCGCAGCTTGTACAACGCACAGGTGATCACCACCGTCACGCCGCTGGAGAACAACCGCGTGAACCTGACCTTCACGGTGACCGAAGGCGAGCCCGCGCGCATCAGGGAAGTGCACGTGGTGGGCAACAAGGCCTTCAGCGAAAGCACGCTGCTCGACCTGTTCGACCAGGACACCGGCGGCTGGCTCGCCTGGTACACGAAGTCGAACCAGTACTCGCGCACCAAGTTCAGCGGCGACATGGAAACGCTGCGCTCCTTCTACATCACGCGCGGCTATCTGGAGTTCCGCATCGACTCGACGCAGGTGGCCATATCGCCGGACCGGCAGACCATCGTGCTGACCATCAACATCACCGAGGGCGAGAAGTTCGCGGTGGCCGGCGTGAAGCTGGCGGGCGACTACATGGGCCGCGACGACGAGTTCAAGACCCTGGTCACCATCCGCCCCGGCCAGCCCTACAACGGCGAAGCCGTGGCCGCCACCACCAAGGCCTTCACCGACTACTTCGGCACCTTCGGCTATGCCTTCGCGCGCGTGACGGCGGAGCCCGAGATCGACCGCGCGAACAACCGCGTCACCCTCGTGCTGAAGGCCGAGGCCTCGCGGCGCGCCTATGTGCGTCGCATCAACATCGGCGGCAACGCCAAGACGCGCGACGAAGTGATCCGCCGCGAGTTCCGCCAGTACGAAGGCGCCTGGTACGACGGCAACAAGATCAAGGCCTCGCGCGACCGGATCGACCGCCTGGGCTTCTTCACCGACGTGAGCGTGGACACCATCGACGTGCCCGGCTCGCCGGACCAGGTCGACCTGGCGGTGAACGTGACCGAGAAGCCCACCGGCTCGCTGCAGCTGGGCGCGGGCTATTCGTCGACCGACAAGGTGTCGCTGAGCTTCGGCATCACCCAGGAGAACGTGTTCGGCAGCGGCAACTACCTGGGGCTGAACGTGAACACCAGCTCGTACAACCGCACCATCTCGCTCACGGCCACCGACCCTTACTTCACCAAGGACGGCATCTCGCGCACGCTGAACGTGTTCCACACCACCACGCGCCCCTACTACGAGGCCGACGGCAACTACAAGCTGGCCAGCGACGGCGGCTCGGTGCGCTTCGGTTTCCCGGTGGGCGAGCAGGACACGGTGTTCCTGGGCATCGGCGTGGAGCGCTATTCGTTCACGCCCGGCACCAACGGCACCTATGCGCTGGTCGATGGCTCCTACGTGTACACCGCCACGCCGCAGGCCTACCTCGACTACTTCAAGTGCACGGGCACCGCGCCGAGCGTGACCTGCGCGAAGTCGAGCGTGGTGGGCATCCCGGCCACGCTGGGCTGGTCGCGCGACGACCGCGACAGCGCGCTGGTGCCCACGCGCGGCAAGCTGCAGAGCGCCAACCTCGAAGTGGGCGTGGGCAGCGAGCTGCGCTACCTGAAGACCAACTACCAGTACCAGCAGTACTTTCCGCTGTCCAAGCAGTACACGCTGGCCATCAACGGCCAGCTGGGCTATGCGCGGGCGCTGGGCGACAGCACCTACCCGATCTTCAAGAACTTCTACGCCGGCGGCCTGGGCTCGATCCGCGGCTTCGAGCAGAACTCGCTGGGCCCGAAGGATTCGGTCACCGACGGCGCCCTGGGCGGCACGCGCAAGGCGATCTTCAACATGGAGTTCAGCACGCCCTTCCCCGGCGCGGGCAACGACCGCACGCTGCGGCTCTACACCTTCCTGGACGCGGGCAACGTGTTCGCCGATCGCACCGCCAGCATGACGGACGCGCAGTGGAAGGCGCAGAACCGCCTGCGCGCCTCTGCCGGCATCGGCATCAGCTGGATCTCGCCGCTGGGGCCGCTGCGGCTGGCGTACGCGGTGCCGCTGCTCTACCAGAAGGAAGACACGGCCAACAACATCGCGGCCGACCGCACGCAGCGCTTCCAGTTCCAGATCGGAACGTCTTTCTGAGCCGGGGGCCGCAGCCATGGGTCGCATCCTGCTGGTGGAGGACGGGCGCGACAGCGCCTCCCAGTTGCTCGCGCACCTGCACGGCGCGGGCCACGAGGTCGAGCAGATCGGGGACGGCGCGGCGGCGCTGGAGCGCATCCTGACGGCGCCGCCCGCGCTCACGCTGCTGGACATCGTGCTGCCGCGCGGCGTGAACGAGGAAGGCGGCGAAGACGGCATCGAGGTGCTGCGCAAGGTGCGCTCGCACGGCAACAACCACCCGGTCATCATGCTGACGGCCCGCGCTCAGGAGTCGGACCGGCTGCTCGCGCTCGACATGGGCGCGGACGACTACGTCTGCAAGCCCTTCTCGCCGCGCGAGGTGGTCGCGCGCGTGAACACGGTGCTGCGCCGCTATGCGCAGCGCGAGGCGGCCGGGCGACCGTCAGCCGCGGTGAACTTCACCAGCGCATCCGGGGCGCAGGGCAATGCATGGCTGGAAGGCCAGGCGCTCGCGCTCACGCGCCGAGAGCTGCTGTTGCTGCGCGCGCTGTCGAACGACCCGGGCCGGGTGTTCACCCGCTCGAAGCTGCTGGAGGCCGCGTTCCCCGAAGCGCTCGATGTCAACGAGCGCGCGGTGGACGGGCACATCAAGAACCTGCGCAAGAAGCTGGCGGACGTCGCGCCCACGCACGACTGGATCCGCTCGGTCTACGGCGTGGGCTTCAGCTTCGCGGAGCGGCCGGCCTGCTGAGTTCAGCCCGTGGTGCGCGGCGGCACCAGCGCCTTGATGCGCGCGCTGCCTTCCAGCGCGCGAGGGTGCATGGGCCTTCCGCCGACGCCCATTCCTGGCATGCCAGGCATGCCGGGCATCCCTTGCGGCGGCGGCATCGCGCCCGGCGGCATGCCGCCCGGACGCGGCGGCCGGTCGATCGTCGGATTGGCGGCCGGGTCGACCACCAGCGCGAGCGTGGCCACGTAGCGCTGGCGTTCCTCGCGCACCGCGCCGAGCACCGTGTCGCCGGCCTTCAGCGCAATGCCGTCGACGCTGTTGAGCGTGTCGCGCACCCGCGAGCGCTGGTAGAGCGAGACCTGGGTGTAGAGAAACTCGCTGAGCGCATCGGGCAGGAAGAACTGCGAGGTGAGCACGGCCCGTGTTCCGTTGAGCACCTTCATGTGGACGTGGGTGGTGCGCCCCGCGTACCAGCCCGGATAGACGGTGGTGAAGGCCGCCGTGCCGTCGCGGCCGGTGAACTGGCTGCCGCGCAGGAAGGTCTTGCCCTCGAGGGCGCCCGAGCGGTCGTCGCCCTGCTCCGCGAAACCCGAATAGCGCCCCTGCATGTCGCAATGCCAGAGGTCCACGCGCAGGCCGGGAAGCGGCTTGCCCGCCACATCGCACACGGTGAAGCGCACCTCCAGCGGCACGCCTTCCAGCCCTTCGGTGATGTCGCGGCGGACCCGCGCCACGTCCAGGTAGTAGGGGCCTTCGGTGGTCTGCGCGGTCAGCGGGAGTGTCGGCGCGGCGGCCTCGGCCGGGCGCGTGGAGGCGGCGGCCAGCGTGGCGGCGCCCAGGGTGGCCAGCAGGCCGCGGCGGCCGATGGAGGATGTGTTCTGGCGTGTCATCGTTCTTTCTCGTTCCCGGCGGGGCCGGTGGATTTCGCTCCGGCAGGCCGCGTCGCGCGGCCCTCGGCCCACAGGACCAGCAGCCACCATGCCTGGGCAACCAGCCCCAGGAACACGGTGATCGCACCCAGCAGCGCAAGGCTCAGTTCCGGATTCATGGCCCCATGCTGCGGCCGCATCTGGGAGGAAAGATGGAGGGCCCCGGCCGGGATTTCTCCCAATTTCCTCCACATTCCGCCGACACCATCGGCGTCCTGCCCCCCTCTTTCGTCCACCGCCGCCCGCCCTTTTCGCCCGACTCCCCGGTCGCCATGCATGCCGCAGAATGCGGCCATGCCCGTGCCTTGCCCATGCCGCAACTGACCCTTTCCCGCAAGATCTTCCTGGCGCTGGCCGCCCTGCTGCTGGTGCTGCTCATCAGCTTCGCGGGGCTGTCGATCATTGCGCTGCAGCGGGGACTGGGCTCCTACGTGGCCGAGATCGAGATCCGGCGCATGGACTGGCTCGCGCAACTGGTGCTGAAGAACTACGTGGCCCACGGCGACTGGAAGAACCTGCGCGACAACGACGACGCCTGGCAGCGCCTGCAGATGGGCCGCTTCGCGAGCCTGCTCGACAGCACCGCCGCCAACGGCGACGAGCGGCGGCTGCCGCCCTGGTACGAATACCGCACCATGCGCCCCGAGCCGCCGCCGGACGGCGCGCCCACCGGTGCCCCCGCTGGAGCGCCCAACGGCGACCCGCCGCCCATGCCACCCTCCCCGCAGCTCGACCTGCTGCCGCGCCGCATGCTCGGCGCGCCGCCGCCCTGGGTGTTTCCCGACCCGCGCGGCATGCACGATTCCATCTACCAGCGCCTGGCCGTGCTCGACGCGAGCGGTGCGCGCGTGGTGGGCGCCGACATCGACATGGCCAACGCCGCGCGCATGCCGATCCGGCACAACAAGTCGGTCATCGGCTACCTCGCGCTGGCGCCGCTGCAGGGGCTGGAAAGCGAAGCCGACCGCGCCTTCATCGCGCGCCAGTCGGGCGTGATCGTGCTCACCGGCCTGTGCGGACTGGGCTTCGCGCTGGTGCTGTCGTGGCTGCTCGCGCGCCGCTGGTTCAGGCCCATCGACGAACTCACGCAGGCCGCGCAAGACGTGGCGCAAGGGCGGCTTTCCACCCGCGTCGCGGTGCAGGGCTCGGACGAACTCGCGCTGCTGGGCAAGACCTTCAACGACATGGCGCAGCGCCTGGACACCGTCGAGGCCTCGCGCCGCGCCTGGCTGGCCGATGCGGCACACGAGCTGCGCACGCCGCTGGCCGCCATGCGCGCCGAGATCGAGGCCCTGCAGGACGGCGTGCGCACCTTCGACGAGCGCACCGCGCTGCGGCTGCACCGCCAGGTGATCCGCCTGGGACAGCTGGTCGACGACCTGCGCAGCAGCATGCGCGAACCGCAGAGCGACCTGCTCACGACCACGGTGTTCCCGCTGTCGCTGCTGAAGGAAGCACTGGACCACACGCGCGACCGCTTCGCCAAGCGCGGCATCGTGGTCGACCGGCATGCGGTCGACCATGTCACGGCCTCGGCGCAACCGGTGATCGACGGCAATGCGCACCGGCTGCACCAGGTGTTCATGAACCTGCTGGAGAACACGCTGGCCTACACCGACGAAGGCGGCAAGCTGCGGCTGGACGTGATCGTCGAAGGCGCATGGACCGGCAACTGCCTCACGCTGCTGTTCGACGACAGCGCGCCCGGCGTGCCCGACGAGGAGCTGCCGCGCCTGTTCGACCGCCTGTTCCGCGGCGAGACCTCGCGCAGCCGCGAGCACGGCGGCTCCGGCCTCGGCCTGTCGATCTGCCGCGCGACCATCGAGGCGCACGGCGGCACCATCGAAGCGTCGGCTTCGCCGCTCGGCGGGCTGCGCGTGACCATCACCCTGCCACTGGCCACATCCTCATGACACGCATCGTCATCGTCGAAGACGAGATCGACATCGCCTCCGTGGTGCAGGACTACCTGCGCCATGCCGGCTACGAAACCACGCACTTCACAGACGGGCAGAGCGCGCTCGACAGCATCGTGGCCACGCCGCCCGACCTCACGCTGCTCGACATCATGCTGCCCCGGCTGGACGGCATCGAGGTGCTGCGGCGCGCGCGCGAGCACACGGCGCACCCGATCATCATGCTCACCGCGCGCATCGAGGAAGTCGACCGGTTGCTGGGCCTGGAGCTGGGCGCCGACGACTACGTGTGCAAGCCCTTCTCGCCGCGCGAGCTGGTGGCGCGCGTGCGTGCCGTGCTGCGGCGCACCGCGCCGGGCAATGCGCCCGGGCAAGGCTCGTCGCAGAGCGACGCGCCGGGCCTGGTGCTGGACGACGTGCACTGGCGCGCTTCGCTCGAAGGCACGCCGCTGAACCTCACGCGGCGCGAGTTCGGGCTGCTGCAGGTGCTGTCGCGGCACCCGGGGCGCATCTTCTCGCGCGCGCGGCTGCTGGAGCTGGCCTACGACGACACCGTGGACGTGACCGAGCGCGCCATCGACAGCCACGTGAAGAACCTGCGCCGCAAGCTCGGCGCGGTGACGCCGGAGCACGACTGGATCCGCTCGGTGTACGGCGTGGGCTTTGCGTGGGAAGCGCCGGTGCCGGCCTGACCGCCGCCCGGCCTCTTCGCTTCACTGCCAGCCGAAGCGCCGGATGTAGAAGCGCTTCATCAGCGTCGTCAGCACCGCGTAGCCCAGCAGGATGGCTACCAGCCAGGGGAAGTAGCCCGGCGGCAGCGCCTGCAGTCTGAAGTAGCCCGCCAGCGGCCCCATCGGCAGGAAGATGCCGGCGGCCATGATGAGCACCGTCATCGCCGTGAGCGGCCAAGCCGCGCGGCTGCCGATGAACGGCAGCTTGGGCGTGCGGATCATGTGGACGATCAGCGTCTGTGTGAGCAGCCCCACCACGAACCAGCCCGACTGGAACAGCGCCTGCTGCCCCTCGGTGTTGGCGCCGAACACGTGCCACATCAGCACGAAGGTGGTGATGTCGAACAGCGAGCTGATCGGCCCGAAGAACACCATGAAGCGGCCGATGTCGCCGGGGTTCCACTTCAGCGGCCGGGTCACCAGCTCCTCGTCGACGTTGTCGAAGGGGATGGCGATCTGCGAGATGTCGTACAGCAGGTTCTGCACCAGCAGTTGCAACGGCAGCATCGGCAGGAAGGGCAGGAACGCACTGGCCACAAGCACCGAGAACACGTTGCCGAAGTTCGAGCTGGCGGTCATGCGGATGTACTTCAGCATGTTGCTGAAGGTCTTGCGGCCCTCCACCACGCCGGCCTCCAGCACCATCAGGCTCTTCTCGAGCAGGATCAGGTCGGCCGCCTCCTTGGCGATGTCCACCGCGGTGTCGACCGAGATGCCGATGTCGGCCGCGCGCAGCGCGGGCGCGTCGTTGATGCCGTCGCCCATGAAGCCCACCACATGGCCGTTGTCGCGCATGGCGCGTACCAGCCGCTCCTTGTTCAGCGGCGACAGCTTGGCGAACACGTTGTGGGTCTCCACCGCATGCGCGAGCGAGGGGTCGCTCATGCGGTCGATGTGCTGGCCCAGCAGCACGCCGTCCACCTTCAGCCCGACCTGCTGGCAGACCTTGCGCGTGACCAGTTCGTTGTCGCCCGTCAGCACCTTGACGGTGACGCCGCGTCCGGCCAGCGCGGTGAGCGCGGGCGCGGTCGATTCCTTGGGCGGATCGAGGAAGGCCACGTAGCCGACCAGCGTCAGGTCGGACTCGTCGGCCACCGAGTAGGCGGCATCGGTCGAGGGCTGCTCCTTCACCGCCACGGCCACCACGCGCAGCCCCTCGTGGTTGAGCTCGCGGGTGATCTGCAGCACGCGCTCGAACAGCAGCGCGCTCATCGGCATGTCCTGGCCGTCGACGCGCACGCGCGCGCATACGCCCAGGATTTCTTCCACCGCGCCCTTGCAGATCAGCTCGTGGTGGTCTTCGCGCTCCGACACCACCACCGACATGCGCCGGCGCTCGAAGTCGAACGGGATCTCGTCC
The DNA here is from genome assembly GCF_022009635.1 of Variovorax paradoxus. Taxonomy (NCBI): domain Bacteria; kingdom Pseudomonadati; phylum Pseudomonadota; class Betaproteobacteria; order Burkholderiales; family Comamonadaceae; genus Variovorax; species Variovorax paradoxus. The sequence goes on from NZ_CP091716.1 coordinate 5,914,665, forward strand.
ACCTTGCGGTAGTCCTGGCGCAGGTTCAGCTCGCTCTGCAGCTCCACGTGCTTGAGCACCGCGTGGTCGAGCAGGTTCTTCAGCCCGGTCTGGTAGTAGCTGTTGAGGTAGGCGAACTTCAGCACCTCGGCCGACTGCGTGCCGAACACGTCGGTGTGGCGCTCCAGGAAGATCTGGTCCTGCGTGAGCGTGCCGGTCTTGTCGGTGCACAGCACGTCCATGGCGCCGAAGTTCTGGATCGCGTCCAGCCGCTTCACGATCACCTTCTTGCGCGACAGCAGCACCGCGCCCTTGGCCAGCGTCGAGGTCACGATCATCGGCAGCATCTCGGGCGTGAGGCCCACGGCCACGGAGAGCGCGAACAGGAAGGCCTCGGTCCAGTCGCCCTTGGTGAAGCCGTTGACCAGCAGCACGATCGGCACCATCACCAGCGCGAAGCGAATGAGCAGCCAGCTCACGCTGTTGACCCCCGCCTGGAAGGCCGTGGGCGTGCGGTCCGACGCGGTGACGCGCGTGGCCAGCGTGCCGAAGTAGGTGCGGTTGCCGGTGGCCACCACCAGCGCCACCGCCGAACCCGACACCACGTTGGTGCCCATGAACACGATGTTGGCCTGCTCCAGCGGACTGCTGCCGCTGCCCTGACGCTGCGCGAACTTCTCCACCGGCAGCGATTCGCCGGTCATGGCCGACTGGCTCACGAACAGGTCCTTCGCGGCAAGGATGCGGCAGTCGGCCGGGATCATGTCGCCGGCCGACAGCACGACGTGGTCGCCCGGCACCAGGTCGCGGATCGGCAGTTCCACGCGCTGCGGCGCATGGCGCGCGAGCGGCCGGGCGTCGAAGTAGCGCTCGGCCACTTCGGCGGCCTCGGTGCGCAGGTCGCGCCGGATCACAGTGGCGGTGTTGCTCACCAGCGCCTTGAGGTTCTCGGCCGCGCGGTTGGAGCGCCCCTCCTGCACGAAGCGGATGAGCGTCGACAGCACGACCATGGTGCCGATGACGACCGTGGCCTTCACGTCCTCGGTTGCATAGGACACCACCGCGAGCAGCGTCAGCAGCAGGTTGAACGGGTTCTTGTAGCAGTGCCACAGGTGCATCCACCAGGGCAGCGGCTTTTCATGCGCGACTTCGTTGGTGCCGTGCTGCGCGAGGCGGCGCTGGGCTTCGGCGCTGCTGAGGCCGTCCTCGTGCGAGTCGAGCCACACGAGCAGCGACGGGATGTCGTCGTCGGCCGCGCGGAACAGGTCGCGCGACAGCCGCTCGGACACGGGCTGCGTGCCGCCGCGCCCGCCCTTGGACACCGTCTCCAGCATCTCGCCCCGGCCGAACAGCCGGGAGGTGTGGCGGCTGCTCAGGAAGGCCTCGAACCAGGTCTTGAAGATGTTCATCCGCGTGCTCCCGGCTGGATGGAGGAGGAGGAAGAAGCCGAAGTGTCGTGCATCGGCCCCGCGAACGGGAAAGCCGGTGCGCTGTCCAGCGGTTCGTCGCGCCAAGAGAAGGCGGGTCGCACGGGCGACGCGATGCCGCCCAGCGTCTCCAGGCGCACCAACACCACGGGCAGCGTGGTCAGGTGCAGCGCCAGGCACTGCACCAGCCGCGTCGCGGTGCCCAGTGGCCCCTGGAACTCGCCGCTGAGCGCCCACTTCACCGCCGGCATGCCCAAGGCCTGCTCCTGCGAGCGGCGCCAGTAGAGCCGCGCATCGAAGAAGCCGCAGCGCAGCGCCTCGCGCGCGGCGTCGAGCGCATCGGCGTGGACGATGAGCGTCAGCCGGTGGTTGAGCAGGCGGCTCACCTGTCCGGGTTCGAAATCAGCCATGGCGAATCTCCTTGGGTTCACAGCGCGGGGCGCAGCCCGACGCTCAGTTGAAGTTGCACGGTAGCGGTGGCCAGGTCGGCCTGTGCCTGCAGGAAGGCCTGGTAGGCGTCGTCGGCCGAGCGCTGCGCGGCCAGGAACTCCAGCAGCGAGGCCTGCCCGTTGCGGTACGACAGGCGCATGCCCGACAGCACCTTGTCGGAATCGGCGAGCACCGATTCGCGGTAGCGCCGCAGGTTCTCGCGCGCTGCGAGGAACTGCGCATAGTTGGAGCGCACCTCGGCGTCGGTCTTCAGCTCCGCTGCGCGCAGGCCCAGCATCGCCTGCGTGACGGCCGACTCGGCCTGGATGATTTCGCCCTTCTGCAGCCGCGAGAACGGCAGCGGGATCGACAGGCCCACGGTCAGCGTGCGCGAAGGCGGCGAACCCGGCGTCTCGTTGCCGTCGCCGTCGAAGCTGCTGCGCCCGCGAGGCGTGCGGCCGTAGCTCAGGTTCACCGTCGGGTCGACGAAGCGGTTGGCCTGCGCCAGTTCGGCATTGGCGCGCGCGTTGTCGAGCGTGGCGCGGGCGATGAGCACGTCGTCGCGCTCGCGCAGGGCCTGCGCGATCAGCGCGTCGACGTCTTCCTCGAGCGCGAAGGGCTTGAAGCCGCAGTCCAGCCTGGCCTGGCCGAACAGCTCGCCGAAGCGGCGGCCCAGCGGCACCGACAGGTTGACCAACGCAGCCTTCGCGTCGGCGCGGGCCTTGACCACGCCGGCCTGGAACTGGTCGCGCTCGGTGCGCGACTGCAGCAGCTCCAGGCCGCCGGCATCGCCCGCCTTGCGCCGCACTTCGTTGGCGCGCACCACGTCCGACAGCGACTTGAGTGACGACTCCTGCCGCACCAGCGCCTCGCGCGTGCGGCAGGCTTCGGCGAAGGCGGTGGCCGAGTCGTTGTAGAGCTGGTGCTTGAAGCCTTCGACGTTCGCCTCGGTCAGCGCCACGTTGCTCTTCGCGGCCTTGATGCGCTTGTCGCGCTTGCCGCCCATCTCGATCACCCAGTCCAGCCCGATCGACTTCGCCACCGGCGGCTTCGGATCGATGGCGCCGCTGAACTCCTTCGGCCCGATGCCGAGCGACAGGTTGGGGTCGGGGCGCACGCCCGCGATCGACACGCCGGCCTGGGCCGAGGTGACCGACTCGCGCTGCGAAGCCAGGTCGAGGCTGTGCTTCTCGACCGCGTCGAGGTAGCTCGCGAAATCGGTCGTGGCCTCGCCCTGGGCGAAGGCCCAGCCGGCGCACAGCGACAGCAGCACCGCGCAGGCGGGGTTGCGGCGGATGTTCTTTTTCTTCATGCGTGTTGCTCCTGCAGGTCCGCGTCCGGCGCGGCCGTCTCGGCCTCGGCGCGCCTTCTGGCGGCGGCTTCGGCCCGGGTTTCGACAAGGTGGTAGAGCGCCGGCAGCAGCACCAGCGTCAACAGGGTGGCGGTCACGAGGCCGCCCACGACGACGGTGGCCAGCGGCCGCTGCACGTCGCTGCCCAGGCCCATGGCCAGCATGGCGGGCGTGAGTCCGAACGCGGCCACGGTGGCGGTGACCAGCACCGGGCGGATGCGGCTGCGTGCGCCCTCGATCACCGCCTCGCGCAGCGGCCGGCCGTCTTCGCGGCGCAGCCGGTTGATCTGCGAGATCATGAGCACGCCGTTGAGCACCGCCACGCCGAACAGCGCGATGAAGCCGACCGCGCTCGACACGTTCAGCGTCATGCCGCGCAGGTGCAGCGCGGCCAGGCCGCCGAGCATGGCCAGCGGCACCACCAGCAGCACCATCGCCGGCTGGCGCAGGTTGCCGAACTCGGCGAACAGCAGCAGGAACATGATGGCCAGCGTGAGCGGCAGGATCACCATCAGCCGGGCCTGCGCACGCTCGAGGTTCTCGAACTGGCCGCCCCACGCGATCTGATAGCGCAGGTGGTCGTACTTCACGCCGCGCTCGATGGCCGACTGCGCCTGCGCCAAGAAGCTCGACAGGTCGCGGCCCCGCGCATTGAGCTTCACCGTGAGGTGCCGGCGCGACGACTCGCGCGTGATGGTGGTCTCGCCCGACACGGTGCGGACGCTCGCGACCTGCCCCAGCGGCACCTTGGCGCCGTTGGGCGCGGTGAGCATCAGGCCGGCGATGGCGTCGGGGTCGTTGCGCGTGGCCTCGGGAAAGCGCACCGTCATGTCGTAGCTCTTCTCGCCCACGTAGACCTGCCCGATGGCCGCGCCGCCCATGCCGGTGGAGATCAGGTCGCTCACGTCGGCCACGTTGATGCCGTAGCGCGCGGCGGCCGCGCGGTCGACGTCGATCTTCAGGTTGGGCAGCGGCGGTTCCTGGTCGATGACCACGTCGGCCGCGCCCGGCACCTTCTCGAGCACGCCGATCACGTCGCCAGCGATGCGGCGCATCTCGTCGAGGCTGTCGCCGTAGATCTTCACCACCAGGTCGCTGTGCGCGCCCGAGAGCTTGTCCTGCACGCCATCGATCATGGGCTGCATGAAGCCGACGGAAAAACCGGGCAGCTGCTTGTAGCGCTCCGCCAGCTTGCCGATCAGCTCCTGCTTGCTCATGCCCGACTTCCAGGTGTCATAGGGATGCAGCCCCACGCTGGCCTCGATGTGCGAGACGGTCCAGGGGTCGGTGCCGTCGTCGTTGCGGCCGGTCTGCGTGACGATGTACGAGACCTCGGGGAACTCGCGCGTGGCGCTGCGCAGTTCGTTGGCCAGGGCCGTGGCCTTCTCGAGCGTGATGCCCGGCGGCATGGTCACCTGCAGCCACAGCGAGCCCTCGTCGAGATACGGCAGGAAATCGCGCCCGATGGTGCCGCCCAGCCCGATCACCCCCAGCAGCGCCAGGCCGCATGTCGCCACCACCCAGCGCCCGCGCCCCAGCACGCGGGAAAGAAAGGCTTCGTAGCGCAGCGTGAGCCATTCGAGCGGCCGGTTGTGGAACACCCGGCCCGGCTTGCGGAAGGCAAGGTAGGCCAGCCCCGGAATGAGCGTCAGCGCCACCAGCAGCGCGCCGACCAGCGCCGAGCCCACGGCAAAGGCCATCGGCGAGAACAGCTTGTATTCGATGCGCTGGAACGCGAAGAGGGGCAGGTAGGCCGCGATGATGACCAGCATGCCGAAGAAGATCGGCCGCGCGACCTGCACCGTGGCGGCAATGGCGTCGGCGGGGGTCAGCGGCTTGTCCTGCGCCTCTTCGCGCCGCCGCAGGATGCCTTCGACCAGCACCACCGCGCCGTCCACCAGGATGCCGAAGTCGATGGCGCCCAGCGACAGCAGGTTGGCCGGCACGTTCAGGTGCCGCATGAAGACGAAGGCGATCAGCATCGACAGCGGAATGGTTAGCGCCACGATGGCCGCCGCGCGCGGGCTGCCCAGCGACAGCAGCAGCACCAGCGTGACCAGCACGATGCCCTCGGCCAGCGTCTTGCCGACCGTGTGCGTGGTGGCGCCGATCAGCGCCGCGCGGTCCAGGTACGGCACCACCTTCACGTCCTTGGGCAGCAGGTTGTCGTTCAGGTCTTTCACGGCCGCGTGCACGCCCTCGATCACCTGCGAGGCCTGCGCGTCCTTCAGCAGCAGCGTGATGCCCGAGACGGTGTCGGGGTTGTCGTCCTTGCCCAGGATTCCGCGCCGCTCCACGTTGCCGTAGCTCAGCGTGCCGAGGTCCTTCACCAGCACCGGCGTTCCCGACTTGGCCGTGACCACCACGTTGCCCATGTCCTGCAGCGAGCCGATGAGGCCCGTGCCGCGCACCACGTAGGCCTGCTCGCCGCGGTTCATGAGGCTGCCGCCGGCGCTGCCGTTGTTGGCGTTGATGGCGTCCTTGATCTGCTGCAGCGTCACGCCGTACTGCACCAGCCGGGCGGGGTCGAGCGACAGCATGAACTGCGTCGTGAGGCCGCCGAAGTTGGCCACGTCGATCACGCCGCTGACCTTCTTCAGGCGCGGAATGACGGTCCAGGACTGCAGCTCCGACAGCTCGCGCAGGTCGCGCGTCTTCGACTCCAGCGTGTAGCGGTAGATCTCGCCGATGGGCGAGGTGTAGGCGTCCAGCCCGGGCGTGGCGCCATGCGGCAGCGTGACGCCGCTGATGCGCTCCTGCAGCCGCTGGCGCGACCAGTAGCCTTCCACGCCGTCCTTGAACACCACCACGATCAGCGACAGGCCGAAGGTGCTCTTGGAGCGCAGCACGTGCAGCCCCGGCGTGCTGAGCAGCTCGCGCTCCAGCGGCACCGTGATCTGCTGCTCGACTTCCTCGGCCGCGAGCCCGGGCACCTGCGTGACGACCTGCGAGGTGACGTCGGCGATGTCGGGGTAGGCCTCGATGGGCAATTGCTTCCAGCAGGTCCAGCCGTAGAGCGCGACGAACGCGAACACGATCCACGCGATGCCGCGCCGGTGGAAGCACAGGGTGACGAGGCGCTCAATCATTGAGGAGCACCCCTTCCTTCACGGCGATGCGCTCGCCGGCCTGCAGCCCCGAAAGAATCTCGATGCGGTCTCCGATGACCGGCCCCACCGCGACCTTGCGCGCCTCGAAGGCGAACGGTCCCTTCTCGACGAACACCTTGGTGTAGAGCCCGCTCTGCACCAGCGCCGAGGCCGGCACGGTGAGCGCCGGATGCGCCTCGCCCGAGAACACCACCTTGGCGAACATGCCGGGGCGGAAGCGCCCCTGGCGGTTGTCGACGGCCACGCGGACCTTGACGGTGCGGGTGTCGGCATCGAGCACCTCGCCGATGTATTTCACCGTGCCGTCGAAGGCCTGGTCCGGGTAGGCGCTGAGGTCGATGCGCGCCTTCTGGCCGACGCGCAGCGCGGCGATGTCTTTCTCCGACACGCTGGCGGTGAGGAACACGGTCGACAGGTCGGCCACGGTCATGACCGGCGCATTGATGTCGTTCCAGTAGCCGCCCTGCGCACCGGTCATCTCGATCACGCGGCCGCTGATGGGCGAGCGCAGCACGTAGTCGCGGTGCGATCCGCCGCCCGTGCCGGCACCGAGTTGCGCGAGGCGGTTCTTCGTCACCTGTGCGTCGCTGGTGGCGGCGCCGAAGGCCAGTTCGGCGGCCTCGTAGTCCTTGCGCGCGGTGATGTCGGCCTCGAAAAGCAGCTTCTGCCGCGCGAAGTCGCGCTGCGCCTGCCGCAGGGTGGCCTCGGCCTTGGTGGCGTCGCCGAAGGCGCTGCTCAGGTCGGCCGAGTCGAGCGTGAAGAGCGGGTCGCCGGCCTTCACCGAATCGCCCAGTGCGCGCTGCAGCTTGACGATGCGGCCGGTCACCGGCGAGGTGACCTTCACCAACTTTTCAGGCGCGGCCTCGATACTGCCGGGCGCGGAGATCGGCCGCTGCACCTGCTGCGATTCGACCGCCGCCACCTGCAGCGATGCGCGCAGCGGGGAGTTTTCAGGCACGGCGATCAGGACGCCGTCGTGCACCACGGCGCGAGCGGTGGGTGCCGGCGATGCGGCGACGGCTTCGGACGCCAGCATGCGGCCCGCGTCGCAGCCGGCGAGCGTGAAGCCCGCGGCGAGCGCGGCAATGAGTGTTCTGTTCATGGTTCTTCTCCTGGGGATCGGGAGATCCGTTGTCGTGTTTGTGTTGGTCGTGTCGATACGGGCCGCCCTCACGGCCGCGCCGCGCGCGGCGGCTGGCGGAAAGACAGCAGGCGTTCGAGCAGGCCCGAGCGGGCCGGCGCATCGAACGCACGCCCGCCGACTTCCACGCAGCGGCGGCGTGCAGCGCGTGTCAGGCAGCGGAAGACTTGTTCGCGCTGCCAGGCAGGCAGCGTCGAGAGCGCATCGGCGATGACGCGCCCGGAGGCGAGCGAGAGGGTGGCCGCGAAGGCGGCGGGGCCGTGGCTCTGCAGCAGTGCCTGCAGGACACGGGGACGGCGATGGGCCAGCGCGACGTGCAGCGCGCAGCCCAGGGTCTCACGGCGGTGCGAGAGGGCGAACATGACGAGGACTCCTGCGGCATCGGCGCGCAGGAGTCCTCACGCCCGGGTTCAGGCGAGTCGAGGCCTCCGGGGCAGCGCCGGATGCGGGTTCATTGAATGGATCGGAGGAATGGCGGGCGCGCGCGAGCGCCAACTAGGGTCTGGGTCCATGGTCTTCTCCTGGGCTCTCTCGAACCGGTTGATGCAACGGAAGCCCCGATGCATGGACGCGCGCGCAGCCACCGCCCGCGGGCCGGCCGAAGATCGCGAACGCGAGCTGGCCGACACCGGGCGGATGGGTCAGTGAACTGGACGTGAGGAGATGGGCGCGACACCAAGGCTCCATGGGGAGCCGGGGCATCGGCAAAGGGCTGAGGTCGGCGCGGCGACCGTCAACCCGGGGAGCGGGTGTTCAGGCGGCCGGGCAGGCGACAGCGGCCATCACGGCACGCTCTGCATCACTGCTGCAACAACTGGCACTGTCCACGCAAGGTGCTCCAAAAAACAAGATGCGCGGATTATTGCGATGCAGCAATGCGAGCGTCAACAAAAATTCACAACTGTTTTTGCTTTGTGGCCTATGCGATGCATCGGGCTGCAAGCGGCTCTGGCCGTGGCTTTGCGGGGCATGCCTATTTTTCAGGCAGCGGCTCCGGCCGGCTCGTCACCACCGCCGACGTGGCCGGTCGCGTCAGACCCAGCGCGCCTTCGAGCATGCGCATGATGGTCTCGCGCGCCAGGTCGAAGTCGGCCGGTTCCAGCGCCTTCTTGCCGAGCAGCATGCGCATCTGCCACGCGAAGTCGGCATAGGTCTGCGTCATGGCCCACAGCGTGAACAGCAGGTGCGCCACGGGCAGCGGCGCGGCGTGGCCGGTGCTCATCCAGCGATGCAGCACGGCGGCCTCGGCGCGGAATGCGGGCACCAGCTTGGCCTCGATGTCGTCGCCGCACTGCGGCGCTTGCGAGATGATTTCCTGCGCGAACAGGCGCGAGCCCGAGGGATGGTCGTACGAGAACTGCAGCTTCTGCGTGACGTAGCGCTCCAGCGCGGCATGCGGCTCCAGGTCGGCCGCGGCCAGGCTGTCGAGGTTGGACAGCCAGGAGTCGAGCACGTCGTTGAAGACGCGCCGGTACAGCGCCTTCTTCGAAGGAAAGTAGTACAGCAGGCTCTGCTTGGAGATGCCGGCCTCGGCCGCGATGTCGTCGATGGAGACACCGCCGTAGCCCTGCAGCGCGAAGCGCTCCTGCGCGACCGCGAGGATCGCGCTCTCGATGTTCTGACGGCGGGCCTGGCGCTTCACCGCGGGGGGGCGAACGGCGCTCATGGGTTCTTCATCCGCGCAAGAAAGCGAACCAGCCGCTCGTCGCCGCACTGCGTGACGTTGAAGCGGTACCACGCGAAGGGCTGTGGCGCGCTGCCGAAGTCGCTCGCCGCCGCGAGCGGCAGGCCCTGCTTTCGCGCCTCCTGCAGCACCGCGTCGGCGGAGGGCCTCGGCTCGCTGCCGGGCGACCAGCCGGCGCAGAGGAACGGGCCGCCGTCGGGCACGTGCAGCGCCTGCAGCCCGGCGCCCGTCAGCAGCGACAGCGTGCGCTCGCCCGCGATCTTCAGCGCGGTGTTGAGCTTCTGCAGGAAGCGCGGATAGCCCGCATCGGACAGCACCTCGCAGGCCACGCGCTCCTCGAACTCGCTCGGCCCCAGCGTGGTGTGCAGGCAGCGCAGCGCGGCGTCGTCGCACCAGCGTAGCGGCAGCAGCACATGGGCCAGCCGCAGCCTGGCCGACAGCGTGGTCGACACGCTGCCGATCTGCGCCACGCGCTGCAGCCCGTCCATCGCCGCGAGGCTCGGCGCCTGCAGCGGCGAAAGGCTTCGCCAGCTGTCGAGTTCGACCACGCGCAGGTCGTGCCGCTCGGCCGCCTGCAGCGCCTGGTGCGCACCCTGCGGATTCATGCAGATGCCGAGCGGGTTCGACACCGCCGTCGACACGAACAGCAGACGCCTGCGCGCTTCGCAGGGCAGTTGCGGCGCGAGGCCGTCGAGCGCCGCGATATCGAGGCAGCCGCCGCGCCGAGGCACTTCGAGGATGCGCCGGCCCAGCGTGAGGATCAGGTTGCGCAACTGGCGCGACGCGGGCGACTCGACCAGCACCGCGTCGCCCGGCTCTGTCCATGCCTGCAGCAGGCACATGGCGGCGCCAAGGCTGCCCGCGGCGGTCATGACCTGCTGCGGCACCAGCGCGGGCAGCTCGGTGCGATGGCGCGCCGCGATCAGTTCGCGCAGCCGCGTCAGGCCAAAGCCGGGGCGCGCGCCGCCGTCCCACTCGGGCGCTGTGCGCGCGACGCGGCGCATCGCTTCGCGCACCAGGTCGTCGCCGCGGTACTCGGGCGGAGGCGGCCGGTCATTGCCGGGGGAAGGGTCGGCGATGCGCGGCACCGCCTCGGGCTCGTCGGCCGCGCGCGCGGGCCGGTGCAGCACGTAGTAGCCGCTGCCCGGCCGCGAGGCCAGCACGGAGCGCGCACGCAGCGCGCTGTACGACTCGGTGACGGTGAAGGTGCTGATGCCCAGCTTGCCCGCCAGCGCGCGCACCGAAGGCATCTTGGTGCCGGGTGCGAGACGCCCGTCGCTCACCCGCAGTTCGACCCCCACCACCAGGCGTTGCGCCAGCCCGAGGCCGGGGGCGGCATCGTCCATCTCGCCCATCAGGCCTTGCATCCATCCGGCGCCGGCCTGTGCCGGCTTGAGCAACGCCGTGGCGTTGCCGCGTGAACCTTGCATCGCTGTGTCTCCTTGGGAACCCATGTGGCAACCATGCATGCGGCGGTGCAAGAAAGGGTTTGCCCTGTGGAACTGTGCTGGGCAGCGGACCAAACGGTGCGCCCGGCGGCGGCAAACACTTTCTCGCTTGCCGCTTCAACTGTGTATGGGCGGCACCCCTCGTTTGCTGAATCATCGCGACATTCGACCACTTGGTCAAACTTCACGAGGGCTCGATCCCTCGTGTCGAAACAGATCCCCACCACGATCCTGGAGCCTGAACGCCCATGAGCAGCACGATGAATCCCGTCGCTCCCACCGCACATCTCGCGTCAGATGTGCGGGCGGGCCGCCTCGACCCCGCGCAGTACGCCAAGAACTTCTGCGACGCCCATCCGCCATTGAACGTGGTGCAGGCCAACATCGAGGCCGAGCGCTGCTACTACTGCTACGACGCGCCGTGCCAGACGGCCTGCCCCACGGGCATCGACATTCCCACCTTCATCCGCCGCATCGCCGACGGCAACCTGCGCGGCGCCGCGCGCACCATCCTCGAAGAGAACCCACTGGGCGGCATGTGCGCCCGCGTCTGCCCCACCGAGGTGCTGTGCGAGCAGGCCTGCGTGCGCAACACCAACGAGAGCAAGCCGGTGGAAATCGGCCTGCTGCAGCGGCACGCGACCGATGCCTTCTTCGAGAAGCCCGGCACGCCGCTGTTCGTGCGCGCGGCCGACACCGGCCGGCGCGTGGCGGTGGTCGGCGCGGGCCCGGCCGGCCTGGCCTGCGCGCACCGGCTCGCGGTGCTGGGCCACCAGGTGGTGCTGTTCGATGCGCGGCCCAAGCTCGGCGGCCTCAACGAATACGGCCTGGCGAGCTACAAGACGGTGAACGGCTTCGCGCAGCGCGAGATCGAATGGCTGCTGTCGGTCGGCGGCATCGAGGTGCGCTGCAACCACGCGCTGGGCCGCGAGCTGCACCTGGATGCGCTGGCCGCCGAATACGACGCGGTGTTCCTCGGCCTCGGCCTGGCCGGCGTGAACGCGCTGGGCCTGGGCGAGCAGACCGGCGTGCGCGACGCGGTCGACTTCATCGCCGAGCTTCGGCAGGCCGCCTCGCCGGCCGACGTGGCCATCGGCCGGCATGTGGTGGTGATCGGCGGCGGCATGACTGCGGTCGATGCCGCGGTGCAGTCGCGCAAGCTGGGCGCGGAAGACGTGAGCATCGTCTACCGCCGCGGCCAGGAGAGCATGGGCGCCTCGGCCGACGAGCAGAGCTGGGCCAAGGAAAACGGCGTGCGCATCATCCACTGGGCCGCGCCCAAGGCCCTGCGCGCCAAGGGCGGCGTGCTGCGCGGCATCGACTTCGCGCGCACCGCGCTGGCCGGCGGCAAGCTGGTCGAGACCGGCGAAAGCCTCGCGCTGCAGGCCGACATGGTGCTGTGCGCCATCGGCCAGAGCTTCATTGCCACGGTGCTCGAGGACAGCGGCGTGCAGCTGCAGGGCGGGCGCATCAGCACCGACACCGAAGGCCGCAGTTCGCGGTCCAAGGTATGGGCCGGCGGCGACGCGCGCTTCGGCGGACGCGACCTCACGGTCGAGGCAGTGGAAGACGGCAAGCAGGCCGCGCTGTCCATCGACCGGCATCTGCGCGCGGCCTGACGCCGCGCTTGCCACCTCTTCTTCGCACCCTCTTTCATCCAGCGTCGCACATGGCCGCGACACACGGCCGCGACAGGAGCATTTCATGGCAGACCTGAGCATCGACTTCGTGGGCATCCGCAGCCCCAACCCTTTCTGGCTGGCTTCCGCGCCGCCGACCGACAAGGAGATCAACGTGGTGCGCGCCTTCGAGGCCGGCTGGGGCGGCGTGGTCTGGAAGACCGTGGGCGAAGACCCGAACGTGGTCAACGTGCACGGGCCGCGCTATGCCGTGTCCTATGCGGCCGACAGGCGCGTGACCGGCTTCAACAACATCGAGCTGATCTCCGACCGGCCGCTGCGCACCAACCTGGAGGAGATGACGCGCGTCAAGCGCAACTGGCCCGACCGCGCGCTGGTGGCCTCGGTGATGGTGCCCTGCACCGAAGAGTCGTGGAAGAACATCCTGCCGATGATCGAAGACACCGGCTGCGACGGGCTGGAGCTGAACTTCGGCTGCCCGCACGGCATGAGCGAGCGCGGCATGGGCGCGGCCGTTGGCCAGGTGCCGGAATACATCCAGATGGTGGCCGAGTGGTGCAAGCACTACTCGAAGCTGCCGCTCATCGTGAAGCTCACGCCCAACGTGGCCGACATCCGCCCCGCCGCGCGCGCCGCGAAGAAAGGCGGCGCCGACGCGGTGAGCCTGATCAACACCATCAACTCGATCATGGGCGTGGACCTGGACGCCATGGCCATGTTCCCCAACACCGGCGGCATGGGCTCGCACGGCGGCTACTGCGGCCCCGGCGCCAAGCCGATCGCGCTGCATATGGTGGCCGAGATCGCGCGCGATCCGCAGACCGCGGGGCTGCCCATCTCGGGCATCGGCGGCGTCTCGACCTGGCGCGACGCGGCGGAGTTCATCGCGCTGGGCAGCGGCTCGGTGCAGGTGTGCACCGCCGCCATGGTGTACGGCTTCAAGATCGTGCAGGACCTGTGCGACGGCCTTTCCAACTTCATGGACGAGAAGGGCTACCAGAACCTCGAGCAGCTGCGCGGCCGCGCCATCGGCAGCATCACCGACTGGAAGGAGCTCAACCTCAACCACGTCGACAAGGCCGTGATCCACCAGGACGCCTGCATCCAGTGCGGCCGCTGCCACGTGGTGTGCGAGGACACCTCGCACCAGGCCATCACCGCCACCAAGGACGGCATGCGCTACTTCGAGGTGAAGGAAGAAGAGTGCGTCGGCTGCAACCTGTGCGTGTCGATCTGCCCGGTGCCCGGCGCGCTGTCGATGCGCACCCTGAAGCCCGGCGAGGTGGACGCGCGCACCGGCCATCCGGTGGTGGCGCAGTACGCCAACTGGACCACGCACCCGAACAACCCGATGCGCGCCGACCAGCACGCCTGAGCAAGGACACGAACCCGGCGCAGACCGGGCGACGGCAGGAGGGGAACGACAACACGGCAAAGACCACAACACACGTTCAGGAGACAACCCACATGACGACCCCATCGCACGGCGGCGCGCCCGCCGCCAACCTCTGGAACGAAGACCTCGCGCCCACCACGCTGGCGCAGCGAACGTGGCGCTGGTACCACTTCGCGGCACTGTGGGTGGGCATGGTCATGTGCATTCCCGCCTACACGCTGGCGGCCAGCCTGATCGAGGGCGGCATGTCGTGGTCGCAGGCGGTGCTCACGGTGTTCCTGGGCAACGCGATCGTGCTGGTGCCGATGCTGCTGATCGGCCACGCCGGCGCGAAGTACGGCATTCCGTACGCGGTGATGGCGCGCGCGTCCTTCGGCACGCGCGGCGCGCGGCTACCGGCCCTGCTGCGCGCCATCGTGGCCTGCGGCTGGTACGGCATCCAGACCTGGTTCGGCGGCGAGATGATCTACACGCTGGTCGGCGTGCTCATGGGCCAGCCGCTGGGCGGTGACAAGCTGCCGATCCTCGGCATCAACGGCGCGCAACTCGTGTGCTTCCTGATCTTCTGGGCGATCCAGCTGTACTTCGTGGTGCACGGCATCGAGTCGATCCGCCGGCTGGAGACCTACACCGCGCCGCTGAAGATCATCGTGTGCATCGCCCTGCTCTACTGGGCGGTGCAGCGCGCGGGCGGCCTGGGGCCGATCTTCGAGCAGCCCTCGCAGTTCGAGCCCGGCGGCAAGAAGGCCGGGCTGTTCTGGGCGGTGTTCTGGCCGTCGCTCACGGCCATGGTGGGCTTCTGGGCCACGCTGGCGCTGAACATTCCCGACTTCACGCGCTTCTCGCGCTCGCAGCGCGACCAGGTGGTGGGCCAGGTGATCGGCCTGCCCGCGCCCATGGGCCTGCTCGCGATGATGGCGGTGATGGTCACCTCGGCCACGGTGGTGATCTACGGCAAGGCGCTGTGGGACCCGGTGGACCTGGCCAGCCGCATGACCGGCGCGGCGGTGCTGATCGCGCTGATCATCCTGCTGATCGACACGGTGAGCGTGAACCTGGCGGCCAACCTGGTGGGGCCGGCCTACGACTTCTCGGCCCTCAACCCGGAGAAGATCTCCTACCGCAAGGGCGGCTACATCACCGCCGGCATCGCCATCGTGATGATGCCGTGGAAGGTGCTGGAGACCACGCAGGGCTACATCTTCACCTGGCTCATCGGCTACTCGGCGCTGCTGGGGCCCGTGGCCGGCATCCTGATCGCCGACTACTACCTGGTGCGGCGCAAGGAACTGGACGTCGATGCGCTCTACCGCGGCACCGGCCAGTACGCCTACGGCAACGGCTGGAACATGGCGGCCATCGTGGCCTTCGTCGTCGGCGTGCTGCCCAACATTCCGGGCTTCCTGAACGCGGCGTTCCCGTCGGCCGTGCCGTCGATGCCCGAATTCTTCAAGACCATCTACACCTATGCATGGTTCGTCGGCGTGGTGCTGTCGGCCGTGGTGTATCTCGGCCTCATGAAGGCGCGCGCGCCGCAACTGCAGGGCGTGGCCGCGCCGCTCAAGAACCCCAGCTAGAAAAGGAACTCATGCCATGACCGTACTCATTCGCGGTGGCACGGTGGTCAACGCCGATGCCGAACAACGCGCAGACGTGCTCTGCGAAGGCGACAAGGTGGTGCAGGTCGGCGCCGGCCTGCAGGCGCCCGCCGGCGCGCAGGTGATCGACGCCGGCGGCGCCTACGTGATGCCCGGCGGCATCGATCCGCACACGCACATGCAGCTGCCCTTCATGGGCACGGTCGCGGCCGACGACTTCTTCACCGGCACCGCGGCGGGCCTGGCCGGCGGCACCACCAGCATCATCGACTTCGTGATTCCCGACCCGCAGCAGCCGCTGATGGACGCCTTCCGCATGTGGCGCGGCTGGTCGGAGAAGTCGGCCGGCGACTACAGCTTCCACGTGGCCGTGACCTGGTGGAGCGACAGCGTGCACAAGGACATGGGCGAGCTGGTGCACGAGCACGGCGTGAACAGCTTCAAGCACTTCATGGCCTACAAGAACGCGATCATGGCCGACGACGAGATCCTGGTGAAGAGCTTCCAGCGCGCGCTGGAACTCGGCGCCATGCCCACGGTGCACGCGGAGAACGGCGAGCTGGTCGCGATGCTGCAGCAGCAGTTGCTGGCGCAGGGCATCCGCGGGCCGGAGGGCCATCCGCTGTCGCGACCGCCGATGGTGGAGGCCGAGGCCGCCAACCGCGCCATCGCCATCGCCGACGTGCTGGGCGTGCCGATCTACGTGGTGCACGTGTCGTGCGGCGAGGCGCTGGAAGCCATCACCCGTGCCCGCGCGCGCGGCCAGCGGGTGTACGGCGAGGTACTGGCCGGCCACCTGGTGGTCGACGAAAGCGCCTACCGCGACCCCGACTTCACGCGCGCCGCCGCCCACGTGATGAGCCCGCCCTTCCGCTCGCGCGAGAACCAGGCCATGCTGTGGCGCGGCCTGCAGGGCGGCAACCTGCAGACCACCGCGACCGACCACTGCACCTTCTGCGCCCCGCAGAAGGCGGCCGGCCGCGACGACTTCACGAAGATTCCCAACGGCTGCGGCGGCGTGGAAGAGCGCATGGCCGTGCTGTGGGACGCAGGCGTCAACACCGGGCGGCTCACGCCCTCGGAGTTCGTGCGCGTCACCTCGACCAACGCGGCGCAGCTGTTCAACCTGTATCCGCGCAAGGGCGTGATCCAGCCCGGCGCCGATGCCGACATCGTGGTGTGGGACCCGAAGGCCACCAAGACGCTGTCGGTGAAGACGCAGCACTCGAAGAGCGACTTCAACATCTTCGAAGGCCGCGAAGTCATGGGCGTGCCCAAGCACACACTGAGCGCTGGCCGCTGGGTCTGGCGCGACGGCGACCTGCGCGCCGAGCCCGGCACCGGCCGCTACCTCAAGCGCCCGGCCTTCGCACCGATGTTCACCGCGCTGGAACGCTTCAAGCACCAGCATGCGCCCACGGCCGTGGCGCGCTGAATCCCCAAGGAGTCTTCGACATGAATGCAGTAGTGGAAAAGCAGGTGCTCAAGATCAACGGCGAGCGCCTGTGGAACTCGCTGATGGAGCTGGCGTGCATCGGCGCCACGCCCAAGGGCGGCGTCAAGCGGCTGGCGCTGACCGATCTCGACAAGCAGGGGCGCGACCTCGTGGTGTCGTGGGGCAAGGAGGCGGGGCTATCGATCACGGTCGACAAGATCGGCAACGTCTTCATGCGCCGCGAGGGCACCAACCCCGCGCTGCCGCCCATCGTGTCGGGCAGCCACATCGACACCCAGCCGACCGGCGGCAAGTTCGACGGCAACTATGGCGTGCTCTCTGCGCTGGAGGTGGTGCGCACGCTGAACGACCAGGGCATCCGCACCGAGGCACCCATCGAGGTCGCGTTCTGGACCAACGAGGAAGGCTCGCGCTTCGTGCCGGTGATGATGGGCTCGGGCGTGTTCTGCGGCGCCTTCAGCCTTGAGCACGCCTACGCCGCGAAGGACACCGAAGGCAAGACGGTGCGCGAGGAACTGGAGCGCATCGGCTACGTCGGCCCGCAGACGCCGGGCGACCACCCCATCGGCGCCTACTTCGAGGCCCACATCGAGCAGGGCCCGGTGCTGGAAGACGCGGGCAAGGTGATCGGCGTGGTGCCCGCGGTGCTGGGGCTGTCGTGGTACGACTGCGTGGTCACCGGCATGGAAGCCCATGCGGGGCCGACGCCGATGCACCTGCGCCGCGACGCGCTGCAGGTGGCGACGCGGATCATGCAGGAGGTGGTGGCCATCGCCTACAGCTACCAGCCGTACGGCCGGGGCACGGTCGGCATGGTGCAGGTGCACCCGAACAGCCGCAACGTGATTCCGGGGCAGGTGAAGTTCTCCATCGACCTGCGCAACGTGAACGACGAGCTGCTCGACCGCATGCACGCGGAGATCCTCGCGTTCGTGGAACGCACGGCCCGCGAGACCGGGCTGGGCGTGACCATCGAGCGGGTGTCGTACATACCGCCCTGCCCGTTCCACCCCGACTGCGTGGACGCGGTGCGGCGCGCGACCGAAGTGCTGGGCTACTCGACGATGGACGTGGTGTCGGGCGCGGGCCACGACGCGATCTACGCGGCGCGGCTGGCGCCGGCCGGCATGATCTTCGTGCCCTGCAAGGACGGCATCAGCCACAACGAGATAGAAGACGCGCAGCCCGACCACCTGACGGCCGGCTGCAACGTGCTGCTGCACGCGATGCTGGAAAGAGCGAAACGCGTGGACTGAAGCGTGGACTGACGCTTCTTACTGGTACGCCGCCAGCTCCTGCTTGGCGATGGCGTTGCGGTGTACCTCGTCGGGGCCGTCGGCCACGCGCAGGTGGCGCTCGTAGGCGTAGAAGTGGGTGAGCAGCGTATCCTGGCTCAGGCCCATCGCGCCGAAGGCCTGCATGGCCCAGTCGATCACCTTCACGCAGTTGTTGGGCGTGAGCACCTTGATCATCGCGATTTCCTTCGCGGCGACTTTGTTGCCCACGGTGTCCATGCGGTAGGCGGCGTTGAGCACCATCCAGCGAGACTGCTCGATGAGCATGCGCGACTCGGCAATGCGTTCGCGCCACACGCCCTGCTCCGACAGCGGCTTGTGGAAGGCGGTGCGCGACACCAGCCGCTGGCACATCATCTCCAGCGCCGACTCGGCCATGCCGATGGCGCGCATGCAGTGGTGGATGCGGCCCGGGCCGAGACGGCCCTGCGCGATCTCGAAGCCGCGGCCTTCGCCCAGCAGGATGTTCTCGACCGGCACGCGAACGTTGTCGAACACGATCTCGGGGTGGCCGAAGGGCGGGTCGTACATGCCGAGCAGCTGCATGTCGCGCACGATGGTCACGCCGGGCGTGTTCTTCGGCACCAGGATCATCGACTGCTGTTTGTGGCGGTCGGCGTTGTCGGGGTCGGTCTTGCCCATGAGCACGAAGATTTCGCAGCGCTCGTGCATGGCGCCGGTGATGTACCACTTGCGGCCGTTGATGACGTATTCGTCGCCTTCGCGGCGGATGCTGCAGCGGATGTTGGTGGCGTCGCTCGAGGCGACCTCGGGCTCGGTCATCGCGAACGAGGAACGGATTTCGCCCGCGAGCAGCGGCTTCAGCCAGCGCTCCTGCTGGGCCTTGGTGCCGTAGCGCGCCAGCACTTCCATGTTGCCGGTGTCGGGTGCGGAGCAGTTGAATATCTCGGCGCACCAGTAGCGCCGGCCCATGATCTCGCACAGCGGCGCGTATTCGACGTTGGTCAGGCCCGGGCCGTGTTCGGCCTCGGGCAGGAACAGGTTCCACAGCCCGCGCTCGCGCGCCTTGGCCTTGAGGCCGGCCATCATCGGCAGTTCGGCATAAGGGCGGCCCGCGCGTGCATTGGCGGCCAGCTCTTCCTCGCGGCGCTTTTCGTTCGGATAGACGAACTCGTCCATGAACTTGAGCAACTCGTCGCGCAGCGCGATCACCTTGGGTGTGAATTCGAAATGCATGGTGCGTCCTTCAACAAAGTGCGTTCGAAGTTAAGCGGCGCACCGGGTTTCGCACGGTCCTTCGCGCGACAGCCGCGCGGTGCCGCTGTCACCTGTGTGCCAGCGGCCGGCCGGCGCGAGAATGGCGGCCCATGAACACCCAGAACAACGAGACCCCGCAAAAACCGGCTGCCGCGCGCCCCGTGCGCAACGCGGCCACGCTCATCGTGCTGCGCGACGGCGCGCGCGGCCTCGAGGTGCTGATGCTGCGCCGCGCCGAGAAGGCCAACGACCAGAACAGCGGCGCCAGCGTGTTCCCTGGCGGCGTGATCGATGCGCACGACCGCGGCCTGCACGGCCACTGCAGCGGCATGGACGACAAGACGGCGAGCGAGCGCCTCGCGGTGCCCGAGGGCGGGCTCGACTACTACGCAGCGGCGATCCGCGAATGCTTCGAGGAAGCCGGCCTGCTGTTCGCGACGGACAAGGCGAGCCAGGGCCGGCTGGTGGCGCTCGACGGCATGCCGGCCGAACGGCTCTCGGCCATGCGCCACGCGGCGGAGCAAGGCACCGACGCGCTGCTCTCAATGTGCGAGAGCCACGGCTGGCAGCTCGCGGCCGACCGGCTCGCCTACTTCACGCACTGGCTCACGCCGCCGGGCATGCCGCGCCGCTTCGATACCCGCTTCTTTTTGGCATCGATGCCCGATGCGCAGACGGTGCGCCCCGACGGGCGCGAGACGGTCGAGCACATGTGGCTGCAACCGGCCGAGGCCGTCGCCCCGGTGCGCGGGCTCAAGCTGATGAACGTGACGCGGCGCATCCTCGAGCAGCTCGCGCAGTTCCGCAGCGTGCAGGAGCTCATGGACCATGCGCGCGGGCTGAAGCACATTCCGCGCGTCATGCCCCGGCTCGCGGATGGCCCCAAGGGACGGCGGCCGGTGAACATGGAAGAGCCCGCGTACGACGAAGTCGGCCGCGTCGACCCCGACGGCGAAGGCGGCGGGCGCTATGCGCACGAAGCCGGGCTGGCGATGCGGCTGTCGGCGCGGGTCTGGCGGGTCACCGGGCCGGCCGATGCATCGGGCGCGCTGCCGCACAGCTATTTCGCGGGCGTCGAGGGCGGCGACTGCGTGCTGATCGACCCCTCGCCCGCGAGCCCCGCGCACATCGCGGCGCTGCGCGATGCAGCGCCCGGCCAGGTGCGATGGATCTGGTCGACGCTGGCGCGCCCGCTGGAAGACGCAGCGCGCGAAGCCTGGCCCGAGGCGTCCGCCGTGCAGCCTGCGGCGGGCGAACGGCTCGACCTTGGCGGCGCCACGCTGCATGTGCTGAACGGCGAGGAGGGCCCGCAGTTCCTGCTGGCCGAAGACAGCACGCTGTTCACCGGGGTGGCCGCCACCGCTGTCGGCACCGCCGACTGGATCGCACCGCGCCACGGATTCCTGCGCCGCCACGCCAAACCGTCAATGCCGTAAGAATTCCGTGGCATGCATCGTGCAAGATCGCACCATGCTTCCCCTGTCTCCCGACGCGCTGCGCCAGCGGCTGCGGTCCTTTGCTTCCCGCGCGCAGCCCGTGCGCATCCTGCTCACGCTCGGCAGCCTCATGGCGCTGTGCGGCTTCACCGGCCATCCCGACGCGGTGATCCCCCTGTTCCTCGGCGCCATTGCCAGCGCGCTCGCCGAAACCGACGACAGCTGGCGCGGCCGGCTGCGCGCGCAGGTGGTCACGCTGGCCTGCTTCGCGGCCATCGCGTTCGCGGTCGAGGCGCTGTTCGGCCTGCCGTGGCTGTTCATCACCGCGTTCGCGCTCGCGGCCTTCTGCCTCACGATGCTGGGCGCGGTGGAGGCGCGCTACAAGGCCATCGCGTACGCGACGCTGATCCTCGCGATGTACGCCACGCTCGGCATCGAGAACATGGCCTCGCACGGCACGGCGGCCCTGCGGGGGCGCGAACCGTTGCTGCTGCTGGCGGGCGCGGCCTGGTACGGCGTGTTCTCGGTGCTCTGGTGCGCGATTTTTCCGGCGCAGCCGGTGCAGGCGCGGCTGGTGACGCTGTTCACGGTGCTGGGCAACTACGTGCGCTTCAAGGCCTCGCTCTTCGAGCCGCTGCGCGGCATCGACATCGAGCGCAAGCGGCTCGCGCTCGCGCAGCTCAATGCCGAGGTGGTGAGCGAACTCAACGCGGCCAAGGAAAGCATCTTCCGACGCATCGGCGCGCGGGCGCCGACCGGGCGCATCTCGCGCTATCGCGGCCTCTACCTGATCGCGCAGGACGTGCACGAGCGCGCCAGCTCGTCGCACGACGACTACAACGCGCTGGCCGACGCCTTCTTCCACAGCGACCTGCTCTACCGCTGCCAGCGCGTGCTGGGCCTGCAGGGACTTGCGTGCCTGCGGCTGTCGGAATCGATCGCGCGGCGCGAGCCCTTCGACACCGGCACCGAGACCGTGCAGGCCCTGGCCGACCTGCGCAGCGCCATCGAGCACGAGCGGGCCCGGGCCGTGACGCCCGAGCGGCTGGTGCTGCTCGCATCGGTGGAGGCGCTGGCGCGCAACCTCGCGCAGCTCGACGGGCAACTGGCGGGCGCGAGCCAGCCTTCGGCGCGCGCCGGCCGAACCGAGATGGGTTTGTTCGACCGCTCGCCGCGTTCCTGGCGCGACGCCGTGGAGCGGGTGCGGCGGCAGCTCACGGTGCGCTCGCCGCTCTTTCGCCATGCGCTGCGGCTGTCGATCGCGCTGGTGGCGGGTTATGGCGTCATGCAGGTCATCCATCCGGCGCAGGGCTACTGGATATTGCTGACCACGCTGTTCGTCTGCCAGCAGACTTACGGCGACACCATCGCGCGCATGGGCCAGCGCATCGCGGGCACGGCGCTGGGCGTGGTGGCGGGCTGGGCGCTGCTGCAGCTGTTTCCGCAGCCGCTGGTGCAATCGGTGATCGCGGTGGCGGCGGGCGTGGTGTTCTTCGCGACCCGCGCCACGCGCTACCTGCTGGCCACCGCGTCGATGACGCTGCTGGTGCTGATGTGCTTCAACCAGGTGGGCGACAGCGGCGTGCTGCTGGTGCCGCGGCTGGTCGACACCGCCATCGGCAGCGCGATCGCCGGGCTGGCGGTGCTGCTGGTGCTGCCGCACTGGCAGGCCCGACGCATCAACGAACTGGCGGCCACGGCCATGCGCGGCCATGCGGGCTACCTGCGGCAGATCGTCGAGCAGTACCGCACCGGCGCGCGCGACCACCTCGACTACCGGCTGGCCCGGCGCAACGACCACAACGCCGACGCGGCGCTGTCCACCGCGGTGTCCGACATGTTCCGCGAGCCGGGCTACGTGCGGCCCCGCGCGGGCGTGGCGCTGCGCTTTCTGATCCGCTCGCACACGCTGCTGAGCTATCTGTCGGCGCTGGGCGCGCACCGCGCGGCGCTGCCCGACTCGGCGCAGATGGCGGTGCTGCGCGGCGCGGCCGAAGGCGCCGTCGCGGCGCTCGAAGCGCTGGCGGCGGGCCTGGAAAGCGGCTCGGTGGACGGTCCGCGCGACACCGCGGCCGAGCTGGCGGCACGTTCGGCGCTGGCCCAGGCGACCGCCGCCGGCGGCGAATCGGACCCGCAGGCGCGAACTTTCCATACAGAGATGGCTCTGATCTGGCTGCAGATCGACGCCTTGCGCACCCATGCAAGCGAGTGGCTGCAGCCCGAGGGCAGCGAAACGCCGACCGCGCCTGCCTGAGCGAGCATCCGTGCGATCAGGTCGGTTGAAAGTGGCCGCGCCGGACAGCCCCTGGCGCGGCAGGTAAAATTACCCCTTCATGTACCGCTGGTTTGCCGCTACTGTCCTTGCCATCATGTTGTCCTGCTACGGCTTTGCCGTGCTTGCCCACAACATGATCGGTGCCGGCCATTCGCATGCCCAGCAGGCGCAGTCCTCGCAAACCACCCTGACCTCCAAGACGCTCGTCGCCGCCACGTCGCTGGCCGACGAAGCCCTTTCTGACGGCCAAACACTGGTCGCCGATGCCGATTCGGCATCGGACGATGCCAATTCGCTCGATGAAGCCGGCTCCGAGCACGCCGAGCTGGTCGACGCCCGCAACGACATCCCTCTGCCGCTCCTTCTTTCGGAGCAGCCACCCAAGCTCGGCCTGACCACCACGGTCTCGCCGTTCCTCGCCCGGCCCAAGCGGCCACCCCGCGCAGCGTCCTTCGTCGCCTGAGGCCGCAAGGCCCAGCGTGACCGGGAGCCGCCACGGCTCCCGCCTCCCCGATCCGGGCCAGCCGGCCATTCGGCGGCACCCCGCATCGCCCAGACAGCAATTTCGTTTTTTCCGGCCGTTCGCCGCTGCGCACGCCAATTCGCCCCGCAAGGCGCCGGCCGCTCAACAAGCATCAAGGACTCATCACAATGAACAACAGCTCTCCCGTCTACGCCAGCCTCGACCTGCCGCTGGCCTCCCCCCAGGAACGCAACCGCGTCCTGCGCAACACCTATTGGCTGCTCGCGCTGTCGATGGTGCCCACCGTGCTCGGCGCCTGGATCGGCGTTTCCACCGGTTTCTCGCGCGCGATGTCGCCGGGCATCGGCCTGATGGTGTTCCTCGGCGGCGCCTTCGGCTTCATGTACGCCATCGAGAAAACCAAGGAATCGGCCGCCGGCGTGCCGGTGCTGCTGGCCTTCACCTTCTTCATGGGCCTGATGCTGTCGCGCCTGGTCGGCACGGTGCTCGGCCTGCAGAACGGCGCCAGCCTGGTCATGACGGCCTTTGCCGGCACCGGCGCGATCTTCCTGGGCATGGCGACGCTGTCGTCGGTCATCAAGCGCGACCTGTCGGGCATGGGCAAGTGGCTCTTCATCGGCGCCATCCTGCTGCTGGTGGCGGGCATCGCCAACTTCTTCCTGAAGTCGAGCGCGCTGATGATGACGCTGTCGGTGCTGGCCATCGGCATCTTCTCGGCCTTCATCCTGCACGACCTCAAGCGTGTGAAGGACGGCCTGGAGACCAACTACATCTCCGCCACGCTGGGCGTGTACCTCAGCATCTACAACGTGTTCCAGTCGCTGCTGGCCCTTCTGGGCATTGCCGGCGGCCGGGACGAGTAACAGCTCCCAGTAAGGAAGGAACTCTCATGCGCCTCACCACCAAAGGCCGCTTCGCGGTCACGGCGATGATCGACATCGCCCTGCACGGACGTTCGGGCCCGGTCACGCTGGCGTCGATCAGCATGCGCCAGCGCGTCTCGCTGTCCTACCTGGAGTTGCTGTTCGGCAAGCTGCGCCGCAACGACCTGGTCGAATCGACACGGGGCCCGGGCGGCGGGTATTCTCTGAGCCGCAAGGCAGCGGATATTTCCGTTGCCGACATCGTCCTCTCGATCGAGGAACACGATGCGGAATCCACCCGCCAGCGCGGCGCCGACGTGCCTGGCGAACCCGGCCGCTGCGAAATCGACGAACTCTGGGCCACCGTGAACCTGCGGGCGGTCGAGTTCCTCAAGTCGATCTCGCTGCAAAGCCTGGTCGACGAACAAAAGGCCAAGGGCGTTCAAGCCGCCGCGCGGACCGACAGCCGGCGCACGCCGGCCGGCCAGCCGGCCACGCGCAAGCCTTTCGTCGTCGACGCGCCGAACTCGGTGTTCGCACTGGGACGGCGCCAGCAAAGCGCCAGCTAGCTCCAAGCCAGCCACCGCCATAGCGGCCCATGCGGCAGGGCCCGCCGCCACGGATCGACGTGGCGGCGGGCCTTTGCCTGCATGGGCTTTTTGTCGTTGGTTTCAACCTTTGGAAGCTCAAGGAATCCTTCATGTTGCGACGCAACACGAGCGGCACAATGCACCAACATTGTGCAAATAACACCCGCGCGACCCGGACGACTTCGGCTCGCGCCGCACCGCGTTTCTCAACGGCCATGACCTCCAAGTTCCTGTTTCCCCTCTCGCTGCTTTCCGTGATCGTGCTCGCCGCATGCGGCGCCAAGCAGCCTCCCGCCGCCGAGACTCCGCCGCCCGAAGTCGGCGTGGTGACGCTGCACGCGTCCGACGTGCCGGTGCGCACCGAACTGGCGGGCCGTACGGCCGCGTTCCGGGTGTCCGAAGTGCGCCCGCAGGTCAACGGCATCGTGCGCAAGCGTCTGTTCGAGGAAGGCAGCATGGTCCGTGCGGGCCAGGTGCTGTACGAGATCGAACCCGGTCCGTTCGAGGCCGCGCACGAGCAGGCACGGGCCGCGCTCGCCACCTCGCAGGCCAGCATCGCGAGCCTGCGCGGCAAGGCCTCGCGCTTCGGCGAACTGATCAAGGCCAACGCGGTGAGCCGCCAGGAGCATGAAGAAGCACAGGCCGCACTGGTTCAGGCCGAAGCCGGCGTGAAGGCCGCGCAGGCGGCGGTGAAGGCGGCGCGCATCAACCTCGGCTTCACCCGCATCACCGCGCCCATCGCGGGGCGCATCGGACGCTCCAGCGTGACAGAAGGCGCGCTGGTGGTGCCGGGCCAGACGGCGGCGCTGGCCACCATCCAGCGGCTGGACCCGATCTACGTCGACGTGGTGCAGTCGAGCCTGGAGCTGACGCGCCTCAAGCGCCGCTTCATCTCTGGCGACATGGCGCCCGCCAGCACGCAGGTCGGCCTGCGCATGGAAGACGGCCTGCCCTATTCGCACACCGGCACCCTGAAGTTCTCCGAGGTCGCGGTCGATCCGGCCACGGGCTCGGTCACGCTGCGCGCGGAGTTCCCGAATCCGCAGGGGCTGCTGCTGCCCGGCATGTACGTGCGCGCGCAGGTCGAGTCCGGCGTGGAGCGGCAGGCCATCCTCGCGCCGCAGCGCGGCGTGGCACGCAACGAGAAGGGCGAGCCCACGGCGCTGGTGGTCGGCGCGGGCGACAAGGTCGAGCTGCGTGCGCTCGAATTGCGCACCACCTCGGGCGACCAGTGGATCGTGAGCAAGGGCCTGCGCGAAGGCGACCGCCTGGTGGTCGACGGGCTGCAGCGCGCCCACCCCGGAGACAAGGTCAAGCCCGTGCCGGTGACGGCAGCGCCTGCCGCCACGGCTTCTTCCGCAGATTGAGCAACACGACGTGATCGCGAATTTCTTCATCCACCGGCCCGTGTTCGCATGGGTCATCGCCATCCTCATCATGCTGGCGGGCGGCGTGGCCATCCGCACGCTGCCGGTGTCGCAGTACCCGGACATCGCGCCGCCCACCGTCGTCGTCTCTGCCAACTACCCCGGCGCGTCGGCGCAGGCGGTGGAGAACAGCGTGACGCAGGTGCTCGAGCAGCAGCTCAAGGGCATCGACGGCCTGCTGTACTTCAAGTCGACCAGCAGTTCGGCCGGCTACGCCGACATCAGCGTCACCTTCCGCCAGGGCATCGACCCCGACACCGCCCAGGTGCAGGTGCAGAACAAGGTCAGCCAGGCCACCAGCCGGCTGCCGCAGGCGGTTCAGCAGCAGGGCGTGACGGTCTACAAGTCGCAGAACAACTTCCTGCTGATCGTGGCGCTCTACGACGAGACCGACCGCCGCACCGACACCGACGTGGCCGACTGGATGGCCAGCAACCTGCGCGACCCGGTGAGCCGCGTCGACGGCGTGGGTTCGGTGCAGGCCTTCGGCGCGGCGTATGCGATGCGCATCTGGCTCGACCCGCACCGGCTGGCGAGCTACCAGCTGATGCCTTCGGACATCACCGCCGCCATCACCGCCCAGAACACGCAGGTGTCGGTCGGAGAGATCGGCGCACGGCCCTCGCCCGCCGGCCAGCAGCTCAACGCGACCGTGACCGCGCTCTCGCGCCTGCAGACGCCCGAGCAGTTCCGCGGCATCGTGCTCAAGACCCAGGCCGACGGCGCCGTGGTGCGGCTGGGCGACGTGGCGCGCGTGGAAATCGGCAACGAGTCTTACGCCGAGACCACGCGCCTGAACGGCCACCCCGCCGCCGGCGCGGCCATCATGCTGGCGCCCGGCGCCAATGCGCTGACCACCGCCAAGGCGGTGAAGGCGCGCATCGCCGAGATGGAGCCTTCGCTGCCTCCGGGCCTGCGCGTGGCTTATGCGGAAGACACCACGCGCTTCGTGAAGATCTCGATCCAGTCGGTGCTCAAGACGCTGCTGGAGGCCATCGCGCTGGTGGTGGTCGTGATGTACCTGTTCCTGCAGAACTGGCGCGCCACGGTGATCCCGGCCATCACCGTGCCGGTGGTGCTGCTGGGCACCTTCGGCGTGCTCGCGGCCTTCGGCTACTCGATCAACGTACTCACGCTGTTCGGCATGGTGCTGGCCATCGGCTTGCTGGTGGACGACGCCATCGTGGTGGTGGAGAACGTCGAGCGCGTCATGCACGAGGAAGGGCTCGACGCGAAAGCCGCCACCATCAAGTCGATGAAGGAGATCACCGGCGCGCTGATCGGCATTGCCCTGGTGGTGTCGGCGGTGTTCCTGCCGATGACCTTCTTCGGCGGCTCGGTGGGCGTGATCTACCGGCAGTTCTCGGTGACGATCATCGCGTCGATGGCGCTGTCGGTGGTGGTGGCCATCGTGCTGATTCCGGCGCTGTGCGCGCGCTTCCTGAAGCCGGGCGTGCCGCCGCGCACGCGCGGCTTCCTGGGTGCGTTCAACCGGCGCTTCGACGCGGCGCAGGGCCGCTACGTGGGCCTGCTCGGACGCATCCTGCGCAAGCCGCTGCGCTTCACCGCCGTGTACGCCGCCATCGTGGCGGGCATGGGCCTGCTGTACCTGGGCCTGCCCGGCGGCTTCCTGCCGGAGGAAGACCAGGGCAGCGTGATGGTGCAGGTCTCGCTGCCGGCCGGCGCCACGCAGGGCCGCACCGACGCGGTGAACCGGGCGGTGGAAAAGCACTTTCTCGAAACCGAGAAGGACACCACCGACACCATCTTCACGCTGGCGGGCTGGAGCTATGCCGGCTCCGGGCAGCACACGGGCATGGCCTTCGTCTCGCTCAAGGACTGGTCGGAGCGCAAGGACCCGCAAAAGCGCGCGCAGGCCATCGTCGAACGCGCGAGCGCGGCGCTGTCGAAGCAGCAGCGCGACGCCGAGGTCTACGGCATGGTGCCGCCGCCCATCGAAGGCCTGGGACAGTCCAACGGCTTCGAGTTCTGGCTGCAGGACACCTCCGGCATGGGCGCCGACAAGCTGGTGCAAAAGCGCGAGGCGCTGGTGCGCGACGCCAACAAGGACAAGCGCCTGCAATCGGTGCGCGCCAACAGCATCGCCAACACGCCGCAGCTGCAGGTCGACATCGACCAGGTCAAGGCATCGGCCCTGCGGCTGTCGCTGGACGACGTGAACACCACGCTGGGCATTGCCTGGGGCGGCAACTACGTCAACGACTTCATCGACCGCGGGCGCGTGAAGCGCGTATACGTGCAGGCCGACGCGCCATACCGCTCGGCCCCCGAGGACATGGGCCAATGGTTCGTGCGCGGCAGCACCGGCGCGATGACGCCGTTCTCGGCCTTCGCCACCACGCGATGGTCGCAGGGGGCGTCGCAACTGGAGCGCTACAACGGCCTGCCCGCGGTGCAGATCCAGGGCACGGCCGCGCACGGCACGAGTTCCGGCACGGCGATGTCGGCGGTCGAAGCCGTCGCCAGGAAGCAGACCGGCACGGGCCACGCATGGAGCGGGTTGTCTTACCAGGAGCGCCTGTCGGGCGGGCAGGCGCCGCTGCTGTTCGCGGTGTCGATCCTGGTGGTGTTCCTGTGCCTGGCCGCGCTGTACGAGAGCTGGTCGGTGCCCTTCTCGGTGATGCTGGTGATTCCGCTGGGCGTGCTGGGCGCGGTGATTGCCGCGTCGCTGCGCGGGCTGTCGAACGACATCTACTTCCAGGTCGGCCTGCTCGCGACCATCGGGCTGTCGGCCAAGAACGCGATCCTGATCATCGAGTTCGCGGAGGCGGCACTGCGACGCGGCGTGCCGCTCCTCGACGCGGTGGCCGAGGGCGCGCGCCTGCGGCTGCGGCCGATCCTGATGACCTCGCTGGCCTTCCTGGCCGGCGTGGTGCCGCTGGCGCTGGCCACCGGCGCGGGCTCCGCGAGCCAGGTGGCCATCGGCACCGGCGTGTTCGGCGGCGTGCTGGCCGCGACGGCGCTGGGGATCTTCTTCGTGCCGCTGTTCTATCTGCTGGTGAAGCGGCTGGCGGCGCGCTGGGGCGGCAGCAGGCTAGGGGCGGAACGGGCCGCCTGAGCCTGCCCGAGGCCCTGGTACAGCGCCCCGGCCGGGCGCTGTACCTATAATTTCTGACTACTCCGCTCCCGCGCCACAGATCAGCCGCCGCCACATCTCAGCCACGACGGGAGTTTCCTGTTCCACACCGGCTGAGGTGTACCGTGCTCGAGCGCTACTACAGAGAACTGTTGCGGTATTTCACCCGCAAGGCCGGCGACGGCGACACCGCCGCGGACGTCGTGCAAGAGGCCTATGCCCGCGTGCTCATTCACCAGGACGGCGGCGGCACGGTCCTCGAGCCCCGCGCCTTCCTCTACCAGACCGGACGCAACGTGCTCGCCAACCAGGCCGCGCGCCGCGCCGCCGAAACCCGCATGCTCGACACGCTCGCGCTGGTGAGCGACCACAGCGCGCCGTCCGTTGAGCGGCACGTCGGCGCGCGGCAGCAGCTCGACCGGCTGGTGGCGCTGCTCGAAGACATGCCGCGCAAACGCCGCAACGCCTTCATCCTCGTGCGCATCCACGGCCTGAGCTACGCCCAGACCGCCGCCCACATGGAAATCAGCGAGAAGGCCGTGGAGCGCCACATGACACGCGCCCTGCTCGACTGCGCCGGCTACGGGCCGGCCGGGGACTGAAAAAAAAGAAGAAAAAGACATGGCCTCCCGCACCGCCCCCCTGCTCAGAGACGAAGAACGCCGCGCGCCGCGCGCGCTGGTGGAACACGCGCTGACGCTCATCGGCCGCATCCACCGCGGCAGCCCCGAAGCCGCGCACGCCGCCGAGGCCGAACTGAGCCGCTGGCGCGCGCTATCCCCCGGCAACGCCGAAGCCACGGCCACCGCGCAGCGCATCTGGAACGCGGCAGACGCAGGCGCCCTGCGCGACCAGCTGCCGCTGCCGCCCTCCGCCGCGCAGGAACGCCAGTCGCGCCGCCGCGTCGTCGGCATGCTGGGCGTGGCCGGTTTTGCCGCGCTGGCCGGTGCGGGCGGGCGCTGGTACTGGCAACGCCCGGTCTACGAGGCCGCGCCGCAGACCGGCCAGGCGCAACTGCTGTCGCATGCGCTGCCCGACGGCAGCATGCTCGACCTCGCGGCCAACACAGCGCTGCAAGTCGTGCTCTACCGCGACCGGCGCACCGTGCGCCTGGTTCGCGGCGAGGCGCGCTTCGCCGTGGCACACGACGCCGACCGCCCCTTCACCGTGGAGACCGACTGGGGCCGCGTGCGCGTGCTGGGCACCGTCTTCACGGTATCTGTTCGCGATGGCCGCATGCGGCTGACCGTGGCCGAAGGCCGGGTGGCGGTGTGGGCCCACGGCCAGGCCGACGCGCCGCCCTCCACCATCCTGCAGGCGGGCGAAGCCATCGAGGCCGACGCGAACGGCCTGGGCCCGCGCAGCAGCGTCGACATCGGCGAGGTGGCCGACTGGAAACAGGGCTGGCTGGTGTTCCGCAACACACGGCTGCCCGAGGCCGTCGCACGCTGGAACGACTACCTGCGCCAGCCTCTTCGGCTGGCGGACGACGACGCGCTGCGCGAGATGCGCGTCACGGGCACTTACCAGTTGCGCGATCCGCAGGCGTTTCTGAGCGGGCTGGGCGTGATGCTGCCGGTGCGCACGGCGCGCGCGGCCGACGGCGCGACGGAGATCGCACGCCGGCCTTGACTCCCCTCCTCGCCCGGCCTTTCGAAAAATTTTCGAGTTTTTTTGTGGGGTACGAGGCCTCGAGCTTGTCTTCTGTTCGAAACCCATCTCCAGGACCTTCGAACATGACCCAGCAGCACCACGGCGCGCAACGCTTCCGCGCCGATTCCTTTCCCCTTGCGGCGCTCGCCTGCGCCGTCGCTTCAGCCTTGCTCGTGATGGGCGGCACGGCGCATGCGCAGGAGGCGAGCGCGTCGCCGCCGTCGGCGCCCACGGCCGTTTCTTTGTCGCTGCCCTCGCAGCCCCTGGCACAGGCCCTGGGCGTGCTCTCGCGGCAGTACGGCACCGCCATCGGCGGCGAGAGCTCGCTGCTCGAAGGCCGCACCGCGCCCGCCGTGCGTGGCACCGTCACGCTGCAGCAGGCGCTCGAGCGCGTGCTCGCGGGCAGCGGCCTCACCGTCGTGCGCAGCGGCGCCTCGGGCTTCACCGTGATCCGTGCCGCCGCGGCAGGCACCACCACCCTGGCCCCGGTCACGGTGACGGCCGACGCCGAGGAAACCGCGACCGCCCACATGCCGGGCTACATCGCGCGGCGCAACACCACCGGCAGCAAGACCGACACGCCCATCATCGAGACGCCGCAGTCGATCTCGGTGGTGACGGCCGACTTCATCGAGGCGACCGGTGCCACGCGGCTGAAGGAAGCGCTGGCCTATACGCCGGGCATCAACGTGTCGCCGTGGGGAGCGGACTCGCGCTTCGACTGGACCATCCTGCGCGGCTTCGACGCGCAGGCACCCGGCTACTACCTCGACGGGCTGCAGCTGCGCAACAACAACGGCTGGGCCATCTGGCAGACCGAGAGCTACGGGACCGAGCGGGTCGAGGTGCTGCGCGGCCCCAGCTCGGTGCTGTACGGACAGAACGGGCCGGGCGGCATGATCAACGTTGTCAGCAAGCGCCCCACCGAGGAACCGCTGCACGAGCTGCAGGTGCAGTTCGGCGACAACGCGCGCCGGCAGATCGCGGGCGATTTCTCGGGCCCGCTGGATGCAGAGGGCAAGGTGCTCTACCGCCTCACGGGGCTGGTGCGCGACGCAAAGCTGCCGGCCAGCGGCCTGCCGAACGACCGCACATTCCTCGCGCCCGCGCTCACCTGGAAGCCCTCCGGCGACACCACGCTCACGGTGCTGTCGCACTACCTGCGCGTTCGCGACGGCAGCTCGTACGGCAGCTTTCCCGAAGTGGGCACGCTGCTGCCCAACCCCAACGGCCGGTTCTCGCCCAAGACCTATGTCGGAGACCCCAACTTCGACCGCTTCAACCAGGACCAGTGGATGCTCGGCTACCTGCTCGAGCACCGCCTGAACGACACCTTCACTTTCCGCCAGAACGCGCGCATCGGCTCGAACAAGGTCGACTACGGGCAGGTCTTCAACCAGCCGAACTTCGTCACCGTCGACCCCGACAACGCCGACAGCCCGGCCAACTATCGGGTGCTGAGCCGCTTCCCCTTCGCGAGCAAGGAAAAGTCGCGCATCGCCTCCATCGACAACCAGCTGCAGGCCAGGCTGCACTGGGGCGACTGGCAGCACACGCTGCTGTTCGGGCTCGACTACCAGCGCTCGCGCAACGACCAGCGCACGTCCAACAGCGGCACGGTGCCCGACATCGACGGCTACCTGCCGGTGCACGAAGGCTTCGTGACCACCGCCGACCCGTGGTTCGACGCGCGCACCACGCTGTCGCAGACCGGCTTCTACATGCAGGACCAGATCAAGTGGGGCGACTGGGTCGCCACGCTGGGCGGGCGTTACGACAGCGCCAGGGCCGTGTCGTACAGCCACATCGACGGCAGCACCACGCGCGTTTCTGACCACAAGTTCACCAGCCGCGCGGGGCTGGTCTACCTGCACCCGAGCGGATGGGCGCCGTACTTCAGCTACTCCGAATCGTTCTCGCCCACGGTCACCATCGATCCGCAGACGCAGCAGCCGCTGAAGCCCGAGACGGGCCGGCAGTACGAGGTGGGCGTGCGCTACCAGCCGGCGGGCCGCAAGGACAAATACAGCGCCGCCGTCTTCGACCTGCGCCGCCAGAACTACATCACCTACGACGCCGACTTCGTGCCCAAGCAGACCGGCGAGATCCTGGTGCGCGGGCTGGAGCTGGAAGCATCGTTCGAGCCGATGCCGCGCATGAACGTCACGGCCGCCTACACCTACACGCCGAAAGCCGTCGTCACCGCCAGCAGCACGGCGAGCGACATCGGCAAGCAGATGCAGGCGGTGTCGCGCAACCAGCTGTCGGTGTGGGCCGACTATCGCTTTTCCAACGGCGTGAAGACGGGTCTGGGCGTGCGCTTCATGGGATCGAACCGGGGCTACCAGGAAAGCACGAAGGTGCCGGTGCCGTCATACGCGGTGTTCGACGCGCTGGTGGGCTACGACTTCGAGCGCTGGAACCTCGCGCTCAACCTGCGCAACCTGGGGAACAAGACCTATGTGGCGAACTGCAGTTCAGGCAGCTGCTACTACGGCGAGCCACGCAAGGTGCTGGTGACGGCGACCTACCGCTGGTAAGCCGCCCGGCGCCGGCTCACTGCCCGGCGTTCTTCGCCGGCACCTCGAAGCTCAGCGTGGCGGTGTGGCGCACTTCGTCGTACTTCTTGCCGTCGACGGTCACGGCGCCGTTCACGCGGGCCGTCACTTCCAGCACGTAGAGGCCGGGGAACGGCGTGCCCAGCGTCACGGTGCCGTCCTTGGCGGGACGCAGCACGCGGCGCCAGCCTTCGGAGGTGTCGACGTTGACCTGCGTGGCCGGCACGGTGCTGCCCTTCCACACCAGCTTGAAGGTGTTGCCGCCGGGCTCGGTGGGCACCAGCTCGAGGTCGTTGACGGCCTTGGTCTCGGTGCGGCCCCAGCGCGCCTGGTATTGCGTGAGCGTGGCCTTGCCGGCTTCACCGCCGGCACGGCTGGCGACGGCGCGCAGGTCGGCGCCCGCGGCGGCAGGGATGACGACGCGGTCGGCCTCGGTGGTCAGCGGCAGGTCCTTGCCGTCCGCCAGGAAGGCACGCGGCGCGCTCACGCCGGTCACCGGCTGCGGCGTCTTGTCGAGTTCGCCGATGCGCGCCGCGGCATTGGCGCCGTCGCGCGAGAGCCAGAGGTAGTCGGCCTGCGCGGCACCGGTGGCGGCAAGGCAGGCGGCGGCCAGAAGCAGCGGGCGGAAGCGGAAGAAAGAAGAAGACGGCATGTGCGACGGGAAACAGGAGTGGATGAAAAAACAAGGCGGCCCCGCCGGTCAAGGCAAGGCTCCGATGAGCGCCAAGGCCAGCGCGGCGCTGCCCGCCGGGGCGGCAATGGCGGCGAGCCATGCGGCGCCGCGCGGGCGGTAGGGCAGCATCAGCGCCACCGCCAATGCGCCGGCCGAAAGAAAGCCCAGCCACGCGACGGGCCCGACGGTAGCACCCCAGGCCATGACGCAGGGCACGAGCGCGGCAATGAGCAGCAGCCAGCCGCCGATGCGCAGCAGCACGCGACGACGCACCGGCGTTTCGCGCAGGCTCGTCAGCTGCTCATGGTGGCGGTCCATGGCAAAGCCCAGGCCGGCCATTCCTGAATACGCCAGCGCAAGGCCGAGCAGCGAGGCATACGAGGTCGTCATGCGGCGGACTCCGAAGAAGCGGGCAAGGCGGCAGCCGAAGAATTTCTGCGAATGCCGCGCAGATGCCGAAGCGCGCCGAGCGCGGCAAGGCCGAAAGCCATCGCCGTCAACGCCACGCCGGTGCTTTCCCAATCGCCGCGCGTCAGCTGCGCCGGCAGGTGGTCGCCCGTGGTCAGCAAGTCGAGCGCGGGCAGCAGCAGGCACAGCGCCGCCAGCACGCCCAGTTGATCGCGCCACGCCCGCGCGGGCGGGCGAACGAAGGCGTGCGCCAACGCAAGCGCCCACACGGCGAAGAAGGCGCGCAGCTCCCAGTCGGCCCGCTGCGCGATGTCCACCGGGATCAGCCGGTTGGCCCACAGGAAGCCGATGCACGCCAGGGCGAGCCCCGCGATGGCGGCGACATTGAGCGCCTCGACGAGCCGGTAGACCCGCGCGGTCGCGCCGCCGAATTCGCCGAGGTGCTTCTGGCGGCGCTTCACGATGAAGAGGATGGCGCCCGTGCCCATCATCGCGGTGCCCGCGAGCCCGCACAGGAAATACAGCCACTTCATGCCCCAGCCGCCGAAGGTGGCCATGTGCAGCCCGCTCATGGTCGACTGCGCGAGCAGCGCGGCGCCACCGTCCGATGCGCCCGGCAGGCGCACGCGCAGCAGCTCGCCCGTGGCGGCGGAGAACTGCGCCATGCCGGTGTTGGCGTTGATGCGGCGCAGCGCTTCGTCGTCGCCGTTCCAGCCGTAGATGCCGATGCGCGCCCCGGCGTCGCCGGGATGGTCGATCACCACCGCGCGCACGGGCTGGCCGGTGAGCTGCTGGCCGCGCGCGGCGAAGGCTTCGAGGTCGGGCACGGCCATCGCGCGGCCGGCGCGCCGCGGCTTGACGCCGTCGCTCAGCTCCGAGACGAACTGCGCCTGCGCCGTGCTGCCCGTGCCGTAGTGAAGCACCTTGCCGGCCGGCATGAAGGAGGTGCCGGAGATCACGAGGCCGGTGTAGGCGATCATGAATTGGAAGGGCAAGGTCAGCACCGCCACCGCGTTGTGCGCGTCGAGCCAGCTGCGCTGCCCCTTCTTCGGGCGGAAGGTGAAGAAGTCCTTGAAGATGCGCTTGTGCGTGATGACGCCCGACAGCAGCGCCACCAGCATCGCCATCGCGGCAATGCCGACGATCCACAGGCCGACGGTGCCGGCGTGCAGCTCGTAGTGGAAATCGACGAAGTGATGGCCGCCGAGCGTGGCGCGCACCGCATGGGCGCCGGCCCCCGCGGCCGCGGCCAGGGGCCGGCCGGTGGCGGGGTCGAGGCTGGCCGAGACGTAGCGGTTGTCGGCGTCGAGCCAGTAGACCGTGAGGCCGCCGCCGCCCTTCGCGTCGGAAGGCCACAGCTCCCACATCCGTGCCGCGGGGTGGTGCTCGGCCATGTAGGCGACGCCCCAGGCGAGGCGCTGCGCGCGGCCGGCGGTGGCTGCATCCGTGGTCTTGGGCGCGGCCGCTTCAGCAGCTTCAGCGGCTTCTTCGGCCCGGTGCTCCGGCGTCATCCAGTGGGTGATGGGCTCGTCGAAAACCGCGAGCGTGCCGGTGAGGAAGACCGCGAACAGCAGCCACGAAAACCACAGCCCACACCAGGTATGCAACCAGGCCTGCGCCTGCCGGAAGCCGCCCTGCCTTGCCTGCTTGCTCATGCGCCCACCCCGCGCAGCGACCAGCCCAGCCCCGCCAGCACCACGGCCGGCAACAGCAGCCACAACCAGACGCGCATCAACGCGACCGGCGAGAAGGCCCAGATCGCCGCGATGGCATGTACCGCGAAGCTGAACTGCATGCCGCCGACGACGGCTTCGGCGCGGCCCGTCGGCAACACGGCCGCAAGAAAGAACGCCACGGCCGCGGCCAGCGCGTAGCCGCCGAACACGGCGGCCGCGACACGGCTCAGCAGGAGCAGGCCCGGAGTGAGGGAAGAGAGGCGGGATGTCATGGTGGGAAAAGAAACGGGGCGCGAAATCGCGCCCCTCCCACTACATGACAAACGAAAAGCCAAAAAGGGTCAGACGGCCCTTCAGAACTTGTAAGTGAGCGTTGCCACCGCGTTGCGCGGCGTGCCGTAGTAGCCCTGCCCGTCGATGTTGTTGTAGTACTTCTTGTTGAAGAGATTCTCGATGTTCAGCTGCAGCGAGAGCTTGGGGTTGAACGCGTAGCGCGCCATCAGGCTCGCGACCGCCACCGAGTTCTGCTGGAAGCGCATCGCGACGTCGCCGACGCTGTAGCGGTAGTAGGTGCGGTTCTGCCAGTTGACGCCGCCGCCGATCGTGAGCTGGTGCCAGCGGCCCGGCAGCCGGTAGGTGGTGAACACATTCACCAGCGTGGTCGGCATGGCGGTGTTGATCGGGTCGCCGTTGCCTTCGCGGCCCAGGGTGCGCGCGATGCCGGCGCTCAGGTTCCAGCCGCTGGCCAGTTCGCCCGACACCTGCGCTTCGAAGCCCTTGCTGGTCACGCCCTTGGCGCCGTAGTAGGCGTTGTCGACCGAGTTGGGCACGAGCCGCGTGCCGTCGCGCTGCGCTACGTTTTCCTGGCGCGCGCGAAAGACGGCGAACGAGGTATTGAGCTTGCCGTTCAGGTGCTCGCCCTTGATGCCCAGCTCGTAGCTCTTGCCCGTGACCGGATCGAGGTACGCACCGGCGGCGTCGCGGTAGTTCTGCGGCTGGAAGATGTCGGTGTAGCTCGCGTAGAGCGAGTAGCTGGCGTTCAGGTCGTACACCAGCCCGGCATAGGGCGTGAACACGTCGTGGCTGCGCTCGGCCTTGGCGTTGCGCGTGCGCCAGCTGTTCTGCCGCCCGCCCACGATCAGCTTGAGTGGATCGGCCAGCGACAGGCGCACGGCGCCGTAGTAGCCGGTCTGGCGGGTCTTGTCGATCTGCGACACCTTGAGCGCGCCCCAGGTCGGCTCCGGGTACGAGCCGTTCCACAGATAGAAATTGCCGGCGTCGGCCACCTCGTCGGTCTGCGGATGCTTGGCCTGCACGTAGCGCGACTGCGAATTGCTGATGCCCACCACCAGCTCGTGCTTGCGGCCCAGCAGCTCGAAGGGGCCGGTGGCCTGCAGGTCGATGCTGCTCTGGCGGAACGCATGCTCGAAGAAGCCGGGCAGCGCGCCCAGCCCGGTGCCGGTGAGGCGGTCGAGGTCGCCGTAGAGGTAGAGCAGCTTCGCGTCCTGCTCGCTCTTGCGGTACGACAGGTTGGCCTTGACCTTCCAGCCGTTGTCGAAGCGATGCACGAGGTTGGCGAAGACAGTGGTGTTGGTGGCGTCCCAGTGCGTCCACGGCGTGCCCACGGTCTGGCTCCGACGCCAGTCGGTGGCCGTGCCGTCCGCGAACACCAGCGGCAGGCCGCCCCAGGTCGAGCCGGTGGGGCGGTTGGCCTGGTAGTCGATGCCAACGCTCAGCGTGGTGTCGGGTGTCAGGTCGGCATCGACCACGCCGTAGAGCACCTGCTTGCGGCCGTGGTACATGTCGATGAAGGAATCGCGTTGCTCTGCCATGCCGATGAGGCGCGCGCGCACGCGGCCGTCTTCGGTGAGCGGGGTCGACAGGTCGACGGTGGCGCGGCGCTGGTTCCACGAGCCGATGCCCAGCGACGCCGCGCCCGCGAACACCTTGCTGTCCGCATGCTTGCGCACGAGGTTGACCGAGGCCGACGGATTGCCCGCGCCGGTCAGCAAGCCGGTGGCGCCGCGCACGACCTCGATGCGGTCGTACAGCAGCGGGTCGCTGTTGGAGGCGCCGAAGAAGTCGGTCGTGACGGTGGTGGGCACGCCGTCGTACTGGTAGTTGTCGATGTAGAAGCCGCGCGCATAGAGGTCGGTGCGGTCGGTGTCGGAGCTGACCGCGAAGACGCCGGTGACGCTCTTCATCGCCTGGCCGAGCGAGAGCATGTTCTGGTCTTCGATCTGCTGGCGCGTGAGCACGGTGACAGATTGCGGCGTGTCGCGCGGCGCCAGCGCGAGGCCTGTGGCCGCTGCCGTGGCGGGTGTGATGTAGGCGCCGGTGCCCTCGGTGGTGCCGCTGCGGTCGGCTTCGGCGGTGACGGTGACGGGTGCGAGGGTGGTGCCGTCGGCGCTGCCTTCCCTCTCGCCGCTGGTGGAGGGGCGCAGCGCGTAGGCACCGCCCGCGCCGCCGGCCGCCTCGAGCCCCGAGCCCGCGAGCAGGCGCGCGAAGCCCTCGCGCACGGCGTAGCTGCCCTGCAGCCCGGGCGACCTGCGCCCCTGCACCAGGGCGGGGGGCATTGTGATGCTCACGCCCGCCGTGGCGGCAAAGCTGGAGAGTGCATCGTCCAGCGGACCGGCCGCGATGCTGTAGGCCTTGCGCGGGCCCGCCTGCGTGGCCGATGCGTCGGCGGCGGGCACGGTCTGCGCGCCGGCAGTTCCGGCGGCGCAGGCCATCGCCAGCAATGCGCCGCGCACGGCGCGCGTGATGTGTTGTGAGTCGAAGGGAAACGGTCGGCGACGGGCCATGAAATGTTCTCTCGCAAAGAATGTGAAGTTGCTGTTCCTCAGGGCTTCACACGCGAGAAAACGAAAAGGGACACGGCCCGCCAAAAAAACCTGCGGACGCCCCCGCTTCAACCGCCAGGCGCCACCACCGTCACCCAGTAGCGCGTGCGGTAGAGCACGTCCACCGGCAGCGCCTGCGGCAGGCTGTCGAGCACCGGACCGGTGTCGTTCAGCTGGAACACGCCCGACACGCGCAGGTCGGCCACCGCCGGATCGCAGCGCAGCACGCCCGGCCGGTAGCGGCCGAGTTCGGCGAGGAAGTCTTGCAGCCGCATGTTCCTGGCGCGCAGCACGCCGCGCGACCAGTCGTCGGCTTCCGGTCCCACGGGCGTCACGGCGTCGATTGCCGAGTCCGAGAAGCCCGCCTGCTCGCCTGCGCGCAGCACCATGGCAAGGCCGCGCGCATCGTCGGGTCGCAGCTCCACCGCGCCTTCGAGCACCGCGACATGGCTGCGCCGGTCCTCGTGTTGCCGCACCACGAAGCGCGTGCCCAGGGCTTTCAGCCGGCCTTGCGCGGTCTCGACCACGAAGGGCCGGTAGGCGGGGTCGCTGGAAGCCACCGCATCGGGCGCGGTGTCGATCAGGATCTCGCCCGCGCGCAGCCGCACGAGGCGCAGCTTCGCGTCGTAGGCCAAGTCGACGGCGGTCGCGGTGTTGAGCTGGATGCGCGTGCCGTCCGGCAGGCGCAGTTCGCGGCGTTCGCCGGTGGCGGTGCGGTGGTCGGCCAGCCATTCGCGCGCCGGTGAGACGCGCCATGCGAGCCAGCCTGCCGGTGCGGCTGTCAGCAGCAGCGCCAGCGTCTTGACGGCCACGCGGCGATCCGCGCGCACCGTGCGGCCCAGCGTGGGCATCGACAGGCGGCCGGGCAGCATGCCGAACTTGCGGCTCACCTGCTCCGCGCGCTGCCAGGCCGCTTCGTGCGAAGGGTCGGCTTCGCGCCATTGCGTCCAGCGCATGCGGTCGGCAGAGGTGGCCTCGCCCGACTGCATCAGGAAGAACCACTGCGCCGCCTGCATGGCGACGGCTTCGTCGACGACCACCATCGCCTGTGAGGCGCTCATGCCGCGAGCAGGATGCAGCGTGCCATCGCCTCGGCCATGTAGCGCTTGACGGTGCGTTCGCTCACGCCCAGCGTGGCCGCGATTTCCGCATAGCCCAGCCCTTCGAGCTGCGCCATCAGGAAGGCCCGCCGCACCGGCGGCGCCAGCCCGTCGAGCATCGCGTCGATCTCCTGCAGGGTCTCGAGGATGATGGCTTGCTGCTCCGGCGACGGTGCCTGCGGCTCGGGCAGCGCGCTCAGCGCCTCGAAGTAGGCCTGCTCCAGCGAGCGGCGGCGGTACAGGTTGGCGAGCAGCCGCTTGGCCACGACCGTGAGGTAGGCGCGCGGTTCGCGCAGTTGCCAGTCGCCCTGCTTTTCGGGGGTGTCGTCGGGCGCGGCGAGGATGCGAAGAAAAGTGTCCTGCGCAAGGTCCGCCGCGTCGAAGGCGTTGCCGAGCTTCTTGCGCAACCAGCCCTGCAGCCAACCGTGGTGGTCGCAATAGAGTGTCTGGATGTGCGGATGGTGAAGAACGGAATCGGCGGCCATTGGCGGACGGGCACGGCGGCCACGGCCACCTCAGATAAGAATTATTCTCATTTTAGAGGCAGTGTCGCGCGCGCCGGGAAACGAGGCCCCTTCCGCTCCTTTGCCGAAGGGTGGATGGGTATGCTCGACAGAGGAAAAACCGGCCCCGAAAAGAACCCATGACAACCGAAGCTCCGGGCGAGATGCCCCTCATCGAATGGAACGACTTCACCAAGGTGGAGCTGCG
The DNA here is from genome assembly GCF_022009635.1 of Variovorax paradoxus. Lineage (NCBI taxonomy): Bacteria > Pseudomonadati > Pseudomonadota > Betaproteobacteria > Burkholderiales > Comamonadaceae > Variovorax > Variovorax paradoxus. Next base: position 5,955,631 of record NZ_CP091716.1, read on the forward strand.
CGTCGGCCGCGTGCTCTCGGCCGAACCGCTGCCGAAGGCGCGAAAGCCGGCCTATGTGCTGCAGGTCGACTTCGGCCCGCTGGGCATCAGGAAATCCAGCGCGCAGGTCACCGACCTGTACCAGCCCGAAGGATTGGTCGGAAAGCTCGTGGTGGCGGTCGTCAACTTTCCGAAGAAGCAGATCGGCTCGCTGATGTCGGAATGCCTGGTGACGGGCTTCCACGACGAGAACGGCCATGTGGCGCTGTGCGTGCCCGACCGCGAAGTACCGCTGGGCACCAAGCTGTTCTGATGCTTGCGCGCCCTGGTCGCGCTCAGGCGCCGGCGTAGCGGTAGATCAGGAACGCGCCCGAACACAGCACCGCGACCGCCACCACGCGAAGGAACTGCTCGCGCGACAGCCGCAGCGTGATGCGCCGCCCGAGGGCCGTGCCCACCAGCATCGCCGGAAACAGCAGCACCGCCAGCCACAGAATGGCCGTCTGCGCGTACACGCCGGCCAGCAGGAACAGCACCGCGCGCGTGAGCGTGCTGAGGCCGATCAAGGTCGACTGCGTCACGCGGATGCGCTCCTTCTGTTCGATGCGGCCCGCCAGGTAGATCGCGTAGATGAAGCCGCCGCTGCCGAACATCGCGGAGAAGATGCCGCCCACGAAGCCGAAAGGTACGGACGCGCGCGGCGAAAGCTGCGAGACCGGCTTGAGGCCGCTGAGCGAATACAGCGCATAGGCCACCGCGAAGATGCCCAGCGCCAGCAGCAGCACCTGCGGGCGCCCGAGCAACAACAGCGCCGCGCCGACGAGGCTGCCCAGCGCCATCACCGGCACCAGCCGCCGCAGTTCGCCGGTGTCGGCGGAGCGCGCGTCGCGGCTCACGTTGACGATGGCCGCGAAAAAATCGAGCAGCGCCAGCAGCGGCACCACGCTGGCCACCGGAATGAAGTTGGCCAGCACCGGCCCCGCGACCAGCGCGGTGCCGAAGCCGGCGATGCCGAAGATGACGTAGGCGACGACGACGCCCGTGCAGACGATCGCGAACTGAAGCGGAGTGATGGGCAAGGCACCGAAGAGGGAATCCATGCCCGCGAATCTAGGGGCTTCGGCCGCCGCGCGCCAATACCGAATGGGGCGGGCGTCCATCTCGAAATCAGCTGAATGCTTCCGGCGCCGCGCCCATTGCCATGCGCAGCGATTCGACCAGGTCGCGCGCGAGCTGCGTGCCTTCGTCGGCGCGCCACAGCACCAGCACGGTGGTGACGCAGTCTTCGCCATCCAGCGCCAGGAGCCGCACGCCCTCGGGCGCCATGCGGCCCATCGACACCGGCAGGATCGCGATGCCGAAGCCTGCCTGCACCAGTGCGAGCTGCGACCATTTGCGCGAACGCACCTGCGCGCCGGCCGGATGAAAGCCATGCGCGCGGCACAGCTCGGCCACGCGCTGGCTCAGGCCGCCGCGCTCCATGTGCGGCGTGGCGACGAAGGGCTCGTCGCGCAGTAGCGCGATGCTCACGCTTTCGCGGGCAGCCAGTGCATGCGCGGCCGGCACGGCCACCACCAGCGGTTCGGAGAAAAGCGGTGCCTGCCGCACGCCAGGGTAGCGGCGCAGCACCGGTTCGCGCGCCAGCCCGACGTCGGCAATGCCTTGCTCGATATCGAGCGCCTGGTGCTCCGACGAACGCTGCGACACCTCGATCGACACGCCCGGATAACGCCTTGTGTGTTCCTTCAGGCCGCCGAGCAGCGCATGCGTGAGCGGCACGGAGCTGGAGTGAAGCAACTGCACCGTGCCCTCGATGCCGCGCTGCGCATGGCGTGCCGCAACCGTGGCGCTGTCGATGGCCGCGAGGATGCGGCGCGCGTCGCCGTAGAGCGAGCGGCCGGCCGGCGTCATCTCCAGGTGCCGGGTGTCGCGCGCCAGCAGCGGCACCTGCAGGTGGCGCTCCATTTCCTTCACCTGCCGACTCAGCGCCGACTGCGCGATGAACAGGCGCTCTGCCGCCAGGCTGAAGCTGCCCGCGTCCACGATGTCGACGAAGTAGCGAAGCTGCTTGTGGGTGAGCATGCGCGGCCCCTGCGTCAATCGCGCGGCTTGCGCAGCAGCGCCTCTCCAGGCTCCGGCCCCAGTTCGGGTGCGTTGCCGGTCATCATCTGGCTCAGCAGGCCCGACAGCACCTCGCGCTGCGAGGCATCGAACATGCGCAGCAGATGCAGTTCCGCCGCCGCGTGCCGGGGCATGGCCTCGTCGGCCAGCCGGATGCCCTTGGCCGTGAGCTTGACCAGCACGCCGCGCCCGTCGTTGGGGTCGATGGAGCGCTTGATCCAGCCCTCCTTCTCGAGCCGCTTGAGCAGGTTCGACAGCCCGCCCGACGTGAAGAGCAGCGTGCTCTGCAGCCGCGACGGCGAGAGGCGGTAGGGCGCCCCCGCCACGCGCAGAGTGGCGAGCACGGCGTACTCCTGATACTTCATGCCGAAGGGCTCCAGCACCTGGTTCAGGGTGCGCAGCACGACTTCCTCGAGCCGCAGCAGGCGCCCGACCACCGACTTGCCACTGCTGTCGATGTCGGGCCGCTCGCGCAGCCACTGGCGGATGCCGCGCTCGACCAGGTCTCCGCCTTCGGCCGGGGCCTCGTCGAGTACCTCGCGCTCCTTGGCATCGCCTTGGGGCGGACGTCGGTTCGATGCTTCTTTTTTGTGCGGCATGACGTGCTCTCCATCAAAGGTGGGGCCATTGCGCCGCCATTCTGGTGCAGCGCAGCGGCGCGGGTTCGTCCCTATCTTAAATGCCTTGCATTTATCTTTTACGAAAGATAAAGTGAATTCCAACGCAGCCTTCAGGCCTGTGCCCCTACAGGAGTTCACGATGAAACCCACGTTCTCGCGCTGTCTCTTCTCCGGTCTCGCGGCCGCATTGCTGGCCGGTGCCGCGTCGGCCGCGCAGGCCGAAGAGCTGGTGGTCGGCATCTTCGGCGGCTCCTTCGCCGAAGACTCCAAGACCTGCCACATCGCTTCCTTCGAAAAGAAGACCGGCGCCAAGGTCGCGCTCAAGCTCGGCAGCTCGTCGCAGTTCGCGGCCTCGATCCGCGCCACCGGCGGCAAGTCGGACTTCGACGTGGTCTACATCGACAACTCGCTCGCCTCGCAGCTCAAGAACGAGAAGCTGCTGGAGACCATCGACAAGAGCAAGCTTGCCAACGCCGCCGAGGTGTCGCCGCGCGCGCTCGACAAGGACGGCCAGTACGTGGTGTTCATGACCGGCGCCACCGTCATCGTGTACGACACCAAGCAGATCAAGACGCCGCCCACTTCGTGGGCCGACCTCGCCAAGCCCGAATACGACGGCCGCCTCGCCATCGGCGACATCAGCGGCACCTCGGGCTCGCAGTTCCTCATGGCGCTGAACCGCATGAAGGGCGGCACGCTCGCGAACATGGATGCGGGCTTCGCCGCCATCAAGCCGATCGCGAAGTCTTCCGTCACGCTCTACACACAGGCCGACCAGATCGTCTCGCTGTTCGAGCGCCAGGAGATCGCGGCCGCCGTGTGGTACCCCGACCGCGCCGGCTCCGCCATCGACAAGGGCCTGCCGCTGGCCATCGTCTACCCCAAGGAAGGCGCGGTGGGCATCCTGCCCGCGCTGGTGATTCCGAAGGGCGCCAAGTCGCCGGCGCTCGCGCTCAAGTACATCGACGAAGTGCTGTCGAAGGAGGGCCAGACCTGCTTCGCCGAGCGCAAGTACGCGGGCCCCGTGAACACGCAGGTCAAGCTCAGCGACAAGGCCGCGAAGATCGTTCCTTATCAGCAGACGTTCGACAACCTCTGGCTGCCCGACCCCGAGGCCGTGGCCAAGTCGCTGCCCGAGTGGACCAAGCGCTGGCAGCGCGAAGTCGCACGCTGAGCGCCCTTCTTCAACCCTCACCACCCGACAGACATGCCGGCACTCACGCTCGACCGTCTCGAGAAACGCTACCCGGGCCACGTGGCCGCGTCGTCGGTCTCGCTGTCCGTCCATGACGGCGAATTCATCTCGCTGCTCGGTCCCTCCGGCTGCGGCAAGACCACCGTGCTGCGCATGGTGGCGGGGCTGATCGAGCCGACCGGCGGGCGCATCCTCGTCGACGGCCGCGACATCACCGCGCTGCCCACCAACCGGCGCAACATCGGCCTGGTGTTCCAGTCGTACGCGCTGTTCCCGCACATGAGCGTGTTCGAGAACGTCGCCTTCGGCCTGCGCCGCCAGGGCATGCAGGGCAGCGAGCTGAAGCAGCGTGTCGACCAGGCGCTGGCCAGCGTGCGCCTGTCGGCCCTCGGCGACCGCATGCCGAAGCAGCTCTCCGGCGGCCAGCAGCAGCGCGTGGCGGTGGCGCGATCGATCGCGCCGCGCCCCAGCATTCTTCTCTTCGACGAACCGCTCTCCAACCTCGACGCCTCGCTGCGCGACGAGATGCAGATCGAGCTCAAGCGGCTGCAGCGCGAGGTCGGCATCACCACGCTGTTCGTCACGCACGACCAGGGCGAGGCCATGTCCATGTCCGACCGCGTGTGCGTGCTCGCGCACGGCGTGGTGCAGCAGTTCGACACGCCCGAGGCCATCTACCACCGCCCCGCCACCGGCTTCGTCGCCAGCTTCATCGGCCGCCCCAACCGGCTCACCGGCCGCGTGGTGCGCGCCAATGGCGCTTCCGCCGCGGTGCAGCTGGACGACGGCCCGATGCTGCCCGCGTCCGCCGCCGAAGGCATGGTGCAGGGCGCGGCGGTCGACGTGGTGATCCGGCAGGAAGACATCCGCTTCGCCGATGCACCCTCGCCCGGCGCGGCCACGCTCGCGGGCCGCGTCGCCATGCGCTCTTTCGTGGGCGCGCGCGTGCAGTACCTGCTCGCGTTCGGCGGCACCGAGCTGATCGCCGAGGCCGTCACCAACGGCCCGCACGCCGGCCTCGAGGTCGACGCGCCGGTGCGCGTGGCCATCGCGCCGCAGCATGTGTACGTCACCGCCCGGGCCGCGCAGGCCGCGTCGGCATGAACCCGCGCAAGCTCACGGGCGCGCTGCTGGCGTCGCCGCTGCTGCTGCTCCTGCTGCTGGCCTTCGTCGCGCCGGTGCTGCTGATGGTGCCGCTGAGCCTGCATCCCTACGAGCCCGGCACCGGCATCTCCGCCGGCTGGACGCTCGCCAACTACACCAGCATCGTCACCGACGAGTACTACCGCGAAGTGGTGGTGCGCACGCTGGTGCTGGGCTTCGGCGTCACCGCCATCTGCCTGCTGCTGGGCTACCCGCTGGCCTACTACATCGCCAACGCGGGGCCCAGGATGCGCCTGGCGCTCACCATGCTGGTCATCTTCCCGATGCTGCTGAACCTGGTGGTGCGCTCCTTCGGCTGGATCGCGCTGCTCGCCAACCGGGGCCTGGTGAACAACCTGCTGATCGACATCGGCCTGATCGAGCGGCCGATCAAGATGATGTTCAACCTGTTCGGCCTGCTGGTGGGCATGTCGCACATCTTCCTGCCGTTCATGGTGCTGATGCTCGTGCCGGCCATCCAGGCGATCTCGAAGGACGTGCAGGCCGCCGCGTACACGCTGGCCGCGAGCCGGCTGCGGGTGTTCTGGTCGATCACGCTGCCCATGAGCGCGCCGGGCATCCTGTCGGGCTCGATCCTCGTCTTCGTGCTGACCATCAGCGCGCTGGTCACGCCGCGCATGCTGGGCGGCCCCACCTACAAGGTGATGGCCACGCTGATCTACGACGACTTCCTGCAGACGCTCGACTGGCCCGCCGGCGCGGCCATGTCGTTCGCGCTCACCGCGCTCACGCTGGCGGTCATCGGCCTGTCGAGCCGCGTGCTCAAGCGCTGGGGAGGCAACGCATGAACGCCGACGGAAAGAAGACGCCCGTGCTCGCGGCCACGGCCATCGCGGTGGTGGTGTTCCTGCAGATTCCGGTGCTGGTGGTGGTGCTCGCGGCATTCAGCAAGACGGCCTACCTCACCATACCGCCCAAGGGCCTGACCTTTCACTGGTTCGAGGTGGTGCTGCGCGACCCCGAGTACCTGGGCGCCGCATGGACCAGCCTGTGGCTGGCCGCCGCATCCACCGCCGCGGCGCTGGTGCTGGGCCTGATCGCGGCCTACGCCATTCACCGCCGCATGGTGCCGGGCGCCGCGGCGCTCACCTCGCTCTTCATGGCGCCGCTGATCCTGCCTTCGGTGGTGCTGGGCGTCGCGCTGCTGCAGTACTACACGATGACCGGCCTGCGCGGCAACTCGCTGGGCCTGTGGCTCGCTCACGTGGTCATCACCGTGCCCTACGTAGTGCGGGCCAGCCTGGGCAGCCTCTCGTCGGTCGACGAATCGCTGGAAGACGCGGCGCGGGTGCTCGGCGCGGACGGTTTCACCAGCTTTCGCCTCGTCACGCTGCCGCTGGTGAAGCCGGGCCTGGTGGCCGGCGGCCTCTTCGCCTTCATCACCTCGCTGGACAACGTGCCGGTGTCGGTGTTCCTTCTCTCCGCAAGCCAGACGACGCTGCCCGTGAAGATCTTCACCTCGGTCGAGCAAGGCGTGGACCCCAGCGTGGCCGCGGTCTCCACCCTGCTCATCGTGACCACCGGCATCGTGCTGCTGCTGGCGGAGCGCTGGACCGGCTTTCACAAGCACGTTTGACAACAACACCCCCCGATTTCGCCAAGGAGTTTCCCGATGCCGACCACGAGCAAAGGCTTTCCGCTCATGCTGACCTTCGACCTGGACGCGGAGACCATGTGGACCGGCCGCGACCCGGCCAACGCCAAGCGGCCCATCCTGATGTCGCAGGGCGCCTACGGCTGGAAGGTCGGCATGCCGCGCATCCTGGCGCTGCTGGCGCGCTACGGCATCAGCGCCACCTTCTTCATCCCCGGCGAAGTGGCCGACAAGCACCCGGACCTGGTGCGCGAAGTGGTCGACAAGGGCCATGAAGTGGCGCACCACAGCTACAGCCACCGCTGGATCGTCAACCTGAGCCCCGCCGAAGAGCGCGAGGAAATGGAGCGCGGCATGGAAACGCTGACGCGCCTGGCCGGCACCCGGCCGCGCGGCTGGCGCTCGCCGGCGGCGGAGTTCAGCGCCATCACGCTCGACCTGCTCAAGGAATACGGCTTCGACTACTCGTCGAACTTCTTCGACGACGACTCGCCCTACTTGCTGGAGATCGGCGGCGAGCGCACCGACATCGTCGAGCTGCCCTTCCGCTGGGTGCTGGACGACGCGCCCTTCTTCCAGTACTCGATCACCCTGCCCGGCCGCACGCTGCAGGCGCCCTCGGCGGTGCTCGAGGCATGGACCAGCGAGTTCGACATGCTCCATGCCGAAGACCGGATGATGATGGTCGGCATGCACCCGCAGATCATCGGCCAGCCTTCGCGGCTCAAGGTGCTCGAAGGCCTGATCGAGCATGCGCTCGCGCACTCGGGCGTGTGGATCGACCGCTGCGACCGCATCTCCGACGACATGCGGCCGCGCCTGAAGGCGGCCGTCGCAGCATGACCGGCGCGGCTTCTACCGGCTTGCGCTTCGTCGTGAGCGGCGGCGCCAGCGGCATCGGCCTTTCGGTGGCGCGGCTGGCGGTGCAGCGCGGCGCGCGCGTGGCGCTGCTCGACCTCGACCAAGCCGGCCTGGCCGCCGCCTGCGCGGCGCTGGGCGACGCCGCCCTGCCGCTGCCCTGCGACGTGGCCGACCCGCACGCGGTGCGGGCGGCGGTCGACGCCGCCGCCCACTGGCTCGGCGGTGTCGACGCGCTGGTGAACTCGGCCGGCATCGATTCGCTCAAGCCGCTGGAGCAGACCGGCGACAACGAATGGGCGCGCATGCTGGCCGTCAACCTCACCGGGCCGATGCTGCTGTGCCGCGCGGCCATGCCGCACCTGCGCGCGGCCGGCGGCGGCAGCATCGTCAACATCTCGTCGGGCGCGGGCCTGCGCCCGTTGCCCAACCGCACCGCCTACTGCGCCACCAAGGCGGCGGTCATCATGTTCGGCAAGGCGCTGTCCATCGAGGCCGCGGCCGACGGCATCCGCGTCAACGCGGTCTGCCCCGGCGCCATCGACACGCCCCTGTTCCGCACCAGCTACGAGAACAGCGACGACCCCGAGCGCACGCTGGAGGAAATCCGCCAGCGCTACGCCCTGGGCCGCGTCGCCGCGCCCGAGGAAGTGGCCGAGGCCGTGCTCTACCTGAGCGGCCCGGGCGCGAGCTACATCACCGGCACCGCGCTCGCCGTCGACGGCGGGCGCACCTTCCACTGAGGGGCCCGAAGCCATGACGTTCGACCGACGCACCGCCGTCGTCACCGGCGGCGGCCAGGGCATCGGCGCCGCGACGGTGCTCGACTTCCTGGACAAGGGCGCGCGCGTCGCCGTGCTCGACCTCGACTGCGCGCCGCTGCAGCAGCAACTCGCAGCCCTGCCGCCCGACACCGCCGCACGCTGCCTCTGCGTGGCGGGCGACTGCACCGACGCCGGCGTGGTCTCGGCCTTCTTCGACCGCGCCGAAGCCGAGCTGGGCGCGGTCGACATCCTCTTCAACAACGTGGGCCAGAGCGCGCGCGAACGCGGCGGCCCCTTCACCGAATCCGACGAAGCCGTGTGGCGCTTCGTCATCGAGGTATCGCTGCTCACCACCATGCGCGCCTCGCGCCGCGTCGCGCCCGGCATGAAGGCGCGCGGCTTCGGCCGCATCGTGAACATGAGCACCGACGCCGCCTTCGCCGGCGACGTGGGCCTGGCCGACTACGCCGCCGCCAAGATGGGCGTGGTCGGCTTCACGCGCTCGCTGGCGCGCGAGCTTGCGCCGCATGGCGTCACGGTGAATGCCGTGTGCCCCGGCGCGATCCGCACGAGAGCGCACGACAAGCTGCGGCCCGAGGTGCTCGCGAAGATCGTCGCCGACACGCCCGCCGGCTTCGTCGGCACGCCCGAGGATGTCGCGGCCACGGTGCGCTTCCTGGCGAGCGACGAAGCCCGCTTCATCACCGGCCAGACGCTGCTGATCGACGGCGGCCGCTGGATGCTCTGAGCCATCTACCGAAGGAAACGACCATGGACCTGATGGACCACAGCGCGACCGAACTCGCCGCGCTGATCCGCGACAGGAAGGCCTCGCCCGTCGAGGCGGTGCAGGCTGCGCTCTCGCGCATCGAGGCGCGCCGCGAACTCAACGCCTTCATCACCGTGACCGGCGAGCAGGCGCTCGATGCCGCGCGCCGCGCCGAAGCCGCGGTGATGGCCGGCGAAGCGCTCGGCCCCTTGCATGGCGTGCCCTACTCGGTGAAAGACCTCACGCTGACGGCCGGCGTGCGCACCACCATGGGCTCGGCCATCTACGAAGACTTCGTGCCCGAGGAAGACGCGGTGGCGGTGGCGCGCGCCAAGGCCGCCGGCGCCATCCTCATCGGCAAGACCACCACGCCCGAGTTCGGCCACAAGCAGGTGGCCACCGCGCCCATCTTCGGCCGCACGCTGAACCCGATCGACGCGCGCTACACGCCCGGCGCATCGAGCAGCGGCGCGGCTGTGGCCGTGGCGGCGGGGCTGGGTTCGCTGGCGCTGGGCACCGACGGCGGCGGCTCGATCCGCATTCCGGCGTCGTGCTGCGGCATCGTCGGGCTCAAGGCCACGCTGGGCGTGGTACCCAACCTGCAGGCGCCCGACCTGTACTCCGCCAACTCCTTCACCGGGCCGATGGCGCGCGACGTGGCCGACACGCAGTTGCTGTTCGACGCCATCAAGGGCTTCGATGCGCGCGACCCGTACGGGCTGTGCGGGCCGATGCCCCGTCGCGCCAGGCCCGCCTCGCTGCGCGGCCTGCGCGTGGCCTGGCTGCCCACCGCCGGCAACCCTGTCGACCCCGAAGTCGAGGCCGTGACCACCGCCGCCGTGAAAGCGATGGAGCGCGAAGGCGCGGTCGTCGAAACCGTGATGCTCGACTTCGTCTCGCTGGAGCGTCACTTCCTCGTAGTGCTGCAGTCGATGCTCGCCGCGCGCGTGGGCGCCAACCTCGAACGCTTCGGCGACCGGCTCGACGCGACGCTGATCGACGCGGTGCGCAAGGGCCGCCAGCACAGCGCCGTCGACCTGCACGAGGCCACCTTCGCCAAGACCCGCTGCTTCACCGAGCTGCAGGCGCTGTTCGGGCGCTTCGACGTGCTGGTGTCGCCCACCGTCTCCGCGCCGCCGCTGCCCATCGACATGGACGTGAGCGGCGAGGTCGAGATCGGCGGCAAGCCCGCCGGCACCATCCGCGGCGCCTGGTATCCGTACACCTATCCGATGAACCTCACCGGCCATCCCGCGCTGTCGATGCCCTGCGGCAAGAGCACGAACGGCCTGCCCATCGGGCTTCAGCTCGCGGGCCGCTGGTACGACGACGACTACCTGCTGGCCATCGCAGGCCTGGTCGAGCAGGCGCTCGGCTGAGCCTTCCTTCATTTCTTTTCAGAACCGAGACCTTCCATGCGCACGTTCGTTCGCCCTCTTCTTGCCTCCGCGGCCTTCATGCTGGCCACGCTCCCCACCGCGCATGCCGAATTGCCGACAGGGCTTGCGGGCGGCAACCTGAAGATCGTCGTCGGCTACGCAGCCGGTGGCGCGGCCGACACGGTCGCGCGGCTGTATGCGGAACAACTGAAGGACGCGGGCTTCGGCAGTGTGCTGGTCGACAACAAGCCCGGCGCCTCGGCCCGGCTCGCGTGGGACATGGTGAAGAAATCGAAGGCCGACGGCCTCACGCTCTATCTCGCGCCCTCGCCGCTGCTCACCATCCTGCCGCTGACCTACAAGACGCCCGGCTACGACGCGGACAAGGACCTGACGCCGGTCGCGCTGCTGGTGGAGATTCCCACCGCCGTCGTCACAGGCGCCTCGCAGCCCTACAGCAGCATGAAGCAGTACGTGGAGTGGGCGAAGAAGAACCCCAAGAAAGCCACGCTGGGCCTGGCGACCATCGGCAGCTCGGGGCACCTGGGTGCCTTCGCGCTGGCCAAGGCTCAAGGCTTCGAGGTCACGCCCGTGGCGTATCGCGGTGCGTCGCCGATGCTGATCGACGTGGTCGGCGGCGAGCTTTCGATGGGCTGGGACGCGGCCGCCAGCATGCTGCCGCTGTACAAGGGGGGCAAGATCAAGTTCCTGGGCCTGAGCGGCGACAAGCGCCTGGCCGCACTGCCCGACGTGCCGACCGCCAAGGAACAGGGCTTTGCCGAGTTCGTACCCGCGACGAGCTGGTACGCCGTGTACGCACCCGCCGGCACGCCGCCCGCTACCCTGGCCGCGCTGGAGCGCAGCTTCCTGGCGGCGGCGGCAAAACCGGAACTCGCGCGCAGCCTCGAAGCCGCCGGGCTGGTGGCCCACGCGGAAGGCCGGGCCGAGCTGGCGCAGCGCGCACAACGCGAGCGCGCCAACTGGGCGCCGATCGTCAAGGCGGCCGGCATCGTGGTCGACGAATGAACGCGCAAGAAAAGAAGCCGCCTGCCATGTCCGACGACTCGCTCTTCTTCACGCCCGCGACCGAGCTCCTGGGCATGATCCGCGCCCGCCAGCTCTCCCCGGTCGAGCTGGTGACGGCCGTGCTCGCGCGCGCCGAACGCCTGCAGCCGGTGCTGAACTGCTTCATCAATCTCACGCCCGAACGCGCGCTGGCCGAGGCCCGCCGCGCCGAGGCCGACATCGTGGCGGGCCGCCCGCTCGGCAGGCTGCACGGCATTCCATTCACCGTGAAGGACCTCGTCAACACCGAGGGCGTGCCCACCACCTTCGGCGCGGTCGTGCACCGCGACAACGTGCCCGCGGAAGACGCGGTGAGCGTGGCGCGGCTGCGCGCCGAAGGCGCCATCCTCATCGGCAAGACGACCACGCCCGAGTTCGGCTCGGGCCCGATGACCAATTCCCCGCTGTTCGGCAGCACGCGCAACCCGTGGGACCTGTCACGCACCAGCGGCGGCTCCAGCGGCGGCGCGGCGGCGGCCACTGCAGCCGGCATCGCGCCGCTGGCCATCGCCACCGACGGCGGCGGCTCGACGCGCATCCCGGCGGCATGCAACGGCGTGGTGGGCCTGAAGCAGTCGAACGGCGTGATCCCGCACAGCCAGGCGCAGGACCTGTTCGCCAACCAGACCTACGTGACCCCGACCACGCGCACGGTCGCGGACACCGCGCTGATGCTGCAGGTGATGGCCGGCCCCAGCGCCGTGGACCCGTGGTCGCTGGGCCTGCGCGCGCATGACTACGTCAAGGAATCGGTGCCGGAGGGCGACCTGCGCGGCAAGCATCTGCTGTACTGCCTCACGCCCTCGGGCCGCCCGGTGTCGCGGGACGTCACCGAAGGGTTCTCTGCCGCGCTGCAGACCCTGGCGTCGCTGGGCGCGACGCTGGAGCCCTTCGACAGCAGCGGCTTCGACGTCGAGCCCATCTGGCGCGCCATCAACCACACCGTGTGGCGCGCACGCTTCGCGCCGCTGGTGGAGAAGCATCCCGACAGCTTCAGCGACACCTTCAAGCGGCAGATCGCCTCCGCAGCTCATGTGAGCGGCGTCGAGTACCAGGAGGCGATGTTCGCGCGCTCGGCGCTGTTCAAGCGCGTGCAGGGCCTGCTCGCGAAGGCCGACGCGCTGGTCATGCCCACGCTGACACGCAGCGCACTGCCGCTCGGACAAGACCTGTTCGGCACCATCGACATCGACGGCCAGCAGTTCGACAACGTGCGCGCCCATTGGTATCCGTGGACCATGCTGTTCAACATGACCGGGCATCCGGCCATCAGCGTGCCCATGGGCTTCGGCCGCGACGCGATGCCGCTGGGGCTGCAGCTGGTCGGCCGCTTCCATGGCGACGCCGAACTGCTGCAGATGGCGGGACAGTTCGAGGCGGCGGTGGACCTCGGCGCGCGCCGGCCGCCCGGCCTCTGATCAGCGCCGACGCGCGGCAGGCGCCACCGAGGCCTGCGCCTCGATCAGGTCATAGAGCGCCTGCGCCGCCGGCGAAAGCCGCGCGGTCTTGCGCGTCATCAGCACCAGGGTGCGCGACACCTTGGGTTCCGTGAGCTCGACGATGCGCAACGTGGGGTACGCGCCCTTCTGCAAAGCAAGCCGGGGCACCACCGCAGCCGCCACGCGTTCGGCGACCAGCCCCACCGCCGTCGAGCTGCGCTGCACTTCGTAGAAAGCCTGCAGGCTGGCCGAGGCCGCGCCCAGCGCCAGGTCGAGCAGCGGGCGGTTCTCGCTCGCGTGGCCCGCGAAGATCAACGGATGCGGCTCCAGCTGGCGCCAGGCGATGCGCTTGCGTTGCGCCAGCGGATGCGCCTCGTGGCAGATGAGCACGTACTCGTCTTCGATCAGCGGCACGCTCTGCAGCTCCGGCGAATGCGCGCCCACCATGCCGATGCCGAACTCCACCTCGCGGTGCAGCACCGCATTCGCCACGGCCGCCGACGAGTGATCGAGGATCTTGATGCGGTTGTGCGGATGTTTGGCCGAATAGGCCTTCATGATGCGCGGCAGGAACTGCACGCCCGCCGTGGGCACGCAGGCGATCGACACGTCGCCGCGCTCCGCCTTGCCGGTCTCGCGGATCTCGAGCAGTGAATCGGCCAGCTCCACCAGCAGGCGTCGCGCGCGCGGCACGAAGTCGCGGCCGATGGTGGTGAGTGCCACCGAGCGCGTTGTGCGCTCCACCAGCGCCACGCCCAGAAACTCTTCCAGCTTGCGCAGCCGCTGCGTGATGGCGGTCTGCGTGACATTGAGCGCGCCGGCCGCTGCCTGGAAGCTGCCTTCGTCGGCAATGGCCACGAAAGCCTGGATACCGAGGATGTCGATCTTCATCAGATTTATGAATCAATGGCCAGAATAAATTCATTTTACGTAGCGGCTCCTGCTCGGCAAACTCGCCGCCAGAACAGCAAAGGAACCCCACGATGACCTGGTCAGCCAAGCAATATTCGGCCTTCGAAGAAGAACGCACCCGCCCCGTGCGGGACCTCGTGGCCGCCCTGCCGCAGCGCGAAGCGCGCACCGCCGTCGACCTGGGCTGCGGCCCCGGCAACTCCACCGAAGTGCTTGCACAGCGCTTTCCCGGCGCACGGGTCAGCGGCATGGACAGCTCCGACGACATGATCCAGGCCGCGCGCAAGCGCATGCCCGGCGTGAACTTCGACGTGGCCGACATCGCCACATGGCAGCCCGCGGAGCCGGTCGACGTGATCCTTGCCAACGCATCGCTGCAATGGCTGCCCGATCACGCCACGCTCTACCCCCGGCTCGCACGGCAGCTCGCACCCGGCGGCAGCCTCGCGATCCAGACGCCCGACAACCTCGAGGAGCCCGCGCACCGCCTCGCCCGCGAAACCGCGAAAGACCCGCGCTGGGCCGACCGCATCGGCGACGTGCGCCATCCCGCGCGGCACGGCGCCATCGACTACTACGAGATGCTGCGTCCGCACTGCAGCCGCGTCGACGTATGGCGCACCACCTACTACCACCCGCTCGCGGGCGGCGCGGCGGCGGTGGTCGAATGGTTCAAGGGCTCGGCGCTGCGGCCTTACCTGGCGCTGCTCGACGCCGAACAGCAGGCCGGTTTTCTGGCGAGCTACCTGGCGGTGATTGCGAAGGCCTACCCGGCGCTGAAGGACGGCAGCGTGCTGCTGCCGTTCCCGAGGCTCTTCATCGTCGCGACGCGCTGAAGAGCGACAGCTTCAACCGCCGCGCCAACCCCTGGCCGCGGCCCGGGCCAGATTCGAGCGCACCACGAGCCGGTGAAACGGCGAGATCACGAACAGGTAGAGGCGGCCGAGCGCGTTGTGGCAATGCACGGCGGTGGTCACGACCAGCTCGCGCGGCTCGCCGTTCGCCGAGCGGCGAAGCAATACCGAAGCCCTGAAGTCCAGGTGCTTGTCGTCGTCGCCGATGATCAGTTCGTCGGGCTGCCGGCCCACGATGGGAAGGAAGTCGATGCGCGCCGACGCATCGGTGCCCAGTTCGTGCCGCAACTGCCCCGAGGTCTTCACGCCGAAGGGCCGGACGATGGCATCCCGGCAGGCCAGCAACGCGCGAAACCATGGCGCCGGATCGCTGAACACGGCCCGGGCCAGCGCCTCCGCGTCCCGCGGCGCTTCGGCCGGCAGCGTGACCGCGAAAGCATCCGCAAGATGTGCGCCGCCGAACAGATGGGCGATCGCGCTTTCCGCCGGCAACGCGACGGCCCTGACGCTGTGCGTGTTCATGGCCCCATTGTGCGACTCGGCCGGAACCACGTACGCTCTCAGGGCGAGAAGCCCGAGCGCCGCACCACCGGTTCCCATTGCTGGCGATAGGCCTTGAGCATCTGCGCGGTCTCGGCCGTCGAGCTGACCACCGGCGTGATGTAGGCCGCCTCGGCCGCCTTTTGCAGGCCGGGGTCGCGCATCGCGTCGCGGATGGCATTGGCCACCAGCTGCACCTTGGCGGGCGCCATCGTGCTGGGCGCGAAGAAGGTGTTCCAGCCGTCGGCGTCGATCTTCATGCCGGCCTCGCGAAAAGTCGGGATCGTGGGTGCGAAGCTCGCGCGCTTCTTGCCCGACACGGCCAGGATGCGCACCTTGCCGGCCAGGGGCTGCGCATAGAGCGAATCCAGCGTGTCGATGGCGATCGGCAGCGTGCCGCCGATCAGGTCGGCCGACAACGGCGCCGATCCACCGTAGCCCTTGATCTGCGGCTGCACGCTCAGGGCGTCGCCCACCATCAGGCCGAAGAAGTGAGGCAGGCTGCCGGTGGCGGGCACGCCGAACACCGCTTCTTCCGGATGCGCCCAGAGCCGGCCCACCAGGAACATGGCACGGTCGAGCTGCAGCTTCTGGCCCACGGCCAGCGCGAAGTCGTAGCTGCTGACCTGCGACACGGGCACGAAGTCCTTGTCGGGGTCATAGCCCGCGTCCTTGATGACCAGTGGCGCAACCACCATCACCGCGGGGTTGCCGAGCATCAGCACGTTCTGCCCCGGCGGCGTGCGGCGCACTTCCTTGGCCGCGAGCCGGCCGCCCTCGCCGGGCTTGTTCTCGACGGTCACCGTCACGCCGAGCTTGGGCTCCAGCCGTTCGGCGACCAGGCGCGCGATGCGGTCGGTGGTGCCGCCGGCCGCGTAGCCGACCACCAGGGTCAGCGGGCCGTCCAGCGCCTGCGGCGCCTGGGCGTGAACGACGGGAGCGCAGGCGGCGAGCGCAAGGCCCCACGCCAGGAGCTTGCGCCTGGAAAAGAATGCGACCATCGAGTCTCCTGCCAGCGGCGGTTGTGGGCGAACGGACATGCGCGATGCCGTCGCGACGAGAATCGCCCGCCGGTCCCGGCCGCTGCCTGTGAAAATTTGTGACCGGTTTATACGCAGCCAATAAACAGTTGATCTAATCCATCAACCGCCTTCCGAGGCCAGCGAACCACAACGCCCAGCACCCTTAATCCATCCGTATGCAAGCCTTTCCCGATGCAGGGTCGCTGCGCGCGCCCCGCTCCCTGGACGACCTGTTGCTCTACAGGTTGTCGCGCGCCATGCGCACCAGCAGCGGCATGGCCACGCGCATGGTCGAAGGCGGCTTCGGCATCACGCGGCGCGAGTGGGGAATGATCGGCACGCTCGCGCAGCGCGGCGAAATGACTTCTTCCGCGCTGGCCGCCCATCTGCACCTGGACCGGGTGCGCACCTCGCGCGGGCTGCGCAGCCTCGTCGAAAAGAAACTGGTGACGCGGCGGCAGGATGCCGAAGACCGGCGCGAAGTGCATGTGTGCCTGAGCGCCTCGGGCGAGCAGCTGTACGGCAAGCTGTTCCCGCGCATCGCGGGGCTCAACATCGAGCTGCTCGAGGGCATCACGCCCGATCACCTGGAGATTTTTCTCCAGTGCCTGCAGCACCTCGAGCAGCGCGGCAACGAACTGAGCGCGCAGGGCGTGGTCATGGAAAAAGCCGACCGGCGCTCGGGCGGCACGCGCCACCGCTGGCCCGAGCGCGAGGCCGGCGGCGGCTGAAGGCAGCGAAGGCTCAGGCCTGCACGTCCACCGTTCCGCCGATGGGCACGCCTTCGGCGTTGGTGCGATTGCCGTGGCCGCTGTGCTTGGCGCTGCTCACCGCCTTGGAGACCGATTCCAGCGCCTCCTTCTGGACCTGCGAGGTCCGCAGCATGTTGATCTGCTGCTGCAGCATGATGACCTGCGCGGCCATCGCCTGCAGCTGCATCTGGATCGCCTTGCGCGCTTCTTCATTGGGCGCCTTGAGCAAGTCGCCCTGCGTGTCGGCGATCTTCTTCTGCGTGTCGGTGATCTGCCGCTGGATCTTCGCGATCTGGGCGTTCACGTCGCTCCCGCCGCCGCTCGCGGGCGTCGTGGCTCCGATGGCTGCAACCATGCTTTTTCTCCGTCCTTGATGTGTAGACCGAGGTATATCGGCAGCGCGGCGGAAAAATGAAGGCCGGCGTTGTCGTTACTTCGGCAGATACGGCGCGATGTACCTGAAGGCATTCGTCACGTACGCCTCTTTCTCGCCCACCGGTGCCACGTAGTGCAGCGCCGCTTCGGCGGCTTCGCGCCCCTCGCTGCGGGCGATGATCCACGCGGCCAGGTAGGGCGACGCAAAACAGCCGCCCGCCGTGGCGACGTTGCCGCTGGCAAAGAAAGGCTGGTTCAGCACCTCGACGCCCGCCGCCTGCACCCACGGCTTGGTGGTCAGGTCGGTGCAGGCCGGCACGCTGCCGAGCAGGCCCAGTCTGGCAAGGATCAGGGTGCCCGAGCACTGGGCCGCGATGAGCTGGCGGCCGGGGTCCATCGCCAGGCGCTCCATCAGCTCCGGGCTCTCGACGACTTCGCGCGTGCGCACGCCGCTGCCGACGACCACGGCCTCGGCCGAGCGCGCCTCCTCGAGCAGCGACTGGGCGCGCACGGTGACGCCGTTCATGGACGTGACCTCCGGCGTCGGGCAGCAGAGCGTGACGCGCCAGCCGGGCTTCTTGATCCGGTTCAGCACGCCCAGCGCGATGAGCGAATCGAGTTCGTTGAAGCCGTCGAAGGTGAGGATGGCGATATGCATGGCGTCGTGGGTCCGGTGTGATGTGCGGGAAGCGGGTTCTGCCATCGTAGGCAAGAAGATCAATACAATCAAAAAATTGTCATGGATACATCGCACGATGGCCGAAGCCCGCTACAAGCAACTGGTCGATGAACTCGCCGCCGAGATCCGCGCGGGCCGGCTGCAGCCCGGCACCCGGCTGCCCACGCACCGGCGGCTGGCCGAGCGCCACGGCCTCGCGTTGGTGACGGCCTCGCGCGTCTATGCCGAACTCGAAGCCATGGGCCTTGTCAGCGGCGAGGTCGGCCGCGGCACCTTCGTGCGCGAAGCGGCGGTGTCTCGGGACCAGGGCATCGACCAGCAGGCCGTGGCGGCGGGCCAGGTCGACCTGAACTTCAATTACCCGTCGCTGCCCGGACAGGCCGAGCTGCTGCGCGGCGCGCTGCGGCAGCTTGCCGCCGGCGGCGAACTCGACGCGATGCTGCGCTATGCACCGCACGGCGGCCGGATGCACGAGCGCGCCTGCGTCGCGCGGCATCTCGCATCACGCGGGCTCGGCGCGCTCGACCCGTCGCGGGTGCTGCTGGTCGACGGCGCGCAGCACGGTCTCGCGGTGACGGCCATGGCGCTGCTGCAGCCGGGCGACGTGGTGGCGGTCGATGCACTGACCTACCCCGGCTTCAAGGTGCTTGCCGAAGCGAACCGGCTGGAGATGGCGCCCACCCCGGCATCGGGCGCCGGCCCCGACCTCGATGCGCTGGAGCACCTGTGCGCGCGCCGCCGGGTCCGCGCCGTCTACACGATGCCGACGCTGCACAACCCGCTGGGCTGGGTGATGAGCGCGAGCCGGCGCCGTCGGCTGGCGGCCATTGCCCGGCGGCACGGCCTGATCGTCATCGAGGACGCGGCCTACGCCTTTCTGGCCGACGATCCGGAAGATATGCCGCCACCGCCGCTGGCCACGCTGCTGCCGGAGTCGACCGTGTATATCTCGGGCCTGTCGAAGAACGTGGCGACCGGTTTGCGCGTGGGTTTCGTCGTCGCGCCGAAGGACTGGGTGCCGAAGATGGAGCGCGCCATCCGGGCCACGACCTGGTGCACGCCCGGCGTGACCACGGCCATCGCCTGCGCGTGGCTGGAAGACGGCACCGTGGCGCGGCTCGAATCCGAGAAACGACAAGACGCGGCGGTGCGCCAGGCCATCGTCGACGAAACGCTCGCGGGCATGCGCTTCGTGCGCCATCCGTCGTCGTACTTTGTCTGGCTGCCATTGCCGGAGGACATGCGCGCCGACCATGTTTCGGCGGCGCTGATGCGCGAAGGCATCTCGGTATCGACGGCAGAGCCCTTCGCCACGTCGAAGCATGTGCCGCATGCGCTGCGTCTGGCGCTGGGCTCCGTGGGGCTGCAGAGCCTGCGCAGTGCGCTGCTGACGGTGCGGCGCGTGGTCGGCGTGTAGCCGGCGTCACTACACTGCCCCGGATGAACCCCGCCCCGCCACCGCATCGCACGCGAGACCGCCTCACGGCCTTCTACCGCAGCGGCGACGCCATGCGCAGCCGCGGCGTGAGCGACGTGGTGCCGACGGCCACGCTCGACGTGCCCATGCCTCCAGCGCGCCTCATTACAGATTGGGAACGCGAAATCTCCGAGCAGCTTGCGCTGGAACCCGGCGACGTCGAACAGTTGCCGCTGGCGCGCGCACGCACGCGCTGGCCGGACTACCGGCAATGCGTGCAGGCGGCGGCCGACTGGACCGAAGCGCTCGGGCTGCCCGGCGTGCTCGCTTCGAGCGACATCGCGCTCATGGCCTGCCGTGGCGCGAGGTATCACCACGACGGCGCGCAGTACGGCGGCGCGGCCTTCTGCAACCTTTTCATGAGCGAGGACAAAGGGCTGGACCTGCACTTCCCCTTTGCGGACATTCGCATCCCGCTCGTGCGCGGCACGGCGGTGGTCTTCGATACCGGCCAGCCGCACGCCGTGATTCCGCGCGGCGGCAAGGACGGCTTCGACGCGGCCGACTTCGCGCCCGAGCGTGATTGCACGCTGGTGTTCCTGACGTGGGAACTGCCCATCGAGAACGCGCAGGTGAGCCGCGCGCTTCAGATCGGCTTCGATGTCGATCCTGCCGCTGCCTCGCGGCTCGACGAAGAGCAGGTCATGGTGAACGGCGCGCCGGCGGTGCTTTGCCCGTCTTCCGGCCGGTGGCTTCCGGTCACCGACTGAGCCCCAGGCCGCTCAGAGCATCCGCACCGTCACCTTCGACAATCCGCGCAGGTGCCTCGGCCCCAGCCGTGTGTCGTTGGCGGAGATCAGGCAGATCCTGCCCAGGTGCGCATCGAGCGGCTCGGCGTTCTTCTCGTACAGCACCAGCACCTTCTCGCCGATGGCGCTGTTGTAGAGCTCGTTCCAGCTGAAGATGGCCTGGTAGCCGTCATTCCCCAACGCCACCGCGACGCAGCGCTTGAGCTCGGAGCGCGGCCGCTCGGTGAGGCCGCAGGCGTCGAGCACGTCGACGAGCCGCGCGCCGACATAGCTGTCGACCTGCGCGACCGGACGGCCCGAGTAGCACAGCACCTGCGTCGGCCCCAGGTCGTGCCGGGGCAGGCGCTCGAGCATGCCGATGGTGAAAGCGCCGGGGCGCGGGACGAAGCCCTCGACTTCCAACAGTCCGCCGTTTTCGGGTACCTCTGGGTTCATCGTCTCGATCAGCCGAAAGTGAATGCAAAGGCCTCCGCGCCGGGATCGAGGAATTCGATCTCGAAGCGCCTGTCGGCCACCGTGCCACGCTGGCGCACCAGCTGGTAGAGCCGCTGGCCGCTGACAGTGCCGTTGCCCTGTGCATCGACGTCCATGCCGTGGTCCTCGCCGGGAGGCTTGCCGTCGATGGTCACCTTGATGCGCACCGGGCGCCCGTCGGCCGACGAGCCCAGCACCAGGTGCAGGTCGCGCGCGTGAAAGCGGTATGCGATGCGGCCCTGCGCCTTGCCCAGTACCGCGCTCTGCTCGCCCACGGTCCAGTCGCCGCCCAGCGCCCACTGGTTGGTCGCGAGCTGGCCCGGCACGGCATAGGCGTGCGGCTTGCCTCGCACCAGGCCGCCGGTAGACGCGAAGTTCTCGGCGCGCTCGTAGCCAATGTAGGTTTCGGGCGACTTCACGTTGGCGCTGTCGGCGGCGGCCTGCGCGCCCTGCGCATCGACCTTGACGAATTCGCCGGGCATCGATGCCTGCCCCGCCTCGGCCAGCAGTTGCTGGATGACCTGCTCGGACTTGTCGTACTCGCCTTCGCCGAAGTGGTGGTGCCGGATGCGGCCCTGCGCGTCGATGAAGTAGTGCGCGGGCCAGTATTCGTTCTTGAACGCGCGCCAGATCGCGTAGTTGTTGTCGATAGCGACGGGGTAGTCGACCTTCAGGTCAGCCACAGCCTTGCGCACATTGCCGATGTCCTTCTCGAACGCGAACTCCGGCGCATGCACGCCGATGACCACCAGCCCCTTGTCCTGGTAGTTCTTCGCCCATGCTTCCACATAAGGCAGCGCGCGCAGGCAGTTGATGCAGGAGTAAGTCCAGAAGTCGATCAGCACGACCTTGCCGCGCAGGCCCTCCATGGTCAGCGGCGGCGAGTTGAGCCATTGCACCGCACCGTCGAGCGAAGGGCTCGGGCCCTCGACGGGCAAGGGTGCCGCGGCGCCCTTGTTGCCGTCGGCCGCGGCCATCATCGCGTTGTTGGAAGCCATCATGGCGTTCGAGCCGGCCATCATCACCGTGGAGTCGGGGCCCGTCGTCACGATGGGGGCGTCAGCCACGCTCTCGGCGGGCTTCTTCGGCCGCACCTTGTCGATCAGCGCCTGCTCCACCGACGACGTGCTCGACAGCGACAGCTGCGCCAGCACGCCGGTGTCCAGCCCCAGGGCAATGGCCGCCACGCCGCACAGCAGCGCCACGCCGATGCCGCGGCGGATCCATTCGCCCGCGCCGAGCGACTTCTTCATGGCCTTGAACAGGCGCCCGCCTACCAGCAACGCGCCCGCCAGCGAAGTCGCCGCGCCGGCCGCATAAGCCAGCAGCAGCAGCGAGGTCTGCGCGCTCGCGCCGCCGAGTGCCGCGCCAGTCAGCACCAGCCCGAGGATCGGACCGGCGCACGGCGCCCAGAGCAGGCCCGTGGCGACGCCCAGCAGCACCGAGGTGACGAAGGACGAACGCCCGCCCTGTGCCTCACCGCCATTGCCGCCGGCCGAGGCCGACAGCCGCTCGCCCCAGTTCACCAGCGGCCGCGTGAGCCGCTCGGCCAGTTGCGGGAAGAGCAGCGTGACGCCGAACAGCGCCATCAGCACGATCGCGACGATGCGCCCGTACTGGTTGGCCTGCACCGCCCAGCCGCCGCCCACGGCGGCCAGCGACGCCACGCCCGCGAAGGTGAGCGCCATGCCGAGCAGCAGCGGCAGGCCGCTCTTGAGAAAAGGCTGGTCGCCGCGTGCGAACACGAAGGGCAGGACCGGAAGAATGCAGGGGCTGAGGATGGTCAGCACCCCGCCGAGATAGGCGACGACGAACAGAAGCATGGTGGTGCGGCGTCTGCTCGATCAGGCGGCGCCCGGGTTGAACTTCATGGCCAGGCCGTTCATGCAGTAGCGCAGGCCGGTGGGCTTGGGCCCGTCGTCGAACACATGGCCCAGATGGCCGCCGCAGCGGCTGCAATGCACTTCGGTGCGCGTCATGCCGCCGGAGGTGTCGCCCTTCTGGCCGACCGCGTTGGGCAGCGGCTGCCAGAAGCTGGGCCAGCCGGTCTTGCTGTCGAACTTGGTCTTCGACGAGAACGCCTCGAGCGAGCAGCCCGCGCAGGCGAAGCGGCCTTCACGGTGCTCGTCGTTCAGCGGGCTCGAGTAAGGCCGCTCGGTGCCTTCCTGGCGCAGCACGGCGTACTGGTTGGGCGTGAGCAGCTTGCGCCACTCGGCGTCGGTGCGTGTGATCTCGAACTTGCCGGGTTCGGCGGCATGCGCCAGGCCGGCGCTCCAGCCGAAGCCGTTGAAAAGCGCCAGGCCAAGCGTCGACGAGCCGGCCTTGAGAATGAAACGGCGTCCGTGGTGGTTCATGGCAGATCCTTGGGATGATGAGCTTTGAATACGCGGCATCGATATATATGGATGCATACAGCGTAGTTCGGTGCTCCCCGCGCGAAGGTTACGCCGTTTCGCCGGGAAGCCCCAAAAAGAACGGCAGCGCGATGCATCGTCGCCTCTCGGCTTCAGCGTGTGCTGGCCAGGCCGAGCCCCATGCCCTTGAGCAGCCTGCGGTAACCGGCCGAGGTGCGGTCGGCCGCGAAATGCGCTTCTTCCTGCATGTCCAGCGGAAGATCCTCAGGGCGCTGGCGTTCGATGATGGCCTGGTCTTCCGCGAAGACCTGCGCATTGAACGCGTACACATCCTCCAGCGAGCCATTGCGGTCGAAGTTGCGCGCAATGGGCACGAAGAGCCGCGTCTTGCGCGCGGAGACGGGGCTGGCTGCATTCAGTATGTGCAGCCGCCCTTCTTCCGGGAAATGCACGGTGAGCTGCGCCGTGAAAGGCGGATGAACCTCGAAGGAGCGCAGCCACTGGAAGCCGGGCGGCGCCAGGTGCTGCAGCGACTTCGGGTAGTTGCTCACGGTGCTCCAGTACTCGGAGCGCAGGCCGAAGTCGGTGACTTCAGTGTTGTACGCCGGAACCACAGGGTTGTCGCGATCGGCAAAGGCCTCGTGATGCACGAACGCGAAATGCGCCACGTCGACGAAGCCTTCCACCTGGCGCCCGGCCGATCCCGCGATGTCCACCGGCGGCGGCAGGATCGGCTGGTAGGCCGGGTCGGTCCACGACGGCATCGGCGGGATGGCCGTGTCGGCGCCGGGCAGCAGGCAGGTCCAGACCAGTCCGTAGCGCTCCACGGCCGGAAACATGCCGACCCTGAAGCGCGCGGGCGGCACGAGTTCAGGCTGCGCCGGGATCTTGCGGCATTGCCCGTCGGGGCCGAAGCGCAGGCCGTGGTAGGCGCACACCAGTTCCTCGCCTTCGACGCAACCCATGCTCAGCGGCACGCCGCGGTGCGGACACAGGTCGCGCCCGACATGGATGCCGCCGGGCGTGCGGTACACCACCAGCTCCAGGTCGAGCAGCGTCGCTTGCAGCGGCTGGTCTTGCACGTCCACCGCGCGCGCCACGGGGAACCAGTGCTTCGCGAGGATGGGCCAGTCCTGCGCGGCGAAGGTGCAGCCTCGCGGCAGAAAACCTTCGGGCAGGACGTTCGAATGCATGGCTTGGATGGGAATGGTCTGGCTTGCGTTCACGTTCGTCATATTTGAATGGATACGACGGATGACGAGCAAGATTCAATCCAGAACTGGCCCGGATGCCATTGCGCCACGCGATAGTGGCCATACGAAAACTTGTACGCCGCGCCAGGGCTGGCGTGCTGAATCAGCCGCCCGCGCGCCTAAGCCAGCCGAGCGTGCCGCCGGCCACCGTCCAGCGGCCGTCCGCTGCGTCGAGCGCCAGGCGGGCCCGGCTGTCGCCGAATGGCCCGGGGTTCTGCTGCACGATCTCGATGTCTTTCTCGCCCACGCCGGAGACGATCGCCACGTGTCCGTACGGATTGAGCAGCGTCGGCTTGAACACGATGAGGTCTTCCACCCGCGGCTTCTCGGCCTGCGCGTTGCGGTACTGCAGCAGGTTGCGCTTGGCATTGAGCACGCCGTGCACGGTGTCGCGGTCGAAGTAGTCCTTCGCGTTGCCGTAGGGGTCGGGCATGCGGTGGCCGAAGCGCTCGAAGTAGTAGCGCTTGATGAACTCCACGCACTGGTACTTGATGCCCAGGTTGTAGCCGTCGCTGGACAGCAACCGACCGTCCGAGTGGTTGACGCCGCCGTTGTAGAACACCTTCACGCCGTTGAACTCGTCGAGTACGGCGCCCACCTCGCGGCCCGGGTTCAGGTTCAGGTGGGTCGCGCCCCAGTAGCCGCCCGCCGCCAGCACGGCGGCGGTGGGCACGGAGACAAGAAGTAGGGCAAGGGTGCGGCGGCGCATCGTCATTTCAGGCAAGCCGGCATGTTACGGGCACCGCCGCCGCGGCACCCCTGCCGAAGGTCACTGCTTCTTTTCAGGGGCGGTGGATGCCGCCGCGGTGGGCGCCGGCGCGATCAGCACCATCGCCCCGTCCTGCCCGCGCCGTATGCGCAGCCGCGTGCCGTCCAGCAAGCGCTCCAGCGCCGCGTCGGGCGCGATCCGGCCCTTGACGCCGCGCGTCGACAGGCCCTTGACGTCCTCTATCTTGTAGATCAGCTGCACGCCCGACTGCGCGATGTAGATGTCCAGCGCGGGCCGCAGTTCGCCGCCGCCGACGTCGAAATCCCGGGCATTGGCCCATGCGAGGCCCCCGATCAGTGCGCACCCCAGGCCGACGGCGATGCGCCGCCGGGCCTGTCCGGCGCGAAGGATGGGGTTTTGCCTCCCGATTCGATTCATGTCTTTGTATTTCCAGCGAGCTGTTTTTTCTCGTACCCCCATGAGACGAGCGCGCGCGCGCTTTCCGGTAACGGCGTGCCCCATTTCAGTGCTCCTAGAATTCGCGCCGCATCGCGCGTTACCGGAAATCTTCTGGCCGTTCGTCTCAGTGTCTGTCGCCAATCCCGGCGGCGAGCCGCATCCCCATCCGGCCATTTTTCCAGGAGCGCTTCTTTGGTTCTCAGTGACTTGGACAACTGGTTCGTCAGCGAAGTGCTGCCGATGGAGGCCGCGCTCACGCGTTTCCTTCGTCGCAACTGGCGCGACGAAGCCGAAGTACCCGACCTGCGCCAGGATGTCTATGTGCGCATCTACGAATCCGCCGCCAAAGCCGTGCCCGAGTTGGTGAAGCCCTTTGTCTTCACCACGGCCCGCAACCTGCTGATCGACCGCGCGCGGCGGGCGCAGATCGTGTCGATCGAGATCATTGCCGACCTCGACGCGCTCGACTTCTCGGCCGACGAACTCACGCCCGAGCGCCATGCCGCGGGGCGCGGCGAGCTGCGGCTGCTGCAGACGGCGCTGGACGCCCTGCCGCCCAAGTGCCGCCGCGTGGTGGAGCTGCGCAAGATCGACGGCCTGCCGCAGCGCGACGTGGCCATCCTGCTCGGCATCACCGAGGACACGGTCGAACGGCAGGTGTCGCGGGGTGTTCGCGCCCTGGCGGACGCCATGCTCTCCAGCGGCGTGCAGCTCGACACCAAGGCCTTTGGCCGGGCCCAGAACGAAAAGAGGCTTTCGCCATGACAGAAGCCGAACGCATCGAATCCATCGCCGCCGACTGGCTGGCGCGCCGCGACGGCGGCACCTGGACCGACACCGACCAGCAGCAGCTGGACGCCTGGATCGCCGAGTCGATCGCGCACCGCGTGACGTGGCTGCGGCTGTCCAGCGTGTGGCAGCGCGCCGACCGGCTCAGCGCCCTGCGCGCGCCGGCGGCACCCGCGGCCGTGGCGGCGCCAG
The DNA here is from genome assembly GCF_022009635.1 of Variovorax paradoxus. NCBI lineage: Bacteria > Pseudomonadati > Pseudomonadota > Betaproteobacteria > Burkholderiales > Comamonadaceae > Variovorax > Variovorax paradoxus. The sequence continues at coordinate 5,982,168 of NZ_CP091716.1, forward strand.
GGGTCATTCCGATCCCGCTGCCGGCACCGGCACGGCCGCCCGCCCGCGCACCGGCGCACCGTGCATTGCAGCTGCCGCGCTTTTCCACGCAACGCATCGCCGCCGGCATGCTGATCGCGGCCGCCGGCTGCAGCTGGCTGGGGTGGAAGTACACGCAGGACTGGCGCAGCGAACACTACGCCACCGCCGTGGGCGCGCGCCAGTCGGTCTCGCTGTCCGACGGCTCGGTGCTCACGCTGAACACCGCCACGCACTTGCGCACCGTGGTGAACGCCAACGGACGCAAGGTGTGGCTCGAAGACGGCGAGGCCTACTTCGACATCGCGCACGACAAGGCCCACCCCTTCGTGGTCATCGCCGGCGACCGCCGCATCACCGTGCTGGGCACGCGCTTCGTGGTACGGCGCGAGGGCGATCGGGTGAACGTGGTGGTCGAGGAAGGCCGCGTGCAGATCGCGTCGGCCGGCAACGACCGCGGCGCCGACAAAAACGCGAAGAGCAGCGAGCCCACGGTGCTCGTGCGCAACCAGGCGGCGGTGGCCAGTGCCAACAACGTGCTGGTGATGTCGAAAGCGCCGAAGCAGATCGACGACGAACTGAGCTGGCGCCAGGGCAAGCTCGTGTTCGACCAGACCTCGCTGGGCGACGCGGCCGCGCAGTTCAACCGCTACAACACGCGCAAGCTGGTGATCGCCGATCCCGCGCTCGCGCGCATTCGCATCGGCGGCAGCTTCGACGCCAACAACATGGCCGGGTTCGTGGCCTTGCTGAAACAGGGCTTCGGACTTGCCGTGCAGGAAAGCGGCAACGAAACAAGAATTTCAAACTAGCTTATTACCGGAATGTGACCCGGCATTCGTCTCAGTGGATACCAAAACAAAACCACACTGGAGACAGACACCCATGAACCGAATCGAGCAAGCCGCCGGCCTGCCCTCCAAGAAGAAGCAGAAGAAAAAGCGCGTGCCGGTGGCCCTTCCGGTGGCACTGCGCCATTGGGTCATCGGCGGCACATGCGCATTGATGGGCGGCCTGCCCGTGATGGCGCAGGCACAGGGGCAGGTCCAGGCGCAGCAGGTGTTCGACATCGGCGCCGGCGACCTGAAGACCGCGCTCGACGCCTACATCGCGCAGGGCGGCGTGCAGCTGCTCTACAAGGTCGATGACGTGAAGGGCATGGTCACGCGCGGCGTGAAGGGCGCGCTGGCGCCGCAGGAGGCGCTGTCGCGCATTCTCGAAGGCACGCCGCTGCTCACGCGCCGCGGCGACGACGGCGCCATCGTGATCCATGCCCCCGCGCCGGTGGCGTCGGCCAGGCCATCGACCGACGAGCCACAGTCGCTCGACAGCGTCACCGTCACGGCCACGCGCCGCCGCGAACCGGTGCGCGAAGTGCCGATGCAGGTCAACGTGATGAAGGCCGAGACGCTGGAGCGCGCCGGCGCCAAGAACCTGGCCGACTACGTGGCCGAGCAGCCGGGCGTGACCATGACCAGCAGCGGCAGCGTGGGCGGCATCCTGACGATGCGCGGGCTGACCACCGGCCCGGTGCAGGGCATTGCCACGGTCGGCGTGTATGTCGACGACGTGGCCACGGGGCTGAGCTCGTCCGGCGCGCTCGCCGGCTTCACGCCGCTGGACATGGGCATGCTCGACCTGAACCACATCGAGGTGCTGCGCGGCCCGCAGGGCACGCTGTACGGCGCCGGCGCCATGAGCGGCGTGCTCAAGTACGTGACCAACCAGCCCGACACGATGGAGTTCGCGGGCTCGGTGAAATTCGGCACCTCGTGGACCCAGCGCGGCGGCCCGGGCTTCACGACCGGCGCCGTAATCAACGTGCCGCTCAAGGAAGACGTGGCGGCCGTGCGCTTCGCCGCCTTCACCGACCAGCTCGGCGGGAGCTACAACGCGGTCGGCCCGGCACAGGGCCGCAACATCGACCGCGGCCATACCGACGGCGGCCGGGTGTCGCTGCTGCTCACGCCCACCAAGGAACTGACGGTGCGTCTGACGGGGACCGTGCAGGACGTGACCCGCCAGGGCCTGGGCTTCGAAGACATCGACAAGCGCACCCTTCGCCCGTGGGGCTTCGACCGCACGCGCCAGCTGTCTTCCCGCGAGCCCTACAACAACAAGACGCAGCTGTTCGGCCTGGACGTGGAATACGACTTCGGCTGGGCCCGCCTGAACTCGATCACCTCCGCGCAGGACGTGAAGATCACCAACACCGCCGACATCACCGGCCTCTACGGGCCGACGCTGAGCGCGCTGCGCATACCGGTGGCCTCGATACCGCTGAACAGCGTGGTCGAACAGCACCGCATCAGCCAGGAGTTCCGCCTGACCTCGCGCTCGGGCACCACCTTCGAGTGGCTGGCCGGCCTCTACCTGAACCGCGAACGCGGCAGCAACAACGGCGCGCTCGACGCCAACCTGCTGGGGGGCCTGGGCAGCATCGGCCTGCTGTCGTCGACGCAGTCCTCGCGCTACCGCGAAGTGGCCGCCTACGGCGACGTCACCTGGAACGTGACGCCCGCGTTCTCGCTCACCGGCGGCGTGCGGCTGGCGCGCAACAAGCAGAACTACGACAGCCACCAGAGCGGCCAGCTGGTCGGCCCGGTCACCGCCGACGCCACCGGCACTTCGTCGGAAAGCCCCACCACCTACCTTGCCGCCGCCAAGTACACGCTGTCGGAAACCAGCAACGTGTATTTCCGTGCCGCGAGCGGCTACCGCCCCGGCGGCCCGAACGTGCTGAAGGCCAACACCGACCGCAACATCGTGCAGCCGATGTTCAAGTCCGACTCGCTGTGGAGCTACGAGCTGGGCTACAAGGCCGACTTGCTGGACCGCACGCTGTCGCTGGAAGCCGCGCTCTACGACATCGAGTGGCGCGACGTGCAGCAGCCCACGCGCAACGGCGGCTTCGTGTTCGTCACCAACGCCGGCGCCGCCCGCGTCAAGGGCGGCGAGCTCACGCTCAACTGGAAGCCCAGCAAGGATTGGCGCTTCACCGCCAACGCCGCGCTCATCGATGCGCGCCTGACCGAGGACGCCAAGGGCCTGGACGCCAAGGCGGGCACGCGGCTGCCGCAGACGGCGCGCTTCGCGACCACGCTGGGCGTGACGCGCAACTTCAGCATCGCCGACCACCCGGCCTACTTCGGCGTCAGCGCGCGCTACACCGGCAAGCGCGACGCGGGCTACCCCGGCAGCGCGGTCATTCCGAGCATCAAGATGCCGGCCTACACGCTGGTCGACCTGCAGGCGGGCATCGACTTCCAGCGCTTCAGCCTCTCGGCCTATGTGCGCAACCTGGCGAACAAGCGCGGCATCCTGTCGATCGACACCGGCCTGGTCGCGAACCCGAACCTGGTGCAGGCGGCGCTGGCGCCGTCGCGCACCATCGGCATGACCGTCAACGTGCCGTTCTGAGATGTCGAGCCTCAATCCGCTGGCGGCCTCGTTGCCGCCGGACGCGACGGGCCCCGCAGCACAAGAGACGACAAGAAAAGCACCGTCCAGCGCCTGGTACGCGCTGGCGGTGCTGGTCATCGCGACGGTGCTGGGCTCGATCGACAAGGTCATCCTCACGCTGCTGACGGAGCCGATGCGCATCACGCTGTCGCTCTCCGACACGCAGCTGGGGCTGCTGCAGGGCGCGGGCATCGTGCTGTTCACCGGCATCGCCACGCTGCCCCTGGGCTGGCTCAGCGACCGCTACGACAGGCGCGTGGTGCTGGCCGCCTGCGTGCTGCTGTGGAGCGCCGCCACGGCCATGCGCGGCACCGCCATGGACTACGGCGTGCTGTTCATCGCCTCCATCGGCCTGGGTGTCGGCGAAGCCGGCCTCACGCCCATCACCAACAGCATGATCCCCGACCTGTTCCCGCGCGCGCAGCGGGTTCTGGCCAACGCGGTGTTCGCGCTGTCGGCCATCTTCGGCAGCGCGCTGGGCGCCCTGCTGGGCGGCACCGTGGTGCACCTGACGGACGATCTGCGCCACTGGCTGCCCGCCTCGATGCAGCACCTGGAAGCATGGCGGCTGACCTTCTTCGTGATGGCCAGCGCGGGCATTCCGGTGGCGCTGCTGGTGCTGTCGATCCGCAAGACCCGGCGCGGGGGCGCGCAACCTGTTTCTCCGGCGGCCGGCACCACGCCCGACGCCGCGCTGCCCGCCCCTCTTCAAGCCGATGCGGACGATGCGCACAGCACCGTCAGCTTCCGCGAGCACCTGCGCATGCACTGGCGCACCTTCGCGGGCCTGGTGATCGGCGCGGGCCTGGCGAGCATCGGCATGAGCTCGATCGGCACCTGGCTGCCGATCATGGCGGCGCGCCAGTACGGCATCACGCCGGCGCAGATGGGGCAAGGCATGGGGGTCGCCTTTCTCTGCGGCACGGTGATCGGCGGCCTGCTGGGCGTGGCGGCGATGCGCTACGTGCAGCCCCGCATGGGGCCGGCCGCCGCGCTGCGCATCATCATGCTGGGCAACCTCACGGCCGCGCTGTTGTCGTCGCTGCTGCTCTTCACGCGCTCGGCGACCGATGCATTCACGTTGCTGGCCCTGCTGGTCGTGCCGCTCATCAGCGGCGCGGTGCTGCTGCCCAACGTGCTGCAGGACGCGGCGCCGCCGCACCTGCGCGCCCGCACCATCGCGCTGCTCTCCGTGGCCGGCCTGCCGTTCGGCGTGCTGGGCCCGCTGGTGGTCGGCATGTTGTCGGACGCCCTCAAGTCCGTGCCCAACGGACTGGCCGTGTCCATCGTCGCCACGACGCTGATCGGCGGCGTCATGGGCGCCATGGTGTTGCGCGCCACCGAAGGCCCCTTCGTGCGGCTGATGCGCGCGGCGCGGCCCACCTGACGCCGCCGGATTCCTCCTCGTTCTTCCCAAACCCTCTCGTTGTCCTTCCATGTCACAACAACCCTCGCCTCCCCTGCCTGACACCAGACCCTCGCCCGCCGCCGCGGAAGCGGCCGCGCTGGCCGCCATCGACGCGTTGGTGACGCCCTTCAACCGCAGCGACGCACCCGGCATGGTGATGGGCATCGCGCGCAACGGCCGCCTGCTGTACCGCCGCGCCGTCGGCATGGCCAGCCTGGAAATGGGCGTGGCCAACACGCCGACCACGCGCATGCGCATCGCCTCCACCAGCAAGCACTTCACGGCAATGTCCATCCTGCTGCTGGCGGAAGACGGCCTGCTCGACGTGGACGACGCGGTGCAGAAGCACCTGCCCGAGATGCCACAACTGAGCGCCAACGGCCCCACGCTGCGTCACCTGCTGACCCACACGAGCGGCTGGCGCGGCCATGACGAACTGTGGGCCATCGCGCACGGCCTCACGTTCACGCCGCCCGGCCCGGGGCTGCCCGCGATGGCGCGCCAGAGCGAGCTGAACTTCGAGCCCGGCACGCACATGGTCTACAGCAACGGCGGCTACTTCCTGCTGGCGAAGATCGTCGAGCGCGTGAGCGGACAGAGCTTCGACGACTTCCTGAAGGCGCGCCTGTTCGGGCCGCTGGGCATGCCCGACACCGCGTCGGTCGTGACCGATCTCGACGTGGTTCCCGGCCTGGCCGGCCTCTACATTCCGTCGCCGCGCGGCGGATGGCAGCGCGGCCTGTACCCGTGCGAACTCGACGGCGGCGGCTCGCTGGTCTCGACGGTGGACGACATGCTGCGCTGGCTCGCGCACATGCGCAGCAGCGAGAAGACCGTGGGCAGCGCAAAGAGCTGGGCCCTGCTGTCCGAACCCACCACGCTGTCTTCGGGCTCCAAGGTGACCTACGGCTTCGGGCTGGCGCGCCACCCCTACCGCGGGGTCGAGATCGTCCATCACGCGGGTGCGGTGCTCGGCGCCCAGTCGCAGATGCTCAGCGTGCCCAGCCACGGGCTGGACATCATCGTCATGGTGAACGGCGCCGCGATAGCCCCGTCGCCGCTGGCGCTCAAGGTGGTCGAGCTGCTGCTGGGCGACGCGCTCCAGCCGCCTGAAGTACGGCCACAGGCCAGTGCCTTCCCCGCGCTGGTCGGCCAGAACTACCACGCGCCGTCCACCGGCAGCGTGATGGGCTTTTCCGACGTTGCGGGCCGGCTGTGCATGTCGTGGCAGGCCGGCGAGGCGAAGCCGATGCACCAGGGCGAAGGCAAGCTGTGGCTCGGCCTGCAGGACCTGCCGGTCAACGACCTCATGCTGGATGCCAGCGACATCGATCCGCAGCGCGCGCCCGACACGCTGGTGCTGCACGAAGGCGGCCAGCCGTGCCGCTTCGAGCGCATGAGCGAGACGGCGCCCGATGTGGCCTCGCTGGCCGAAGCGCTGTGCGGCGACTACACCAGCCCCGACCTCGACGCCACCGCGCAGATGGCGCTGGCGGGCGGCACGCTGCTGCTCACGGTGCGGGGCCGCCACGGCCAGCATGCCTGCGCGGTGACGCCCCTTTCGGCCGACTTGATGACGCTGGTCTCGACCGACCCGGTGCTGAGCCAGATGGGCAAGTCGGTCCTCAACGTGGAGCGCAAGGAGGGCCGCGTCGTGGGACTGCGGCTGAGCACCCTGCGCACCCGAAACATCCACCTTGTACGCCAGGAGCCACGCGCATGAAGTTCTTCACCACACTCTTCGCCACCGAGACCAACACCTTCGTCTCCGCCCCCACCGGGATGGGCAGCTTCGAGGAATACGGCATCTTCCGCGGCGACTCCAGCACGCGCGACGCATCCGGCTACGGCATGTTCGCGGTGGAAGTGCGCAAGCAGCTGGCCGCCGAAGGCCACGAGCTGGTCGAGAGCCTGCTGGCCTTCGCACAGCCGCTGGGGCGCACCGTGCGCTCGGTGTACGAGAGCCTGCGCGACGAGATCCTTGCCGACCTGCGCGACGCCGGCCCGGTGGACGGCGTGATCCTGGTGCTGCACGGCGCCATGGTGGCCGACGGCTGGGACGACTGCGAAGGCGACCTGATCTCGCGCGTGCGCGCCATCGTCGGTCCGAAGGTGACCATCGGCGTGTCGCTCGACCTGCACTGCCACTTCACGCAGCAGATGCTGACCGAGTCGGACGTGATCATCTGCTACAAGGAATATCCGCACACCGACGCGGTGGACCGCCTGCAGGAGCTGGTGCGCATCGTGGTGGACACCGCGCAGGGCCGCGTGCAGCCGGTCACGGCCGTGCACGACTGCCGCATGGTGGGCAAGTGGCACACCACGCGCGAGCCCATGGCCGGCTTCGTGCGCCGCATGCAAGCCTGCGAGAAGCTGCCCGGCGTGCTGTCGGTGTCGCTGGGCCATGGCTTCCCGTGGGCCGACGTGCCGGAATCCGGCGCCAAGCTGTGGGTGGTGACGGACAACGACCCCGCGCTGGCCGCGAAGCTGGCCGATGAACTGGGCCGCGAGTTCTGGGACCTGCGCCACCAGACCGGCGTGCCTTCGCTCTCCATCGACGAGACGCTGGAGCGGGCCATGGCCACGCAAGGCGGCCCGGTGGTCATCGCCGACACGGCCGACAACGCCGGCGGCGGCGCCACCAGCGACAGCACCTTCATGCTGCGCGCGATGATCGAGCGCGGCATCGCCGACGTGGCCTTCGGCGGCGTCTGGGACCTGGGCGCGGTGCAGCTGTGCCGCGACGCGGGCGTCGGCGCCAGCTTCGAGCTGCGGCTGGGCGGCAAGTGCGGCCCGGCCTCGGGCGACCCCATCGACCTGCACGTGACTGTCAAGGCCGTGCGGGAAGCCCATTCGCAGCGCGGCCTGGCAGCGGGCAACCACACGCCCATGGGCCCCTGCGTGTGGGTGCAGGCGGCTAACGGCGTGGACATCGTGCTCATCAGCAAGCGCAACCAGGTCATCGGGACCGACCTCTTCACCGGCCTGGGCATCGACCTGGCGGCCAAGAAGCTGGTGGTGGTGAAGTCGGCGCAGCACTTCCACGCGGAGTTCGGCCCCATCGCCAAGTCGGTGCTGTACGTGTCGACACCGGCCGCGCTGAGCACCGACTTCGCCAACCTGCCCTACCGCGTGCGCGATCTCGACTACTGGCCGCGCGTGGAAGAACCGAAGCGCGGCGCGCCTGCATTGCCGTTGCCGGCGGACGGACGCGGCATGCCCGCGCCCGGCGAGCTGTACACCGTCGACGGACGCAGGATGCACCTGCAGCGCAGCGGCCCCGCGCCGGCCGATGCGTCGCAGCCCACGCTGGTGCTCGAAGCCGGCGGCGGCTGTGCCTCGCCGATCTACGCGCGCCTGCAGCAGGCGCTGTCGGCCAAGTACCCGGTGATCAGCTACGACCGCGCCGGCATGGGCTGGAGCGAAGCCGACGACGCGCCCTTCGACGGAGAGCGCAACGCGCGGCATCTGCATGCGCTGCTGGCCGCGGCCGGCGTGACCGGCCCGATCGTGCTGATCGGCCATTCGCTCGGCGGCCTGCTCAACCGCATCTACACCGGCCTGTACCCGGAGCAGGTGGCCGGTGTCGTGATGCTCGACGCCAGCCATCCCGAGCAGTTCGAGGCGTTCAAGGGCCTGCCGGCGGAACAGCTGGCGCCGGAGCGCAAGAAGCGCGCCGAGTTTCAGGCCAACGGCGTTGCGCCGCCGGACTTCGCGCCGGTCCAGGCCATCTTTGCCGACATGCCTCATGTGCTGCGCCAGATGGCCGCGAACTACACGCCCGAAACCGTCGACACGATGGTGAAGGAGCACGACGGCCTTCAGCATGTCGCACGGCAGGCCGGCGCATCGCCGGACCTGGGCACGCGTCCGCTCGCGGTGCTGTCGGCCACGGTCATGCAGCAGCTGCCGCCCGGTGCCGAGGAAGGCGCCGAAGTGCAGCGGCGCTGGCCCGAATACCAGGAGGCGCACACGGCGCTGTCGAAGCGCAGCCGCCTGCATCGCATCGAAGGCGCGGAGCACATGACGCTGGTGGTGCTGCCGCCTTTCGTGAGCCGCATTGCGCAAGAGGTCGACTGGGTCATGGCGGAGCTCGGATGCGCACGGTGACGCCGCTCGCACACACGGCGCTCGGCGAGCTGACCACGCCGGCGCTGCTGCTCGACAGCACGGTCCTCGAACGCAACTGCGATGCGATGGCGCAGCGCGCTGCACGCCACGGCGTGGCGCTGCGCCCGCACCTGAAGACTTCCAAGTCGGCCGAGGTGGCGCGCCTGGCCACCCGCGGCCACAGCGGCGCGATCACCGTGTCCACCGTGGCCGAGGCCGACTACTTCGCGCGCTACGGCTTCCTGGACCTGACCTACGCGGTGGGCATCAGCGCCGGCAAGATCGATGCGCTGCATCGCGTGCAGCGCATGCACAACGCCCGCATCACCCTGCTTGCGGATTGCGTCGAAGCGGTGCGGGCGGCGGCCGCGCGTGCGCGCGCCGTCGGCGCGAGCTTCAGCCTGCTGATCGAGGTCGACACCGGCGGCGGCCGCGGCGGCATCGCGCCCGACGATGAGAAAGCACTGATCGCCGTCGCCGCCGAAGTGCAGCGCAGCGAATCGCTGACGCTGGCCGGCGTGCTCACCCACGCCGGCCACAGCTACCACGCGGAGGGGCTGGATTCGATCCGCGCCATTGCGGAAGCCGAGCGCGCCGGCGCGGTGCGTGCCGCCGAGTGCCTGCGCGCGGCGGGCTTCGTGGTGGATGTGGTCAGCGTGGGCGCCACGCCGACCGCCGTGTGCGCCGAGCGGCTGGACGGCGTCACCGAAATGCGCCCCGGCGTCTACACCTTCTTCGATCTCGACCAGGCCGCGCGCGGCATCTGCGGCATCGAGGACATCGCGCTGTCGGTGCTGGCCACCGTGATCGGCCACAACCCGCGTTCGCGCCGCGTGCTCATCGACGCCGGCGCGCTCGCGCTGTCGAAGGACGCATCGGCGGCCGAGTTCCGCGACGGCCTGGGCTTCGGCCTGGTGTGCCGCGCGGACGGCACCACGCCGCTGCCCGGACTGCGCGTGGCCGAGCTGCACCAGGAGCACGGCCTCGTCGCCATCGAAGGCGATGGCGACGACGACCTGCGGGCCATGTTCGAAGCGCTGCCCATCGGCAGCCGCGTGCGCATTCTTCCGCACCACGCCTGCATGACCGCGGCGCCCTACGACCGCTACCACGTGGTGCGCGGCACCGGCGCGAGCGTGCATGCCGTATGGGGCAAGGCCCTTGGCTGGCGCGCAGCCTGACCGGGCGCCCGCACCGCCCCCCGTTTAGTTTTTTGGAGTCACTCATGATGAAGACCTTTTTCGCGAAGCTGATGGCCGCGGCCGCTCCGCTCGCCCTGGCGCTTTCCCTGACCGCCGCGCCCAACGCCGCCCATGCCCAGGCCACGCCGGAATCCGCGCCCGCCACCGCGACGGCGGCGGACCCTTCGGCTGCCGGTGCCACGGCTCCCGCACCCACAGCGCCGGCCGCGGTGCCGGCAGCCGCCGCGACCAAGGTCGACAACCCCTACGGCATCGGCGCGCTCTGGGCGCAGAGCGACCTGGTGGCCAAGGTCGTGCTGGCCATCCTCGCGATCATGTCGATGGGCAGCTGGTACGTGATCGTCACCAAGCTGCTCGAGCAGATGCGCATGGGCCGGCAGGCGAAGGAAGTCGACAACGAGTTCTGGAACGAACGGACCGTGCAGGCCGGCACCGCCAAGCTCGCCGAAGGCAGCCCCTTCCGCTTCATCGCCGATGCGGGCGTGCACGCCACGCGCAAGCATGACGGCCTGCGCGGCAAGGTCGACTTCGCGGACTTCGTGGACCTGTGCATCCATCGCGCCACCGAACGCGTGCAGCGGCGCCTGAGCAACGGCATGTCGCTGCTGGCCACCGTGGGTTCCACCGCTCCTTTCGTCGGCCTGTTCGGCACCGTCTGGGGCATCTACCACGCGCTCACCGCCATCGGCATCGCCGGGCAGGCATCGATCGACAAGGTGGCCGGCCCGGTGGGCGAATCGCTCATCATGACCGCCATCGGCCTGGCCGTGGCCGTGCCCGCAGTGCTGGGCTACAACTGGCTCCTGCGCCGCAACATCTCGGTGATGGACGACGTGCGCGAATTCAGCGGCGAGCTGCATTCGGTGATCCTGGCCGGCAGCGCCCCGGCCTGACCCGCCGCGCCACCGCACGGAACCGGACCACATCATGGCGATGAACATCCCATCCGCCGGCGGCGACGAGGAACAGGCCATCGCGGCCATCAACACCACGCCGCTGGTCGACGTGATGCTGGTGCTGCTGATCATCTTCCTCATCACCATCCCGGTGGTCAATTACTCGGTGCCCGTGGAGGTGCCGAAGCAGCGCAACGAGGTGCGCGAGAGCAAGCCCGACACCGTCGTGCTGTCGGTGGACTCGGCCGGACGCATCTACTGGTACGACACGCCGGTGCGCGACGTGAACCACCTGGCGCAGCGGCTGAAGAAGGTGGCCGCCCTCACCCCGCAGCCCGAGGTGCACATCCGCGGCGACTGGCACTCGGTGTACGAGCCGGTGGGAAAGATCATCTACGCGTGCCAGTCGGCCGGCATCGTCAAGGTCGGCTTCATCACCGAGCCGCCCGCGCGCAACTGAGAACACACACAGCCATGCGAAAAGAAAAGCAGGGGCGCCGCAGCGGCACCCCGACCGACGAGCCCATGATGGACATCAACACCACGCCGCTGATCGACGTGATGCTGGTGCTGCTGATCATGCTGATCATCACCATCCCGATCCAGCTGCACGCGGTGAACCTGAACATGCCCAACGGCAACCCGCCGCCCAGCGACATCAAGCCCGAGGTGCTGCGCGTGGACATCGACGAGCGCAGCACCGTGCTGTGGAACGGCGAGGCCGTGGCCGAGCTGTCCGAAGTCGAGCGGCGCTTCGAGCAGGTCGCCGCGCAACCGGTGCAGCCCGAAGTGCACCTGCGCCCCGACAAGCATGCCCGCTATGACGTGGTGGCCGGCGTGATGGCTTCGGCGCAACGCTCGGGCCTGACCAAGCTGGGCATCATGGGCTCGGAGCAGTTCATCCCATGAGCCGCGCCAACGACTTCGACCCCAAGTCCCGCTTCGGCCCGGTGGGCATCGGCGTGATGGTGCTGTTCCATGTGCTGGTGGGCTACGCGCTTATCTCGGGCCTGGCGCGCAAGACCATCGAGATGATCAAGAAGCCGATGGACGCGACCATCATCGCCGAGGTGAAGGTGCCGCCACCGCCGCCTCCCCCGCCGCCGCCACCGAAGAAGATCGTCCGGCAGGAGACGCCGAAGACGCCGCCACCGCCGCGCCCGGCCTACGTGCCGCCGCCGGCGGTGACTCCGCCGCCGAGCACCGCGCCCGCCATCACCGCGGTGCAGAGCACCGAGCCGGTGGCGCCGCCACCCGCCGCGCCGCCGGCACCGCCCGCCCCGCCGGCACCGCCGCAGGCGGTGTCCACCGACATCGCGGTGGCATGCCCGAGGCAGGTGAAACCCGAGATGCCGCGCAAGGCGCTGGACGAAGGCATCAGCGGTGTCGTCAAGGCCGAGGTACGCATCAAGGGCGGCCGCGTGACGGAGGTGCGCTTTCTCTCCGGGCCCAAGGTCTATCAATCGGCGGTGCGCTCGGCGGTGATGCGCTACGAATGCCAGACCACGGGCGATGCGGAAGTCGTGGCAACGCAGGAGTTCGTCTTCAAGATCGAATGAGGCAGGCGGGCAGGAGACCTCAGCGCCGGTACCAGCCGTAGCTCGGGTGGTACCAGCCCCAGCCACCGTGCACGCGGTAACGCCACGCATACCCCGGCCCCGGCATCGCATAGGTCGGCCTGACATAGACAACGCCTGCCGGAACAACGTAGGCGGGCCGCACGACGACGACTCTCGGACGCACGACATGGGCAGGCCGCACCAGCACCAGCGGCGGCGGACCGACGACCACCGGCTGGGCCCGCGCGGACACGGTGGTCGCCAATGCACCGGCGAATGCAAGAAGGAGCGTGCCGAGCCCCAGCAAGGTCGAAGCACGTGATTTCATAAGAGTTCCTTGATGGCCGTGGGCCAGATGAAAAACGAGAAGACCGGAGCGAAGAAACGGCCCGCTTCAGCGCCAGCCGCGATGCCAGCCGTAGACGGGGTGATGCCAGCCCCAGCCGTAGCGCGGGTGGTATTGCCACACGAAGCCCGGGCCCGGAATGGCATAGGTCGGCCCGATGTAGGCCACCCCCGGGGGAGCGACATAAGCGGGACGCACGACCGCCGGCGCCACCACGCAACCGGACAACACAAGGGCAGACAGGGTCGCGACCACAAACGAAGAACGGACGATCATTGAAAGTCTCCCAAGACCGCTGAATCAGCGTGTGAGTTGAACGCGCCGATCTTTTCGAATCCGTCGCGCGACCCGAAAAATATTTCTCGCGCCGGCGCCGTGGGCTTTTCAAGCGCTCTGGAAGCCTTTCAATTGCCTTTCATGCTCTTCGCTTCGCGAGGTGGGTTTACGGCGCGCGCCACCAGCGGTTGCGTAAATTCAACGCAGCTTTACGGTCCGTTCATCAAATCGCCTGCGCCTGCGGACGAACATGCAGGTTCCGGCAGACACCGATCGATGTCGTTCTTTTCGACCGATCCCGCCGGGCCGCATGACGCAAAGGAAGAAGACGGTATGGCATCCAATGCATTGCAACCCATGGGCCACACGGCCCTTTCCCGATCCCCCGAACCCGCGTCCGAAGCGGCGATTCCCGAGCTGGTGGCGCAGGTGTACGAGTCGGCGCCCACCGACGACCGCCGCCGTCTCGTCGAGACACTGCTGCGCCCGCTGGGCGTGCTCTCGCTGGTGGCGATCGCCAATGGCATCTTCGCGAAGATCCGCTTCCGCAACGCGGGGCAGGACCTGAACGTGCGCATCGACGACCTGCAGAACGTGTACGCCGCCGACATGATGGCGCTGGTCCATCACGCGCAGCAGGTCAGCGTCGAGACCGTGGACAGCCTCGCGCAGCTGCTCGGCAGCTCGGGCGCGCTGGCCGGCTCCGCGGCGGCGGCGCTGCTCATCGGGCTGCTGGTGCAGCGTGCGCGCGCACGGCATGCCGCGCAGCAGGCGCAGCCGGTCGACGACGCCTCCCTGGACCCGCTCTGAACATGCGCGGCAGCCCATCTTCCAAGGCCCGCGCCCACGGCGGGCCACGGCGCTTCCGCCTGGCGGACATCACGGTGCAGGTGCCTTTCGACGCCACGGACGACGACCGCGTCTGCCTGCTGCGCGCCTCGGGCGTGCCGCTGGACGAAGCCGGAGAAATCATGCGCGGCTTCCTGTTCGAACGCACCAGCCATCGGCCCGACTGCTGCACGATCCTGCGCTGGTTCGACGAAGACTCCATCGGCGGCGTGCGCGGCGTGGAGGCGCACGACGAGGCGCTGCCTCACCACTCGTAGCGGTAGCCCACGCCGTAGACCGAGAACAGGATCTCGCGGTCCGGAAAGACCGTGGCGATCTTGCGGCGCAGCTTCTTGATGTGGCTGTCGACGGTGCGGTCCTCGACCACGCGGCCGTCGACATACATCGCGTCGATGAGCTGGGCGCGCGTGAAGATGCGGCCGGGCTGCCGCACCAGGATGCCGAGCAATTGAAATTCGACGGTGCTCAGGTCGAGTTCGCAGCCCAGGTGGAAGACAACCTGGCGGCGCTGCGCATCCTGGAACAACAGTCGCAGGTGCAGCAGCGCGCGGCGGCATCGGCACACGAAGCGGTGGTGCTGACGACCAATCAGTACGAGGCGGGGACTGCTGCGTATACGGCCGTGGTTACGGCGCAGGTTACTGCGCTGACGGATGAGCAGAGTCTGTTGACTACTCAGGGGAGCAGGTTTGCGGCGAGCGTGGCGCTGGTGGCTGCGTTGGGTGGGGGGTGGGATGGGGCGATGGGCAGTCCGGCGAAGGATGCGCACTGAGGCGGCGGCTTGCCGGGCAAGCGTGCACGGCAACTGAAACATCGCCCTGCGGTGGCGTGGATATACTGCGCGCCGTCATGCCGGAGACGGCGTGATCGGGATTGGCGTCCCGAGCAACCCGCTGCGACGCAAGCCGCAGTGTCCCGCACCATCGAGCAAGCCTCGATGCGTCTCGGATGCGGCGGTTTCAATAAACCGCAATCCCCTTGGAGGCCGATCATGGCTGCATCCATTCACGTTCCCTCGTTCCCCGAAACCTCCGCCGAATCGCTCGCGCTGCAGGCATGCGACGAAGTCGACAGCCTGCACGAGCTGCAGAACGCCTATACGGGCCTAGAAAAGCTCATCGCCTCGCAGCATTTGAATGACACGGAGGAAATCTGCACGACCCGCACCGAACTCAGTGCGCTCGTGCGGGTGGTCAACGAGGAACTGCGACGGCGGATCGGGGCGGCGGACCTTACGTTGCAATCGCTTCGGGTCGCGCTGACGGCGCCCGGCGGGCAATAGGATTGCCAGCTTCAACCTTATTCAACAGGCAGGCCGCACCATGAATGCGCAGTCCAAGCTCTCCACAGGCCGCACCGAGCTGCAGCATCCGGTGCTCGGCCAGCTCAAGTGCGTGTACGCCTATGAAGTCGCGCCGATGTGGTACGCCCAGTACGGAATCCGGCTGAGGCCGCTTCCCGTCGCGCAAACCTGGGAGCTGGCGAAGAAGCTGCCTCTCTTCGGCCAGCCCGACGCCCTCACCGTCAGGGTTTCCTCGGCCGACTGGACCAAGGTTCTGGCTGGCACGCATACGGAAGGCGACCTTTCAGAAGGCCAGGTGGATGCATACGAAGCCTTCGTGCGAGGCCTGGTTTCGATCGAAGCGCAGGTAGCGCAAGGCGTCTTCGACCACTACCACCAGTGCCTCGAATGGACCGACTACGGGCATGACGACTTCAAGCCGGTCGCAAGTCCCGAACCGCTGCTGCGTCAATGCCATCAATGGGAACTGCAGATCGGGGTACAGCGAGGCGACAGCTCATCGCGCTTCGAGTTGCTGTGCAGATGCCCCTGGGACGAGGAGCATGGGTTCTGTGCGGAGTTCAGGGGTGGGAAGTTGGTGGCGCTGGATTGATTCGAGCAGCGGTCGGTCGTGCGAAACGAGCCGAGTCGACGTGAAATACAGCTATGACTGGCGGAGAGTGTGAGATTCGAACTCACGGACGCTTTCACGTCGGCAGTTTTCAAGACTGCTGGTTTAAACCACTCACCCAACTCTCCGGAACCTGCGATTTTAAGCCGACGACAGCGCCCTACTCCCCGTCCGGCAGGAACATCGCCTGCAGATCGCTCAGAAAGTCCAGCCCGCGTTCGGTGGGCCACACCCGGAACAGGTCGCGCGCCAGGAGCCCCTTGCGTTCGGCTTCTTCCAAGCCGCGCTGGATGGCGGTCATCGCGAGCCCCGTGCGCTCGCTGAACTGGGGCAGCGTGAAGCCGGCCTTCAGCCTCAGCGCATTGAGCATGAATTCGAACGGCAGGTCGGCCAGCGCCACTTCGTCGCTCTGCGACACGGCTGCACCGGCGCGGGCGTTCTCCATGTACAGCCGCGGCTCGCGGTAGCGCACCTGGCGCACGATGCGGTGCGCAAAGCTCAGCTTGCTGTGCGCGCCAGCGCCTATGCCAAGGTAGTCGCCGAATTCCCAGTAGTTGCGGTTGTGTCCGCAGGCATGGCCTTCGCGCGCATAGGCCGACACTTCATAGCGCGTCATGCCGGCGGCGCTGGTGCGTTCGGTGATGCGGTCGAGCATCTCGTAGGCGATGTCGTCCTCGGGCAGCGTGGGCGGAAACTTGGCGAACCAGGTGTTGGGCTCGATGGTCAGGTGGTACACCGACAGGTGCGGCGGCGCGAGCGACAGGGCTTGCGAAAGGTCGGCGTCCAGGCCCTCGAGCGTCTGGCCCGGCAGGGCGTACATCAGGTCGAGGTTGAAGGTGTCGAAGGCGCTCGCGGCCTCTTCGACTGCCGCAATGGCCTGTGCGCGGTCGTGCACGCGGCCCAGGGCCTTCAGGTGCTCGTCGTTGAAGCTCTGCACGCCCACCGACAGGCGCGTGACGCCCGCTGCGCGGTACGCGCGGAAGCGGTTGCGTTCGAAGGTGCCGGGGTTGGCTTCCAGCGTGATCTCGCAGTCGGGCGCGAGCTTCAGGCGCGCGCGCACATCGCCCAGCAGGCGGTCGATGGCTTGCGGCGAGAACAGGCTCGGCGTGCCGCCGCCGATGAAGATGGTGTGCACGGTACGCCCCCAGATGAGGGGCAGCGCCGCGTCGAGGTCAGCCACGAGCGCGTCGATGTACGCCTGCTCGGGAATGCCGTCGATGTCGGCCTCGCTGGCGGCGCGCCATTCGTGCGAATTGAAGTCGCAATACGGGCACTTGCGCAGGCACCACGGCAGGTGGATGTAGAGCGACAGCGGCGGCAGCGCGCTGAGCTGCAGCGGGCCGGGCCGCATCCAGTGCAGCACGTCGTTGGCCTGCGGCGCGCCGGTGGGCTGCGCCGGCTGGATAGGGAAGACGGTGGCCATTACGCAGGCAGCCAGCGTTCGCGCATCAGGGCCAGCATGGCCTGCGCCGCGCGGCCGCGGTGGCTGTTGGCGTTCTTGATCTCGGGCGTCAGTTGGGCGAAGGTTTTGCCGAAGCTCGGCAGGTACATCACGGGGTCGAAGCCGAAGCCGTTCTCGCCCACGGGCTGGGGCGCAATTTCGCCGACGACGCGGCCCACGGCAATGAGCGGCTCGGGGTCGTCGTGGCTGCGCAGCGCGACCAGCGTGCTGACGAGCGCGGCGCGCCGGTTGACGACGCCGCTCATCTGCTCGAGCAGCGCCTTCACGTTGTTGGCGTCGCCCTTGGCGTAGCCGAACTGGGTGGCGTAGTAGGCGGTGTCGACGCCCGGCAGGCCGCCGAAGGCGTCGACGCACAGGCCGGCGTCGTCGGCGATGGCCGGCAGGCCGGTGGCGGCGCTGGCGTGGCGCGCCTTAGTCAGCGCGTTCTCGACGAAGGTGCGGAAAGGTTCTTCAGCCTCGCCCACGCCCAGCGCCGATTGCGGCACGAGGGTGACGGCCAGTTCCGCGAACAGTTGCTGGAGTTCGGCGAGCTTGCCTGCGTTGTTGGAAGCCAGAACCAGTTTCATAGAAAGTCAAAGTGGCTGTGGCGCCTGCCTTTGCAAGCAGACGCCAATAGCTGGGGTGGTCAGTTGGCGGCGAGCAGCGCCTGCTTCTGCAGGGTCACGAGTTCGCCGATGCCTTTTTCGGCAAGGCCGAGCAGGCTGTTCATTTCGTCGCGGGTGAAGGCCACGCCTTCGGCGGTGCCCTGCACTTCGACGAAGTGGCCGGCGCCGGTCATGACGACGTTCATGTCGGTGTCGCAGGCCGAGTCTTCGGTGTATTCGAGGTCGAGCAGCGGCGTGCCTTCAACGATGCCCACCGAGATGGCGGCCACGTGGCCCTTGATGGGCGACGCAGCCAGGGTGCCGGCGGCGATGAGCTTGTTGACGGCGTCCTGCGCGGCCACGAAGGCGCCGGTGATGGCCGCGGTGCGGGTGCCGCCGTCGGCCTGCAGCACGTCGCAGTCGAGGTGGATGGTGCGCTCGCCCAGGGCGGCCAGGTCGAACACGGCGCGCATCGAGCGGCCGATGAGGCGCTGGATTTCCTGCGTGCGGCCGGTCTGCTTGCCCTTGGCGGCCTCGCGGCTGCTGCGGGTGTGGGTGGCGCGCGGCAGCATGCCGTATTCGGCCGTGACCCAACCTTCGCCGCTGCCCTTCTTGTGCGGCGGCACTTTTTCTTCGACCGAGGCGGTGCACAGCACGCGGGTCTGGCCGAACTCGATCAGCACCGAGCCTTCGGCGTGGATCGTGAAGCCGCGGGTGATGCGCACCGGGCGCAGCTGGTCGGCGGCACGGCCGCCGCTTCGTGTGAAAGCAGTCATTGTTTGAGACTCGAAAGAGGAAAAAAAGGAACGAACGGCGCGCTCAGGTCTTGCGGGCGGCCGAGCGGCGAATGGCTTCGTTGATCTCGGCGATGGAGCGCTCGATGGCGTCTTCGTCGAGGTCGTCGATCTCGTTGTCCGACGGCATGCCGGCCTGGATGGTGGAGGCGAACACGCCGTCCTCGATGGTTTCGGTGGACACGCCGCTGCGGTCGTCGCCCGCGCTGTCGGGCATTTCCCATTCGAGGGCGATGAGGGTGACGTTGTCGCTGTGGGCGCCGCCCTTGCGCAGCGCCATTTCGGCGAGGTCGGGGGCGGCGTCGGACACGGGCTTGCCGGAGGACAGCGTGTGCACGATGAGCGCGTCGTCGAGCACGCCCCACACGCCGTCGGAGCACAGCATGATGCGGTCGCCGCGCTGCAGCTGCAGCGGGCTCGACACGTCGAACAGCGGCGTGGTCGGCGAGCCCAGGCAGGTCAGCAGCAGGTTGCGGTTGACGGGTGTGTCGGCGCCGTGCGGCTTGGGGCGCTCGGCGTGGGAGTGATCGCGCGTGCGGGTCAGCAGGCGGCCGTCGCGCACCACGTACAGGCGCGAGTCGCCGCAGTGCATCCAGGTGGCGGTGGTGCCCTGGAGCACGGCCGCGACCACGGTGGTGCGCGGCGTGTCGAGCATGGCCTTGTGGCTGGCGTAGCGCATGATCTGCTGGTGCGCGGCCATGGCCGATTCGGCCAGGAAGGCCTTCACGTCCTTCACGATCGGGCGGGCTTCGCGCTGGTAGAGCGCGGCGATGGTCTGCAGGGCCAGCTGCGCCGCGACTTCGCCTTCCGGATGGCCGCCCATGCCGTCGGCCAGCACGAACAGGCCCGATTCCCGCGTGTAGCAATAGCCCATGCGGTCTTCGTTCTTGAGACGGCCGCCCTTGCGGCTGACCTGGAAGACGGAAAATTTCATGGTGATGTCATGCGGGGCGCGTGGTGGGCGCGGCGGCCTTGGGCAGGCTCTTCTTGTCGAAGGAGCGGATGTTGTCGATGGACAGCCGCACCTTTTCGCCCACGGTGAGCTTGGTGTAGCGGCGCTCGCCCTCGCGGCTGAGTTCCTTCTGCAGCGCGAAGACCGATTGCGGGCGCGACAGCGGATCGAGCGACATGCACCACTCGACCACCTCGATCAGGTTGTCCGAATACACCCCGCGCAGGCGCGACAGCGACAGGCTGAGGCGGTCTTTCTCGATGCGCCGGGGGGCGTCGTTGGGCGGATAGCCCTGCATGCAGGCGTAGATGCAGGCGCCGATGGCGTAGATGTCGGTCCAGGGGCCCATGGACGAGTCGCGCCGGTACATCTCGGGGGCCGCGAAGCCGGGGGTGTACATGGGGCGGATGAAGATGCCTTCCTTGCTGAGCACTTCGCGCGCGGCGCCGAAGTCGATGAGCACGGCACGGTCGTCGTCGGTCACGAAAATGTTGGCCGGCTTGATGTCCAGATGCAACATCTTGTACTGGTGGACGATGCGCAGCCCGCGCAGGATTTCGTCGAACAGCGACCGGATGGTGGATTCGCGAAAGACCTTCTGCTTCTTCAGGTCGCGCGCCGTGACCACGAAATCCTGAAGGGTCGCGCCCTCCAGGTAGTTCATGACCATGTAGACAGTCTCGTTCTCGCGGAAGAAATTGAGCACGCTGACCACCGACGCATGCGAGATCTGCGCAAGCGAGCGGCCTTCCTCGAAAAAGCTCTTGAGCCCCAGCCGGTAGAGGGACAGCTTCTCGGGCGGCACCTGGGGCGCCAGCTCGTCGGGGCCCCGGGTGGCGAGCGACGACGGCAGGTATTCCTTGATGGCGACCTGCTGTCCGGCGGGGTCGATGGCGAGATAGACGACACCGAAACCACCCGCGGAAAGCCGGCGTACAACGCGGTATCCGCCAATGACCGTATCGGGCAGCAGGGGCGAAGGCTTGACCTTTGACATAATCCGGGAGTTTCGCCCGAAGGCGATGGTGCGGCAAGCGAACGCCGTGCCGACGCCTCGGTGCTTGCAAGCAAAACCACAGTGAGGCGCAATGCCAGTTTACAGCATGACCGGCTACGCCAGCGGCCAAAATGGGTCCGCAGGCAGCCACTCCGAAGCCGAATCACGGCCCTCCGCGGCGGGCCGGCTCGGGGTCGAAATCCGCTCGGTCAACAGCCGCTTCCTCGATCTCACCTTCAAGTTGCCGGAGGAATTGCGCCAGCATGAAACCGCGCTGCGCGAGCTGCTCACGGGCAAGCTCAAGCGTGGCAAGGTCGAGGTGCGCGCGGCCATCGAGAACACCGCCCAGGCGGGCGTCGTCGAGCCCTCCGTCAAGCTGCTCCAGCGGCTCAACGGGGTGCAGGACAGCATCAAGGCCTGGCTGCCCGGCGCCCGTGAGCTGAGCGTGGCCGACGTGCTGCGCCTGGCCGGCGGCGACAGCGCCGCCCGCGGCGACTGGGGCCCCGACCTGCTCGAGGTGACCGGCAAGGCGCTCGACGGCCTGATGTCGGCCCGCCAGCGCGAAGGCGCCCGGCTGGCCAAGATGCTCGAGGCCCACCTGGCCCAGCTGCGCACCCTGGTGCAGCAGGCCGGGCCGCTGGTGCCGCAGCTGGTCGAACAGCAGCGCACCCGCTTCCTGGAGCGCTGGAAGGAGGCCATGGGCCTGACCGAAAGCACCGGCGGCACCCTCCCCGAGGCCGCCCAGGACCGCGCGCTGACCGAGGCCACCGCCTTCGCGATCCGCATCGACGTGGCCGAGGAGCTGACCCGCCTGAACTCGCACCTCGACGAGATCGAGCGCCTGCTCAAGAAGGGCGGCGAAATCGGCAAGCGCCTCGACTTCCTCATTCAGGAACTGCACCGCGAGGCCAACACCCTGGGCTCCAAGTCGGCAGCCCTGGAGCTCACGCGCATAGGCGTGGACATGAAGGTCCTGATCGAGCAGATGCGCGAGCAGGTCCAGAACATCGAATGACGAGCGCAAGCATGGATTACCCCGGCAATATCTTCGTGGTGGCGGCGCCCAGCGGCGCCGGCAAATCGAGCCTGGTCAAGGCACTCATGGAACTCGATTCGGCCGTCCAGCCATCGGTTTCCCACACGACTCGCTCGCCGCGCGGGCAGGAAAAACACGGCCGCGAGTACTTTTTTGCCTCGCCGACCGAGTTCGACGCGCTGATCGCGGCCGACGGCTTCGTGGAATGGGCGCATGTGCACGGACACCGCTACGGCACGTCCAAGAAGGCCATCGAGGAGCGGATCGCCCAGGGGGCCGACGTGATCCTCGAAATCGACTTCCAGGGCGCCCTGCAGATCCGCAAGACCTTCGCCAACGCGGTCATGATCTTCATCCTGCCGCCGAGCTGGGAAGAACTGCGCTCCCGGCTCGAACGGCGCGGCGAAGACAGCGCCTCGGTGATCGAGCTGCGCCTGAAGAACGCCGCCGAAGAGATGGCCCGGGCGGGGGAATTCGACTTCGTTATAATCAACGAGTTATTTGAGCGCGCGCTTTTCGATCTCAAGGCGATCGTCCACGCTCAGCGGCTCCGGTATTCCGCACAGCGCCGTGCGCGTGCCGACACATTCGCCGCACTGAACATCCCCTGATATCCGAGTTCACCGCTCACTGACAGAAAGATTCTCATCATGGCCCGCATCACCGTCGAAGATTGTCTGACCCAGATCCCGAACCGCTTCCAGCTCGTGCTGGCCGCAACGTACCGCGCGCGCATGCTGAGCCAGGGCCACGCCCCCAAGATCGAGAGCAAGAACAAGCCCGCCGTCACTGCCCTGCGCGAAATCGCCGAAGGCAAGATCGGCATCGAAATGCTCAAGAAGGTGCCGGGCTGATCTGACGCAGCCCTGCAACGAAAAGGCACCGCAATGCGGTGCTTTTTTTATGTCCGGACGCGTCCACGGAGCGGTCACGCTAAAGTGGTAGCCATGAGCGCGGTAGCCAAACATCAGTCCCATGCCACCAAGGGCACGCCGAAGCCGAGCCCGGCGGCGCTGAACGCGGCCGCAGCAAGCTTTGCCGCATTGACGGCGCGGCTCGATTACCTGAGCCCCGAAGACACCGAGCTGGTTCGCCGTGCCTACCGCTTCGCCGACGAGGCCCACCTCGGGCAATTGCGCAACAGCGGCGAGCCGTACATCACCCACCCGATCGCAGTGGCGGCGCAATGCGCCGAATGGAAGCTCGACGCGCAGGCCCTGATGGCCGCCCTGCTCCACGACGCCATCGAAGACTGCGGCGTGACCAAGCCCGAGCTGATCGAACGCTTCGGCGCCCCGGTGGCCGAGCTGGTCGACGGGCTCACCAAGCTCGACAAGCTGCAGTTCAACACGCGCGAAGAAAACCAGGCCGAGTCGTTCCGCAAGATGCTGCTGGCCATGGCGCGCGACGTGCGCGTCATCCTCGTCAAGCTGGCCGACCGCACGCACAACATGCGCACGCTGGCCGATGCGCCACGGGAAAAATGGGCACGCATCTCGCGCGAAACGCTCGAGATCTACGCCCCCATCGCGCACCGGCTCGGGCTGAACCAGACCTATCGCGAGCTGCAGGAGCTGTCGTTCCGGCACCTGAAACCATGGCGCTATGCCACGCTTTCCAAGGCGGTGGCCAAGGCCCGCGGCCGACGCCGCGACCTGATTCAAAAAGTACAGAAAGAGGTCGAGACCGCCTTCTCGGCCGCCGGCATGACGCTGCGGATCGCGGGGCGCGAGAAAACGCTCTATTCGATCTACCGCAAGATGGAAGAAAAACACCTGAGCTTCGCCCAGGTGACCGACATCTACGGCTTCCGCCTGATCGTGCCGAACGTGATCGCCTGCTACACCGGCCTGGGCATCCTGCACCAGATGTACAAGCCGCTGCCGGGCAAGTTCAAGGACCACATCGCGATCGCCAAGCTCAACGGCTACCAGTCGCTGCACACCACGCTCGTGGGGCCGGCCGGCGTGAGCGTTGAATTCCAACTGCGGACCGAGGCGATGCACGTGGTGGCCGAATCCGGCGTCGCCGCGCACTGGCTCTACAAGGCCGCCGAGCCGAACGCGGCCAGCAACGACCGCCTGGGCACCAAGTGGCTGCAGTCGCTGCTCGACATTCAGGACGAGACCCGCGACGCCGCCGAGTTCTGGGACCACGTCAAGGTCGACCTGTTCCCCGACGCGGTCTACGTGTTCACGCCCAAGAGCCAGATCATGGCGCTGCCGCGCGGCGCCACGGTGGTCGACTTCGCCTACGCCATTCACAGCAACATCGGCGACCACACCTCGGCCGCCCGAATCAACGGCGACCAGGTGCCGCTGCGCACCGAGCTCAAGAACGGCGACGTGGTCGAGGTGATCACCGCGCCGGTGTCGACGCCCAACCCGGCCTGGCTCGGCTTCGTGCGCACCGGCCGCGCCCGCTCCAAGATCCGCCATTACCTCAAGACGCTGGCGCATGCCGAGTCCGAAGGCCTGGGCGAAAAGCTTCTGGCGCAGGCGCTGCGTGCCGAAGGCCTGAGCAAGCTGCCCGAGGAAGACGACGAGCATCAGGCGCTGTGGGAAAAGCTGCTGCGCTTCACCGGCAACCGCACCCGCGCCGAATTGCTGACCGACGTCGGCCTGGGCAAGCGCATCGCCAGCATCGTCGCCAAGCGGCTCGTGGCCATGCTCTCTGAACTGGGCGAACGCCCTGACGCACTGCTGCTGAGCCGCGAGCGCTTCATCTCGCACGAAACCGTGTCGCAGGGCGCGGTCACGCTGGACGGCAGCGAGAACTCCTCGGTGCGTTTTGCGCTGTGCTGCCGCCCCATTCCCGGCGACCAGATCGTCGGCTACCTCGGGCACGGCGAAGGGCTGGTGGTGCACACCGAAGAATGCGGCGTGGGCCAGCGCCTGCGCCACAAGGACAGCGAACGCTTCTTTGCAGTGGAATGGGCCGACGAGCCCACGCGCGCCTTCGAGACCGGCGTGGTCATCACCGTGCGCAACGACAAGGGCGTGCTGGCGCGAGTCGCCGCCACGCTGGCCGATGCCGAAGCCGACATCACGCACGTCGAAATGGCCGACGAGACGCCGCAGGACTCGACCGACCTGCGCTTCGTGATTGCGGTGCGCGACCGCGCGCATCTCGACACGGTGCTGCGCGCAGCGCGCCGGACCGCGTCGGTGCTGACGGCGTCGAGGACCGTGCCCGTCCCCTGACCGGGCCTTGCTTGCCGCGGCTTCAGGCCGCGGCGGGTCGCGGGGCCGGGTAACTCACCGAAAGAATCTCGACCTCGTGCGCGCCACCCGGCGTCACGAGCTTCACCACGTCGCCCTCGCGCGCCTTGAGCAACGCCCGAGCGATCGGTGAAATCCAGCTGACCTGCGACTTGGCGCTTTCCGCCTCGTCGATGCCGAGGATCGTGACGCTGCGCTCATCGCCCGTTTCGTCCGCATAGCGCACCGTGGCGCCGAAGAAGACCTGGTCGCGGCCATGGTGCACCGACGGGTCGGTGATCTCGGCGATTTCGAGGCGCTTGGTGAGAAAGCGGATGCGGCGATCGATTTCGCGCAGGCGCTTCTTGCCGTAGAGATAGTCGCCGTTCTCGGAGCGATCGCCGTTCTTGGCGGCCCAGTGCACGGTCTCGACGATCTTCGGCCGCTCCTCGTCCATCAGGTGCAGCAGCTCGTCGCGCAAGCGCGCATAGCCGTCGGGGGTGATGTAGTTCTTGCCGCCCGCGGGCAGCGGAGGCGATGCGCCATCGGCGCCGTCGTCGTCTCCATCCGCTTCGGTTTCCTTGGTGAATGCCTTGCTCACGCAGATCCTCCAAATGAAAAAAGCCCGCAACTTTCGTTGCGGGCTTTCCTTGTAGTGGTGCGGCTGGCAGGAATTGAACCCACGACCCCTTGGTTCGTAGCCAAGTACTCTATCCAACTGAGCTACAGCCGCACAGCTTGCAATTATAGCCTGCCTTTTGCGCTCTTTTCTGGGTTTTCCGAAGAGAGCCCAGCGGAGCCAACAAAGAAAAAAGCCCGGAAGACGAATCTTCCGGGCTTTTCAACAGGTGGTGCGGCTGGCAGGAATTGAACCCACGACCCCTTGGTTCGTAGCCAAGTACTCTATCCAACTGAGCTACAGCCGCTAAGCTCTCGATTATAGCCTGCTTTTTGGGGCCGCCCCGGATCCGGTGGTTCTACGTGCAATGCCCTTGCCTCCGCTGACCTGCCCCGCGCTGTCCACGAAGCCCTGGATCAGCCTCAGCCGAGGCGATGCACGCAGCCACAGCACGCCGAAGCGCCGGGGCTCCGAAGGCAGCGGCAACGGAATCTTGACGATACGCTGGCCGTCCAGCAACGGCGATGCGATGTCCGGCACGATCGAAACACCGAGCCCGCGGTCGACCATCATCGCGATCGCCAGCAGCGAGCTGAGTTCGAAGCGCTCCTGCGGCACGATGCCCGCGGCGCGCAGGTAACGGTCGGCCTGCTTGCCCCCGCCAAGATTGCGGTCGTAGCGGATCAGCGGCGATGTCCTCAGCAGTTCGTGCGGATCGCGCCGCGCAAGGCGGCTTGGCGCGAGCAGCACCAGCGGCTCCTCGCGCAGCAATGACCAATCGAAGGTCTTCGGCAGCGCGAAGGTCGGGTGGAGGCACACGGCTGCGTCGAGTTCGCCCTGCAGCAGCGCCTTGTGCAGCGTGGCGGTCGTGCCCGACTGCAGGAACACCTTGACGCCCGGATGCGTCTTCACGAAGTGGGCGAGGATGTCCGGCAGCAGGCTGTGAATGGCCGTATTGATGGTGCCGACCAGCAGCTCGCCGCCGGCCGCATCGCTGCCGAGCAGCGCCTTGATGTCGCTCACCTCCCGAAGCAGGTTGCGCCCGCGCTGCACCAGCTGGTGCCCCGCCTCGGTGGGTTGCACCGTGCGGCCGGCGCGCGCGAGCAACGGTGCGCCAAGCTCTCGCTCCAGTGCGCGGACCTGCTGCGCCACGGCGGCAGGCGTGAGGTCGAGCCGGCGCGCGGCCTCCGACATCGAGCCGGACTCCACCACCAGTAGAAAGCTGTGCAGGTAGGCGGTTTCCATGAAGATAGATTTTCTATGATCTGATCATAGAGAGCATGTGTTTTTCTAATCTCATGGACTGCAGACACTGCGGGCATGAGAAGCAAGCTCTTTGTTCCCGGCACACGCCCCGAGTTGTTCGCCAAGGCGCTCGACAGCGCGGCCGACGGTATTTGTCTCGATCTGGAAGACGCGGTCTCCGAAGCCCGCAAGGACGAAGCACGTGGCTGCGTGCGCCAGTTGCTGGCGGGCGTTGACACCACCGCCAACGGCAAGACCCTGATCGTCCGCGTCAACGCGATGGACACGCCGCACTTCGAGCGCGACGTGGCCGCCGTGGCCCTGCCCGGCGTGCACCTCATCAACCTGCCGAAGCCGGAGAGCGCGGCGCATGTGCGTGCCGCCGCCGAAGCCATCGAGCGCGCCGAGCAGGCCCAGGGCGTGAAGGCGCCCATCGGCCTGCTGCTGAACATCGAAACGCCTTCCGCCCTGCGCATGGCCGCGCAGCTCGCTCTTGCGCATCCCCGCGTGAAGGGGCTCCAGCTGGGCCTCGGCGACCTGTTCGAGCCGCTGGGCATCGCTCGGCGTGCGCCGGAAGCCATCCAGCAGGCGATGTTCGCGGTACGGATTGCCGCAGGCGAAGCGGGCCTTTACGCCTACGACAGCGCATTCGCGGACATCCGCGATGCCGACGGCTTTCGCGCGGAAGCGAAGCTCGCTCGCAACCTCGGTTTCCTCGGCAAGACCTGCATCCATCCGAGCCAGGTCGCCATCGCGAACGAAGTGTTCCGCCCCACCGACGATGAAATCGCGCACGCCTGCAAGGTGGTCGAAGCAGCGCGCGAGGCCGACGCCAAGGGAATCGGCGCCTATGTGGTGGACGGAAAAATGATCGACATCCCCTTCGTGCTTCGCGCACGCGCCATTGTCGAGAGAGCGGGCGAACTCGGGCTGCTGCCCGGCTGACCCCCATCGGCTTCGCACCGAGCGAGGCATGCATACACAAAAGAAACAGGAGACAAGACACACCATGCGCATTCCCCCCATCCTTCGTCCAGCCGCGCTGGCGGCCATTGCATTCGCCGGCGCATGCCTTTCCAGTGGCACGGCGCTCGCACAACAACAGGCGACCTATCCGAGCAAGGCCATCACGATCGTGGTGCCCTACCCGGCCGGCGGCTCGAACGACACCTTCGCGCGCCAAGTCGCCAAGGAACTCGGCGACGAGCTCAAGCAGCCGGTGATCATCGACAACCGGCCCGGCGCGAGCGGCAACACCGGCACCGCGCAGGTAGCGCGCGCCACGCCGGACGGCTACACGCTGGTGGCGGTGTCCTCCAGCATGACGACCAACGCGGCGGTGCAGTCGAAGCTGCCTTTCGATCCGGTGAAGGGCCTCGCGCCAGTGGCCATGTTCGCCAAGGGGCCCTTCATCGTCGCGGTCAACAACGACTTCCCCGCGAAGACGCCCGCAGAGCTGATTGCCGCCATCAAGGCGAAGCCGGGCCAGTACAACTACGCATCCTCTGGCTCCGGCAGCGTCAACCAGTTCGGCACGGAGTTGCTCAAGGCCAAGGTGGGCGACCTGCAGATCGCGCACATCCCGTACAAGGGCATGGGCCCGGCCGTGACCGACCTCATCGGCAACCAGACCCAGCTGCTGATTTCCAGCGGTCCGTCGCTGCTGCCGATGGTGCGGGCGGGCAAGCTGCGCGCCGTCGGCATCACCAGCCTGAAGCCGAGCCCCGTCGCGCCCGATCTCACACCGATGGCCGTCGCCGTGCCCGGCTACGAGTTCGAACTCTGGTGGGGCCTGCTGGCACCCGCAGGCACGCCGGGCGACGTGGTCGCCAAGCTCAACCAGGCCGTCAACCAGATCCTCGCCAGGCCCGCGATCGCGGGCAACTTCCTGCGCGAAGGCGCGATCGCCACGCCGCTCACGCCGGCGCAGTTCGGCACCGTGATCGCCGACGACGTGGAGCGCTGGAAGAAGCTGGCCAAACAACAGAACATCACCGCAGACTGAGAAAGAGAAGATCCATGAGCCTCGCCCCAACCCACGATGCCGGCAACGACGACGCACGCCTGCCCGTGCGCAGCGGCCCCGCGGGCCCGCTGAGCGGCCTGCGCGTGCTCGACCTGAGCGCCTACATCGCGGGCCCGTACGGCTGTTCGCTGCTGGCCGACCAGGGCGCGGAGGTCATCAAGATCGAGCCGCCCACGGGCGACAACCTGCGCAAGTACCCGTCGACGCTGGAAGCCGAGAGCCGCGCCTTCATCGGCGTGAACCGGAGCAAGCTCGGCGTGGTGCTCGACCTGAAGAACCCGGACGACCTTGCCGCGCTCATGGCGCTGGTGGAAACGGCCGACGTGCTGGTGCACAACTTCCGGCCCAGCGTGCCGCCGCGGCTGGGCATCGGCTACGAACAGTTGAAGGCGCTGAACCCGCGGCTGATCTACTGCGCCGTCACCGGCTATGGCGAGACAGGTCCGCTGCGCGAAAAGGCCGGCTACGACCAGGTGCTGCAGACCATGACCGGCATGTGCACGCTGCAAGGCCAGCGCGGCGGCCCGCCCGAGATCCTCTACGGCTCGGTGGTCGACTACTACGCGGCCGCTCTGGTGGCCGCGGGCGTGGCGTCTGCCCTGTACGAGCGCGAGAAGAGCGGCGCGGGCCAGTACGTCGGCGTGTCGCTGCTGCGCTCCGCGCTCACCATGCAGTCGGCGCGCATGGTCTGGGCCGAAGGCGAACCCAAAGACGTGGGGCGCGACATGCGCTCCGGCGGCATCACCGGCCTGCACCCCACGCGCGAAGGCCATCTCTACATCTCCGCCAACACGCCGCATTTCTGGCAGGCGTTGTGCGCCAAGGTCGGGCTGCCGGAGCTTGCGGTCGACGAGCGCTACGACTCGGTTCGCAAGCGCGCGCAGCACTCCGCCGAGATCGTTCCGCGGCTGCGCGCGGCGCTGGCCGAACGCAGCGCGCTCGAATGGGAGGAATGCTTCGGCGAAGACGTGCCCTGCGCCGCCGCGCGCACGGTGGAAGACATGTTCGACAACCCGCAGGTGCTGGCCGAAGACATGGTGGCGGAATTCGCGCATCCCACGCTCGGCACTTACCGCGGCTTCACGCGGCCCGTGCAGTTCGGCCGCACGCCGGGGCCGGAGCCCTTTGCGGCGCCGACGCTGGGCCAGCACACGGGCACCGTGCTGGCCTCTCGCGGCAAGGGAACAGGCCAGGGCTGAGCCATGCGCCTCGAAAGTGTCTGCCCCAACAGCGGCGGCACGCAGCGGCCCATGAGCAGTACGCCGGAGGGCGCCTGCGATGCGCACATGCATGTCTACGACCGCCGCTTCGCGCTGCATGCGCCACCCGATGCGATGGTCGACGATGCCACCGCCGACGACTACCGCCTGCTGCAGCAACGTATCGGCACGCAACGCACCGTCGTCGTGCAACCGCGCATCCACGGCACGGACAACAGCGTGACGCTCGCAGCCATCCGCGCGCTCGGTGCCACGCGCACGCGGGGCGTGGCCGTGGTGCACCCGGAGGTGAGCGACGACGAGCTCGCGCGGCTGCACGCGGGCGGCATTCGCGGCATCCGCTTCACGCTCTACACGCCGACGCACGCGGCCACCGACTTCTCCATGGTCGAGCCGCTCGCGCATCGCGTGCACACGCTCGGCTGGCATGTGCAGCTGCACTGGAGCGCCGACCAGATCGCCGAGCACGCGGCCCTGCTCGACCGGCTGCCCTGCACCATCGTCCTCGACCACCTCGCGCGGCTCGCGCTGCCGAATGCGCAGGCGCACCCCGCCTTCGCGGTCGTCAGCCGGCTGCTGGGCAACCGCCGCACCTGGATCAAGCTGTCCGGCGCCTACCTCGATTCGAAGCTGGGTGCCGAAGGCAGCTACGCCGACACCACCCCCATCGCCCAGGCCTGGGTGAAGCAAGCACCCGAACGCCTGGTGTGGGGCAGCGACTGGCCCCACCCCACCGAACGCGACGCCAAGCCCGACGACGCGCGGCTGTTCGACCTGCTGCACCAATGGGTGCCCGACGAAACCACGCGCCATCGCGTGCTGGTCGACAACCCGGCGCAGCTCTACGACTTTTCCTGAACCACAAGCATCGAGACATTGGCATGAAGAACACAAGACGCGTCCTGAAGACGATCGCGGCCATCGCCGCCTGCGCGCCCCTGCTGGGCTGGGCCGCATGGCCCGACAAGCCGATCCGCATGGTCGTTCCCTATGCGGCGGGCGGCGGCGCGGACAACACCGCGCGGATCGTCGCGCAGCAACTGAGCGCGGCGCTGGGCCAGCAGATCGTCATCGACAACAGGCCCGGCGCGGGCGGCGTGATCGGCGCCGACAACGTGGCCAAGGCGGCTGCCGACGGCTACACCGTGCTGTACGACGCTTCTGCGTTCTCGGTGAATCCTTCGCTGCGCAAGCTGCCCTTCGACGCGGCCAAGGATTTCATTCCGGTGTCGCTGGTGGCCACCGCGCCGCAGATCCTGGTGGTGCCGGAGAACGCGCCCTACAAGACCGTCGCCGAGTTCCTGGACTTCGCGCGCAAGAACCCCGGCAAGCTGAGCTTCGCGTCGGCAGGCGGCGGCACCGGCTCGCACCTGGCGGGCGAGGCACTGAACGAACAGGCCAAGGTCAACCTGATGCACGTGCCCTACAAGGGCGGCGCACCGGCGCTCACCGACCTCATGGGCGGGCAGGTGTCGGCGTACTTCGGCAACGTGGCGTCCACCCTCAGCTACGTGAAGTCGGGCAAGCTGCGCGCCCTGGCCGTGAGTTCCACCAAGCGCGTGCCGGCCCTGCCCGACACGCCGACGCTCGGCGAGTCGGGCCTGCCGGGCTACAACGTGGTCGAGTGGAACGGCGTGTTCCTGCCCAAGGGCACGCCGGCCGACATCGTGCAGAAGCTAGGCAAGGCCGTGCAGGCGGCGATCAACGACCCCACTGTGCATCAGAAGCTGCTGCAGCTCGGCCTGGAACCCGCGGGCACCACGCCGGAGGCATTCGCCAGGTTCGTGCAGGACGAGATAGGCCGGGTGAGCGCGCTGGTACGGGCGCGCAACATCCGGGTCGACTGAGCGGGCGCCCTGCATCTACCGCCTGGAGCCGGCCACGCGCCGCAGGCATTCGATGAGCTGCTCGGTGCTCGGCGTGCGCCGCTCGCCGCGCATCGTGATCAGGCCGACCGGCGGCAGCTCGATCGGCACCTTCAGCGGCAGTATCTTCAGCACGCCCTGCTGCTGGAAGTGCCGCGCCACCGAACGCGCCATGAAGGCCGCGGCGTCGCGCTGCTGCAGGAAGCTCATCTGCGCGAGGAAGGAGGCCGACTCGATGATGTCCACCGGCGGCTGCACGCCGTCGCGAAAGAACATCTGGTCGAGCTTCACGCGCAGCGATGCCCAGGGCGGCGGCATCACGCAGGGCAGCTTCGCCAGATCGGTCCAGCCGGGGCGGCGCTTCGCAAGCAGCGCATGGCCGGGGCGCAACACCACGGCCATCGGTTCGGCATGCAGTGCCTCGGTCTCGAGGTCCGGCGCGGCATAGCCGGGCTCCAGCCGCCCCACGAAAAGATCGAGTTCGCCAAGGCGAAGCTTGGGCAGCAGACGGGTGAGGTCGCCCTCTTCCACCAGCACGGTGGTCTGCGATGAGCGCGCCTTCAGCATTTCCACCGCACGCGCCATCAGCACCGGCATGGCGACCACCATCGCCCCCACGCTGGTGCGGCCGGCAGCGCCGCTGGCAACGGCGGCGATCTCGTCGCGCGTGCGGTCGTAGTCGGCCAGCACGGAGCGCGCGAAGCGCACCACGCTGTCTCCATAAGGCGTGGGTTCGGTGCCGCGGGTGGAACGGTCGAAGAGCGCCAGGCCGAACATGCGCTCGATTTCCGCGAGCGACTTCGACACCGCCGGCTGCGTGACCGCAAGGAATTCGGCGGCACGCCCCAGGTGCCTGAACTGGTCCAGCGCCACCAGCATCTGCAGATGCCGCAGCTTGAGATTGGAACGAAGGACGCGATCGATCTGGCTCATGGGGTGTCTCCGGTCTTTTTCTCTTCATAACCTGTACGACATGAAGAGAGTCCGCTATTTCATTGGATGGCAATGATTGTCTACGGAAGAATCCGACCCGTTCGCCAAACAAGAAATCCTGGAGACAACGATGAAGATCATTCGCACAGTGGCGCGACGTCAGTTCGTGCTGGGCGGCCTCGGCGCCGCGACGCTTGCAGCCACGCCTCTTCGCGCGCTGGCCGCCTCGGACTATCCCAAGCGCCCTCTCACATTCATCTGCCCATGGCCCGCCGGCGGCACCGCCGACCGGTCGATGCGCATCATCTGCCAGATCGCCGCGCGCGAACTCGGCCAGCCCATCGCGTTGGAGAACCGCGCGGGCGCCTCGGGAATGATCGGCACCAAAGCGCTGGCTTCGGCGCGGCCCGACGGCTACACCATAGGGCAGATACCGATCTCGGTCACGCGCTTCTCGCAGATCGGCACGGTGCAGCTCGACCCCTTGAAAGACCTCACCTACCTCGCGCGCACCTCCGGCCAGACCTTCGGCATCGCCGTGCCTGCGCGCTCGCCGTTCAAGTCGCTGCAGGACATGGTGGCGCAGGCCAAGGCCCGCCCCGGCGTCATCAGCTATGGGCATGCCGGCGTCGGCGGCGCGACCCATGTGGGCATGGAACAGTTCGCGCAGGCCGCGGGCGTGAAGCTCAACGCCATCGCCTACAAGGGCGGATCGGCCGCGCTGCAGGACGTGCTGGGCGAGCAGCTCGACATGCTGGCCGACAGCAGCTCGTGGGCGCCGCATGTCGAAAGCGGCAAACTGCGCCTGCTCGCGACATGGGGAGAATCGCGCACGCCGCGTTTCAAGGACGCGCCTACGCTGAAGGAACTCGGCTACGACGTGGTGGTCGAGGCGCCCAACGGCATCGGCGCACCGCAAGGCCTGCCCGCCGATGTCGAGAAGCGGCTGCGCGATGCGTTCCGCATCGCCGTCAACAGCGAAGACTTCAAGAAGGTGGCCGAGAGCATCGACGCGCCGGTCATGTACCAGGACGGCCCCGACTATCAGAAATACGCGCAGTCCGTGTACCGCCAGGACACGGAGCTGATCCGCAAGCTCAACCTCAAGGAACTGATGGAAAAGGGCTGACGCCCGACGCCAGGCGCCCCCAACATGAACGACAGCCCCCTGCTTCGCCTGCACCCGCACGACAACGTGCTGGTGGCCAAGACCCCCATTGCGCTCGGCGAGACCATCGAGGAATTCGGCGTCCGCGCCCGCGCGCAGATTCCCGCGGGCCACAAGATCGCAGCGTGCGCCATCGCGGCCGGCGAGCAGGTGAAGAAGTACGACACGGTGATCGGCGTGGCCTCGCGCGACCTGCAGCCGGGCGACTACGTGCACAGCCACAACCTCACGCTGGTCGACAGCTACCGCGACCCGGCCTTCTGCCAGGACGTGCGCCCCGTGGCCTACGTGCCCGAGGCCGAGCGGGCCGGCTTCATGGGCTTCGTGCGGGCCGACGGGCAAGTGGGCACGCGCAACTTCATCGGCATCCTGTCGTCGGTCAATTGCTCGTCCACGGTCATCCAGCGCATCGCGGCGCATTTCACCGCCGAGCGCCTCGCGGCGTTTCCCAACGTGGACGGCGTGGCCGCCTTCGCGCAGACCAGCGGCTGCGGCATGTCGTCGCCCAGCGAGCATTTCGACGTGCTGCGCCGCACCCTCGCAGGCTACGCCCGCCATCCGAACCTGGCGGGCGTGCTGATCGTGGGCCTGGGCTGCGAGCGCAACCAGGTCGATGCGCTGGTCGACTCGCAGGGCCTGCAGCAGGGCCGCCTGATGCGCACGCTGGTGATGCAGGAAGTGGGCGGCACGCGCCAGACCATCGAGGCCGGCATTCGCGCGATCGAGGACATGCTGCCCGAGGCCGACGCGGCGCGGCGCACGCCGGTGGGCGCCAACCATCTCAAGATCGGCCTGGAGTGCGGCGGCTCCGACGGCTTCTCCGCCATCACGGCCAACCCTGCCCTGGGCGCGGCCATGGACCTGCTGGTGCGCCACGGCGGCACGGCCATCCTGTCGGAGACGCCCGAGATCCACGGCGTGGAGTTCATGCTGACGCGGCGCGCCATCAGCCCCGAGGTCGGGCAGAAGCTGCTGGACCGGCTGGCCTGGTGGGAGCGCTACGCGGCCGGCCAGAACGCGCAGTTCAACGGCGTGGTCGGCCACGGCAACCAGGCCGGCGGCCTTGCCAACATCTTCGAGAAGTCGCTGGGCTCGGCCATGAAGGGCGGCACCACGCCGCTGCGCGCGGTGTACGAATACGCGGAGCCCATCGACCAGCCGGGCTTCGTCTTCATGGACTCGCCGGGCTACGACCCGGTGGCGGTCACCGGCCAGATCGCGAGCGGCGCGCAGCTGATCTGCTTCACCACGGGCCGCGGCTCGATGTTCGGCAGCAAGCCCGCGCCGACCATCAAGCTCGCGAGCAATACGCCGATGTTCCGGCGCCTGGAAGAAGACATGGACATCAACTGCGGCGTGGTGATCGACGGCGAGCTGACGGTCCCCGAACTGGGCCAGCGCATCTTCGAGCAGATCCTTCGGCATGCCTCCGGCGAGCCCACCAAGAGCGAGACCCTCGGCCTCGGCGACCACGAGTTCGTGCCGTGGCACCTGGGCATCGTGAGCTGATTTCTGACTTCTTCTTTTTTCACGGCGCACGTCGCAACCCCCATGCCCCTGTCTCTTTCGCGCGCAGAGCTGCTGCGCAGCGCCAACTTCATCGACGGCGAGTGGCAAGCCGTGGCGGACCGCAGCTTCGACGTGATCGATCCGGCCACGGGCGAACTGATCGCGCGGGTGCCCGATTCGAACGCCGCGACGGCGCGCGCCGCCACCGATGCAGCGCACGCCGCCTTCCCCGATTGGCGCAAGACGCCGGCCAGACAGCGCGCGCAGATCCTCAAGCGCTGGAACGACCTCGTGCTCGCGCATCAGGACGACCTGGGCCGGCTGATTTCTCGTGAGCAAGGCAAGCCCCTCGCCGAGGGCCGGGGCGAGGTCGCCTATGCGGCCAGCTACATCGAGTGGTTCGCCGAACAGGCCACGCGCGCCAACGGCGATGTGATTCCCGCGCCGCTGCCGGGGCGGCGCATGTTCGCGCTCAGGGAGCCGGTCGGCGTGGTGGCCGCCATCACGCCGTGGAATTTTCCGGCTGCGATGATCGCGCGCAAGATCGCGCCCGCGCTCGCCGCCGGGTGCACGGTGGTCTGCAAGCCGGCCGAAGACACGCCGCTGACTTCGCTGGCGCTGGTCGCCCTCGCCGCCGAGGCCGGCGTGCCGCCGGGCGTGCTCAACATCGTGACCGCGTCGCGCGAGCGCACGCCCGAAGTGGTCGATGCTTGGCTCGACGATCCGCGCGTGCGCAAGATCACTTTCACCGGCTCCACGCCGGTCGGCAAGCACCTGGTACGGCGCTCGGCGGACACGCTCAAGAAACTCTCGCTCGAACTCGGCGGCAATGCGCCCTTCATCGTGTTCGAGGACGCCGACATCGAAGCCGCCGTCGACGGCCTGATGGCCGCCAAGTTCCGCAACGGCGGCCAGACCTGCGTGTGCCCCAATCGCGTGTTCGTGCACGAGGCGGTGCACGAGCGCTTCGCGGCGTTGCTGGTGGCGCGCGTCGCCGCGCTCAAAGTAGGGCCGGCCAGCGACGCGGCTTCGCAGATCGGGCCGATGATCAATGCGCGCGCCGTCGAGAAGATCGAGCGCCACGTTCAGGACGCGGTGGCGCGCGGCGCGCGCGTGCTCACCGGCGGCACGCGGCTGCCCGCGCTGGGCGCAAACTACTTCGCGCCGACCGTGCTTGCCGATGCCGACGCCACCATGGCCTGTGCCTGCGAAGAAACCTTCGGCCCGGTGGCTCCGCTCACGCGCTTCATCGACGAGGCCGAGGTGATCGCACAGGCCAACGACACGCCCTTCGGCCTCGCGGCGTATTTCTACTCGCGCGACGTGCGCCGCATCTGGCGCGTGGCCGATGCGCTGGAGACCGGCATCGTCGGCATCAACGAAGGCGCGCTGGCGGCCGAGGCCGCGCCCTTCGGCGGCGTGAAGGATTCGGGCTACGGACGCGAAGGTTCGGTCCACGGCCTGGACGACTACCTGCACACCAAGTACGTGTGCCAGGGACAACTGGACTGAAGGAGCAAACATGCCCGCCCAAAACGCTTTCAAGGCGGCCCTGGCCGCGCGCCGGCCGCAAGTCGGCCTCTGGCTGTCGATGGCCAACCCGTACATGGCCGAGGTCAGCGCGACCACCGGCTTCCAGTGGCTGCTGATCGACGGCGAGCACGCGCCCAACGACCTGCGCTCCACGCTCGCCGCGCTGCAGGCGGTGGCGCCGCATCCGGTGCAGCCGGTGGTGCGCGCGGTGCAGGGCGACACGGCGCTCATCAAGCAGCTGCTCGACATCGGCGCCCGCAACCTGCTGGTGCCGATGGTCGACACGGCCGAGCAGGCGCGCGCGCTGGTGTCCGCCACGCGCTACCCGCCCCAGGGCATTCGCGGCGTGGGCAGCGCGGTGGGACGCGCATCGCAATGGAGCGCCCGCACCGACTACCTCGACATCGCGGACGACGAAGTCTGCCTGCTGGTGCAGGCCGAGACCACCACGGCGCTCGCCAATCTCGAGCGGATCTGCGAAGTGGAAGGCGTGGACGGCGTCTTCATCGGCCCGGCCGATCTCGCGGCGTCGATAGGCCATCGCGGACGGCCCGGCCACCCCGAAGTGCAGGCCGCGATCGAAGCCGCCATGCGGACCATCGTGGCATCGGGCAAGGCGGCCGGCACGCTCACCTCCGACCCGAAGCTGGCGAAGCGCTACCTGGAGCTGGGCTGCACTTTCGTTGCCGTCGGCGTCGACGTGCTGCTGTACGCGAATGCCGCGCGCAAGCTGGCGGCCGACTTTCTCGGGTCGCCCGCAACGGGTGCGCAGGCCGTGGCACCGGAGTCGCGCGGCGCCTACTGACCGTCAGGCCTATCAGCTCAGAGCAGCGCGTCGCCCCGCGACACGCGCACCACGCGAGCGCGCTCGCCGTCCGTCAGCAGGTAGAGCCCGCCGTCGGGGCCCTGCCTGATGTCGCGGATGCGTTCGCCGAGCTCGGAGAACAGCGCCTCGCGCCGGACCACGATGGGCAACGCGTCGCTGCCCGCCAGTTCGATGCGCCACACGGCCTTGCCCGCCAGGCCGCCGACGAAGACGCTGCCGCGCCACTGCGGGAACTGGTCGCCCGTGTACAGGATGAGATTGCTGGGCGCGATGCCCGGCCGCCCCCAGTGCGTGAGCGGCGCTTCCATGCCGGGCTTGGAAGTGCCTTCGCCCAGCCTGGCGCAGGTCGTGTACTCGCAGCCGAAGGTGACCACGGGCCAGCCGTAGTTGCGCCCCTTGCGCACGATGTTGATTTCGTCGCCGCCCCACGGGCCATGTTCCGCGACCCAGAGCTGGCCGGTGCGCGGATGCACGAATGCGCCCTGCGGATTGCGGTGGCCCAGGCTCCATATCTCGGGGCGCGCGCCCTGCCTGCCCACGAAGGGGTTGTCAGACGGCGTGCTTCCGTCGGTGCGGATGCGCACCGTCTTGCCCTGGTAGTAGGCGAGCGCCTGGGCGCGCATGCGGTCCTGCACCGCGTGCCGGTCGCCGACGGTGACGTAGAGATGGCCGTCGTCGGACACCGCCAGCCGGCCGCCCAGGTTCTCGCTGCTGGCCACCTTGGGGGTCTGGCTGAACAGCACCTTGAACTGGTCGATGCGCCGGGCGTCTTCGCTCAGCCGGGCGCGCGCGACGGTCAGCCCGTTGCGGTGCGCTTCGGCGCCGCGGCCTGCCTTGGTGTAGCTGATGTAGATGAGCCGGTTCGCCTCGAAGGCGGGATCGATCGTGACGTCGAGCAGCCCGCCGTGGTCCCGACGATCGACTTGCGGCAGCCCCGCGACCGGCACCGAGATCCTCTCGCCCTGCGCGTCGACCACGCGCAGCCTGCCGGCGCGCTCGGTCACCAGCAGCCGGCCGTCGGGCAGGAATTCCATGCCCCAGGGAGATTCGAGCCCCGCGGCGAAAGTGCTGGTGTGCGGCGCGTCGGCGGGCCGTGAGGCCGATGCGGGCAGCCAGGGCAGCGCACTCGTCAGCAGCAGGAGCGCGGCGCGCTTCCAGGAAAGGCGGGGCTTGGGCGAGGCGCTGGCGGATGTCATGTCCTTGAACCTTCGGTCGATGGCGGAAGAACGAAAAATCCTAGCCCCGCGGGCGCCGGAACAGAAGGGGCCGCTCATTACCATTTGTCCATGTTCGGACCGCGCCCGCCGCGCGAGCGCGCCGTCAGGCCACGCTATGGCATCCGATGAGCCGGCCCACGCCGCGAAGGTCAGGCTGCACGACGACATCGGCGTCGATTCTTGCCAGCTGCGCCGCCCGGGCAGCGTCGCCGATGCCGACGAACTCCAGCTTCAAGGCCCGCGCGGTGAGCAGGTCCCACACGCCGTCGCCGATGGAGATGACCCGGCCGCCGACAAGAACCCCGTGCTTCGCCCGGGCCTTGTCGATCGCGGCCTGCACGATCTCTTCCCGGGTCTCGTGCTCCGACGCGGTCACCAACAGGTCCACGTCGTAGGGGTGGTCCAGCAACGCCATCTTTTTCAGCGCGCCGTGCCGGAGGCTGCCGGTCGCGAAGGCGGCGATCCAGCCTGCCCGTTCGATCTGCGCCAAAAGCTGCGAGGCGCCGGCCACTTCGCCGCATGCCGCGGCATTGCTGCTGACCGTGTCGAACTCGGTGCGAAAACGCTCTTCCAGCAATGGCAACGGCAGTGAGCCCGCGAAGCCGGACTCGTCCCACGCCTCCCGAAAGATGGCGCTGTCGGAATGGTGCTTGTAGCTGCCCCAGTCGGTCCTGAGCTTCGGAAAGTCGAAGCTGCGAAGCGCCGCCTCGAATGCGCGCTGGTGGATCTCGACTGTCTTCGTCAGCGTGCCGTCGATGTCGAACACGACGATGGGTCTTGCGGTGATGTTCATGCCTGGTTTTTCGGGTGTGCGTGCCGGGGTGCTCAGGAAAACTCTGGGGACAGTTCTGGCACAAGGCGCCGCTTATCCACAGCGGGAGCTGCCGTCTTCGAGTTGTTCTTTTCCACGGACACTTCGAAAACAAAGGTGCACACAGTGACACAGGCATGACAAGTCCTTGTCAGCCAAGGAAAAAACTGCACTATCCACATCGAGGGTTTACCCTTATCTACTACTACTATCTTAAATAAGAGAAATAGATGGGAATCGAGCGCGGCCGGCTGGCGCAACAGCACGCCGCACTTTTCCCCGAAAATCCGCGGCGGCCGCGACACACGCCGTGTCGACAATTCCGCCCTTCCCCCGTCACCTGCTGCGCATCCCATGATGTCCCGCCTTTTCCCATGCGGCACCGCCGACCCGCGACGCGCCTGGCGCCTGCTGGTGGCGGCCGCGCTCGCACTGTTCCTGTCCGCCATCGCCGCTGCCCAGCCGGCCGGCAACGACGCGCAGCGGGGGCCGCTGCAGATACGGCACCAGCCGAACGGGCTGCCGGCCGTGCAGCAATTGCAGGTGTTCGAGGACAAGACGCGGTCGCTCGACATCGAGCAGGTGCGCACGCCGCCGCAGGAAGCACGATTCGCCTTTCCGGACGATCCGCTGCGCGGCAAGGAATCCGACCGCGTGCTGTGGTTCAAGCTGCAGATGCGGCTGGCCGACCCCGCCGACGCCGCGCGCGAATGGCTCATGCTGGTGCCCACCGTCTCGACGCACGACCTGCGCTTCTACGGTCCCTACGACGAAGACGGCCGCGCGCTGGCCGCCCCCGTCACCACCGGCATGCGCTACCCCTGGGCGAGCCGCCCGGCCGCTTCCGAGCAGATGGCCTGGCGCTTCCGGCTGCCCGGCCCGGGCACATATACGGTTTACTTCCGGGTCGAGTCGACATTCGCGCGCATCTACGACGTCTCGGTCTGGGACCCGGCCGATTACCTGCAGTCGACGCAGGACAAGCGCATGTTCGACGGCGTGAGCTACGGC
Organism: Variovorax paradoxus; assembly: GCF_022009635.1. Taxonomy (NCBI): domain Bacteria; kingdom Pseudomonadati; phylum Pseudomonadota; class Betaproteobacteria; order Burkholderiales; family Comamonadaceae; genus Variovorax; species Variovorax paradoxus. Next base: position 6,023,218 of record NZ_CP091716.1, read on the forward strand.
GTGCTGATCGGCCTGATGGTGTATGGCCTGGTCCTGTTCAAGGTGTTCGGCGAGGGGCTGTACGGCTTCTACATGCTGTCTTGCGCCTGCGGCGTGCTGGCTCTTGCCAGCATCAACGGCCACGCCCTGCGCTACCCCTTCGCGCACTGGCCCGCCGCGGCCGGTTTCGCCTACACCGCGGGGCCGGCGCTGTGGGCCATCTGCAAGCTGCAGTTCGGCCGGCGGCTGCTGCGGCTGCGCCACTTCGCGCCGCCGCTGGACTGGCTGGTGCAGGCCTTCACGGTCGCGCTCGCGCTGGCCATTCCGTATGCGAACTGGGGCGCCCACCCGCTGATGACGTTCAGGCTGGTGCAGATCTCGGTGGTGGCATCGACTGTGGTGATGGTGATCGGCGCACTGATCGCGATGCGGCGGCGCTACTGGCCGGCGGTGCTCTACTTTTTCGGCGTGGCGCTGTTGCTGGCCGGCATCGGCGCGATCGTGGTCGCGAGCTGGGGCTGGATCGAGTGGGCACCGAACCAGATGAACGTGTCGCAGGGCGCGTTGGTGGCCGAGCTGATCGTGTTCGCCGTGGCCATGGGTTCGCGGCTGCAGCTCGTGCTGCGCTCCGAGCAGGCGCTAACCGCGCGCACGCAGCAGTTGGTGGAGGCCCTGGGCACCGACGCGCTCACAGGCGCCGCCAGCCGCGCCGGCTTCGAGAGCCGCGGAGAGGAATGGCTGCACCAGGGCCAGCCGTTCGCGCTGATGCTGCTGGACCTGGACGGATTCAAGGGCGTGAACGACGCGCACGGCCACGCGGCCGGCGACCAGGTGCTGATCGCCATCGCGCAGCGGCTTCGCCAGCAACTGCGCAAGGACGACGTGGTGGCCAGGCTGGGCGGCGACGAATTCGCGGTGCTGGTGCTCGGCGCGCCTTCACGCGAGGTGCTGAGCCTCATGGCCCGGCGCATGATCGAGGCGGGCTCGCAGCCGGTCGAATACGAGGGCCGCAGCGTGACGGTGGGCATGAGCCTGGGCATTGCCTGCCGTCCGGGCGACGGCGACACCCTGGCCCGGCTGCTGCGCGCGGCGGACCGGGCGATGTACCACGTCAAGCAGCATGACGCCGGGCCGTCGTTCATGTTTGCGTCGGATCTTGCCGCCGCCGCTGCTGCTGCGAGCGCGGGGGGAACGCAGCAAAACCATCAGGCGCTGTCTGCTTGATGGCGGAGTTTTCTGCGTTACTGAGATTGCGGTGGTAGGCCGTGAGTGGCTTGAACACTCGACCAACGGATTATGAGTCCGCTGCTCTAACCAACTGAGCTAACGGCCCACGCGGCACGATTCTATTCGCGCCGAGGCGCCTTATTTGCGATGGCTCAACGCATTGCTCACGAGACGCGACGTGATGTCGACGATCTGGATCATGCGTTCGTAGGGCATGCGGGTCGGCCCGATCACGCCCAGCGTGCCCACGACCTGCCCGTCGACCTCGTAGTTGGCGCTGACGATGGACAGTTCTTCGAACGGCACCACCTGGCTTTCGCCGCCGATGAAGATGCGCACGCCCTCCGCCTTGCTCGACACGTCCAGCAGCCGCATCAGCTGCGCCTTCTGCTCGAAAAGCTCGAAAGCGCGGCGCAGTTGGCCCATGTCGCTGGAAAAATCGGTCACGGCGAGCAGGTTGCGCTCGCCGGAAATCACGACTTCGTCTTCCTGCGCCTCCGTGAGCACCTCGGAGCTGACCTGAACGGCGGCCTGCATCAGCGCCGCGATTTCGCCGCGCAGCTTCTCGACTTCGGACTGCAGGCGGTCGCGCACCTGCTCGATCGTGAGGCCCGCGTAGTTCGCATTGATGTAGTTGGAGGCCTCGACCAGTTGCGACTGCGAGTAGTCGGCCTCCGGAAAGATCACCCGGTTCTGCACGTCGCCGTCGGGCGACACGATGATCACCAGCAGGCGCCGGTCGGACAGCCGCAAGAACTCGATCTGCTTGAACACCGAGGCCCGGCGCGGCGCCATCACCACGCCCACGAACTGCGACAGGTTCGACAGCAGGTGCGCCGCGTTGGCGATCACCTTCTGCGGCTGGTCGGGCGCGAGCGCCGGCGGGCTCATCTGCTCGCGCTGGGCGGTGAGCATGGTGTCGACGAAAAGCCGGTAGCCGCGGTGCGTGGGAATACGCCCGGCCGAGGTGTGCGGACTGGCGATCAGCCCCAGCGCCTCGAGGTCGGACATCACGTTGCGGATGGTCGCGGGCGACAAATCCAGCCCGGAAGAACGCGAGAGCGTGCGGGAGCCGACGGGTTGCCCGTCGGCGATGTAGCGCTCGACGAGCGTCTTGAGCAGCAACTTGGCACGGTCGTCCAGCATTGCAAGATTTTAGTGTTGTAATTTGTGAGATATGACCTCTCGCTTCCGTCACGTCGCCCTCATAGGCAAATACCAGGCATCCGGCGCCCGTGCGCAGGCGGACGCGCGCGACGGCGTGATGGAAGGCATCGGCGCCTTCCTCGAATCCCAGGGTTGCAAGGTGTTTGTCGAGCGCTCGACCTGCGAGGACGATGCCGCCGACGCCCCCGCCCACCCGCGCTACGAAGCCCTGTCGGTCGAGGAAATCGGCCAGCGCTGCGACCTCGGCCTGGTGGTCGGCGGCGACGGCACGATGCTCGGCATCGGACGGCAGCTCGCCAGCTACGGCATTCCGCTGATCGGCATCAACCGCGGCCGGCTCGGCTTCATCACCGACATCCCGATCGACAACTACCAGGCCACGCTGATCCCGATGCTGGCCGGCGAATACGAGGAAGACCACCGCAGCCTGATGCACGCGCAGGTCATGCGCGACGGCGCCTCGGTGTTCGACGCGCTGGCCATGAACGACGTGGTCGTCAACCGCGGCGCCACTTCCGGCATGGTCGAGCTGCGCGTATCGGTCGGCCGGCATTTCGTGGCCAACCAGCGCGCCGACGGCCTGATCATCGCCACGCCCACGGGCTCGACCGCCTACGCGCTGTCGGCCGGCGGGCCGCTGCTCCACCCGGCGGTGCCGGGCTGGGTGCTGGTGCCGATCGCGCCGCACACGCTGTCCAACCGCCCGGTGCTGCTGCCCGATGCCGACGAGATCGTCATCGAGCTGGTGGGCGGGCGCGACGCCAGCGCCAATTTCGACATGCAGTCGCTGGCCTCGCTCGTGATCGGCGACCGCGTGGTGGTGCGCCGCTCCGAATTCCGCGTGCGCTTCCTGCATCCGCGCGGCTGGAGCTATTTCGACACGCTGCGCAAGAAACTTCATTGGAACGAAGGGGGCTCCTGAAATGGCGCTGCGACGCATCGCACTGCGCGACTTCGTGATCGTGCGATCACTCGAACTCGACCTGTCCGGCGGCTTCACGGTGTTGACCGGTGAAACCGGCGCGGGCAAATCCATCCTGATCGACGCGCTGCAGCTGGCGCTGGGCAACCGGGCCGACGCCGGCGCGGTGCGCGAAGGCGCCGAGCGGCTCGACGTGAGCGCCGAATTCGATGCCGACCCGGCTCTCGCCACCTGGCTCGACGAAGGCGGCTTCGAAGCCGGCGACGCGCTGCTGCTGCGCCGCACCGTCGACCTGCAGGGCCGCAGCCGCGGCTGGATCAACGGCAGCCCGGCCACGGCCACGCAACTGCGCGAACTCGGCGACCGCCTGCTCGACATCCACGGCCAGCACGCCTGGCAGAGCCTGACCCGGCCCGATGCCGTTCGCGGCCTGCTCGATGCCTATGCGGGAGTGCGCACCGACGCGCTCGACGCCGCCTGGCAGGGCTGGCGGCAGGCGCTCTCGGCGCTCGAACATGCGCGCTCGGCGCAGGATTCGCTGCAGCGCGAACGCGAGCGGCTGCAATGGCAGATTTCCGAGGTCGCCAAGCTCGCGCCGGGCGCGGACGAGTGGGAAGAACTCTCGACCAACCACTCTCGCATCTCCAACGCGCAGGCGCTGATCGACGCGGCGCAGGGCGCCAGCCAGGCGCTGGAAGACGAAGACAACGGCGCGCTTTCCGCGCTCTCGCGCGCGGCCGCGCTGCTGAAGAACTGCGAGCACATCGAGCCCGAGTTCCGCAACCTCGGCGAAGTGCTCGCCTCCTGCGTGGCCCAGGCTTCCGACGCGGCCCATTCGCTGCACGGCTACCTGCGCGACGCCGAGGCCGATCCGCAAAGCCTGGCCGAGCTGGACGAACGCATGGGCCTGTGGATGTCGCTCGCGCGCCGCTACAAGCGCACGCCCGCCGAGCTGCCGGCGCTGCTGGCCGGCTGGCAGTCGGAGCTGCAGGCGCTCGACGCGCAAAGCGATCTCGACGGCCTGGAGCGCGCCGAGCAGAGCGCGCAGCAGGCCTACATGAAGGAAGCCAAGGCGCTGGGCAAGTCGCGCAAGCAGGCGGCGCCGCGCCTCGCGCAGGCCGTCACCGAGGCGATGCAGGGCCTGGGCATGAAGGGCGGGCGCTTCGAAGTCGATCTGCAGCCGCTGGCGCAGCCCGGCCGCGCCGGCCTGGAAGAAATAGCGTTCCTCGTGGCCGGCCACACCGGCAGCACGCCGCGCGCCATCGGCAAGGTGGCGTCGGGCGGCGAGCTGTCGCGCATCGCGCTGGCCATCGCCGTGACGACCAGCCAGCTCGGGGCCGCGCAGACACTGATCTTCGACGAGGTGGATGCCGGCGTCGGCGGCGCCGTCGCCGAGACGGTCGGCCGCCTCATGAAGCAGCTCGGCCGCGACCGCCAGGTGCTGGCCGTCACCCATCTGCCGCAGGTGGCCGCCTGCGCCGACCACCATCTCGTGGTGGCCAAGCGCCAGACCGCGGCCGCCGGCAAGGAAGGCCCGCGCACCGAAAGCGGCGTGTCGCGCCTCGATGAAGACAACCGCGCCAAGGAAATCGCCCGCATGCTGGGCGGCGAGAAGGTTTCGCAGACCTCGCTCGCGCACGCACGGGAGATGCTGGGCCACAAGACATCGGCGACCGCGCCATGAACCTCGACCTGGTCCTCATCACGGGCATGTCGGGCTCCGGCAAATCGGTGGCCCTGCATGCGCTGGAAGACGCGGGCTACTACTGCGTCGACAACCTGCCCCCCGAGTTGCTGACGGCGTTCATCGCCCTGCAGCACGAACAGCAGACGCCGCGCGTGGCCATTGCCATGGACGTGCGCAGCGGTGTTTCTCTGCCCATCGTTCCGCAGCAGCTCGAGGCACTGCGGCGTGACGGCGAGATCTCGCTGCGCTCGCTGTTCCTCGACGCCACCACCGACGCCCTGCTTCGCCGTTATTCGGAAACCCGTCGCCGCCATCCGCTGTCGCGCCAGGAAGGCCGCACCGACGTGCCCGAGCAGCACCGCGTGCTGGTGCAGGCCATCGAGCTCGAGCGCGAACTGCTGGCCGACCTGCGCGACGGCGCCGACGTGATCGACACCAGCCTGATCCGTCCCGCCCAGTTGCAGAGCTACATCAAGTCGCTGATCTCGGCGCCGCAGAGCGTGCTGACGCTGGTGTTCGAGTCATTCGCCTTCAAGCGCGGCGTGCCGCTGGACGCGGACTACGTGTTCGACGTGCGCATGCTGCCGAATCCGCACTACGTGCCCGCGCTGCGCCCGCTCACTGGCCGCGACGAACCGGTGATCGAATGGTTGCGCGAGCACGACGAGGTGGCGCGCATGTACGACGACATCGAGCAGTTCCTGTCGCACTGGCTCGATGCGCTGGCGCGCGACCACCGCAGCTACGTGACGGTGGCCATCGGCTGCACCGGCGGGCAGCACCGGTCGGTGTTCCTGGTGGAGCAGCTGGCGCGTTTGTTCGGTGCCCGCTGGGGTGCGCTCAAGCGGCACCGCGAGCTCGACGCGAACTGACTTCGGCTACAGGGGCGTCTCGCTGCTTTCCAGCAGCTTGCGCACCGGCGCCGGCAGGCCCAGCCGGCTCCACTCCTGCGCCTCGACCCAGCGCGCGCCCTCGCCGCTCGGCTGGCCGCCTTCGAGCAACAGCGGATGCATGTGCAGGTCTTTATGGGTCAGCACGTGCACGAAGGCCGGCAGGTCTTTCACGCTGCCTTGCGCGGCGGACGGCAGCGCTGCGAGCAGGTCGTCGCGGCTGTCGAACACGGGCAGGCAGTGCAGCCCCGCCCAGATGCCCTTTGCCGGGCGCTTCTCCAGCCACACGCGGCCCTGCGCGTCGCGCGCCAGCAGCAGCCAGAGCGACTGGGCGCTGCGCTTGAGCTTGCGCGTCTTGACGGGGTAGCGCTCCGGCGCGCCTTCGCGCAGGCCCACGCAGGTCTTGTCGACCGGGCAGATCATGCAGCTCGGCTTGCGCGGCAGGCAGACCGTGGCGCCGAGGTCCATGAGCCCCTGCGTGTAGTGCGCGATGGCCTCGCGCTGCTCGGCTGGCGGCAGCAGTTGCGTTGCCAGGTCCCACAGGGCGCGCTCCTGCGCCGACGAAGACATGTCTCCGCCGAAGCCGAGCACCCGCGTCAGCACGCGCTTCACGTTGCCGTCGAGGATCGCGACACGCTCGCCGAAGCAGAAGGCTGCGATCGCCGCTGCCGTGGAGCGGCCGATGCCGGGCAGCGTCACCAGTTCTTCCGCCGTCCTTGGAAACTCGCCGCCGAAGCGCGCGACCACGTCCTGCGCGCAGCGGTGCATGTTGCGCGCGCGGCTGTAGTAGCCCAGGCCGCTCCAGAGGCCGAACACTTCGTCTTCGGTTCCGGCGGCCAGCGCCTTCACATCCGGGAAGCGCTCGAGAAAGCGCGCGAAGTAGCCGAGCACCGTCGACACCTGCGTCTGCTGCAGCATCACCTCCGACAGCCACACGCGGTACGGGTCGCGGGTGTTCTGCCACGGCAACTGGCTGCGGCCGTGGCTGCGCTGCCAGGCCACGATCTGCGCGGCGAAGTCGGGGGGCAATTGCAATGTCGCAGCCGCCTTGGAGGCGGGGGATTCAGGCCGCACGCAGTTCGCCGACGACGGCCGCTGCCTGCGGCTTGCCCTGCTGGCTGATGATCGTGGTGAACTCGCGCAGCCGCAGGTGGAGTTCGGCCAGGTTGCTCTCCTGAGCGGCGAGCTCCATCAGCCGCTCGTCGAGATTGCCCGCCGCGCTCTGGATGCGCTCGATGGCCTCGATGCGCTTGCTGAAGTTGCGTCGGCGCTCCTTGAGCTGCGCATCGATCTGCGCGCTCGCGCCCTTGCTCCAGCGCTCGACCTCGGTCATGGCGGCTTCGTTCACCAGCCGCAGCCGGCTGGCCAGCGCGCGCACGAGCTTGTCGCAGAAATCGGCTTGCGCGAGCTTCAGCAGGTTGCCCACGCCCAGGTAGTGCAGGTGGCTGCGCTCGATCTGGCTCAGCTCCTGCTCGAATCCGGTGAGGTCGGGTTCGGCGGGCGCCTGCAGGGTGAAGCCCTGCTCGGCATTGAGCTGGCGGAAGGTGGCGTGCAGCATCGACTGGATTTCCGCCGTGGTCGCCTGCACTTCGCGCAGGTTGTTGCGCAGCGAATCGAAGGTCTCCGCGTACACCTTGCGCACATTGAGCTTGACGCCGGGGCGCTTGAGCGCGGCCGACAGCCGCACCATGTCGGCCTTGAGCGCGGTGCGGCCGAGCACGGCGTACACCTCGCGCAGCAGCTTGCCCTGCACCGAGCGCAGCGCCAGGATGCGGGTGTTGCTGCCTTCGAACTCGGCATGCTCCTGGTCGATGCGCGCGCGCATATGGCGGATCACCGAGACGTTCTTGCCGCGCAGCCCCTGCAGTTCGAGCGCCTGCTCGGACAGGTCGCGCTGGCGCACCTTCAGGATGCGCTCGGCCTCGACGCGCAGCGCGCTCATGCCGGCATCGACCGCGAGCCGCAGCATGGTCTCGCGCTTGCCGAGCACGCCTTCGCCCAGCAGCGCTTCGAGCGCGGGCAGGCGGCTGGCGTCGAGCAAGGGCACGTCGCGCTGGATCTTGGCCTGCAGGCCCTTTTGCGCGGACACCGGCAGCACCTGCGCCAGCGGCACTTCGAGCAGGCGGGCGGCGCTTTCGCGCTGGCGCTCGATCTGCTGCGCGATCTGCGCGGGCGTGCTCAGCGTGTCCCACATCGTGTCGATCTTGTTGAGCACCACGAAGCGGGTGTTGTTGCCCTCGTCTTCGGTGATGAGGTGCTCGCGCCAGATCGAGAGGTCGGAGCGCGTCACGCCGGTCTCGGCGCCCAGGATGAAAACGACCGCGTGCGCCTGAGGAATCAGGCTCACGGTGAGTTCAGGCTCGGCGCCGATCGCGTTCAGGCCCGGGGTGTCCAGAATGACCAACCCCTGCTCCAGCAGCGGGTGCGGCATGTTGAGCACCGCGTGACGCCAGCGCGGGATTTCGACGCGGCCCTCGGCGTCCTGCACCGGGTTGTCGTCGGGCGTCTCGTCGTCCCAGAAGCCCAGCGTGCGGGCCTCGTCCTTGGCGACCCAGCGCACCTCGGCCACCTTGCCCATGGCCTGCGCCAACTGCTCGGCGTCATTCACGTCGATGGCGATCTCGGTCCAGCGCGTGGGCTTCTCGCGCCAGTGGGCGAGCGAGTGGGGCTCCAGGCGGGTCTCGATGGGCAGCAGCCGCAGCTTGGGCGCAAGCGCCGGGTCGTAGCCCAGCTCGGTCGGGCACATCGTGGTGCGGCCGGCGCTCGCGGGCATGATGCGCCGCCCGTAGCCGGCAAAGAAGATGGCGTTGATCAGCTCCGACTTGCCGCGCGAGAACTCCGCGACGAACGCGACCATGACCTTGCTGGTGCGGATCTGCGTCTCGAGCCCGCGCAGCCGCTCGGCCACCGCCTGGTCGAGCAGCTCGTTCTCGGTCAGCCAGCGGGACAGCCACTGCAGCCGGCGGGCGAAATTGCTTCGCCAGGCGCCGTGCTGATCGAGTTGTTGATTGAAGGAGCGGCTCAAGAGGAAGATGTAAAAAAGAGCTTACAAATATAGCATCGGGAGGCGCGCAACAACCGTTTCCGGAGTATTTCGCTCAATGAGTGCTGCCGCTATTTCTGGCAGTTGGGACAGTAATAGGTGGAGCGCTGCCCCTGGCGCAACAGCCGGATGGGCGTTGCGCAGACCCGACACGGCTCGCCCGCACGGCCATAGACAGTCGCTTCGAGCTGGAAATAGCCGTTCTGGCCGTCGATGTTCGAGAAGTCGCGCAGCGTGCTGCCGCCCTTTTCCACCGCCCTGGCAAGAATCTCTCGCACCGCCGCATGCAGCTTCGCGGCGCGCGGCCGACTGATGCGCGCGGCCGACAGCGTCGGCCGGATGCCGGCCTGGAACAGCGCCTCCGACGCATAGATGTTGCCCACGCCCACCACCACGTCGCCCGCCAGCAGCACCTGTTTGACGGCGGTCTTGCGCTTCTTCAGGCCGGCGTGGAAGACGTCGAGATCGAAATCTTCGCCCAGCGGCTCCATGCCCAGGCCGCCGAGCAGCTTGATGGCCCAGGGGGCGTCTTCGTTTTCCACGTAGACGACGGCACCGAAGCGTCGCGGGTCGTTCAGCCGCAGGGTGCCCAGGTCGGTCACGAGGTCGAAATGGTCGTGCGCGCCGGGCGGCGGCAGCACTGCGTCGAAGCGCAGGCTGCCCGACATGCCCAGGTGCAGCAGCAGGATGCCGCGGTCGAGGTCGATCAGCAGGTATTTGCCGCGCCGGCGCACCTGGAGCACACGGCGCCCGACCAGCGCTTCAGGCAGCACCATCAGCGCCCAGCGCAGGGGTTTTCCGATGCGTACCGCGTCGATGCGCGCGCCGGCAATGCGGTCGGCAATGCCGCGCCGGGTGACTTCGACTTCGGGTAATTCAGGCATGAAAAGTAAATCTCCGGCAAATGCCGACGGCGACGAAGCCCCACGCGGCGCACGTTCAAAAGGCTGGATTATTATGGTCGGATGAACCTTCCGCCCCGCCGACACCGCCTTGCGGCGGCCGCGTCTCTCGTCTTGCTGGCCTGTGCCGTTCACGCGCAAACCAACGATCCGGCAGCCCCCGACAGCCCCGCCCCCGTCATCGAGCGATCCGCACCGCCGAAGCCCGCGGCAAAGCCCCGGGCCGTCGTCGCCAAGGCCGCCACTGCCGCCGAGCCCACGCCGCAGCCGTCGGCACTGACCGCGGACCTGTTCTACGAAATCCTGATGGGCGAGTTGACGACCCGCTCAGGCGACCCCGGCTCCGGCTACGCGCTGGTGCTCGACGCTGCGCGCCGGCTGCGCGACGGCAAGCTGTTCCAGCGCGCGGTCGAGATCGCCCTTCAATCGCGTTCCGGCGACGCGGCGCTGGCCGCGGCCCGTGCCTGGCAAGAAACATTGCCCACCTCGCGCGACGCCCGGCGCATCGAACTGCAGATCCTGATCGCGCTCAACCGCATCAGCGAAACGACCGACCTGCTGCGCGCCGAAGTGGCCGCCACATCGCAGGTCGAACGCCCGCTGCTCATGGCCGTGATCGCCCGCAACTACTCGCGCGCCTCGGACAAGAAGCTGGCCGCCTCGGTGGTCGAGCAGGCCCTGTCGGACGAACTCAAGAACCCGACCACCGGCGCGTTGGCATGGGCCACCGTGGGGCGGCTTCGCCTGAACGCGGGCGATGCCTCCGGCGCGCTGGAAGCCGCGCGCAGGGGCCAGGAACTCGATCCCTCCTCCGACGCCCCGGCCGCGCTGGCACTCGAGATGATCGACCCCGGCCAGCCGCTGGCCGAGCCCATCGTCACCCGCTACCTGAACAACAACCCCAAGGCCACGCCCGACCTGCGCATTGCCTATGCACGCGTGCTGGTCGAGAACCGCCGCTTCCCCGACGCGACCGCGCAACTCCAGGCGCTCACCGCCGCACGGCCCGAGCTGGCCGAACCCTGGCTGCTGCTCGGCAGCCTGCAGATGCAGGCCAAGCAGGATGCCGCCGCCGAGGCCTCGCTCAAGCGCTTCATCGAACTCTCGGGCAACCAGAGCAAGGACGCGGGCGATGTGGTGGACCGTCGCCGCAGCGTGTCGCAGGCGTACTTCGCGCTGTCGCAGCTGGCCGAGCGCCGCAAGGATTTCGCGGCAGCCGAGCGTTGGCTGTCGCGCGTGACCGGCACGGATGAAATCGTCGCCGCGCAAACCCGTCGCGCGGCCCTGCTCGCACGCCAGGGCAAGCTGCCGCAGGCGCGCGAACTCATCCGCTCCCTGCCCGAACGCACAGCCGACGACAAGAAGCAGAAATTCCTCGCCGAAGTACAGCTGCTGCGCGATGCCAAGCAATACCAGGCCGCCTACGACATGCTGGCCCAGGCCTCCGCCGCCGCGCCGGACGACGCCGACCTCGTCTACGACCAGGCCATGGTCGCCGAGCGGCTCAATCGCCTCGACGACATGGAGCGCCTGCTGCGCCGGCTCATCGAGCTCAAGCCCGACAACCAGAATGCGTACAACGCGCTGGGCTACTCGCTGGCCGATCGCAAGATCCGTCTCGACGAGGCACGCACGCTGATCCAGAAGGCAGTGCAGCTGGCGCCGGACGATCCGTTCATCGCTGACAGCCTGGGCTGGGTCGAATTCCGCCTCGGCAACACGAACGAGGCCATCCGCATCCTCGAAGCCGCCTACACCACACGGCCCGATCCCGAGATCGGCGCGCACTTCGGTGAAGTGCTGTGGAGCTCCGGCCAGAAAGACCGCGCGGTCACCATCTGGAAGGAATCCCTGCTGAGCGACTCCGAGAACGAAACGCTGCAGGAAACGCTCAAGCGCCTGCGCGTGAAGCCCTGAACATGAGACTGGCAGGGGCGCTTGCGCCGCAACAGATCGACCACGGGCGACGCGTGCTGCTGGCCGCAGGGGGCGCGGCGCTTCTTCTGGTGGCGGGCTGCGCTCAGCTGTCGGGCGGCGGCGCCTCGGCGCCCAAGACCTCGGACAGCTGGAGCGGCCGGATGTCGCTTCGCATCGAGAGCGAACCGGTGCAGACTTTTGCCGCGCTGTTCGAGCTGCGCGGCTCCGCCGATTCGGGCGATCTCACGCTCACCACCCCCATCGGCAGCACGCTCGCGCAACTGCACTGGTCGCCGGGCGAAGCACTGCTGAAGGACGGCAACAACACGCGGCGCTTCGACTCCGTCGACGCACTGATCGAAGCAGCCACCGGCGCGGCCATTCCGGTGGGCGCGCTGTTCGGCTGGCTCGCGGGCCGCAACGATCCCGTGCCCGGCTGGAAGCCCGACCTGGGGCAGCTCGCCAACGGCCGCCTGGCGGCGGTTCGCGAAGCGCCGAGCCCCCGGGCCGACCTGCGCATCGTGTTCGAGCGGTCATGAAGGCGATCTACGACCTTTCCGCGCCGGCCAAGCTCAACCTCTTCCTTCACATCACCGGCCGGCGCGACGACGGCTACCACCTGTTGCAATCGGTCTTCATGCTGATCGACTGGTGCGACACGCTGCATGTGGAATTGCGCCGCGACGGACAACTGAGCCGCGAAGACCTCACGACCGAATTGCCCGCCGACGACCTGGTCATTCGCGCGGCACGTGCACTGCAGGCGTTCGCCGCACCCGGCCAGGGCGCGCACATCGGCGTGGCCAAGCATGTGCCGGCGCAGGCGGGCATGGGCGGAGGCTCTTCGGACGCTGCCACCTGCCTGCTCGCGCTGAACCGCCTGTGGGGGCTGAACCTGCCTCTCTCGCGACTTGCCCACATCGGGCTGAAGCTCGGTGCGGATGTGCCTTTCTTTCTTGGCGGTCGCAATGCGTGGGTCGAGGGCGTCGGAGAGCAGCTGACACCGGTTACACTCCCTGCCGCACGTTTCGCGGTGGTCAAACCACCCGAAGGACTCGATACCCGATTAATTTTTTCAGCAACAGATCTTGAACGTTCAACTCCTGTTGCTATAATCACAGGCTTTGCTGCAGAGAGCGAATCGCTCGAAGCGACAAACCTGAAAAACTCGGTTCTGGGTGCTTCGGTTTTCGACTTCGGTCACAACGACCTGCAGCCGGTTGCCCAGCGACTTTGCCCCGCGGTCACCGACGCCATCGAATGGCTCGGAGCCCAAGGGTTGAAGGCACGGATGACCGGCTCCGGAAGTTCGGTGTTCGCGAAAATGCCGCAAGCGCCGCAGGAAGCGGAACTGCTGGAAGCCCCAAGGGGCTGGCAGGTTCGTAAATGCAGCAACCTGGAAGTTCATCCACTTTGGGGATGGGCAACCTGAAGATGATCGAACCGTTCATTCGGTTCGATGCGACATATATCGGTTGATGGTGAAAACCATCAACCCGTGTAGGGGAGTCGCCAAGCTGGTTAAGGCACTGGATTTTGATTCCAGCATGCAAAGGTTCGAATCCTTTCTCCCCTGCCAAATTTCAAAGACTGCGGCCAAATGGCCGCAGTCTTCATTTGCAGCCCACCCGCTGCAATAATCGGCGGCCCACCGGTCGCCACGCATCACAAACCTTTTGGCGGCTTCCTAAGCCAACTTGCACTGCCGGGACGCGCTCATGCAGGCTAATCACCCTGATTTCATGGTTTTCACCGGCAACGCCAATCCTGGCCTTGCCGCGGAAATCGCGCACAACCTCGGCACTTCGCTGGGCGCTGCCCGCGTAGGCCGCTTCTCGGACGGTGAAGTCACCGTCGAGATCAACCAGAACGTCCGTGCCCGCGACGTGTTCGTGGTGCAGTCGACCTGCGCCCCGACCAACGAAAACCTGATGGAACTGCTGATCATGGTCGACGCGCTCAAGCGCGCATCGGCCGAACGGATCAGCGCCGTGATTCCCTACTTCGGCTATGCCCGCCAGGACCGCCGCCCGCGCTCGAGCCGCGTGCCGATCTCGGCCAAGGTCGTGGCCAACCTGCTGGAAACCGTCGGCGTCGAGCGCGTGCTCACGATGGACCTGCACGCCGACCAGATCCAGGGCTTCTTCGACATTCCGGTCGACAACATCTACGCCTCGCCGGTGCTGCTCGGCGACCTGCGCGCCAAGAACTACGAAGACCTGATTGTGGTCTCGCCCGACGTCGGCGGCGTGGTCCGTGCCCGCGCGCTGGCCAAGCAACTGAACTGCGACCTCGCCATCATCGACAAGCGCCGCCCGAAGGCCAATGTCAGCGAAGTCATGAACGTGATCGGCGAGATCGACGGCCGCAACTGCGTGATCATGGACGACATGATCGACACCGCCGGCACGCTGGTCAAAGCAGCCGAAGTGCTGAAAGAGCGCGGCGCCAAGAGCGTCTACGCCTACTGCACGCACCCGATCTTCTCGGGCCCGGCCATCGAGCGCATCACGCAGGGTTCGGCCCTCGACGAAGTGGTCGTGACCAACACCATTCCCCTTTCCGACGGCGCCAATGCCTGCGGAAAGATCCGCCAGCTCTCCGTGGCACCGCTGATCGCCGAAACGATCCAGCGCATTGCCAAGGGCGAGTCGGTGATGAGTTTGTTCTCGGATCAGGACAACCTGTTCTGACCGGGGCATGAAGCGGGCCTCCTTCGCGGGAGGCCTTTTTGAACCGGAGTCGCACTGGTCGCGGTGGACTCTCACAGGAGCTAGATATGAAATTCGTCGCTTTTGAGCGCGCAAAGCAGGGCACGGGTGCGAGCCGCCGTCTCCGCATCTCGGGCAAGACCCCCGGCATCGTCTACGGTGGCGACACCCAGCCGCAACTGATCGAGATCGATCACAACGCGCTGTGGCACGCCCTCAAGAAGGAAGCCTTCCATGCGAGCGTGCTCGAGATGGAAATCGGCGGCGCCGTCAGCAAGGTTCTGCTGCGCGACGTGCAATACCACCCGTTCCGTCAGCTGGTGCAGCACGTCGACTTCCAGCGCGTCGATGCCAAGACCCGCATGACCATGAAGGTGCCCGTGCACTTCAAGGGTGAAGAAGAATCCGAAGCCGTCAAGATCGACCTGAACCTGGTCAATCACGTGACGACCGAACTCGAACTGAACTGCCTGCCGAGCGATCTGCCTGAGTTCATCGAAGTCGACCTGTCGGGCCTGAAGAAGAACGGCACCGTCACGCTGAAGGACATCAAGCTGCCCAAGGGCGTGAAGTGGGTCAGCCACGGCAAGGTCAACCCGGTGCTGGCTTCGGCCGTGTCGCCGGCGGCTGAAGAAGTCGACGCTCCCGCCGAAGGCGCTGCCGATGCAGCCGCCGCAGCCGCACCGGCCGGCAAGGGTGGCAAGGCTCCCGCCGCCAAGACCCCCGCCGCAAAGACTGCCAAGAAGTAAGCTTCTTTCACATTCGTTGCTGCAGAAGGCCCGCCTCGTGCGGGCCTTCTGCTTTTTCACGGCAGGATAATCCCGACCATGATCAAGTTGTTCGTCGGCCTCGGAAACCCGGGCCCTGAGTACGAAGCCACGCGGCACAACGCGGGCTTCTGGTGGATCGACGCCCTGGCGCGCGACTGGAAACTCAACCTCGTGCCCGAGCGCGGCTACCACGGCCTCGCGGCGCGCGCCAACATCGGCGGCCAGAGCATCTGGCTGCTGGAGCCGCAGACCTTCATGAACCTGTCGGGCAAGTCGGTGGCGGCGCTCGCGCGCTTCTTCAAGATCGCGCCCGAAGAAATCCTGGTGGTGCACGACGAGCTCGACGTGGTGCCCGGCCAGGCCAAGCTCAAGTTCGGCGGCAGCCATGCCGGCCACAACGGCCTGCGCGACATCCATGCGCAGCTCGGCACGGGCGACTACTGGCGGCTGCGCCTGGGCATCGGCCACCCCGGCGTGAAGTCCGAGGTCGTCAACTGGGTGCTCAAGAAGCCGCTCAAGGAACAACGCGAAGCGATCGAAGACGCCATCGTCCGTACGCTGCATGCCACACCCGCGCTGGTGGCGGGCGAGATGGAAAAAGCGACGTTGCTGATTCACACGAGCAAACCGCCCCGGCCCAAACCGCCGCGGAGGGAGCCCGGCGACGGGGGCACGCCTGCCGCCACCTAGCCGGCCATCGGAGCGCAGGAGGGAGAGAAATAAAAAATGAGTGAGAAGAGAAGAAAAAGAACGACAGCAGCAAGTGCCGCAAAAATCGGCATCGCTATGTTTTCAATAGCAGCCTACCTCTGTTCCACGGGTGCCTTGGCACAAAGCGGAACCACGGCATGGCGCTGCGGCAATGCTTATACCGACCAGCCCTGCGAAGGCGGCAAGGCGGTGCGGGCGAACGACAGCCGCAGTGCGCAAGACCGCCGCGATGCCGATGCGGGCACCCGCAACGCCAGGACCCAGGCCGACCAGATGGAGCGCAGCCGGCTGTCGCTGGAAAAGACAGCCTATGAACGCGACCAGCGGGCGGCCCGCGAGGCCCGCAGCGCGGCCATCGCCGAACGGCGGCTCGCACTGTCAGAACAGAAGGAGCGGGACCGCGCCCGCAAGTCGGCGGCCGAACCGCGCAAGCCCAGCGCGAGCTTCACGGGAACGGTGACCGAACAGAAGACGGCCGGCGACGCGCCGAAGAAGAAAAAGAAGCGGAAGTCAGACGCCGCTTGACGCAGCCGTCGTTACCTTGATCGCCGTGAGACGCTCGTACTTCTGAAGCAGCGTCTCGCGGCTTTCCACGTGCTCGGGATTGACCGGGATGCACGCCACCGGGCAGATCTGCACGCATTGCGGCTCGTCGAAATGGCCGACGCACTCGGTGCACTTGTGCGGGTCGATCTCGTAGAACGCCTCGCCCATGTAGATCGCATCGTTCGGGCACTCGGGCTCGCAGACATCGCAGTTGATGCATTCGTCGGTGATCATGAGGGCCATCCCCCGATTATCGCGGGGTCGCGCGCACAGCCTGTCGCTGAATGACAAAGGCCACATTCACGGCACATTTGTTGCAGGAGTCAGTTATGCTGCGCCCCGCCCCATGAGTCTGTTTCTATTCAAGCGCCTCGCCACGCTGATCGGCACGCTGATCGGCGCCTCGGTCATCGTTTTCCTCGTCCTCGAGATCCTGCCCGGCAACGCCGCGCAGATGCTCATGGGACCCGACGCCTCGCCCGAAGCTGTCGCCGCCCTCGCCACAAAACTCGGCCTCGACCAGCCCGCGTGGACGCGCTATTGGCACTGGATCGGCGGCCTGCTGACCGGAAACCTCGGCGACAGCTACGCCTACAGCTCGCCGGTGCTCGACCTGATCCTCGAGCGCCTGGCGCTCACCATGCCGCTGGCCCTGCTGGCGATGTTCTTCACCACGGTCATCGCACTGCTGGTGGGCGTGACCGCCGCCGCGCGCCACAACAAGCTGGGCGACGTCGGGCTGATGGGCATGGCCCAGGTTGGTATCGCGATTCCCAATTTCTGGTTCGCGATCCTGCTGATCCTCGTGTTCTCGGTGAAGCTGCAGTGGTTCTCCGCCGGCGGCTTCGAGGGCTGGGGCGACGGCTTCTTCTCGGGCATCAAGTCGCTGTTGCTGCCTGCCCTGTCTCTTGCGGTGGTGCAAGCCGCGATCCTCGCGCGCATCACGCGCTCGGCCGTGCTGGAAGTGATGCGCGAAGACTTCGTGCGCACCGCGCGCGCCAAGGGCGTGTCTCAGCGCATGGTGCTGTGGACCCATGTGCTGCGCAACGCCATGATCCCGGTCATCACCGTCATGGGCATGCAGTTCTCCGAGCTGCTGGCCGGCACCATCGTGGTGGAGAACGTGTTCTATCTTCCCGGCCTCGGCCGGCTGATCTTCCAGGCCATCAGCAACCGCGACCTGATCGTGGTGCGCAACTGCGTGATGCTGCTGGCGGCCATGGTCGTCATCGTGAATTTCGTGGTCGACGTGCTCTACGCCGTCATCGACCCGCGCATC
This sequence comes from Variovorax paradoxus, assembly GCF_022009635.1. Classification (NCBI taxonomy): domain Bacteria; kingdom Pseudomonadati; phylum Pseudomonadota; class Betaproteobacteria; order Burkholderiales; family Comamonadaceae; genus Variovorax; species Variovorax paradoxus. The sequence continues at coordinate 6,040,969 of NZ_CP091716.1, forward strand.
AAGGCCAGCGACATATGAGCAGCATCACCGCTCCCAGCGCCGCCGCGCTCAAGGTGCCGGGCTTCTGGCGCCGCGCGCTGCATCACCGCAGCTTCGTGCTCGGCGGCATCCTCACCCTGCTCCTGCTGCTGGCCGCCGCCGTCTCGCTGGTGTGGACGCCGTGGTCGCCCTACGACATGGACATGGCCAACAAGCTCAAGCCGCCGATGGCTTCGCACTGGCTGGGCACCGACACCTACGGGCGCGACGTGGCCTCGCTGCTGCTGGTGGGTGCGCGCGCGTCCATCCTGGTGGGCGTGATCGCGGTGGGCATCGGCCTGGTAGTCGGCACCGCCCTGGGCCTGCTCGCCGCCGCCCGGCGCGGCTGGGTCGAGGAAGCCATCATGCGGCTGACCGACTTCTCGCTCGCCTTCCCCGCGATCCTTTCGGCCATCATGCTGACCGCCGTGTTCGGCGCGGGCATCGTGAATGCCATCGTGGCCATCGGCATCTACAACATCCCGACCTTCGCGCGCATCACGCGCGCGTCGGCCAATGCCATCTGGTCGCGCGAGTACGTGGCCGCCGCGCGCGCCTGCGGCAAGGGCTCGTTCGCCATCACCATGCAGCATGTGCTGCCGAACATCTCGGCCGTGCTGATCGTGCAGATCACCATCCGCTTCGCCATCGCCATCCTCGCGGAGGCCGCGCTCTCCTACCTCGGCCTGGGCACGCAGCCGCCGCAGCCGTCGTGGGGCCGCATGCTCAGCGAAGCGCAGACGATGATGTTCCAGTCGCCCCTGCTCGCGGTGTTCCCCGGCATGGCCATCGCGTTCGCGGTGCTCGGCCTGAACCTGCTGGGCGACGGGCTGCGCGACCTGCTCGATCCACGGCTTGCACGGGCGAGGTAAGCAAGATGCCACTGCTTCAGGTCAAGGACCTGCACATCGAACTGCAGACGCAGCGCGGCCCCGCCGAGGCGGTACGCGGCATCGACTTCACGCTGGAGCGCGGCGAGACGCTGGGCATCGTCGGCGAGTCGGGCTGCGGCAAATCGATCACCGTGATGTCGCTCATGGGCCTCTTGCCATCGACCGCCAAGGTCACGGGCAGCATCCGCTTCGACGGCACCGAACTGGTCGGCCGCGACGAAAAAGACATGTGCCAGATCCGCGGCAACCGCATCGGCATGATCTTCCAGGAGCCGATGACGGCGCTGAACCCGGTGCACACCATCGCACGCCAGGTCGGCGAGCCGCTGCGGCTGCACCGCGGTCTCTCGAAGGCCGATGCGCGCAAGGAAGTGCTCGCGCTGCTCGAACGCGTGGGCATCCCCGACGCGGCTTCACGCCTCGACGCCTATCCGCACCAGTTCTCCGGCGGCCAGAGGCAGCGCATCGGCATCGCGATGGCATTGGCTTGCGGGCCCGATCTGCTGATCGCCGACGAGCCCACCACCGCGCTCGACGTCACCATCCAGAAGCAGATCCTCGAGCTGATCCAGAGTCTCGTGGCCGAGCGCGGCATGGCGCTGATCTTGATCTCGCACGACCTGGGCGTGATCGCCCAGACCGTGTCGAAGATGCTCGTGATGTACGGCGGCAGCGTGGTCGAGAGCGGCCCGACCGAGGCCGTGTTCGCGCGCCGCGCCCACCCCTACACGCAAGGCCTGTTCGCCGCGCGCCCCGCCATCGGCGCGCCGCGCGGCCTGCGCCTGGCCACCATCAAGGGCAGCGTGCCCGAGCTGGTCGACCTGCCCAAGGGCTGCCCGTTCGCGGGCCGCTGCAGCTACACCGTCGATGCGTGCCACACCACGCGGCCGCCGGCGACGATGCTGCCGCACGACCATGCGGTGCGCTGTATCCGCCTCGAAGAGATCGCGACCGAAGTCGCTGCCGCGCCATGAGCGAGAAGACCGCTGCCCCTCCCCTGCTGCAGGTCACCGACCTCGTGCGCCACTATGCGCTGCCGCGCGAAAAGCTGTTCGGCCCGCCACCCACCGTGAAGGCGCTCAACGGCGTGAGCTTCGAAGTGCAGGCCGGCAAGAGCGTGGGCATCGTCGGCGAATCGGGCTCGGGCAAGTCGACCATCGCGCGCCTGGTGATGGCACTGGACACGCCCACCTCCGGCAGCGTTCGCCTCGAAGGCCGGGATCTGCACACGCTGCCCAAGGCCGAACTGCGCACCGCGCGGCGCGACTTCCAGATGGTGTTCCAGGACCCGTACGGTTCGCTCGATCCGCGCCAGACCGTGGCACGCATCGTGGCCGAGCCCCTGGAGGCATTGGCCGAAACCAGCCGCGCCGAGCAGCGCGAGCGCGCATCGGAAGCGCTTGCCGCCGTCGGCCTGCGCACCACCGACATGGACAAGTACCCGCACGAGTTCTCGGGCGGCCAGCGCCAGCGCATCGCCATCGCACGAGCGCTCATCACGCGCCCCAAGCTCATCGTGGCCGACGAGCCCGTGAGCGCGCTCGATGTGTCGGTGCAGGCCCAGGTGCTCAACCTCATGCAGGACCTGCAGCAGCAGTTCGGCATCAGCTACCTGCTCATCAGCCATGACCTCGCGGTGGTCAACCACCTGTGCGACGAAGTCTGCGTGGTGTGGAAAGGCAAGATCGTCGAGCAAGGCCAGCCCAGCGAGCTGTTCCAGCATGCGCAGCATCCCTACACGCGCACGCTGCTCGAAGCCGTGCCGCGCACACCCGCCGGCGGCACGCTGCTGCAGGCCTGAGCGGGCTGACACCGGCGTGTCGCCGGTCGTTCTTAGGATGAGTCGGTCATAAGCATCTGGTTGCGCGAAGGCCGCCACCTCGCGGATGATGCTTGCCCCCTGTTCCGAGGACACCGCTTCATGCTCAAACGACGCACCCTGCTCGCCACCGGCGCCGCAGCCCTGACACCGCTGGCCCTGCCGACCATCGCGCTGGCGCAAAGAAAAAAAGATGCGCTCGTTATCGGCCTCACGCTCGAGCCCACGGGCCTGGACCCCACGGCCAAGGCCGGCGCCGAGATCGCGGAAGTGGTGCTCTACACCGTGTTCGAGACGCTCACCAAGATCAACTCCGACGGCGGCGTCACGCCGCTGCTGGCCGAGAGCTGGGAGGTCTCGCCCGACCTGAAGACCTACACCTTCAAGCTCAGGCGCGGCGTGAAGTTCCAGAACGGCGAGCCCTTCAACGCGCAGAGCGTGAAGTTCTCGTTCGACCGCGCGGCAGCCGCCAACAGCACCAACAAGGACAAGCGCACCTTCACCAACATCGCGACGCAGGTGGTCGACGAGCACACGGTGGTGCTGATCAACAAGGAGATCGAGCCCGACCTGCTCTTCCTGCTGGGCCAGGCCTCCGCCATCCTGGTCGAGCCCAAGAGCGTCGAGACCAATGCCACCAAGCCCGTCGGCACCGGCCCCTACAGGCTCGACAACTGGGCCAAGGGCTCGAGCATCGTGCTCGCCAAGTGGGACGGCTGGCGCGGCGCCGACACGGTGCAGATCCGCAAGGCCACCTTCCGCTTCATCTCCGAGCCGGCCGCGCAGACCGCCGCGCTACTGTCGAACGACATCGACCTGTTCCCGCATGCCTCGGTGTCGCGCAGCCTGTCGCAGTTCCAGAACGACAAGCGCTTCCAGATCGTCTTCAACGCCTCGCTCGGCAAGACCATCCTGGCCATCAACAACAAGCGCAAGCCGCTGGACGACGTGCGCGTGCGCCGCGCCATCTCGGCGGCCATCGACCGCAAGGCCGTGATCGACGCGGCGGTGGACGGCCGCGGCGTGCCCATCGGCAGCCACTACGTGCCGGGCCTGCCCGGCTATGTCGACACCACCGGCGTCAACCCGTACAACATCGAGAAGGCCAAGAAGCTGCTGGCCGAGGCCGGCGTGAAGACGCCGCTGGAGCTCGAACTGGTGCTGCCGCCCCCGCCCTACGCGCGCCAGGGCGGCGAGCTGATCGCAGCGCAGCTCGCCAAGATCGGCATCGTCGCGAAGATCCAGAACGTCGAGTGGGCGCAGTGGATCAGCGGCACCTACGGCAACAAGAACTACGACCTCTCGCTCATCCTGCACGTCGAGCCCTTCGACCTGGTGAACTACACCAAGCCGGAGTACTACTGGGGCTACCAGTCCGCCAGGTTCAACGAGGCGTTCGACAAGGCCCGCAACGCGGCGCGCCCCGCCGACCGCCTGCGCTACCTCGGCGACGCGCAGCGGCTGCTGGCGGAAGACGCGGCCAATGTCTTCCTGTTCCAGCCGCAGTTCATCACCATCGCCGGGCGCAACCTGCGCGGGCTGTGGAAGGACGCGCCGATCTTCGTGAACGACATCGCGGCGCTGTCCTGGGCCTGAGCCCGACCGCCCCCGGCATACGGGAACGTCCCGAGGAAAAACCGCCCCGCGGGCCGCTCCGCGGCGCGCGGGCTGCGAGAGAATGACCGGCTGCGCACGTGGCATCTTTCGTGCTGCGTGTCGTGTCTTTCGCGGCGTCGCGCCTCCCTTCGGGGCATGGCACGCGCCGAAGCAGTCATTCGAACCTGGCTTGTTTTTCCGGAGATCACACGTATGTTGAACCGCCGCACCCTCCTTACCACCGCTGGCGCCACCGTTGCGCTGGCCACCCCGCTCGCCGGCATGGCGCAGGGCAGGAAGGACGCCATCGTGATCGGCATGGCGCTCGAGCCGCCGGGCCTGGACCCCACCAGCGGCGCCGCCGCCGCCATCGCGGAAGTGGTGCAGTACAACATCCTGGAAACGCTCACCAAGATCAACGCCGACGGCAGCGTCACCCCGCTGCTGGCCGACAGCTGGGAAGTCTCGCCCGACCTGAAGACCTACACCTTCAAGCTCAAGCGCGGCGTGAAGTACCAGAACGGCGAGCCTTTCAACGCGGCCGCGGTCAAGTTCTCGTTCGACCGCGCCGGCAGCGAGAAGAGCACCAACAAGGACAAGCGCACCTTCGCCAACCTGAGCACCCAGGTCGTCGACGACTACACCGTGGTGGTCATCAACAAGGAAATCGACCCCGACCTGCCCTTCGTGCTGGGGCAGGCCACGGCCGTGATCGTCGAGCCCAAGAGCGCCGAGGGCAACGCCACCAAGCCGGTCGGCACCGGCCCCTACAAGCTCGACAACTGGGCCAAGGGCTCGTCGATCACGCTGAGCAAGTGGGAGGGCTTCCGCAGCCCGGCCACCGCCAAGATCAACAAGGTCACCTTCCGCTTCATCTCCGACACCGCCGCGCAGGCCGCGGCCGTGCTGTCTGGCGACATCGACGTGTTCCCGCGCATCGGCACGCGCGTGGTGCCGCAGTTCAAGATGAACCCGCAGTTCCAGGTGATCCTGGCCGGCTCGCGCGCCAAGACCATCCTGTCGATCAACAACCGCAAGAAGCCGCTGGACGACGTGCGCGTGCGCCGCGCCATCCTCGCCGCCATCGACCGCAAGGCCGTGATCGAAGGCGCGGCCGACGGCTTCGGCGTGCCCATCGGCAGCCACTACGTGCCGGGCGCGGCGGGCTATGTCGACACCACCGGCATCAACCCCTTCGACATCGAGAAGGCCAAGAAGCTGCTGGCCGAGGCCGGCGTGAAGACGCCGCTCGAACTCAAGATGACGCTGCCGCCGCCACCCTACGCGCGCCAGGGCGGCGAGGTGATCGTGGCCGAGCTGGCCAAGATCGGCATCGTGGTGAAGGTGCAGAACGTCGAATGGGCGCAGTGGCTCAGCGGCACCTACGGCAACAAGGACTACGACCTGTCGATCGTCTCGCACGTCGAGCCCTTCGACCTGGGCAACTACGCCAAGTCGGACTACTACTGGGGCTACCAGTCGAAGGCCTTCGACACGCTGTTCGACAAGATCAAGACCACCGCCAACACGGCGGAGCGCAACAAGCTGCTGGGCGACGCGCAGAAGATGCTGGCCACCGACGCGGCCAACGGCTTCCTGTACCAGCCGCAGTTCCCGACCGTGGCCAAGAAGAACGTCAAGGGCATCTGGAAGGAAAACCCGATCTTCGTGAACGACCTGTCGGCGCTGTCGTGGGGCTGAACGACCTGACCGCGCAGGAGCTTGCCGCGGCCTACCGCGACCGCAAGCTCTCGCCGGTGGAGGTCACGCAGGCTGTCATTGCGCACATGGAGCGCTGGGAGCCGCATCTGCAGGCCACCTGGCTCTTCAGGCCCGAGGCCGCGCTCGAGCAGGCGCGTGCATCGGAGGCGCGCTGGCAGCGCGGCGATGCGTACGGCCCGCTCGACGGTGTGCCGACGACCATCAAGGAGAACATCGCCACGCGCGGCGACCCGATGCCGGCCGGCACCGCGGCGGTCGACCTGCCGCCCGCCGCGGCCGACGCACCGCCGGCCGCGCGCCTGAAGGAAGCGGGCGCGGTGATCGTCAGCAAGACCACCATGCCCGACTACGGCATGTTGTCGTCGGGCCTTTCCAGCTTTCACACGCTGGCACGCAACCCCTGGGACCCGCGGCTCACGCCGGGCGGCTCCAGCGCGGGCGCCGGCGCCGCGGCCGCCGCGGGCTACGGCCCGCTGCACCTGGGCACCGACATCGGCGGCTCGCTGCGCCTGCCGGCCAGCTGGTGCGGCATCTTCACGCTCAAGCCGAGCCTGGGCCGCATCCCGATCGATCCACCCTACATGGGCCGCGCGGCCGGCCCCATGACTCGCACCGTGGGCGACGCCGCGCTGATGATGCAGGCGCTGGCCAGGCCCGATGCGCGCGACAGCATGAGCCTGCCCGCGCAGGACATCGACTGGGCCGCCTTCGACGTGCCGCCCGACCATCTGCGCGGCCTGCGCATCGGGCTGCTGCTCGACGCGGGCTGCGGGCTCGCGGTCGAGCCGGAGATACAGACCGCCGTCGAACACGCGGCGCGGCTGTTCGAGAAGGCCGGCGCGGTCGTCGAGCCCATGCAGCCGTTCATGTCGCAAGCCATGCTCGACGGCATGGACCACCTGTGGCGCATGCGCTCGCTCGTGGACATGAAAGGGCTGCGCGCCGACCAGCGCGCCAAGGTGCTGCCCTACATCCGCGAATGGGCCGAGAGCGCGGCCGAGTTCAGCGGCGAGCATGTGTTCCGCGGCTTCAGCCAGTTCCATGCGACGCGCGTGGCGGCCGTCAGCGCATGCGCGCGCTTCGACTACGTGATCTCGCCCGTCTCGCCCAACATGCCCGCGGCGGCAGAGCTGCCTTCGCCGACCAACGACCCCTTGCGTCCGCTGGAGCACATCGGCTTCACCGTGCCGTTCAACATGTCGGAGCAACCGGCTGCTTCTGTGAACTGCGGGTATTCGGCCTCGGGCCTGCCGATCGGACTGCAGATTGCGGGGCAGCGCTTCGACGATCTGGGCGTGCTTCGCGTTTCGCGCGCCTTCGAGCAGATCCGCGAAGCGCAGCGGCCCTGGCCCGAGCCGCCACACGCAAACAGCTGAAGCCTTCAAGAACCGGCGAACCTGCCGATAAAGAAGATTGCCCGGACATCGGGCGTCTTCTTTTTTCGATAGGAGCCTGGATTGATCGTCACTCCGACCACTGTCAGTCCCCTGGTGACGTCCGGCGCGACGACCGCATGGCGCACCGGCAGCCTGCCGGCGCCCACGGACACCGCGGCAACCGCCACGCCGGCCGTTTCGGTGAGCATCGGGCAATCGGCCACGTCGGCCGATGTGCGGACCTATGCCATGTCCGGCCGCGCGGCCGCGGCACCCACCTGGGAGCAGAACCCCGCCGATGCGATCTCCTCGCTGATGGCGGGCAACTTCGTCTACGCCCCGGCCGGCGCGCGATTCAGCGGGCTGGGCGCCGCGATGCTCAAGCGATTCGGCACGGACGCCGGCGACTTCTCGCAGTCGGTGACGCTGTCGGCCCAGGGCATCGGCGGCTCGACACTGCATGCCGACGCGGAAAACCAGATCAAGCTGTCGATCCGCACGGCCAGCGGCGCCACCGTCGAACTCAGCCTGGGCAGCCAGGACGACGGCATGGCGGTGCAGATCAAGGTCTCCGGCGGCGAACTCACCGAAGCCGAGAGCAAGGCGCTGACCCAGCTTTCGGGCGCTTTCCAGGAAGCCATCGACGGCCTGAGCGCCTTTCCGCCGCGCCTGGCGCTCGGCGGCCTCACCAAGTTCGATCCGGCGGTGCTGTCGTCGATCGACTTCAAGGCCAGCATCAAGGCCGATGGCAAGGGCGCCATCAACACCCTCGAGTTCCATGCCGACGCGAAGTCGCGGTCGGTGAACGCGACGGGCCCGTCGGGCACGGTGAAGGTGGACGTCGACCTCTCGAACCCGACCATCCTCGGAAACTCCACGCAGCAGGCACAGGCCATGACGCGCTACCTGCAGCAGGTCGATGCCGCCGGCAGCCGGGGCCGGGGCGACGCAGTGCTGGTGTCGATGTTCAAGGATGCGTTCTCGCAGATGAACAGCAACTACGGCGTGACGGCACCCGTCGCGGGACGCGAGGCGCCGGGCGTGATCGCGCTGAACGCGGGCGACCACAGCCTGCTGAGCGGCCTGGCCGACTTCAATGCGTCGATGGTGCAGACCCCGAACTCGTCGAACCCGATGCGGCCGGAGGAAGTCGACACCTTCTCGTACAAGCTCTCGCAGAGCACCAGCGTGACGGGCAAGGACCCGCGCAACCGCAACATCCACCAGGACCAGCAGGCGCAACTGAGCGCCAGCTTTCACCGGGCGCTGTCGCCGGGTGTGTCGCTGCTTCTCACGGCGTCGAAGGAATCGCAGTTCTACGAGTACGTGCGGATCGACGACCAGGCCAAGGCGTCCGCCGACATCGCCTACAAGGACGGCGCGCGCACCAGCGCGACGGTCGAGCAGTCCGCGCGCGAATCGACCCGCGTGCAGCGCTACCTCATGGGCAAGCTGGAATCAGACACCACGACCCCGCTCGAGCGCAAGCGCGTGTCGGACGTGCGCCAGTTGCTGGCGACGGTCGAGAAGGCGGACAGGTCGCACGACCCCGAGGATGCCCGCCAGCGCGACCGAGCGCTCGCGGTGGCTGCGTCGCTGGCCGAGCTGCCCGGCAGGCCGGGCTTGCTGCCGCGAGGCAACGGCGAGACGGTATATCGCCCGCAGCCGGCAGCCTGAACCTCCAGGGGCAGGCGTCATGATTCGGCGGACGGCGAAGCCAGCTAAGCTCGCCGTACGCCCCCCATCTCCGGCGCTCTTGCCATGCCCTCCCGCAAAGACTCCCGCGCCCCGCCTCCCGCACAGGCTGAAGGCGTCCCCATGCAGGACCCTCAGCTCCTTCGCCGCCTGCTGCGCGCGAAGGACCGCATCGATGCCGCTTCGCACGAAGCCTGGCCGGTGCAGCGCCTGGCCGCGGTAAGTGGTGTCTCCGAAGCCCACTTCGCGCGCTCCTTCAAGCAGGCCTTCGGCATGCCACCGCACCGCTATCTGCTGACGCGGCGCATCGAGCGCGCGACGGCGCTCCTGGGCGACACCGACCTGTCCATCACCGAGATCGCCTTCGCCACCGGGTGGGAAAGCCTGGGCACCTTCGGGCGCACTTTCCGCGACATCACGGGAGAAAGCCCCAGCACGCTGCGCCCGCGCCTGCAGGCCGCGGCGCGGCAGCTCGAGCACATGCCGGCCTGCGTTCTCAAGGCCGCGCAGCGGCCCGATCTCATCGAAGCAGTTTCGGAGAAGCGCCGCCGCGCGGCGAACGGTACAAAACGGCTTTCAACCAAGGAGACGCGATGAGTCAAGGTATCGGTGTGGTAGGTGTGTACGTGAACGACCAGGACGAGGCGCTGGCGTTCTATGTGGAAAAGCTCGGGTTCCGCGTGCAGGCGGACGTTGGCAACGGGGCCTACCGCTGGCTCACGGTGCAGCACCCGGAGCAGCCGTCGTTCGAGCTGGGCCTGTTCACCCCCGGGCCGCCGGTACACGACGAAGCGACGGCCCAGACGCTGCGCGCCATGGTGGCCAAGGGCGCGATGCCGGCGCTGGTGCTGAATGTGACCGACTGCCGCGCGGCCTATGAGCGGATGCGCAAGCTGGGCGTGGAGTTCACCCAGGAGCCGATGGAGCGCTACGGCAGCGTGGACGCCGGCTTTCGCGACCCGTCGGGCAACGGCTGGAAGATGATCCAGGCGCGAGCGAAAGCGGCTTGAGCGACGGCGTCGAAAGACGCGGGCCGCGGCTGCGAGAAAATCCCATGCTGAGTGCATCACATCAAGAAGGGACGCTCGCATGGGTACTTCAACCGCGGCGGCATCCAGGCCCCGGGGCCGCAGGCCGGGGTTCGTCGCCGCGGTGGCCGTACTGCTCGTGATCGCCGGTGGCTTCGGCTTCACGGCGGCCATCGACATGAAGGACCCGGTGTTCCTCCTGCGGTTTCTGTTCACGCCGAGATCGGAAGTAGAGGCGCTGTACGACACCCGCATGATCGCCGCCTCGTCGCAACCACGCCCGATTCCCGAGCGGTTGCAGCCTCTTGCCAAGACGGTGCCCTGGAAAGGCAACAACACGGACATCGTGAGCGTGCTTCAGGAGACCCGGACCAATGCATTCCTCGTGATGTGCCGTGGCACCCTGGTGAACGAGTGGTACAGCGAGCCTGGCAAGAAGACGGCGCGCGAGTCTTCATGGTCCATCGCCAAGTCCGTCGTGGGCCTGCTCGTCGGGCAGCTGGTCGCCGAAGGCAAGCTGTCCGAGGACACGAAGCTCGTGGCGGTGTTGCCCGAGTTCGCCGCCGGCGGCAAGTTCGACGAGATCACCGTGCGCGACCTGCTCGACATGAAGAGCGGCATCGACGTGACCGAGGACTACTCGGAATACAAGCCCTTCACCGGCGTCGCCGGCATGCAGGTGACGAGCGACCTGCCTCGCTACATGATGAGGAACCGAGCGCTCGCCTTCGCACCTGGAACGCGCTCCGACTACCGCAGCATCGACGCCCAGTACCTGTCGATGATCGTGGCACGGCTGGAAGGCGAGCCGCTGGCGAAGGTGCTCGAACGCCGGCTGTGGCAGCCGCTCGGCGCGCAGGACGAGGCGAGCTGGAACCTCGATCATGCGAACGGCCTCGAGCGCGGCTTCGGCAACCTGAACGCCACGCCGCGCGACTTCGCCAAGCTCGGCCTGCTGGCGCTCGCGGGCGGCAAGCCCGGCGAGCGCGCATTGATCTCGCCCGAATGGATGACCCGCATCACCACCCCGGTGGCCGAGGCGGAACCGGGCTGGATGTACGCGGCACTGTGGTGGCACCCGCCCGGCCATGAAAAGAACCGCGACTACAGCGCGATCGGCGTCTACGGCCAGTATGTCTACGTCAACCCCGGACGCCACACCGTCGTGGTGAAGCTCAGCGACTACGGCTCGCAGCAGGACGAGGCGGAAACGATCGACGTGTTTCGCGCGGTGGCCGAAGGGTGCCACTGAGCCCGGAGCGAGCCCGGTGCGGAGCCGGCCTCAGACCGCCGCGCTGCCGCCCTTCTGGAGTTGCTCCTCGATGGCGCCCTTGTCGAGGATCGACCACACCTCCACGATCTTCGCGTCCCTGAATTCGTAGAACACGTTCTCGGCAAACGAGACGGTTCTTCCGTTCACTGGCAGGCCGAGAAAACTGCCCTTCGGCGCGCAGTCGAACCGCAGCCGGCTGGCCACGCGGGGCGGCTCGGCAACGAGCAGCTCGATGCGAAAGAAGAGATCCGGAATCGCTGCGTAGTCCTGCTCCAGCATTTCGAGATAGCCCGGCAGTCCGAGCGGCCGGCCGTTGTGCTTCACCTCGTCGTGAACGAAGCGGCCCAGGCTCGGCCAGTCCCGTGCATTGAGGCAGGCGATGTAGCTGCGGTAGACGCTGGCGAGGTCAGTCGTCGTCATGGCTGCTGCTCCTTTGCGTGAACGATAGCGTCTCACGCAAGATGCGACGCCAGCAGCTCCCGGGCCTTGGAGACGAACGCGGTCTCCCCTCGCCGTGCCGGCAGGAACTGGAACGCCACCTTCGGCAGCGCCGGCAGCCCGTGCGGCGTGGCGAGCCGCGACACGCCCTCGCTGACGGCGGATTCGTTGAGGCAGGCTACACCCAGCCCCGCAGCGAGCGCCGACTGCAACCCCGCCACGCCCGACGCCACATGCGCGAGCGAGTACGCCACGCGCCGCCGCCGCAACAGCGCGACGGTGAACTGGTGCAGCGAACAGGTGTCGGGCAGCACCAGCAGCCGCACCGGCTCGCCGCGCACGAGCCGCATGCCCGTGGCGCCGAGCCACGCCAGCGACTCGCGCCGGAGCACCGACGCGCGCGGTTCCGGAGCGGAGACACCCGTGATGTTCATCCCCAGGCCCACGTCGAAGTCACCCCGCGCATAGGCGGCGCGCAGCTCGTCGCTTTTCAGGATGCTCACGTGCAGGCGCACGCGCGGGTAGCTTTCGCCGAGCCGGCCCAGCAGGCGCGTCAGGTCGGCGGGGCGGAAGTAGTCGGTGACGGCAAGGCGCAATTCCCCTTGCAGCGTTTCGCCGTGCATGTCGCGAAAGGCCTCGTCGCTGAGCGCCAGGATGCGCTGCGCATAGGCCAGCAGCCGCGTGCCCGCCTCGGTGGGCGACACGCCGGCCTTGCTGCGCGTGAGCAGCGATTGGCCCGCCCTTTCTTCGAGCTTGCGTATCTGCTCGCTGACCGACGACTGCGAAAGAAACACGCGCGGCGCGGCCGCCGTGAGGCTGCCTGCGTCGATCACCGCGGCAAGGGTGCGAAGCTGTTCGAGGTCGAATCCCTGCATGATCAATCCATCCGTTTAACCGATGAATTCCATCATATCTTCCCGCTTTTCCGATGGTCATGCGACTCCCAAAATCACCCCATCGACCACTCATTCATACAGGAGTCCGCCATGCCCCATATCGTCGTCCACCTCTCCGGCGAACCCGACGCCGCTCTCACCCGCAAGACCGTCGACACGGTCGCCGAGCTCACGCAGAGCGTGCTGGGCAAGCAATTGCCGGTCATCGCCATCACGGTGCAGTACATCGCCGCCGACACCTGGTTCATCGGCGGCCAGTCGCTGGTGGCGCTCGGCAAGTCGGCCTTTCACCTGGACATCAGCGTCACCGACGAGACCAACACCAAGGCCGAGAAGGCACGTTACCTGCGCGAGGTGCATGCGGCCATGGCGAAGATCCGGCCCGATCTGCACGAGGTCTCTTACATCCACGTGATCGACGCGCGCGCCGCGGCCTACGGCTACGGCGGCCAGACGCAGGAGTACCGGCACCAGCAGGCCGGCGTCTGAGTCGTTGAAGCATCGCCGGGGGCATGGCACCATGCCGCCATGCCCTCCGGAAAATCCCTCGCCGACAGCCTCGGCACCCCCCTCACCCTCGACGACCCCGCCAGCCTGCCGCTGGTCGACGACTTCGTCATGGGCTTCATCTCGACGGAGGCCCGCGCCGTCAACCTGCTGGCAGCGGCCGATGCCGACGCGAGCCCCATCGTGCAGGCCTACTGCGCCACGCTGCACCTGTTCGCGGAATCGCGCGAGGCAGTGGCCAATGCGCGGCCTTTCCTCGACAAGGCACTGGCCGGCGCCGCACGCGCCACGCCGCGCGAGCGGCGCTACATCGCGGCCATCGAGGCCTGGGCGCGGGGAGAGATCGCCGCCGCCATCGCGCTGCACGCCGAGCAGGCGCGCGAACATCCGCGCGACCTGGTGTCGGTCAAGCTCGGCCAGTACCACTGCTTCAACACCGGCGACTGCCCCGGCATGCTGCGGCTGGCGCTGGCCGTGCTGCCGCATGCGGCGGACGTGCCCTACGTGCACGGCATGGCCGCCTTCGGCTATGAGCAGTGCCACCTGATGCGCGAGGCCGAGGCCAGCGCGCGCCATGCCATCGGCATGTGCCGCAAGGAGCCGTGGGCGCACCATGCGCTAGCGCACGTGATGCTCACCGAAGGCCGGCTCGCCGAGGGGCTGGCCTTCATGAAGAGCGTGAGCGACACCTGGACCGGGCTCAACTCGTTCATGGTCACGCACAACTGGTGGCACGTGGCGCTGTTCCTGATCGACCTGGGCCACGACGCCGAGGCGCTCGCGGTGTACGACCGGCACGCCTGGGGCGTGGTCAAGGACTACTCGCAGGACCAGATCGGCGCCGTGTCGCTGCTGGCCCGGCTGGAGCTTGCGGGCATCGACGTCGGCTCCCGCTGGGACGACGTGGCGGCCTACCTGCTGCAGCGGCAGGCCGATCATGTGCTGCCTTTTCTCGACCTGCAGTACCTCTACGGCCTTGCGCGCGCCGACAGGCCCGAGGCCGATGTGCTGCTGCGCAACATCGAGGCCTTCGCGCCCGGCGCGCCGCCATCGACGCGCGCCGCCTGGCAGCGCGTCTGCGTGCCGGCCGCGCACGGGCTGGTGGCGCATGCACGCGGCGATCTCGCTGCGGCCATCGAGGGGTTGGGCACGGCCCTGCCGCGCATGATCGAGATCGGCGGCAGCCATGCACAGCGCGACCTGTTCGAGCAGCTCTACCTGGCGGCGTTGGTGCGCACGGGCACGGAGGCTTCGCTGACCGGGGCGCAGGCCATCCTGCAGCAGCAGCTCAACGGCCAGCCGGAATCGCTGCGCCTGCGCCGGCAGACGGCCGCCGTCTACGAGCGGCTGGGGCTGGGCCGGCTCCTGAGGGACTGAAGCGCCGGGCGGGGCGCTCAGTCCTTGTTCTTCAGGTGCCGCGTCTGGTCGTAGGTCGGCTGCGGCGGCAGGTCGGCCAGATGCCGCGTGTCGGCCCAGTCGACGATCTCGATCTCTTCGGGCCTCGCGGGGTCGGCGATGCGAATGCGGTTGAAGCCCGCGTTGGGAATCTCGCTGCGGCGCGGTCCGCTCAGGCTCAGGCCGCGCGCGGTGCGCCACACCATGTCGAGCACGCCGCCGTGGGTGACGACGATCAGGTGCTGCCCCTTGTACTCGGCCGCGACGGCTGCCAGCGCCGCGACGATGCGGGTGTGGAATTCGCGCGCCGTTTCGCCCTCGGGCATGGCGTGGTCTTCGCGGAACTCCAGCCATTCTTCCCAGGCGCGCGGGTGCCGGCTCTGGATCTCGTCGGAGCGCAGGCCCTCGGCCACGCCGAAGAACTGCTCGCGCAGGGATGCCGATGTGACCACCGGCAGCGCCAGCTGCTGCGCGCCCGGCGCCGCGGTCTGCTGCGCGCGCATGAGGTCGCTGCTCAGGATGTGCTGCACCGCGGTCTCGCTGGCCAGCCGCAGGCCGAGGCGGCGGGCCTGCTCATGGCCGATGTCGTTGAGCGGAACGTCGGCATGGCCCTGGAAGCGCAGTTCGCGGTTCCAGGCGGTCTCGCCGTGGCGGATGAGGATCAGGTCGGTGGTGGAGTCGGGTTTGGGCGTCGGCATTGCGCCCATTTTCCACGCTGGGCGTGACGGCTCAGGCTTTTGCCGCCACCAGCTGTTGCAAGACCGCCACCGCGTCGGCGGGCGAGGCCGCGCCCAGTCGCATGGGCGACGGCGTGAGCAGCGCCAGCACCCAGCCGATGATGCAGCCGCCGACGATGGCGCACACCACCACCACGGCCGTATACGCCACCGCCTTGTCGGGCGGGCAGCGCATGAGCACCGGCAGACCGGTGTAGAGCAGGTAGATGCCGTAGAGCGCCGCCAGCGCGCCGATGATCGACAGCGACGGCAGCAGGCTGAAGATGCCGCCCACGAAGGCCGCCGTGCTGGCATAGGCCGACAGCTTGAGCGCGCCGATCTGGCTCTTCGTGCCCTCGAACGTGGGCGCCATCGCGTCGATGATGAGCGCGAGCACGAACACCATCACCAGCGAGAGCACATAGCCCACGACCATGTGCGCGAGCCCCGAGACGATCGGCACGCGAAAGCTGATGCCGAAGGCGCCGATGCCGATCAGCGACAGGCCGATGAAGCCCGCCACCGCCGGTATCAGCGCAAGGATCATCACGTAGTTCTTGTAGAGCGATGCGGGGTCGGCAGGCTCGGCATCGATCACCGGCCAGGTTGCCTTGGGCTTGAGCAGGATGGACTGCACGCGTTCGACCAGATTCATTTTTCGGGGTCCTTCGACATGGACCGCAAAGTATGTCGAGCGGAGGCTGCCATGGCTGCTGGCCATGAAGCCTATGACGTTACGCCGGTGGCCATGATCGCGCAGAATCCATCCATGCCAAATCTAGTCCTGCTGCCCGGCCTCGCCTGCGACGAGCGCATCTGGGAAGCCCAAATCCCCGCCCTTCCCCAAGCCTTCAACACCCGCGTGAGCGACGCCCAGCGGCACAACGGCACCATCGAGGGCATGGCCGCCGCCGTGCTGCGCGACAACCACGGGCCGCTGGTGCTGTGCGGCGCATCGATGGGCGGCATGGTCGCGATGGAAGCGGCCCGCCAGGCGCCCGAGCGCATCGCCGGGCTCGCCCTGCTGGGCACCAGCGCACGGCCCGAGACGCCCGAGATGTTCACGCTGCGCGAAGGCGCCATCGAGTACTTCGAGCGCGGCGAGCTGCGCGACGTGATCGAGCCGAACGTCTACTTCGCCTTCCACCCCGCGCAGGCGG